>JAJYUB010000044.1 GCA_021792795.1 Acidobacteriota bacterium | reverse complement strand
GACGGTCCCCACGCTCCAGCGCCCGCAACACCCGCTCCCGCAAATCCTGCGAATAGGCTTGCATCTGCCCCCACCTGCCAGACAGAAGCATTATCGCATGAAATGTGTCTACCTAAATTAGAAATGCGCTAGTAGTTAGCTTTCTATATTGTTGGTCAAATTTGAGAGGGTGAGAAAAAGCGCTAGCTTTGGACGTGGGCGTGATCTTGATAGCACTTGAGGACGTCGGCTTGGGAGACGACGCCTTCGAGGAGGCCGGAGACGGCGCGGTTGACGACGGGCAGGATGGGCCAGCGATGGAAGTGGGCCAGGGTCTCGTTGAGCGGCAGGTCGGGATAGAGGAACGGGGCGCGATCTTCGGGGAGCAGTTCTTCAATGGGTTGGTCGACGCGGGTGGAGGCCTGCAGAATTTTTGCCAGGTCCGCAGCCGGTAACACATACCAGCGATTGCCGGCGCAGCGGATGAGGGCGACGTCTTCTTTTTCTTCCTGGATTTTTGCGGCGATGACGGCGGCAGGGTCGGAGCTGGCGAAGATCTGGCCGTCGAGCGGATGCAGCGCGTCCTCAATGCGCAACGCGGTCTCTTCTCGGACCTCTTCCATGGAGGGCAAGGTCAGTCCATCCTGCAACGTGAGGGTCTCGAAGATGGGAACAGGCTGCAGGCTGCGGGCGATGAGGTAGGCCAGGGTGTTGGCCAGAATGACGGGCAGGACAATGGAGTAATTTCCGCTCAACTCAAACACCATGAAGACGCTGGTGAGAGGGACACGCAGGAAGCCGGCGAACAAGACTCCCATGCCGACGAGTGCGTAGGCGCCGACGGAACCGGTGAGGTGAGGAAAGAAATGTTTTTCAAAACTGCCGACGGACGCGCCCAGCATCGCTCCGATAAATAGAGTTGGAGCAAACATGCCGCCGGGAGTGCCGCTGGAAAAGGAAAGCGTGGTGGCGAGAATTTTCAGCACTGCCAGCGCCAGCAGGACGTGCCATAGATACTCCCCATGCATGGCGTGATCGATGGTGTCGTAACCTGCGCCCATGACCTGGGGAAAACCGAAGAAGCCGATGCCGCCGACGATGAGACCGGCCGCGCCGGGTTGCAGGACCTGGGTCCAGTTGGGGAGTGAGCGGAGCCATGGACGCAGGGTGGCGAGCAGGCGGGAAAATAGGACGGCGGCAAATCCGCCGACGATACCGAGGACGGCGTAGGCGAGCAGCTCGCGGCTATCGCGCAGGGTGATGGGCGGAATGTGGAACATGGGCTGCGCGCCCCAGAAATAGCGGGCGATGACGACGCTGGAAACCGCGGCGAGCACGATGGAGCCGAGGACGGCGGCGCTCCACGCACCGATGACTTCTTCAATGACAAAGAGGATGGCGGAGATGGGCGCGTTGAAGGCGGCGGCCAGGCCGGCAGCGGCGCCAACGGGTGCAAACAGGCGGAGCCGCTCGCGGCTGAGATGAAGGCGACGGCCGATGAGCGAGGCGATGCCTGCGCCGATTTGGAGCGATGGATCTTCCGGCCCGAGCGAGTGGCCGGAACCGATGGCGAGCGCCGAGGTGATGAATTTCCCGATCATGGTGCGAACGGAAATGTAGCCGTTGTAGATGTAGAGCGCGGCCTTGGTTTGATTGATGCCGCTGCCGCGAGCCTGGGGAAAGATGTATTTGACCATGAAGCCGAGTAGCAGGCCGACCAACATGGGAGCGAGAAGCAGGCGGTATTGGCCGGGATGCGGTACCGAGCCAAGCAGCAGCACGCGCAGCCATTCAATGGACATGCGGAAGCAGACGACCAGCAGCCCGGAGAGGAGGCCGATGAAGATGGAGAGGACGAGAAACAGGCGGTCGCCGCGGGTGGGGGCAATGCGCTGAATTTCAGCGTCGGTGAGAGCGAAGCCGCCGGTTGGGGAGGGCGCGGCGGCGAGAGGCGACCGCGCCGTGGCGGGGCCATTCGAAAACGGGCTTGCGGTCAGGTCGCTCATTCTGTCTTGTCCGGGACCTGGGCCAGTTGCAGCAGGAGCGCGTCATCGCCTGTGGGCGGGCCGCAGACCTTTGCCGTCCATATCTCCGTCTGGTTGGTCCATGCAATCAATTGCTGCTGTAGGGGCGCATTGCCTGCGAACGCCGCTGGCTTCCGCGGTCCCATTTGCGCCCATTGGGCGGCAAGCGCCGAAAGAGCGGCGGCATCGTCGCTGGAGAGTTGCCGGCTGGGACCGTTTTTGGGGTGCAATTTGGCGGCGCAACCCGCATAGCGCTTGTGGGCAATGTCCGCCCCTAGCAGCACCCTTTCGACGCGCTGTTTGGGCGGCAGGGCGTAGAAAGGGATCAACTGCAACATCCGCTGGTAGGCATCCAACTGCTGTTCGACCGCTTGATTTTGCCGCGGCGAACTTACAGACGGATGCTGGCGCGACTTGGCCATATAGCGGTTGAGCGCCTGCGTGGCCCGCTTATATTGGCCCATGGAAGCCGCGATCTGGGATTCAGCGAGCAGAGACTGCAACACTTGGGATGGACGGGCGCTGCCGTGTCGCTCGACACGCCGAAATGCGGTGAATGCATCGGTAGGATCGTCGGCCCGCCGCAACAAATCGGCAATCGCAAACAGGGCGGATGGATTGTCCAAGGAATTGCCTTCCGCGGCGAGAAGGTCACCCTGCGCCTCGACGGACCTGCCGAGAGAGATGAGATATTGCGCCAGTTCCAGGCGGATTTGCAGCCGCCGTTCGGTGCCCTGGCCGCGCCATAGACCGTTCAATGCGGCCTGATAATACTCGACGGCCTGCTGGGGATTTCCGCGCCGGACGGCGAGGCGCGCCAATTGCAGGTTCAAAAATCCGTCTCCCGGTTCGGCATCGTGCAGCGCGGAAAAATAGGCTGCGGCTTCTTCTGTTCTTCCTGAAGCTGCCAGGGCTTCCGCCAACGCCATTTGATAGTCGGCGCTGGTCGAGGAGAAGGACAGCGCCGATCGGAAGTCTTCGACCGCCTCGGCGGGGCGGCCGGCCGCCATTGCGATTTGTCCGCGCTCGAACCATCGTTTTTCCAGCACGCTGCGATGTTCCGCGAAAGAGTGAAAGAAGAAATACGTGAGCACAGCAGTGCAGATCGCAATCAGGGTCAGGCCGAACAGCGCCAGGGTGTCCTGAACGATGAGGCGGCGGCGCTGAATTCGCTCGGCGGGAGTGAGATGGAGTTTGCTATCCGCAGTTCTGGTCGTTGCCATAGAAGTCGAAGGTAGCCATGGTTATTATCGCTAATCTTTGCAGGGAATCGAGCAACTCCGCCGCCTGAATTGGATGCGGCCCCATAACCTTTTCGCTTCCTGGCCGTCCAAGCAGGAGCGGACTGACTCATTTCGATGCCGCAGATCTCCCGCGATGGAACGATCCGATCATTTTCCCTAGAGCGGTCCGACAACGTATCATAAGAGTAGCGGATGAAACCCAGGCCGGACGTTCTGGCTGCGGGTCGAACGTAAAACTGTGTCGAAAAAACCGCATCAACGAAAATCATTGAGACCGCATCTGAACGTGAGATGGTTTTGAGGGCGTACATGAACGACAACCAGACATCGCGGCAATTGTGCGCCCGGATCTACCCCGGAGGACGGGCGGTCCGGGGAGGCTTCAGCGTGTGTCTCTTTATCGTCGTGCTGGCCGTCTTCGGCTGGGTCATGCATCGCCGCCTGACGCAGTACGACACGCCCCAGCAAGCCATTCACCAGTCGACGGCCATCAAGGCGTGCCTGACCAAACGCAATCCAATTTCCTTGCCGTCGATACGTGGAGTCGACGCCTTCGCGGTGTTCTTTCTCGCTTTTGCCGTTGTCGCGACGCTCGGCAACTCCGAAGCCTCGGTTGCTATGCGTGTGCAACGCGGCCGGAGGGACAGGCACTCCGCCGCGCAAATCAGACCCGATCTGGCCCATTTCTTCTTTCTACCTCCTCCCTCGCTATCGACTGGGTCGTAGAAACCCGTGCCGCCGCAGTCTGGTTGACCCTTGATGCTTCGGTCTCCGCTTCTGCGCGGCAAGAACGATTTCCGCTGTTCACAACGATGCCCTTTGACATTGGCAGGTATATTTTCCATGCATATTTCGAAACGCACTGCTGTCCTGGTTGTGGTCGCAATGGTTGCGGTGGCCGCAATCTGGTTTGGATTCAACCGGCGCGGAGGCGATCCCGCGGCGGACGCGGCCAGCACCTCCAGGAACGAGGCCGCATCCGCCGCGGTGGCAACCGTCCAACTGCGACCGGCGGTGTCTTCTGTCACGGTCCCGGGAGTTTTTCAGGCGTATCAGGATGTGCTGGTGCATGCCGAAGTCACCGGTTACGTCAAAGACATCTTTGTCGATATCGGCGATCGGGTACACACTGGGGAAGTCCTGGCGATTCTCTATGTTCCTCAATTGGACGCCCAGTTAGACGCTGCCAAAGCGGCGGTGCGTCGCGACCAGTCTGAAATCGAGCGGACCGGGCATGACGTATCCAGGGCCATGGCCATCCACGCCGCCCTGCACTCGGAGTATGTCCGGCTGAAGAACGCAGCTGCCACCATGCCGGGACTGGTTGCGCAGCAGGACCTCGACAATAAGCAGGCGGCGGACCTGTCGTCCGAGGCGCAGATCGATGCCGCCAACTCGGCGAATGCGGCTGCGAAGGAAAAGTTGAGCGAAGACGCAGCCACGCTGGAAAGCTACAAAGCGCTGAAGGCCTATTCCTATGTGCGCGCGCCGTTCGACGGCGTGGTTACGTTTCGCTATGCGGACACCGGCGCCCTGATTGCGGCGGGCACGGACGAAAGCAAAAATGCCATGCCGATTGTACGCCTTGCCCAGAGCGGACTGCTGCGCCTTCGCATGCCGGTGCCGGAATCCGACGCGGACTATATGAAGATCGGCGGCCCCGCAGTGGTCCAAGTGCAGGCCACGGGAGAGACGATCAACACAAAGATCGTCCGCTTCACGCGGTCGATGGACCGCAGTACCCGCACCATGCTGACGGAAGTGGACATTCCAAATGCGGACCTGCATCTGGCCCCTGGAATGTACGCCGACACGACCTTCCCATTGAAGAGCGACGGCAAGGCCATGATGGCGCCGATCGATGCGATCGTGGAGGGCGACCAGCCGTACGTCCTGATTGTGGACAACACCAATCATGTCGTGAAGAGTCCGGTGGTGCTGGGGATTCAAGGCCCGAATTATTACCAGATCGTCAGCGGGGTCAAGGTGGGCGACCGGGTCATCGTGGGCAACCAGTCCGACTATCAGCCGGGGCAAGTGGTGACGCCCAGCCCGGTCGATATGGACCTGACGGCGTTTCGTCAGACATCGGCACCGAATCGTAGAGCGACAAGCGCTCCAGCCAAAACAAGGGTCCAGAGAGGCCAGAAATAGATGTCTTCGTTCGCCATCCGGTATCCGTTTTTTATTCTGATGGCGTGTCTGGCCATTGTGGTGATAGGGACGGTGAACCTGTTGAGCATGCCGGTGGACTTGTTTCCGGCTGTCAAGATACCGGTGGTGGTGGTGGCGACCTTCTATTCCGGCATGCCGCCGGAGCAGATTGAAGCCGATATTACCAACACCTTCGAGCGCTTCTTCACCTTGGGAAGCAACATCGACCACATCGAGTCGCGTTCGATGACCGGGGTCAGCCTGATCAAGGTGTATTTCACGCCGGGCACCGACCCGAACGCGGACGTCAGCAACATCTCCAACCTGGCCATGGCCGATCTGCGGCGTTTGCCGCCGGGGACTTTTCCTCCGGTGGTACTTTCGTTCGACGCCTCGAACCTGCCGGTCTGCCTGATTACGATGGAGGGGCAAGGGCTGAATGAGATCCAGTTGAAAGACTACGCGATGTTTGAAGTTCGCGACCAGGTGGCCAACGTCGAAGGGGCCTCGGTGCCGCAGCCCTATGGCGGCACCTATCGCCAGGTGATGGTGTACGTCGATCCGCTGAAGATGGAAGCCAACGGGTTGAGCGTCAACGACGTGTACAAGGCGGTGAACAACTCCAATCTGATTCTGCCGGCGGGCGATGTTCGGATTGGGCCGAAGGACTACAACATTTACGCCAACAGCCAGGTGATGAAGCCGTCGGATGCGAATCGGATTCCGCTGAAGACGGTGGGCAATTCCTCGATCCTGGTCGCCGACGTGGGCCATGCCGAGGACTCAGGACAACTGCAATACAACATTGTCCGGGTGGATGGGGAGCGGTCGGTGTATCTGCCGATCTTCAAGCAGGGCGGCGGCAGCAACACGATCACGATTGTCAAAGGCATCCGCGAGCGGGTAAAGCACCTGCTGGATGTGCCGCGGCAGTTGAAGGCGCGGGTGGTGTTCGACCAGTCCATTTTTGTGAAGATGGCGGTGGACAACGTGATCCATGAGGGCGGCATCGGACTGCTGTTGACGGCGCTGATGATTTTGCTGTTCCTGGGCAACCTGCGCGCCACCGTAGCGGTGATGCTTTCGATTCCACTGTCAACGCTGGCGGGCTTTCTGCTGTTGAATGCCGCGGGCAACACCATCAACACGATGGTGCTGGGCGGATTGGCGCTGGCGTTGTCGCGACTGATCGACAACTCCGTGATCGTGCTGGAGAACATTTTCCGCCACATGGAAATGGGCGAGGAGCCAATAACCGCCGCCGAACAGGGCGGCAAGGAAGTGGACCTTGCAGTGCTGGCGGCCACAGTCGCCACCTCGATCGTATTTTTCCCGGTGGTGCTGCTGACCGGAGTGAGCAAGTATCTGTTTACCGCGCTGGCGCTGGGGGTGGTGCTGGCCATGTTCGCCTCCTACGTTGTCGCCATGACGGTGATTCCGCTGTTTTGCGCGAAGTTTATCCGTCTAGAGAGGCACGATGGCCACGAAACCTCGGCGGAACCGGATGAATCTGGAGCATCCGAGATTTTGCTTGAAAACAGTGAGAACGAGCAGATGTACGACCAAAAACGCCCGTCGACTTTCCAGAGAATTGTCGGCGGATTCAACCGCCGCTATCGCCGACTGGAGGGCCGATACGACCGTGGGGTGGAGTACTGCCTGCGTCGCCCGGTATTTGTAACTGTAATTGTGGCAATCTTTGTGGCGGCCAGCCTGTCGCTGTATCCGTTTTTGGACCTGGCGTTCTTTCCGCGCACCGACCCCGGTCAGTTCGTGATCGACTTCAAGGCGCCGCCGGGCACGCGGCTGGAACTGACCGACCACTACAGCGCGCGGATTGAGAACATCATTCGCCAGATGGTGCCGCCGTCCGAGCTGAACATGATCGTGTCGAACATTGGGGTGTACCCGGACCTTTCGGCCATCTATACGACCAACACGGCGATGGACAATGGGTTCGTCCAGGTAAGCCTGAAAAGGGAACACAAAGTCGGCAGCTACGTCTATATGTCGCGGGTGCGGCGGCGGCTGCGGCAGGAGATTCCCGACATCGAGACATACTTCCAGACCGGTGGGCTGGTGGACTCGGTGGTGAACCAGGGCAAACCGGCGCCGTTCGATATCCGGATCAGCACCATGGACCTGAAGGACGGATACGCCATCGCCCAGCAGATTGCCGAGAAGGTCCACGGCTTGATCCTGGTAAGCGACACGCTGGTCCCCCAGGACGTCAACTATCCCGGGCTCGAGTTGAATGTCAATCGTGAGCACGCTGCGTTTCTGGGCCTGACGGAAAAAAATGTGGTGGACGGGGTGATCACGGCGCTGACTTCTAACGGAATGATCGCGCCCAGTTACTGGATCGACCCCAAGTCGGGCAACAACTACATGCTGACCGTGCAGTATTACAACAGCCAGATCCAGACCATGAAGGACTTCAAGGAAATCCCGCTACGGGCCGAGCATTCCGTCGCCTATTTGCCGCCCGGCAGTGCCGAGAGTTTAGAGGAAATAGTCCCGCCGCACGACAATATCGTTCCGCTGGAGTCGGTGGCGGACATCAAGTACATCAATACTCCCACAGTGGTCGACCACTACCAACTGCGCCGCGTGTTCGATGTTTACATCATGCCTACGACCGAGGACCTGGGGCGGGTCGGCAAACAGATTGACCGGATCGTGGCCAAGACCCACCCGCCGGCCGGCACGTTGATCACCATCGGCGGCTCGATCACGGACATGCGCGAATCCTTCCACAGCTTCGCCACCGGATTGACTCTCGCAGTGGTGCTGATTTATCTGGTCCTGATGGCGCAGTTCGCGTCGTTTTCCGATCCATTTGTGATCTTGCTTGCTGTACCTCCAGGGGTTGCGGGGGTGGTGCTGACGTTGTTGATCACAGGATCGTCGCTGAACATCATGTCATTGATGGGCCTGCTGATGATGACCGGCATGGCGGTTTCCAACAGCATTCTGATCGTGGAATTCGTCGGCAAACAGCGCCAGGAAGGCAAGCCGCTTAAGACGGCGCTGGCCGAGGCCTGCCGGTTCCGTCTGCGGCCGATCATCATGACCACGCTGGCGACAGTGCTGGGAATCATCCCCATGTCGCTGGGGCTGGAGGCGGGCAGCGAACAGTACGCGCCGCTGGCCAGGGCGCTCTTAGGCGGAGTGCTGGTCTCGGCTGTCGTCAGCGTTTTCCTGGTCCCCACAGTGTATTACCTGATTCACCGCAAGCAAGAACAAGAACCTGGCAATGACGAAGGGCCGGGTTTGCAAGCCACAACATGAGCCAGACTTTGTATTTTTCCAAGACTGCCCATTGCGCGCGTTGTCAATCGGCATTTGCACGACCCGCAAGTCTTCCGAGTCTTCATAAGAAGGGAAACTGACGTAGATGTCTTCGTTTGCAATCCGATATCCGTTTTTTATTCTGATGGCGTGTCTGGCCATTGTGGTGATAGGGACGGTGAACCTGTTGAGCATGCCGGTGGACTTGTTTCCGGCTGTCAAGATACCGGTGGTGGTGGTGGCGACCTTCTATTCCGGCATGCCGCCGGAGCAGATTGAAGCCGATATTACCAACACCTTCGAGCGCTTCTTCACCTTGGGAAGCAACATCGACCACATCGAGTCGCGTTCGATGACCGGGGTCAGCCTGATCAAGGTGTATTTCACGCCGGGCACCGACCCGAACGCGGACGTCAGCAACATCTCCAACCTGGCCATGGCCGATCTGCGGCGTTTGCCGCCGGGGACTTTTCCTCCGGTGGTACTTTCGTTCGACGCCTCGAACCTGCCGGTCTGCCTGATTACGATGGAGGGGCAAGGGCTGAATGAGATCCAGTTGAAAGACTACGCGATGTTTGAAGTTCGCGACCAGGTGGCCAACGTCGAAGGGGCCTCGGTGCCGCAGCCCTATGGCGGCACCTATCGCCAGGTGATGGTGTACGTCGATCCGCTGAAGATGGAAGCCAACGGGTTGAGCGTCAACGACGTGTACAAGGCGGTGAACAACTCCAATCTGATTCTGCCGGCGGGCGATGTTCGGATTGGGCCGAAGGACTACAACATTTACGCCAACAGCCAGGTGATGAAGCCGTCGGATGCGAATCGGATTCCGCTGAAGACGGTGGGCAATTCCTCGATCCTGGTCGCCGACGTGGGCCATGCCGAGGACTCAGGACAACTGCAATACAACATTGTCCGGGTGGATGGGGAGCGGTCGGTGTATCTGCCGATCTTCAAGCAGGGCGGCGGCAGCAACACGATCACGATTGTCAAAGGCATCCGCGAGCGGGTAAAGCACCTGCTGGATGTGCCGCGGCAGTTGAAGGCGCGGGTGGTGTTCGACCAGTCCATTTTCGTGAAGATCGCGGTGGACAACGTGATCCGCGAAGGCGGCATTGGACTGCTGTTGACGGCGATCATGATTTTGCTGTTCCTGGGCAACCTGCGCGCCACCGTAGCGGTGATGCTTTCGATTCCGCTGTCTGTCCTGGCGGCATTTCTGTTATTGAACGCCCTTGGGGGGACCATCAACACGATGGTGCTGGGCGGACTGGCGCTGGCGTTGTCGCGACTGATCGACAACTCCGTGGTCGTGCTGGAGAACATTTTTCGCCACATGGAAATGGGCGAGGAGCCGATGATTGCCGCCGAGCAGGGCGGCAAGGAAGTGCAGTTGGCCGTTCTGGCGGCCACGGTTTCCACCTCGATCGTATTTTTTCCCGTGGTACTGCTCAATGGAGTGAGCAAGTATCTGTTCACCGCGCTGGCGCTGGGGGTGGTGCTGGCCATGGCTGCCTCCTACATTGTTGCCATGACGGTGGTGCCGCTGTTCTGCGCGAAATTCATTACCGTCGAGAGACATGGAGAGGCAGAGTCCGAGCACACGTCCAAGGACACGGACCCCGCCGAATTGGCAATCGACGTTCGGGAAGAAAAAGAGGCGCGCGAGCATAAATCCCGCTCTCCTTTTGAATACGTGGTTGAGCGCTTCAACCATTTTTTCCACTGGCTTCAGTCCAGGTACGACAAGGCCATTCTTGTTTGTCTAGACCGCCCCGTAATTGTCACGCTGGCGTTCACCGCGTTTGTAGTCTGTAGTTTCGCCCTGTATCCATTTTTGAATTTGGCGTTTTTTCCGCGCACCGACCCCGGTCAGTTCGTGATCGACTTCAAGGCGCCGCCGGGCACGCGGCTGGAACTGACCGACCATTACTGCGCGCGGATTGAGAACATCATTCGCCAGGTGGTCGCGCCTTCCGACCTGAACATGATCGTGTCGAACATCGGCGTCTATCCCGATCTTTCAGCCATCTACACAACCAACACAGCGATGGACAATGGGCTCGTCCAGGTGAGCTTGAAGGAAGACCATAAAATCGGCAGCTACGTCTATATGTCGCGGGTGCGGCGGCGGCTGCGGCAGGAGATTCCCGACATCGAGACATACTTCCAGACTGGCGGCATGGTGGACTCGGTGGTGAACCAGGGCAAACCGGCGCCGTTCGATATTCAGGTGAACACGATGAGCCTGAAGACCGGGTACGATGTCGCCCGAGAGATTGCCACAAAGATAAGCAAGCTGAATCGCGTGAGCGACGTGCTGATTCCGCAGGACATCGATTATCCCGGCCTGCAGTTGAATGTCAATCGTCAGAAGGCCGCGATGCTGGGGCTGACGGAAAAAAATGTGGTGGACGGGGTGATCACGGCGCTGACCTCCAACGGCATGATTGCGCCCAGTTACTGGATCGACCCCAAGTCGGGCAACAACTACATGCTGACGGTGCAGTATTACGACACCCAGATCCAGACCATGAAGGACTTTAAGGAAATCCCTTTGCGCGCCCCCCAGTTGACGGCGCATTTGC
This sequence comes from Acidobacteriota bacterium, assembly GCA_021792795.1. Classification (GTDB taxonomy): domain Bacteria; phylum Acidobacteriota; class Terriglobia; order Terriglobales; family Acidobacteriaceae; genus JAKAAZ01. The sequence goes on along the minus strand of JAJYUB010000044.1, from coordinate 16,177 downwards.
AGCCCGGCGCGGCGGAAAGCCCCAAGGAGACAGTGCCGCCGCACGACAATATCGTTCCGCTGGAGTCGGTGGCGGACATCAAGTACATCAATACTCCCACGGTGGTGGACCATTACCAGTTGCGCCGCGTGTTCGATATCTACGTGATGCCGAAGACGGAGGACCTGAGCCGGGTCGGCAAACAAATCCAGCAAATTGTCAACGGAGTTCACCCGCCGCATGGCACGTTGGTCAGCATCACCGGCTCGATCAACGACATGAGGGACTCCTTCCGGAGCTTCGCCATCGGCTTGACTCTCTCCGTGGTTCTCGTCTACCTGGTGCTGATGGCGCAGTTCGCCTCCCTGTCCGATCCCTTCATCATTTTGCTGGCGGTACCGCCGGGCATGTCGGGGGTGCTGCTGTTTCTGCTGGTGACGGGAACGTCGTTGAACATCATGTCGCTGATGGGCTGCCTGATGATGACCGGAATTGTGGTGTCGGACAGCATTTTGATCGTGGACTTTATTGGGATACAAAGAGGCGAGGGAAAGCCGCTGAAGCTGGCGATTGGAGAGGCATGTCGGGTCCGCTTGCGGCCCATCATGATGACCACTCTGGCGACGGCGCTGGGCTTGATACCGATGGCACTGGGGCTGGAGGCGGGCAGCGAACAGTACGCGCCGCTGGCCCGCGCCATTCTGGGCGGCCTGACGGTTTCCGGGGTGGTCACGGTGTTCCTGGTACCGACGGTCTATTACCTGATTCATCGCAGGCATGAAGATGAGTCCGGCGGCAGAAGCACACCGAACCTGGAGGCACGGGCATGAAGCAAAACCGCACCCTATATCCGCTGTTTGCCGCACTGGCGATCTTTTCCCTCTGGGGTGGCGCGCAAGGTTTACAGGCGCAGACGCTTGCCGACGCGCCTTCGACAGTGATGTTGACGAAAAACATCGAACAGGCAGATGCCAGCGTGTCTCCGGTCGCTCCGCATGCGGCGGCGATGCCGGACGATACACTGTCCGGGACCTCGTCCGCCATGGGGCCTCGCAAGACGACGACCGGAGGCACTGTGTTTTCGATTCCGCAGCAGCTGACGCGGCACGAAGCCGAGCAGATTGCGATCCGCAACAATCCGCGAGTGCGCGTGGGCCAATTGCTGGCGCGGGCGCAGCACCAGGTGTATCGCGAGACGCGATCCAACTATCTGCCGCAAGTGGATGGAGGGGCGGTCGGGTCCAAGGCGGACACGGGCAGCCGCTTCACCTTCGATGGATTGCGCTCGACGCGTCTTATTACCCACGCCGGCGGAGGACTGGATCTCCACCAACTGATCACAGATTTTGGCCGCACCTCCAATCTGATTGCGTCTTCCAAGCTTTATGAGAAGGCACAAAACGCTCAGGCCGTGGCCACTACGCTGGATGTCGTGCTGATTACCGATCAGGCGTTTTACGACGCGCTGGAGGCGCAGGCGTTGGTGAGGGTGGCCCAACAGACGGTGAATACGCGGCAGACAACCGACCAGCAAATTACCGAGCTGACAAAGAACAAGTTGCGCTCCACGATCGATCTGGCATTTGCAGACGAAAATCTGGCGCGGGCACAACTGCTGCTGCTCGACGCCCAGACGCAATATAACAACGACATCAACGCCCTGACGTCGGTGCTCGGTTTCGATCGGCCGATGACCTACACGCTGGTCGAAAGCGGCGGCCCGATCTCTTCGCCCCCGCCGGACCAAGACCAACTGGTACAGACGGCGCTGAGACAGAGGCCGGACCTGATGGCGCTGGACTACGACCAGCAGGCGGCGAAGAAGTACAGCCGCGCGCAATGGGAACAACTGCTGCCCAGCTTGAGCGCCATGGGAGTGGTGGGCGGCACGCCGGTCCGCGACGACAAGTATTTCACCAGCAATTGGTTTGGCGCGATTGGGGCCGATCTCGAAGTCCCGATCTTCAATGGATTTCGCTATACTTCCGAGGCGCATGAGGCGGACGACCGCGCGAAAGCGACGCAGGAGGACCTACGCGACCTGCGCGACCGGGTGGTGCGGGACGTGCGCGACGCGTGGCTGCAGACCAACACTTCCTATCAGAAAATCGCAGTAACGCAGAAGCTGCTGAAGGCGGCGAACCTGGGGCTGGATCTGGCGCAGGCCAGGTATCGGCTTGGGTTGAGTTCCATCGTTGAACTCAGCGAGTCGCAATTGGAGCAGACCCAGGCCTCGATTGAGAATGTCAATGCTGAATACGAGTACGAACTGTCCCTGGCGGCGTTGAACTATCAATTGGGCAATTTGCCGTAGAGTCAGGTCCAATCCAGTTTCTCAGGGGCCGAGGGCCGCTGAGGGCGCCTGGCCCCATATGTGCAGACGGAAAATCCCAGGTCTCAGAAGCGAGACCTGAGGCACCCAAACCTCCTGCGGCCGCTGAAGCCCTTTCTCATCCAAACGCCGCCAATTCCACAAACGGCGCGCAAATTCATCTCCCATTCATCTTCTGTTTTCAGGATATTCACGCCGCACTGTAAGACTACTTGCGGTGTGAATGAAGATCCCCGCTGGCGATGTGTCCTTGCGATCGGCAAAGACCATCGTGTCCGCAAAGTCGGACAGCGGGCATTGCACCTGCATGGATCTTCCAAAAACCAAGAGTGAGAGGCCGAATGAAACGCGGATCGAACAAGGTAAGCGCCCTGATTCTCGCATCCTGTGTGGCGATGGTGCCGCAGGCGGGCATGTCTGTATTTGCGCAATCAAGTACAGGCACGACCACAACCGTCCACACGAAAATTGCGGGCAAAAAGCCATCGAGCATCGAGTTGGAATTACAGGAGATGCGCCAGCAATTTCAACAGCAGCAGGAAGAGATCGACCAGTTGAAGCAGCAATTGCAAAACCGCGACCAGCAACTGCAGCAGGCGCAGGACACAGCGCAACAGGCGAAGCAGGCTGCACAGCAGGCGCAAACGCAGGTGCAGGCGGTCCAGCAGAGTTCCAGCGAAAACAGCGAAGCCTATACCAATTTGAAACAGGCGGTGCAGGGCGTGCAGGCGGACACGGCGCAAACTAAAGCGGTAGTGACCACTGTCCGCCAGAACGACGAGGGTATGCGCGAAAATTATGCGAACCCAATCGCGCTCAAATTCAAAGATGCGTTCCTTACGCCGGGAGGCTTCCTTGCGGCTGAAACTGTAGACCGTCAGCGGGCAACCGGGGGCGGTCTGAACACGCCATTCGGTTCGATTCCGTTCAACAACTCCGCGCTTGGCCACCAGAATGAATTTGTCGCGACTGGCCGTCAGTCGCGTATCACACTTCTGGCGGAGGGGAAATATCCGCACGCGACGATAGGAGGTTACTACGAGGCTGACTTTCTGTCGGCTGGCACCACCTCCAACAACAACGAGAGCAACAGCTACACGCTCCGGCAGCGCCAAATGTGGGCGCGATACAAGAACACAAACGGCCTTACCGTGGTGGGCGGCCAGATGTGGTCGTTCCTTACTGAAACTACAGTGGGTATGCAGAACCGGTATGAGGCCATTCCTCTCACCATTGACCCTCAGTACGTTCCGGGCTTTATCTGGGCACGGCAATATGGATTCCGCGTCTACGACAACTTCTTCAATAGAAAAATATTCACGGGTATTGCGCTGGAAAACCCTCAAACGACCTTTGGCGGCCAGGGATTCACCAACAACTTCGTTCTTGGAACTGCCGGAAACCCAGGCGGCTTGTTGAACCCAAGCACCAACTACTCCATCAACATGGCGCCGGATGTGATTGCCAAGGTCGATTTTGAACCGGGGTTTGGCCATTATGAAATTGCCGGAATCTCCACCTTCCTGCGCGACCGCGTCTACCCAAATGCCAGTACAAAGAGCGCAGTCGGAGCATATAACTCCGACAAGGTTGCTGGCGCTGTGGAAGCTGGGGCGTGGCTGCCATTTCACAAAGGCCTGTATAACATCGGTGTGCGTGGAATGTATGGACAGAGCGTCGGACGCTATGGCGCAGGGGGCCTGCCGGACAGCACCGTGCATCCAGACGGCACGCTGGCGCCGCTGCATAATACCGTCGCATTGTTCTCGGCTGAATTGCATCCTGGGAAATGGGACTTGTACGAGTATTACGGAGGAGACTATGCGGGCCGCGCATACTACCTGAATCCTGCCGGCGCATCGGTCGGCTACGGCGCGTATACATTCAACAACAGCGGTTGCGAGACCGAGACTGTCCCTTCATCCTCGCCGTACGGTCCCGGCGGCCAGGCAAACTGCGCCAACGATACCCGAGCCATCGTCAACGAAACCGTGGGATTCTGGTACAACTTCTACCGCGGAGGAAAAGGCAAGTTGGCTTATGGAATGCAGTACAACAATGCCCAACGCAAGATATGGTCGGGCCTTGACGGGTTACAACCCAAGGCAACAGACAATATGTTCTGGACCTCGTTCCGTTACTACATACCATAACCAAAAACGGCAGAATGCAGGAAGAGGGGCGTGGAATATTCCACGCCCCTCTTATTTGGTAGTGATTCGGCAAGAAATTTAATGCGCACGGTTCGATTGGAGTGGATGCGTGGAACCTCAGCGCCTGAAGGCGCGGCGTGGATTTGAGTTTGTTCCCCCGGACTGAAGTCCGGGGTCTACCGGAAGATGCAACGAGGTCATTTGAGTTTCGCCAACTGTTCGGCGTAGAGGGGATTGTTGGGAAATTCTTGCGCCAGAGACGATAGCAGTTCGCGGGCCCTGACTTTGTCGTTATCTCGCATGGCGGCAACAGATAGCAGCAGCTTGGCCAGCGGCTTGAGGTAGTGGCCCTGGGCCGCAGTCAGCTCCAGGTCGTGCTCGCCCAGCGTGCGGTTGGTCTCTCCACCCGCCATTTGCAGCAGCCAGCGAACCGGAGCGGGCTTCAGCCCGAGAATGTAATTCTCCATGCCGACGGCCAGGTAGGCATCGTAGGCGTGGGGATCGACCTGCAACAGGCGATGAGCATAGGCGCTGCCAGCCTTGGTAAATTGGAACCCCGCGATGTCCCGACGCTCCAGCAACGACGCATAGTCGGCGCGGAGACCGAACGTAAGCGTTTTTGCGAACAACGCAGTCGCATCGTTGGGCTGCTTGCCGAGAATGGCGTCGGACAATCCATCCGCTTTATCCAGATCGGCGTCGAAAGATTTCTTGACCGCTGGATCGGGTTCTGTTTTGTGATGCATATAGTTGGTGTCGCTGGTGAACAGTTGCATATCGAGGACGCCGGTGCGATGGAACTCCGCGAAAAGATAGGCTGCTGCGTCGGACACCGGCCCCATGGGATCTTCAGGATGTTCCTCCATGTACTTTGCAAAAATGGCATGCGCCTCCAGGAAGCGGAGGTTGTACATTTTGTGGAAGCCCTGATCCAGCATGGGGGGCGTTTCGACGGTTTGGCCCTGTGCCGATAGAGAGAGGGAAAAGGCAAAGGCAAAGCTGACAGCGATTGCAGGGAACAAAAGTCTCGTTTTCATCGCGAACATGACAATTTCCAATTCAGTTGATGGCCTGTGGGTTCGGGGCCTTTAATCTTGTATCCCTTAGATACTAGATACGGCAAACCATTCCTATTACTACACCGTTTCAGGACATTTTCCGCTGTCATGTCGCTGGCCGGACGCATAAGAGTCAATACCCGCGGGCGCGAAGGAAAAATGAACATACGCCGGATGCGATTGACCCAGATGAGGGCAGATTGCGTCTAACATTAAGAACAGGAAACAAACCTACTCTACGCTTGGATGGTCAGTTTTGCGCTTGCGGCAACCCCTATCATTATTTTTTACGTTTTTCGTGACCTGTGCGGTGGCGCTGTCGGCCCCGCACGCTGCCGTGGCCCAGACGGGCGGAACGGGACTTGGAGTGCCAGCGCGGGCGAATGCGGTTGCCGCAGCGGAGACCGCGTCGGCGGCGCTGCCCGCCGCGCCGACCCCGCGGCAAGCCCAGAACCGCACCGCTCCGCAGACGGGAGCCACCGGATCGCCAGCTATCCCCGGAGACAAGGGCGACCGGGTCCACTACGATGTGAACGGAAACCCGATCCAGAACCCCAATACGCCTCCGCCCGACTACGGGCAGCAGCCGCAACGCATTATGGGCTGGATTCCGAATTATCGCGCCGTCAGCGTGGGCGCCAAGCCCCCGCCGCCAACTTTCAAGGAAAAATTCCTGATCGGAACGCAGAATACATTCGATTATTCCGCGTTCATTTTCAATGCGGTGGACACTGAAATCCCCTATGTCTCCAAGAGCTATCCGGAATTCGGCAATGGCTGGGTTGGCTACGGGGTCTATTACTGGCATGGGTTTGTGGACAAAGGCATTGGAAATTACATGACCGACACCATCGTCCCCACGCTGACCCGACAGGACTCACGCTACTATGCGATGGGGACAGGACACTGGTATGTGCGCGCCCTGTACGCCTACACGCGCGTTTTGATTACGCCGAACGACGCCGGAAAAAATACCTTCAACTACTCGGAAATTGTCGGTAAGGGCGCTGCCGCCGGGTTGGGCGATCTATATTATCCGGCCCGCTATCGCGACTGGACGAAAACCGGGCAACGATGGCTGGTGCAGGTGTCGATCCGCGATGGAGGGTTTAACGTTTTTCGCGAGTTCTGGCCGGACGTGGCAAAGCACGTCTTGCACCTGAGCCCTAAAAACCAATAGCACGGGAAAAAGGGCGGCGTTGGTTTGCTGCGGCGTTGCGTGGCTGGGTATCATCAGGACATGCTGAAAATAGGCCTTCCCGCGAATATCTCTGACGATTTCCTGATGGATTTCCCGAAAGAAAACGTTGCACTGGTTCGATTGCCGGAAACTCTGGACCACGACGTGGACGTGGATTTCTGGATTCCGCCGATGTTCGGCTGGCTGGCGACGCCCATGTTTCCGCATCTGCGCGGCGTGAAGGTCATCCAGTGCCTGTTGGCGGGCGTGGACTGGATCCTGCCATGGCTGCCCAAGGGAGTCATCCTTTGCGATGGACAGGGGCTGCACAATATCCCGGTTGCCGAGTGGATACTGATGGCGATTCTGGGGACGCTGTGGCGCTTTCCGTACTACCGGGACTGTCAGCATGAGCAGTTCTGGGATGGCCAGGTGTTGCTGCGAGGCGCGCGAGGGACACAGCCGGTTCGGGACGATTCGCAGCCGAATGTGCATTCCTATCGCATCCTGGCGGACGAACTGCACGGCAAGAAGGTGCTGATTGTCGGCTACGGCGGCATTGGCGCGGAATTGGAGCGTTTGTTGCGCGTCTTCGATGTCGAAGTGATTCGGGTGGCGCGGACGGCTAAGCCGGGTGTTTTGGCGTTCGGCGATCTGGCGGGGCTGGTGCCGGAGGCGGACGTGGTGGTGCTGCTGGTGCCGCTGACGGATTTGACCCGAGGCATGATGAATGCCGATATGCTGGCGCGGATGAGACCGGGAGCGTTGCTGGTCAACGCGGCGCGGGGCCCTGTCGTCGACACGGATGCATTGTTGGAGCAGCTACAAGCTCAGCGCATCCATGCGGTGCTGGACGTGACCGACCCGGAGCCTCTGCCCAAGGGCCATCCTCTGTGGAGCGCGCCCAATTGTTTTATTACGCCGCACATCGCGGGCTCGGTGGCCGGATTTTCGATCCGCGGGTACAAATTTGCCGGGGAGCAGGTGCGCCGCTACATGGCAGGAGAGCCAATGCTGAACCAGGTGAACGACGCGGGCTACTAGATGTTCACAGATACTGCAATCAAAAATAGAGCGAGTCATTCTGAGCGGAGCGAAGAATCCAGAGTGCGATGGCGACGCAGCCCAGGCGAGTATTCTCTGGATTCTTCACTTGGGTCGCGTTGCCGGGCGACCGACCTCCGTTCAGAATGACTCCTTGTCGCCATCCAGCTACATTAGTCGATCCTGAAAAACCTGCAAAAGGCCTATAAAAGCAGATGATTCTTGATGTTGGGTGGTCTAGAATTTCCCTGAAGGCGCAGCAAATATCTTGACTTCTGCGAAGATCAAGAAGATTCAGATCGAACAAGATTTGTTGGCGAAGTTCGAGGAAGTTCCTCTCGAAATGGCCGACAAATTTATGCTGCAAACGCACCTGAACAATCTCGCTACACGGCTGTCTCAGGATCGCGTGAAGCACGCGCGCTCGTATCTGAAGTCGATTTTCGATGAAGCCATCGACCAGCAATTCCTTGTAAGCGACCCGGCCTGGAAATTGAAGGTGCCCAACCATCTTCGGCCCAAGAACAAGCAGGTGCTTACGTGGGAACAAATGCGGGAGGCTCTGGCGAAGGCCAGCACGCGGGGCCGAGTTCTGCCCATGCTGGACATGACTGGCGCACTGCGTCCGAGCGAGTTGTTCGCTCTGCGCTGGCCTTCCTTCGACAATCGCAATACGTTGTCGATCACCGAAACCGTCTACAAGGGACAGATCAGGCCGTTTGGCTAAACCCGGAAAAGTCTAGGGGACATTTATTTGCCATCTGGACTGGCTGTCGGACTGCTGCGTTGGAAGCAGGTTTGTCCCGACTCTTCGCTCGACGCATTCATTTTTCCGAACTCGGAGGGCGGCGTGACGGACACCGGCAATTATCGGAACCGGGTTCTAAAACCCCTTGCGGAGAAGCTGAAGGTGCCCAAATTGAATTTCTAATTCTGCGCCGGACGATGGCGACCCGCGCGCAGCGAATGGGATCAGTGAAGGACATCCAGGCGCACCTGCGGCATGCGAAGGCGGACACCACCGCCAACGAGTACATGCAGGAGTTGCCGGAGAGCGTGAAGAAGATGGTCGGATCGGTCTACACAATGCTCATGAAAGGAGGAGAGTCGCAAGAGGGTTTGAAGGATTTGCCACAAAAAGCCGTAAAGTCTTGCGAGGAAGTTGCTGTAAATCTATGAAAAATATGGTAGGCACGAGGAGACTCGAACTCCTGACCTCTACCGTGTCAAGGTAGCGCTCTAGTAGACGGCTATTCATAATAAACAGCTTATAGGTCGGAGCAACAGGTAAAAAACGGCATATCGGGCGCTATTTGCTACCAATTTGCTACCAAAACCTATACTAACCAAGTGGGCCGATGGGCTGACAGTGGGGATCAGCCCAACGCACCTATATTTCGGGTTATCGCCGTGAAAGCCTCGACCGAACACGCAACTCTAAGGAACCCCTGCTTAAGTCTCCGATCCACAGCCTGCTTGAATAAAATCTAAGTATGAAACGGAAGGCGCATTTTCAGGGGACATTGGCGGCGCAGACGGGTTTTGATTCTTGCGCGTGTTGCTGATCCGGCTTTTTTGGCTGGCGGGGTAGTTTGGTTCGCAGAGAAGAGGAACTCTCTGTGAACCAACTACGTCAGTTCATGCTTGAGGAGTTGCAGCGTCGCAACTTCGCCGACACAACCATCCGCACCTACTTGCACGGCGTTGCGCATTTCAGCCGCTACTTCCATCGCCCGCCCGATCAGCTTGGCCCGGAGGACATTCGCAAGTATCAGGCGATGCTGTTCTCCAATTCCGGCGAGCAACATGTACTCACTTATCTGCGCCGCTCAGACCTGGAGGAATTGCAGCTCACCGTCAATCTTTCCAACACGCCGTTTTGTGGGATCGTCGAAGCACCTTCAGGCAACTGGAGTCAGATTTCGTTCCCGGGCTTTCGGAATGATTGACCTAATGGGATGGACCCGTCCTGGTTGGAGCGAGTTGCTAAGCTCGCCACAGGAGGAGGTACATCGGCATGAAGGCAGCGACGATCGGTTTGGACATAGCGAAGCAGGTTTTTCAGGTTCATGGGGCAGACAAGAGCGGGAAGGTTGTGTTGCGCCGCAAGCTGAGGCGGAGCGAAGTTGCCCGGTTCTTTGCTCGGTTGGAACCGTGCCTGGTAGGGCTGGAGGCCAGTGGGAGCGCTCATTATTGGGCACGCGTGCTGAGCGGCTCTGGTCATACGGTGAAGCTCATGGCGCCACAGTTTGTGAAGCCGTACGTCAAGTCGAATAAGAACGACGCCAACGATGCAGAAGCGATCTGCGAAGCCGTAACGCGGCCCAATATGCGTTTTGTTCCTCAGAAGTCGGTTCAGCAGCAGGACCTGCAGTGCCAGCACCGGGTGCGCAGCCGGCTAGTCGCCTGCCGGACTCAGCTTGTCAACCAGATCCGAGGCTTGCTGGCCGAGTATGGGATCGTGTTGCCACCGCATGTGGGACAGTTGCGCAGCGGCTTACCCGCCGTTCTGGAAGATGCCGAGAACCAGCTCACAGGCTTGGGCCGCCAGCTATTCCGTGGCCTCTACGAAGAGCTCGCGCAGTTGGAAGAGAAGATCGACGTCGCCGATCGGCAGATCAAGTTGGCCTTTCAAGGCCATGAAGACTGTCAGCGTATTGGGGCAGTCGAGGGCATAGGGCCGCTCACTGCAACTGCGATTGTTGCCGCCATCAGCAATGGACGGGCTTTTGCCAACGGGCGGCAGTTTGCCGCGTGGCTGGGGCTGGTACCGCGACAGAACTCCAGCGGCGGCAAGACTAGGTTGATGGGCATCAGCAAGCGAGGCGACCCGTATCTCAGAACGCTGCTGATCCACGGAGCACGATCCGTGGTCTATCGGGCCAGGAACAAGACCGATAAGCGCAGTCTCTGGATCGTGGACAAGCAACAGCGCCTGGGAACGACCAAGGCCTGCGTCGCAGTCGCCAACAAGAACGCACGCATCGTCTGGTCCCTCATCGCACGCGAACAGGTGTACCGCCCCGGCAGCTTAGCTGTCGGTATCTTGACGTACCAGCTTTCCCAACGAGATGCTGGAGCCGCCAACAATGGCACAACCGGCGAGACCGACTTCTTCAGAACCTGACGGGGGCAGGGCCATTCAAGGCCGATGACCTGATAAGGAGAAGAAGCGCAGATTCCATTATGGCCAGAGCGGAATGTCCTTTCGCTCGATCATAGGCCGGATATATGTGCGCGTCTCGATCCTGCTGCGACCAACGAAGAAAGCTCTTGCATGCCGGACGGGTCCATATATGCCCCCTTTTTCTCAACCATTCATAACTGGAGATTCTCCGTTGTGTTGATGGTTGTGATTTGCGAAGGGAGAGGGGCCATGGCCCTTCTCCCTTCGAATCTTGCCGACAATTTCCTCTACACTCGGGAAGCAAAGCTGGACCTGTTCACCAGGCAGTTGGGCATATCACCGAAAGATTTACCCCGGAGCGGGCGGCATTCCCAACGTCCCTTTGCGGATCGAATACTGATCGGCTATGAGAAAGAGCAGAAGATTGCTCGCTTCGTCTTCACCGACGAAGGCACGCGCTCGCTGGCCCGCTTTGAGAAATTTCTATCCGACTATAGACGCCTGTTCGATGCGCTCGTGAGGTTCGAGCTTGTCTACCTGTTCGATGCGGACACCAATTTCGCTGAGGCAGTACATCTCTTTGAGAGGCTTTTTCCGCAAACTTTCACTGAGGACTTCCACACACTCTGCCCAAAAGGCCCGGAGCATCTGCTGTCGTATTTCAAGGTACGATTCCGTTACGATGCCGCGACAGGCGGCTTGACGATGGAGAATTTCCTTCTGCTCCGCGAAGGAAATTTGCTTTACACCGACCCGGAACATGAGAAGTTGTATCATCAATGGCGGGCAAAACCCTACACCGCCGAGAGCATTTGCCAGCGAGTACGGAGCAAATCCTCGCCGATTTCCTTTCGCACCGAACTGCTGGAGTTGGCCTATCCGATCTTTAACTACCGCCATTTGCCGAAGAAGCCTCCATCCATCGACTCTATCGAGCGGATCGGGGTGCGGGCTACTGTCCGAAGCTCTATCTCCTGAAATATCAATTGCATAGATTCATGGCTGGGTGAGTGATAAACGGGGTCAGGGCGGGAACGACCACGGCTTGCCAGCCTGCCGCTTCGCTCGGTCGTCCCCGCCCTGACAAAGCAAAGTGCAAAGCAATTCCAGACATGGGCCGGAGTCGGTGCGAGCGCAGTACCGAAGCAGACCCAGCGAGAGACCCAATCCGGTACCAACTTCAGACCATTCTTGGATTCGTTTTGTATCTGCGAGCAAGGTCAAATCGATCCTGAGTTATCCAGAACCGATCAGGTTTGAATCAAGCTGGCATCGCTCCGCGTCAACCACACAACACGGGCCTTTATTTATCTGGCATCGCCCATGTCCCTATCTTGGAACTTGCCACAAGTTGTCAGAGTGGTCCACAGTTATCAAAACAATCTGCCGAGTGCTCCGCCAATGGCGAGACTCGTGGGCAATCCCGTCCACCGCAGAAACAAAGGCAATTCGTAGAAATGTGCAGGCTTGTCAGGATGACATTCCCCGGAGCGTATCAGCGTAGCCGAAGCCCGGTCCGCATCAAGCCCGCGCCAGCGCGCCGCCGATGGCGGTCACGAGGCTTGACCCGGCCCTTTGCGCCTCGGCTGGGGTTCCCCAATTATCCGGGGAATGTTATCTCAAGAACCCAGAGCCAGTCGAATGCGTCCTGGGTAGGCTGGCAGTAGTGGAGAATCGGTCAGAGTTTCCGTGCTATCCTCGACTTCTGGAGGGAGCCATTATGAGTCTGCAAATCACAATCGACGGACAGGGCGAAGCCATCATCCGGGCGCAATTGGCTCAGGGCAACGCGCGTTCGCCTGAGGAATTGGTTGAGTTAGCGCTTCAGGCATACTCCCGCAACGGGGCCAAGCGATTCTCCCTCGGAGCGTCGCGGAAATCGTCCGCTGAGGCCGTAGCAGATATTCATGAGTTACGGAACACCGTCAGTCTTGGCGGCCTGAAGATCAAAGACCTGACCCATGAAGGTCATAAATACTGATGGCAGTCTTTATCCCGGATGCCTCCGTTACCATCCCGTGGTGTGCAAGAGATGAGGCGTCTCCCTGGACGGATGCTCTCCTTGACCGTCTTCGTACTGGGGATAAGGCGTTGGTTCCACCACTCTGGGTTTACGAAGTCACGAATACAGTTCTACATCTCAAGCAGCGGAACCGTATCACCGTCGAAGAGATGTCGCGCTTTCTCGATGATCTCCGAGCGCTCCCAATTGAAGTGGATTTCGAAGGCATGGAGCGGGTCTTTGACCGCGTATTGATGCTGGCAGATCGTCATCGGCTAACGGTCTATGACGCATCATATCTGGAACTGGCCCTGCGAACTGGCCATCCTCTTGCCACACACGACGGCGATCTCAAACGGGCCGCGCAAGCGGAACTGGCTGTGCTGGTAAGTCGATCTTAAGCCGCTCCAAGCTTTCCTTTAGCTTAACTTTGCTCCAGACCACATCTTTAATCCTAAAAACGGCAGTTGAACTGCCGAAAAGATTGTGGGAAATAGACTGGGAGCGGGTTGGAGTTGCAAGAAGGCGTTCACCAGATGGGTGAGTCGAGTGAGGCAGGAATTTCTGTACGCGAGCAGCCGCTGGAGACGTTTACGGTGGAGACGTCGGGAGGTCGGCATCATATTCGATAGGACCACGAAGCCAGCGCGACTCCGAATGCTCAACTGGCTTTTTTCGCCGAGTTTCTTGCCGCCACCGGGCCGATGCGGAGAACGGTTTCGACGAGTTGAAAAACCAGTGGGGCTGGGGCGGCTTTACCACCCACGACATCGAACGCGATGCCAGACCAGCGCCCGTGCCGTCGCGCTGGTCTAAAACTGGTGGAGCTGGTACTGCCGAGCGGCCAAGCCAGAGGCCATCATCAGCCGGGCGTTGCTGCTGGCCGCCGTAGGCAAGGCGACCGAACATGCCGGGAAGACAACGCTTTATCTGACGCCGATGCACGCTGCCAGGGCGACCATGATGCTGTTGATCGCCAATGTCCGAGCGGCCCTGGGCCATGTAAGAACAGTTGCGGAGCAGTTCCCCGCGATCAACCGATGGAAGACCCTGCTGGACTATATTGTGGCCAGAATCATCCCCCCTCGACCCCAAAAAGATCCTCGAAACATCTGCCCTTTTGCCCGGGTAACTGTCGTTTTTAGAGGTTAATCTTTCTGCCCTGATACGCAGTTGAGCATCGTGAAGAAATGTTCTTCTTGACATTCCGTCCGGTCAGGTTGAGAGTGATTGACCATAAGAACTTCACGCAGTGATGATGTCGTGTAGAACGTGGAGAAGAACATGCGAACACGCTCCGCAGTGTTCCCTTTTTTGTTTTCTATCTTGGGTTGCGTAGGCCACCGAATATCAGCGCAGGGATTGGTTCTTGTCCTTGCACTCCAACTGGCCGTCGTTCCGCTCCGTGCACAACAAAATCCTTTTACGCAAATTACCGGCAATGCCGATCAAGGCATCGTGTTGCCGCAGAAGACCTCCCTGCTTTCCCGGCAGGACGCTGGCGCACTCGCAGAAATTCGTGCCTACCGAAGTGCGGTCAGCCTTGGTTCGTGGATCGATATGCAAGGCACCGGCGAGTTGACTTCTACCGCGACCGATGCGAACGGCGGCAGTGGCCCCGAGAATGCGACTGTTTGGATTCTGAACCATCACGGGTATCGGTTGGACATCCAGAAGCCAAAAGGAACGAGCAGTCTGCGTATGGACGGGGCTTATGGCGCCGTACAGCACTCAAACGGCGAAATGAAAATGATGGACGCCAGGGATGCGGTAGCAGGGCTGCTTGCGTTTCCAGCGCTGATGGAGGCCAGTTTTCCGACGAACACAGTCATGCTGATCGACCAGGGAATGGCAACTGTGGATGGAACAGTGCTCCATCGGATCACAGTCGAAAAGCCTTGGCCGGGCGATCCCGTGGATGCTAAGGGCGATCCTCTGACAACGGTCACCGATTTGTATTTCAACCCACAGACGCATCTGCTCGTCAAAAGCGCGAATGCCATCTATGGGGCGAATCCTAGCCCGGAGCAACTTCTCCAGGTCATCACCTATGGAGATTATCAAGTTGTGAATGGTATGCAGGTCCCTTTCCAGTATCGGGAGACGCTCAACGGGCAAATCCTATGGACGTTGCAGTTACACCAGATTCACTTGAACCAAGGGCTTACCGATTCTAATTTTCATTTCTAAGTGGGCGGGTGTTCCCATGAAACCGAAGAGCTGGATGTTGTTGATTGTTTCTGGTTTGGCGTCTGCCGTAACACTGTTTTCATTCCGTGCCGCTGCACAAGACTACGTGTACGCCACGGGCAATCCAAATTTCGGGGTGAACTACCCAGTTCCAGGCGGTTATATCAACGTGACCAATGGGAATGTTCACGTCACAATTCCGCTGGGGACGTTCAAGCAGCGCGGCAATCTGCCTCCGATCAAAATCAATCTGGAGTATGACAGCCGGATATGGAAGATCATCGACAACGGCGGGTACTCCTGGCAGCCAGTCAATGTGCCCAATTCCATGACTGGGTGGCGCCTGACGACGGGACTGGAGCAGGGCACGACCTCCTATGAGGCGGTTCCAATCACTGGGCCGATGGTATGCGACGGCAAGCTGATTCAAATCACACAATCTCTGGATTACACAAGGTTCAGTTGGACAGATGGACAAGGAACGAAGCACATCTTCGACGCATCACTTAACCAACAGGTTCCACCGCCTGCGCCATGCCCCTCAATTGGCCCGTATCCACCTGTTTCCGGAGCCGGCTACGCAATCGATGGCAGCGGATATTATCTCGAAGTGGCCGATGACTCGGTCATGACGATCTATGACAATCAGGGCAACGAAGTCTATCCGATCCATGAAGACCCAAACCATAATCAAGTGTCCATTAACTCTGCAGGCACCGTGACGGACTCCATGGGTCGGACGCTGATGACCACGACCACCGGCAGCAATTCCATTACTTACAACGTGCTGAAAGAAGGCGGAGGAACGAACACGTTCACCGTCAATACCGGAACCGTCAATGTGAATACGGCGTTTGGTCAATCCGCTGTTTCTGAAAACTCCAGCTCGCTGACCGCAATCGAAAGCGTCGATTTGCCGGATGGATCATCGTACTCGTTCGCGTACGATCCGGATTCGTATGGGGAGATGACCTCCATGACGCTTCCGACCGGCGGCGTTGTGTCGTTCGATTACATCAACTATCTGGACTCCTACAACAATTACAACCGGTGGATTTCGACGGAAACGGAAAATGGAAACAGCACAAACTTCAACCCGAAAGTGATTTCCC
>JAJYUB010000126.1 GCA_021792795.1 Acidobacteriota bacterium | reverse complement strand
ACGGCGCAAGCGGGCGCGATGATGCACCAGAAGGTCCAGCAGCAGCTCGGCATCGCTGGGGTCGTCTTTGGCTCCGGAAGGAATCAATGCGGCGCGGAACTGCGAGGCAGCGCGAGGGTGAATCGGGCACCGGACTCAATCAGAAAGGACATACCATTCGTCTTCAGATTTGAACCCTATTCTGACGATGAAATGCTCGAAATTTGCAGGTTGCATGCTAGGCGACATGGAACCGTCTTGGAAAAAAGTACTCTCGAAGCGGTTATTGCATTCGCCTCAGGAAGACCCGGCGTGGTGGTCGAAACCTTAGAGAGAATTGCACGTTTCATACAATTCGAAGGCAGCTATATGGATGTTCCGACAGCGCTTTTGACACTGGGGATCAATATCCATCCAAGAGCAAACGGGGCAATGACCATCGATTCACTACAAAGTCTGTCGGGCGTCGATTTTGAATGTTTGGTTTGCGATTTGCTCATATCGATGCGGTTCCAAACTGAACTTACGCAGGCAAGCGGCGACGGTGGAATTGATATCATTGCGCACTTGAATCAGCCCGTTATCGGTGGCAACTATTTCTTTCAATGCAAAAGGTTTTCTCCAGACAATCTCGTTGGAGAACCGCAGCTTCGAGATTTTTATGGGGCTGTTATGTCCAAGCGGCAGGCGCTCAAGGCGGCCTTTGTGACTACATCAGACTTCACGCCTCAGGCGCGGCGTTTTGGAGAAAACGCTGGGATTGAATTGGTGAATGGGACCTTGTTCTCGCAGCTTGTGAAAGAACATTTGCGTCTGAATGAAGAGGCACGCTGATTGGGCCAACTGCTCGGCTGTGGCATGAATCAGAAACGTCGCTACCCAGCGTGCGTCAAGCAATTCAAGTACAGCCGGCGTGTCTACGGATATTGTTTTCACAGCAGAAGTCCTGTTGACTCTGGGGGGATCCCTTGATATTCTTATGAAGTTTGGCGAGCGACGGGAGTGCGCCTTGGTGTGCTCCGTCCAGTTCCGCTGGCAGTCAACAGCGGATTGCATCGGTTTCAGTTTTTGGGAACGCGGATTCGATACTCGTCCTTTTGCACCTGCGACACCGGCCACCCTGGCGGGCTATGCGGGGCAGAACAGCGAAACGGAGCGGGCAAGCGGTAGAAGCCGGTCACCGTCGTTGTTTCAGTCAGACTACAGAATTTGGATTTGAACTCCGCCCCGAGCGAGAAATCGCGTGCGCGCGGAAATCGCCAGTCTGCGGTTGTGCGGGCAGGCAGTTTGTGCGGCGAAGGTGGGATGAAATAGAAATCCTTCGTTTTGCGGCAGGGTTTTCGTGGTACGGCAGTATTCCATCCCACCCTAGCTGCGCTAGGATGGGGCACCCGAGGGGTTCGCAGGGTGAAAAGTTTTGGTATCCCACTCAAGCCAAAAGAGGCTTGAATGGGGCGCCCGAGAGAAATTCGTATCGAGCAGCACGGCAGTAAAGGAGATTGTTCTTGCCTACATTCAGTCAGCTTGTCAGGAAAGGCCGGACGGCGCCGCGGTACAAGACCGCCAGCCCGGCGTTGCAGGGATGCCCGCAACGGCGCGGTGTTTGCACCCGCGTGTATACGCAGACGCCGAAGAAGCCAAACTCGGCACTGCGCAAGGTGGCGCGTGTTCGCCTGACCAACGGAATTGAAGTCACCACCTATATTCCCGGCATCGGCCACAATTTGCAGGAGCACTCGATTGTGCTGATCCGTGGCGGCCGTGTGAAGGACCTGCCGGGAGTTCGCTATCACGTGGTGCGCGGCACGCTGGATGCGGTGGGCGTGGCCAACCGCAAACAGAGCCGGTCGAAGTATGGCGCGAAACGCGCCAAGGCCGCAGCCAAGTAAGTAGATAGTAGATGAAGTCCGCCGGCGTAGATGCCGGCAAGGGGAATCTGTTCCATGCCAAGAAAAGGTCACATTGCGAAGCGGGAAGTGGTGCCGGACGCGATTTACGGCTCGACGCTGGTCACGAAGTTTGTCAACTCCATGATGTGGGACGGCAAGAAGTCGACGGCGCAGAAGATTTTTTACACCTCCATGACGAACCTGGAGCAGCGCGGCGGCGATGAGGCGCTGAAGCTGTTCAAAAAGGCGGTGGAGAACTGCAAGCCGCTGCTGGAAGTGAAGACCCGCCGAGTGGGCGGCGCGAACTACCAGGTGCCGATTGAAGTGAACCCGGAGCGCCGGACATCTTTGGCGATTCGCTGGCTGGTGACGTATGGCCGGGCGCGCGGCGAAAAGGGCATGGTGGACAAGTTGACGAATGAATTGCTGGATGCCGCCAATGGCCGCGGCGCCGCAATGAAGAAGAAGGAAGACGTACACCGCATGGCGGAAGCCAACAAGGCTTTTGCGCATTATCGCTGGTAAAGATCTTTTTAGCAGATCGGTTTTAAGGGTTTAGCAACAACAACCTGCGGGAAGAAATCCCGCGAAGTGAGAATCGTACCGTGGCCCGTCTCGTACCGTTAAACCGTTGCCGCAACATCGGAATCATGGCGCACATCGACGCCGGAAAAACGACAGCGACGGAACGCATCCTGTTTTATACCGGCATCACGCACCGCATCGGTGAAGTGCATGAAGGGACTGCGACCATGGATTACATGGAGCAGGAGCAGGAGCGCGGCATTACGATTACGTCGGCCGCAACGACGTGTACCTGGCGCGACATTCGCATCAACATTATCGACACTCCGGGCCACGTGGATTTTACGGCCGAGGTGGAGCGCAGCCTGCGCGTGCTGGATAGCGCGGTGGCGCTGTTCGATTCGGTTTCCGGAGTGCAGCCGCAGAGTGAGACGGTCTGGCGGCAGGGCGACAAGTATAAAATTCCGCGGATTTGCTTTGTCAACAAGATGGACAAGGCGGGGGCGGACTTCGAGCATGTAATTGAGACCATCCGCAAGCGGCTGGGCGCGCGCCCGGTCGCGATCCAGATTCCGATCGGCGCGGAAGCGAAATTCCGAGGGCTGGTGGACCTGGTGGAGATGCGCGCCATTGTCTGGAATGACGAGACCATGGGCGCGAAATACACGGTCGAAGCGATTCCCGCAGAGCTTTTGAAGAAGGCGGAGGCGTTTCGAATGCAGTTGATCGAGACGGTCGCCGAGTACGACGACGACATGCTGCACTTGTTTCTGGAAGGCGAGACGCCGACTGCGGAACAGTTGAAGGCCTCAATCCGCAAGACGACGCTGGAGATGAAGGTGTTCCCGGTGCTCTGCGGCAGCGCATTCAAGAACAAGGGCATTCAGACGCTGCTGGATGCAGTGGTCGATTATCTTCCGAGCCCGGTCGATATCGCACCGGTGGAAGGCATCGACCCATCCGATCCATCAATTACGTTGGTCCGCAAGCCGGAAGATTCCGAGCCCTTTGCCGCACTGGCCTTCAAGCTGATCAACGATCAATTCGGCAAGCTGAGTTTTATCCGGATCTATTCCGGATCGCTGAAGACGGGCGATACCGTGTTGAATCCACGGACGGGAAAAACGGAACGCGTGGGGCGGCTGGTCAAGATGCACGCCGACAAGCGCGAGGACATTTCCGAGATTTATGCCGGCGACATTTGCGCCTGCGTGGGCCTGAAGGAAATCAAGACGGGCGATACGCTGTGCAATCCTCATGCGCCGATCGCGCTGGGAGCGATCACATTTCCGGAGCCGGTGATCTCCGTCGCCATTGAGCCGAAGACCAAGGGCGACCAGGAAAAGATGGGCATGGCGCTGTCGAGGTTGTCGGATGAAGATCCCACCTTCAAGGTGCGGACCGATGAAGATTCCGGACAGACGATCATCAGCGGCATGGGCGAATTGCATCTCGAAATTCTTGTAGACCGCATGAAGCGCGAACATAAAGTGGAAGCCAATGTGGGAACGCCTCAGGTGGCGTTCCGCGAGACGATTCGCAAGCATGCGGACGCGGAAGGCAAGTACATTCGCCAGACCGGCGGTTCAGGCAACTACGGACATTGCAAGATTCGGGTCGAGCCCAATCCTGGCAAAGGATACGAGTTCGAAAACGATGTCACCGGCGGGTCGATTCCGAGGGAGTACATCAAGCCGATCGACCAGGGCATCCGGGAAGCGCTGGAAGGAGGAATTCTGGCGGGCTTTCCGATGGTGGACATCAAGGTGTCGCTCTACGACGGCAGCTATCACGATGTGGACTCGAACGAAATGGCGTTCAAGATTGCCGGTTCGCTGGCGATTAAAGAAGCCGCACGCAAGGCCAGTCCAGTGCTGCTGGAGCCAGTGATGGCGGTGGAAGTGACCGTCCCGGAAGAGCACATGGGCACGATTATCGGCGACATCAATTCCCGCCGCGGACGCATTGAGGGCATGGAACACTCCGGCGGTTCGCAGGTGATCAAGGCGAGCGTGCCGTTGAAGGAAATGTTCAATTACGCGACGAACATGCGTTCGTCGACGCAGGGCCGGGCCACGTATTCGATGCACTTTGCGCGGTATGAAGAGGCGCCGCGTTCGGTGAGCGACGAGATCATTGGGCGGAGTCAAAGCAAGGCATAGTTTTAGAGCGGACGCAGTTGCAGCAGGGTTGGACCAGCAATAAGAATTTCAAGATCGAACGGAAGAAATCAGGAGCGAGAAATGTCTAAGGAAAAGTTTGACCGGTCGAAGCCGCACGTAAACGTAGGGACGATCGGGCACATCGATCATGGCAAGACGACGTTGACGGCGGCGATCACGAAGGTATTGTCGAAGCACAACCCGAACAACAAATTTCGTTCCTTCGACACCATCGACAATGCGCCGGAAG
>JAJYUB010000125.1 GCA_021792795.1 Acidobacteriota bacterium | reverse complement strand
GGATCTCGAATACCGTGTGCGCGCCGCGTCGATAGTCAGCCATCCATTAAGATTATCCCGCGGCGCGCTTGCTAAAGCCGTCGCCTAAAGGCGAGGGCTTCTACCCTCCCAGACTGGGACAGTGAGAGTAGCGGTATTCCCGTAGGGATCCATCAGACTCGGATAGACTTGATTGCCGTTGTTGTCATAGATCGTCGCCTGTATGCAAGAGTTATCCGGATAAGTCGCCTGCAGGCAGCCGTTGCCCGATTCGTAAGCATCGACCAAATAGTAGCCGCTCCCATCTATTGCCCAGCCTGAAGAGGAACTGGGCGATACATTCGGCTGACAGGGCGGTAGCGCGAGCGATTGGTACAAATCGGCGCTTTGAGAAAAGGTATGTTGGGTTCCCTGCCCATCGGTCCAGACAAAGTCTGTGAAGAGTGCCTGCGTGGGGTAGGTTCCTTGGCCGGCGCCACAGGAACCTGTCTGCCCTGTATCCCAGCTTGAAAACGAAAGCGCTCCCTGTTCCAGACCTGTGGTCAGGCGCCACCCCGCCATGGAATTGGGCACATTGTTGGGCTGCCAAGAGTAGCTCCCAGTGTCGTTGATTTTCCATATTCGGCTGTCGTATTCCAAATTGATCTTGACCGGCGGCAGGTTGCCGCGCTGCTTGAACGTGCCCAGCGGAATGGTGATGTGTATATTGCCGTTCGTGATATTGATGTAGCCGCCCGGAATCGAATAGTTCACCCCAAAATTCGGATTGCCCGTGGCGTATATGTAATCCTGGGCGGCAGCATGAAATGGGAACAGCGTTACGGCAGATGCCAAACCGGAAACAATCGACAGCACCCAGTTCTTCGATTTCATTGGAACACCGACCATTTAGAAATGAAAATTGGATTCGGGAAGCCCTTGGTTCAAGTGAATCTGGTTGAGCTGCAATGTCCATAGGACTTGCCCGTTGAGCGTCTCTCGATACTCAGCAGGGACCTGCATGCCATTCACTGCCTGATAATCTCCATAGGTGATGACCTGGAGAAGTTGCTCCGAGCTAGGATTCAAACCCACCACTCCATTCGCGCTTTTGACGAGAAGATGCGTTTGCAGATTGAAGTAGAGATCCGTAACGGTCGTCAGAGGATTGCTTGTGACGCCCACCGGATTTCCCGGCCATGGCCTCTCGACTGTAATGCGATGCAACGCGACACCGTCCACAGTCACCGTGCCCTGGTCGATCAGCATAGCGCTCGCCGCCGGAAAATTGGGATCCATCAGCATCGGAAATGCCAACAGCCCGGCAACCGCATCCCTGGCGTTCATCGCCCTCATATGCCCGTCCTGATGCTGCAAGGCTCCGTAGGTTCCATCCATTCGTAGGCTGCTTGTGCCTTTCGGCTTTTGTATATCCAGCCGATATCCACGTTGGCCACGAATCCAACGGGTTGCGGGTACCGCGCTAGGGTCACTGGTGTTGGGAGTCAAGGAACCAACGGCCTGCATATCGACCCACGAACCAAGACTGATCGCACTCCGGTACGCCTGGATCTCCGCGAGCGCCCCAGCATCCTGCCGCGAAACCAGAGGAACGCTCTGTGGCAGGACGATGCCTTGGTCGGTATTGCCTAAAATCTGAGTGAAGGGGTTCTGTTGTCCGTAGGATGGAGTAATTGTAAGATACAGCGCGGCGCTGAGAACCAGCGCCAGAGTTGGTGCGGTTCGGCCAAAGCGACCAAAAGCAAAATGCTGGAAGCAGAAAAACCATGGGGTGCGTGTTCGCATGGCATGGCTCCACGGAAAGCAACCAAATGCGTGAAGTTCTAATTGCTCACCATTGAGAACCCGCTCGAAGCCCCTGTCAGGGGAAAAATACTGTTGGGCGAACTTTTTTCACTGGCGGTCAGCGTCCAGAAATAAAAGTAACCTGACGGTTTACTTATTCCTCGACAGTATCGTAGAGATCTACGACCTCTACATTCATAAACCAAAGGCCTTGCCCCGATTTGATTTTCCTTCAAATGTTGAAAGAGGGTTATTGATTTCGAGAAGGGAAGCTGGCGATCAGGTGGTCTGCTCGATAGGCCTGGCAGGCGAATCGTCTTCTCCGATGATGTTCCAGATGGCATCCAGGCCATCCGCGCCAAACTCTTCGTTTTCGAGATACTTCCGAAGAGTGGCGAGCTTTTGGCTGTCATCGGGCGAGCCTTTGCCGAGGCAAACGCCATAAAAGTTGATGGACTCGCAGAGCGCATCGATTTCCGAATGATCCATTGGGGTGCAGGATTCAAAGTGCTCGCATGCGTCACGCTCCTTGATAGAGCCGTCCTGCAAGGTGCGAAGTGCATGGAGTACTGTGGCGACTTCTCGACTTGTCATTACGTGGATCATGGGAATGCCTCATAGAAATGCTGTGGAAATTGGGTTGCAAAACAGGTCCATGGACAGGCAGGCATGGACGGTTGCGTCGACATGCCTGCCTTCCACGGTTACGGCGCGTAACGGAGAGGGAAACGCGCCGGCTTCGCTGCCCTGGCCGCAGGAGAGGGCGGGGGAGTAGGGCAGCTCGAAAACTTGTTTGGGATTATGGGGGGCACCACTGTAGGGTGCCCGATTGAAGGGAAGGGAATTACGCAGCGGAAGTAGTGTGACTCGCGGATTGATCGCCTTGACCGGCCAGCAGGCCTGCGACCGAAATGTCCTCGTCCAACACTTCCCAATGAAGACCGCGGCTACTGATCCTGACTTGGTTACGTTGCTCCGCAGTTCCGTGCAAGAGTCGAGGGAACCATGCCAGCGGCACGCCGATGATGCGACCGTCACTTAGGTCGACCCACATGCAATCCTGATCGAAATGCACGCGTGTTGCTCTAGCTGAAGAATTCATTGCACGCCCTCTCGATCCGGTCTTTGTTGACCTCGACCAATTCCAGCAGTTCCCGGAGAGTCCGGGCATCGTGGCCATCATTGTAGGCCGTTTCACTTCATGAGCGATTCCGGCTTCACGGGAAGATTGAGCAGACGACGCAGTGCATTGATATCGGGACGCACAATGCTGGCATCCCCCGGCAGTTCGTTCCGGCGTTCCCAGCCTTGCAGCAAGGCCTCGACCATTTCTCTGCCATCCGGATCGGCAACCGCCTGCAGCGGCGTGCGCCCGCCAAGCGCGGGGATCTTGGTGTGGACCCATCCCTCGACCTGCTTCTGGAGTTGCGCCTCAACCTGGCGGCGAATTTCAGGATCGCGTAGCAGACTGTCCTGATCGATCTCTCCTTCGTCGTCGCGCAGGGCCTTCCTTTGCTTCGCCTTCTTCAGCATCTGTTCTGGCGCCTGCGTTTCCGTGCCGACATGCGTCGCCTGGGAGCCAAGGCGCTTCTCGATCTCGTCACGAATCCGCCTGGCGCGGCGGGCGGAGTTCACTTCCACCAGTAGCGTCTTTCCGTATATCTTCAGATGGCCGAGGACGGTGTTCTCCCAGCTCTGGTGCATCTTGTTTCCCTCTTTGATCCAAGGGAATTCGACGCTTTGGAGCGAGTCGTCGGGGGCCCACTCGGCCTCGTCGAGCAACTCTGCTTTGGCCACCCCCACCGCCAGAGGAGCGAGAGCGTCCAAGGCCGACTGCGCCGACTGGAGGTTGAAATGGAGTTTATGAAAGAGAAGCGGATCTCCGTCGGTATTTTGCAATTTCGGCGGTGTGCTCATGGCGTCGCGAATCTCGAGGTAGACGGCGCGAATTTCATCGGTATACCGCGTCAGGTCGGCAGCGGTCAGTTCCCGGTTTTGCTTGTTGATCTTGCGCTGCAACCGCACGCGGAGCTTGACGATCTCAACCTTCCTGTCGGGAGGGAAGGGAATCGGCGCGGACCTGCCCAATGTGGCGACTTCGGGCAAGATCCAAATCTGCGCGTAGATCACGTCTCCCGGTCGCATCGTCGCACTCCCCGAGTGCTCTTCTATCTCAGTTTCTTCGCCAATCAGAATGTCTCGCAGCACCGCGCCCCGCCCAGGATGGACGCGGACAATCTCATAGAAGCTGACCGGTCGCTCGATGGCCTGCTCCAGAATTAAATGCTCCAGGGCGGAGAGGCGGCTTGCGGCCTTCTTCATATAAGCGTGGACAACGATGCCTCCCTGCGGCTGCTTCGCGCTCCGACGGGCGGGCCTTTCCGGATCCCACTCGAAAAGCAAATACGGGCTGAAGATGCTGAGTTCATGCGGCATCTTTTCCAAGGAGACGGGGTCATCCTGCCGGTTGAAGTCCACCCAGGCGTCGAGAGCGGAGTCGGCGAAGTCGCGCCTGAGGATCCGCAGCATGTCCGCAGTGAGCCGGTCAGAGGCGTCGCGCTGCCGGCTCCACGGAGTGTCAAGCGTCTCCGTGCCAGCGGAGGCGATGGAGGTATTCGATAGACAGCATTGCTTGTATTTCTTGCCGCTGCCGCAGGGGCAGGGACTGTTTCTGCCCGTCTTCTCGCGAGGATGAGAACGCATGCAGTCAGGTTATCAACTTTAAAAAAATAATTCCGGGTGGGACTGGCAGCTACGATCAGGCGGTTGCAATCGAAGCGGCATCGTATGATTTACGTTTCTCCGCCTCGTGGGCAAGCTCACGGAGACACCTGGGAAGCCTATCTACCGAGTCTCGCATAATAGAGTGACGCAGCGGGTCAAAAAAAGAGCCCCGCGTGGTGCAGGAAAGAAAACGGCAGCATGGATTGGCGCACTCGGGCCATGCCGCTGCACACGCCGTCTTCGGCCTCGCCAAGTCCGGCAACACAGCGGTTGGCCAACTCCTGACCTTTGATGTTGCCCCATAAGTCCTCGACCGGATTCAGGTCAGGAGAATAGCCCGGCAGCGTCTCTACTTCGAGCCAACTACGCTGGCTCTCCAGATACTGCTTCATCTTCTGGCTCT
>JAJYUB010000124.1 GCA_021792795.1 Acidobacteriota bacterium | reverse complement strand
CTATTCCGCAGGCTGAAAGGCTTCCGCCGCATCTTCTCCCGCTTTGACAAACTCGATGTCATGTTCCTTGCGTTCATCCACTTCGCGCTAATCGTCGAAGCCTTCAGATAGTGTTAACACGCCCTAGGTTCAGCGCATACTTGGCGACATGGCAGGCACTCAAACATGGCTCTAGCGATATCGCAACGAACCTGGCTGTACTGTAAACATTTACTAAATATTCCATAAACGAGGGGTTTACCTGGCTCCGGCGACCCCCAACATCGTGTGGTCTTAGAAAATCCTCGTCCGCTGGTCATTGGACGAAGGATTTGGATGAACCCGGCTCGACAGCAACGGCCTGTTCAAAGTCGGTAGAAGAGTTTTCCGCAGTTGCGCGAGATGCGTCGGTTGAAGCGGAAGACGAACTCGTCGAGGTCGGCCTCCCGAGGCCCCAGGCTTACCGCGCCCCAAACGAGATCGCGGTGGATGTGGATGCGACCGAAATCTCACTCTACGGTCATCCGCCGGAGCGCTTCTTCCATGGTGATTGCGACAGCTACTGCCATCCACCCCTGTATATCCTCTGTGGCAATCGGATACTGTGTGGCCGCAGCGGATGCTACCGAGGGCTGATCGACATAGAAGGCGTTAAGCTACTGCATCGTCGATGAGGGACCGGGGACATATCCTGGCCCTCGCAGCAGTTTTCCAGGGAGCGCTCCCGTCATCTTTCCTTGACTGATCACCGGAACGCCGTTGACCAGCACATAATCCATCCCCTGGGAAAGTTGATTCGGTTGCTCATAGGTTGCCAAATCGCGAATGGTAGAAGGGTTAAAAATGACAATGTCCGCCCACATGCCTTGTTTCAACACGCCGCGGTCGGTAAAGCGCATGCGTTGCGCCGGCAGTGCGGTGAATTTTCGAATCGCATCCGGCAAGGTCAATGTATGTTGCTCGCGCACATACTTGCGTAAGATTCGCGGAAAGGTCCCATAGGCCCGCGGATGAGGATGCCCCTGGCCGAGAATCCCCTCAGGCGATAAACCTTCCGAGTCTGTGTCCACCGACACCCACGGCTGTTGCAAGGCCAATACCGCATCCGGTTCCGACATTCCGAACACAGCCACGGTGGTCGATGCTTTGTCTTCGATCAGCAAATCGAAAAGTGCATCGATGGGACCCATTCTCCAGGCCTTTGCCACTTGTGCGAGCGTCTTCCCTTGCAAGGGCAATAACTCTGGGTTTTGCACGCCGCAAATCAAGATCGATTCTGGCCCGGTGATTTGTTGCCACTCGTTGTCCCAATTGGTGGAAGGTGTAAGCATTTCTTTCCGTATCCGCGTCCGAATGGCCGGGTCCTTCAGGCGCTCCCGAAGCTTCGCCCTTCCGCCATCCAAGGCCCATGGCGGAAGAAAAGCAGGCAAATCGTTCGACCATGCCGTGTAGGCATAGGTATCGGCGGCCACATCGGTTCCCTGCGCCCGGGCTTGGTCGATTTTTGCAACCACCTGCGGCATCCGGCCCCAGTTATCTTTTCCGGCCACCTTGATGTGCCAGATTTCGACGGGGATATGGGCTTCTCTGCCGATGCGCAACGCTTCATCGATCGCCGGCAGAACAGCGTTCGATTCATTCCGCATGTGGGTTGCGTAGGTCCCTCCGTACTTCGAAGCGACGGTTGCCAACGCAATCAGTTCACTCGTCTGGGCATAGGGTGCAGGTGGATATTGAAGCGCCGTGGACAGGCCAACCGCTCCATCGCGCATTGCGTTGCGCACCAGCGACTCCATCTGTCCGAGCTGTGCCGCAGTAGGCTGGATGTTCTTGTCGCCCAATACAACTTTGCGGACCTGTGCTGCGCCCACATAACTCGCAAAATTGATGCCGATGCCTTGTTTCTCAAGCCGCGCGAAATACTCCCGGAATGTATGCCAGTCAGGAGCGATCTTCAGCAGCCCTGGATGTAACTTGCCGGCCT
Source organism: Acidobacteriota bacterium (assembly GCA_021792795.1). Lineage (GTDB taxonomy): Bacteria > Acidobacteriota > Terriglobia > Terriglobales > Acidobacteriaceae > JAKAAZ01. The sequence goes on along the minus strand of JAJYUB010000124.1, from coordinate 2,944 downwards.
GGATCATGGCATCGTTCAAGGGCGCGGCAGATTCGCCTTCGCCAGTCACCTCCGTCGTGATGCCCTGATAAATCTTCGATGGCAGCCGCGGATCCACCAGGATCGTTCGCCCCGATTGGCCCAGCATATCGATGAAACCGGGCGCGACAACTTCTCCGTGCGCATCGATTGTGCGTTTGCGCGGCGATGCCGTGAGTATCCCAATCGCCGCAATCCGCCCAGATCGAATTCCTATATCTCCCGAATACCAGGGCGAACCCGTCCCATCGATGATGTGTCCATTCGCAATCACCACATCGTACGACTGGGCAATGCAGGAGGGTGTCAAGCAAACCATGGCCAAGGCGAGCCACAGGGAGGCGAACGTCACAAACAGTTTTCCGGATGTCATAGATCTCCGACTCGCGAGTCCAAATGCGCAGCGATTCTATCAATGCCGACGATGGAGTCGCAATCATCTGGGCGTCACAGGTTTGCCTGAGCAGCTTCAGCGCGATTTGTGTGTTGTTTTCACTTTCTCATATTCAACTCACTGGCCCCTCTGCTTTGTCTGGCATGTCAATACACTGGCCTGAAATCCAGACCTGCGGCAGCCAGCTTGTTCATTGACTCAAAAGATCAACATGCCGTTCACGACCATCACGCGGCCTGAGCCTGGAGAACCGAAGGCCCCGTATGGGCTGGTGGGCGCGACCAGATCGCTGTTGACGATGCCGAAACCCTGCCCCGCATTCGTCGTTCGTGAGTCGTTGGCTGCGGGTGTTTTTGTTATGCTGCCGACGACGGCCCTTCCTTGACTTTTGTCTCCGCATCTTGAGAGATGGACGTCAGCCATTTCGTTGTGAAGAATACACTGGAGATTGCATGGCTCCCTTTCGAATGAAGTTATATACGCCGCGGGGCACGACGGTCGTATTCGTGTTGTTGGTAGTGGTGCTTGCTTGGCCAAGTGGGATGCCGTCTCAGGCGCAAACCCGTCCCTCCAACGGCCACGCCCCGCGAGTGACCATCGACAGCGGAACACTGGAGGGAATCCCTCTCGGTCCCGGTCTTGACGGCGCAGCTTTCCTGGGCATTCCCTATGCGAGCGAGCCGGTGGGGGCCCTGCGCTGGAAATCGCCGCACCTCCCGCCTAAATGGACCGGAGTCCGCGCCGCAAAGGCCTATGGCCCAGCCTGCCCGCAAACGCCCAGCGGGTGGTTGCCGGAGATGCTGGGCATACAAAAAATGACGACCAATGAAGCTTGCCTGTATCTCAACGTCTGGACGCCCAACCTCACGGGAACGGCCAAACTTCCCGTCCTGGTGTGGGTGCATGGCGGAGGAAACGTCGAAGGCTCAGGAGAGTGGCCGCCGCTGGGCGCGACCCTGGCGCGCGAAGGCATCGTTGTGGTCAGCCTCAACTACCGACTAGGGGCGTTCGGGTTTTTTGCGTATCCGGCGCTTTCCGCCGAATCGCGACAGGGCGTTTCCGGAAACTACGGCCACTTGGACCAAGTGGCGGCGTTGCGCTGGGTGCGGCGCAATATTGCCCGCTTTGGAGGCGATCCCGCCCAGGTGACGATTGCCGGCCAGTCCTCCGGCGCGCTCGATATTTGCAACTTAATGGCCTCGCCGATTGCCGCTGGCCTGTTTCAGCGGGCGATTCTGCAAAGTGGAGTGTGCGTCGATTCCATTTACCCTACCCTGCACTCCACGGAAACCAATGGGGCCCTGTTGGTGAAGGATTTGGGCGTTCCATCGGGGCCACACGCGCTGGCGGAACTGCGGGCGATCCCCGCGCAGCACATTCTTGAAACTGCAGCCGCGGACCAACAGATCGACCTGGAACCCAACATCGACGGCTGGTTTTTCCCCGAACAGCCTGCGATTGCCTTTGTCAAGAAACGGCAGGCGAAAGTCGCAGTGCTGGTCGGGAGCAATGAGGACGAGGTTTCCATCTTCGCCAGTCCGATCGTCGAAGGAAAATCGCATCGGCCGAAAACAGTCGCCGACTATCGGCAATGGCTGCAACGCGAATTCGGTGACGATGCTGACAAGGTGTTCGCTGAATATCCCGCGCATTCCGACAAAGAAGTGCCGAGCGCCTTCAGAGAAATGTTGACGGATTTCGACTTCGGCTTTGGCGCACGCCTGCTGGCCCGCGACACGGCCCGGATTGGACATCCGGCATTTCTCTACCACTTTACCTATGTCGGCGCGGGAAAATTCGGTGCGGTTGGCGCGTTCCACAGCGAAGAGAACATGTTCCTGAGCGAAAAGTACTGGACAACCTGGGTTCGCCGGCCGTACGACCAGACCCTCTCCCATGCCATTATCGGATACTGGGTGCGGTTCATAAAAACCGGCAGCCCAAATGGGGGCGATTTGCCTGCGTGGCCCGCTTACAACCCAGAAACGGACCTCTGTCAGGAGTTGGGTCAGCGAATTGGACCGGAGCGCGTGCCTCGCGCAAAACGCTTCGATATTTTCCAGCAGGTCCTGACGTCGCGACTACAGAAATCGGAACAGTGAATTTGTTTCCGGCCCGTTGATCGTAGGAACCTTGCTGCAACTGTCGGGTCGCTCGCCGAATTCCCGGCCTAGTTCTGCGTGATCTTTGTGCTCTTGGCCGCATGATGCTTGATTACTTGGGCGGGAATGGCAGAGACGGTCCGGAAAACAAAGACCTTAAAGCAGATTTACAGTGGGTGTAGTCGAATCCGGACAGGTGCGCCCTTTTCATAGAAGAATGACCAACTCTCCCTCAACTACGGAATCTGTACATCCGGTCCAGCAGCATTATGCTCTGCTTGGCCAGAATAAAGAATAAAGAATGTGAGCGTTACGCGAACCACAGGTCCTACGCAGCATGCGGGGCGGGGTTTTGCAGGCCAGCCAGTCTTGCGGCCTGAAGCTGTTTCCACTGATCGGGGAGCCAAGCCGAGAGTTCGTTCATTCGCGT
>JAJYUB010000123.1 GCA_021792795.1 Acidobacteriota bacterium | reverse complement strand
ATATCCTGGGTTTGCTGCGCAACCTGCCGTGCGGATGCGACCAACTGCTCATCGGTTATTCGTGGTCTTGCCATGAAGACAAAATAGCATAATTAGTCTCATCTTGAAAGAGAAGTAGAATAAGGAAGCGCTCGCTCAAGCTCGGCGAGCGAAAGGTGGTCTATCCGTGCTTCAGTTCATGAACGGTTATGGGGCACAGCACGTTAACGATCCTGAAGCACTTTGGGATTCCGCATTGTTGGTCCGTATCAACAGCCGCTTGACTATCACGCTGATGGGAATTGTTCTGCTATCGGTCATGACCGTATTCTGGGCTGCTTTTACCATCGAAGCCGCTGGCTGGTGAACTACACGCGCTTCTCCGAAGCCTTCGTAGCATTTACCCGATCGTTCGAGGCTTGTAGAAGATGTGGTAGCTCAATAGGCTTTTGCAAACTGCCATTGCTCAGCGAAGTATGCTTCCAATTCTCTCCGTCGGAGTATAGGTAAATTTCTCTCTCATTACTCCATCGAATTGTCGATCCCCACATCAGACGTGCACTGGCCAATGGTCTGTCCGGGCGTACTGTGAGCGAACTCGATGGCCGATGCCTTTGATATATCGTTACTGAGGCTTCTGGTCAGATTCGAAGCATCGTTCGTATAAATCTGGGCGTCGATTCTGACGCGTGAAACCGACACATAGGCAAAGCGCGAGTTGATGAGGTCGGGATGCGTATCGGTGTCGATATTGATGAGGACGCGGTCGGCGGTGAGTCCCTGGGAACTGTGGCTGGTGACGGCGTAGCCGTGATCGAAATGTCGAATCCTCGAAGGATCGAAATTGATCTGCCTGCCGCTGTCGAGACGGACAGAAAGTAACCCATCCTCAGTGATCCGATTGATGGTTCCCAATTCCCGATTGGAGATCCCCAGACCCTTGTCGGGCACCGTGAACTGAATTCGGTCGCCCACGGCGAAGTTGCTTTCCATTTCGCGGTACACACTGACACCGGCAAGACGCTTCGGGTCGTAGGTAATTTGTTCGCCGGAAATGTTCTCGACCGTGACAAAATTCTCCTTGGGATTCGTCGAGATAACGCGGGCATAGCTGCCGCCTTCGATTTCGAGCGCTGCACTCCCGCGTGAGTAACGCAATATGTCTCCGGCGATGTAACGAGAAGCCCACTGGCGGTCTGCGCCGGTCATCTCCTGACGCGGAACCAGCACGCGCAAAGTATGATCCATGGAATCCACGATGCCCTTTGCTTGTAGCTGTTGCCGGACGGCCTGATTCAACTCGCGACGGGAAGCATTGTCGGGAGAGACGATCAGAGTGTGCTCTGGGTTCTCGGCATAGCGCTTGGCAATGGCCTGGACGCGCTCTTGTGCGTTGTGGATTTCCGTTATGCGGCCTTGGCTTTGTAGCGCGTCCAAACCTCCTGCGACATTGCCGACCGAAAGTTGTTCCACGACTGCCTTCAACTCCGGGTCTTTCTGGCGCACGATCTGGTCGAGCTTGGCCGTGTGCATCCCTGCCTCCTGCAATTGCTGGAAGGGGCGGCCTGCTTCGACTGCCTGATGCTGGCGCGTATCGCCGATGAAAATGACGCGATCCTGGGAACCAAGACGGTTCAGAAAATCGCGCATCTGATTAGTGCTGGCAAGGCTCGACTCATCGACAAAGTACAGCCGCCGTTCCGGGCCTTCCTGCCCTTGCTGACCGCGAGCGAGAAATCCCTGCAACGTGCCAGCATGGATTCCAGCTTCCTCAAGTTGTTTCGCAGCGCGCGAGGTCGGAGCGAGACCCTCGACCTGAAACCCGGCATACTCGGCTCCCGTGCGAACGGCGACAAGGGCCGTCGTTTTCCCCGAGCCGGCAATGCCCTGAATCCCTTGAATCTGGTCGTGAGAGGTCAGCACTTCCTTGACGACCTCCTGCTGGCTCCGATTGAGATGGGAGTGCTGCTCGATCAGAGCAAGGGCATCTCGGCGCGAAAGGACCGGCTCAATTCGATTCTGTCCCTCCCGCATCTGACGGACGATGTCATGCTCGGTGGCGATGGTCTGGGCGGTCGTGAAATGGCGGCTGGTTTGATGCGGGCCAGTCGCGATGGCGACAAACTCTCCTGCCGCATGGCGAGATTCCAGGTTGCCACGCACCTGCGCGTAAGGGACTTCGCCTATCGCGCGGCGAAGCGCGTCCCGCATAAGCAGTCGTTCGTCCACGACAGCTTCCCGCTCGAAGTTTTTATTGCGGGAGAAGGTCACGGCCTCCTGCGCCCGTTGTGCAGGGTTGGCGGGAATATCCAGATGTTGAGCACGATCCCGCGCCGCACGGACGACCACATCGGCCTGGTTGCCGAAGTCCGCCGCCAGCCTCCGGTGGGCGGCGAAAACCTCCTGCGGTGTCAGAATCTGCTTGTGGTCGCGCGTGGAGTGTGCGGCAATCTCCGCAGCTTCCTTACTGTTGTGGCCTGCTTTTTCGAGGTACTCCCGAATCTGCTGGCTACGTGGGCTGGAGGCATCAAGATATTCCTGCGAATAGCCCTTGATCTCAGGCGCACCGCTTCGTCCAGCCTCCAACTCATATCCCATTCGTGTCAGACGATACATCAGTTCCGCTTGATAGACCGCCGTCGCAAACTGCTGCGATTGGAAGAGGGCACGTTCCTGTAGCGCCCTGCTTTGGCCGTTGTCGCGTTCGGTCATGTTGAAGACCACCGCATGAGTGTGGAGCTGGGGTGCGGCATAACCATCGACGGGCCGGGCCGTATCGTGCTCGAACTTCGCGGCAATGAACTTTCCCGTCGCCTCCGCCGGATGGTTGCCGCCGATGCGCGCCTGGGTGTAACGCTCCAACTGGTCGATGGCTACGCGAACGCTTTCACGGTGGGCCTCGCGGACACGGTCATCACCACCGACAAGCGCGGTGAGCGAAACCGACTTGGGAGCGGAAAAGGTGGCATCCCATCCGGCACGGTGTTCCATCGCTTTGACCATTTTTCCGTGTGCATCTTCGTATTCATGCGCCATCCGATGACGGACCAGTTGTTCTCTCGTTTGCGGGTGCTGTCCGTGGCTCAGTCGTGCGAATTCTTCGGCGCGTACTGCGCCAGAGAGTTGATACTGCTCGGCCAGCCGACCCTGCCATTCGCCCTGCACAGCATTGCCTTGTGACCAATAACTCTGCTCCTTCGCCGTGAACTCTTTCGCGTGATAGGACTGCGCTTGTCCTGCCGAAAGCGCTTTGGAGATTGTAAGCATGGCGGCTACTCCACTTGCATCCCAAGCTCATCGGCTGCGGACTCGGAGCCGGATTCCACAACGGCTTCCAGCGGCTTTGCGAGAGACGTTCCCTGCGGCGTTGCTAGAGCGAACTTCTTCTTCCTGCGCGGAATAAAATCCTCATGTTTCTCTTCGAGTTCAATGAAGGGAATGGAGAAGCGTGCGATGTAATTGCCATACTTCAGAAAAGCATTCAGGTCGGGCAGTCCCTGAATCTCCGAAGGCATGACGAGCGGTTCTTTCAAGCGCTCCAGAGTAAAGTTCTTTCCCGCGCGGCTGCCGTCGTAGTGGGTCTCTTTCAGCCGTTCAATCTCCACCTCGCCGAGGTTGTCGGAGATCCATTTGGCCGCCTGCGGCTCGTCCGTTCTGAAGAATATCTTGGTGGCGGGCTGCGAAAGCATTGCCTCAGCGTCGTGGCCGTAACGGGTCTCGAGCTGGCTGCGCCCTTGGAAGCCGAGCACAACAGGGTTCTCGGATTTTCGGTTCTCCGTCAAGGCCGTGTGCAACTGCGGAAGCCTTTGCAGGCTTGCCATTTCGTCGATCAGAAACCAGACCCGCTTTTGGTCCTTGTTCCGGGAACCGAGCAGGTGCAGGATGAGCATATCGAGCCAGACGCAATGCAGTGGGCGAACCGCCTCGCGCGTTTTGGTTGTAGATGTCAGGAAGATCCATCCGTCCCGCTTTTCGCACCATGACCGCACGCTCCATTGGCGGTAGGCGGCATCGGCGGCTGTGGGAAGCATCCGCAAAGTGGTTGCGATTTTATTGAGAGAGCTGAGGACGCCCACGCGCTGCGGGCCTGCCGTGCGGTCTACAAGAATCGAATGTTCCGTTCCCTCCAAACGAGCTTCAATCTTGTCTTTGCTGGCCATCCACTCGATCAAGTCCTCCGGGGCCGGCTTGGGGGTCGCGGCTGATGAGATAAGCAAATATCTTCTGCGGGCTTTCGACAAAAAACACGTTCGGCACATCGTCCGGCTGATAAAAAGACTTGGCCAGGGTCAGCGCCTCCGGTTCATCGTCTACTTCGTCGGCAGGATTCCAATATGGCATTCGCACATCAAGGGGATTCAGGACCACGTCGCCGCGTTTCTCGTCGTAGAACTGCCGGATAAACTCGCCCGCTGGATCGTAAATGATGGCGCACTCGCCACGCTGCTGGATGCGAAAGGCAAACTGGCGAATGACGCTGGACTTGCCTGATCCTGTGTCGCCGATGGCAAGGATGTGCTTGTTCTCCGCCGATGCGGGAATCGAAAGCAGGCTGGCCATGTCGTCGGTCTTTATCCCAATGCCATCGCCTTGAATAGCTTCGTTGAACTCTTTGGCTGAGACGAGATTTGGCCCTTTCAATCGTCGGCCATAGCGCAATTCCTTGCGGCGCTTGATGTCCTTCGGAACAGTGAACGGGAGTTGGAGGAGAAGCGCAAGGATACCGAAGTAGACTTGCGTGGAATACATCTGCCAAAGGTTCTGACGCTGATAAATCTCTTGCGCAAAAAAGGCGTGGATCTGCTTGCTTTGATAGGCGCGTTCTGGTCCTCGCAGCAGCCAGCGATAGCCTTCCCGCACAGCCTTTGCAGAGATGGTGAGTGGGAGCGGCTTCCCCGACGGTTGTGCAGTCATCCCATCTTCGACATCCTCCCCAACGGCCAGTCGGGCCTGCTTCCCATTGCTCAAATACAGAAGCTGATACTTCGCGATTGGCCGGATGCTGTAGGCCGATCGAACGTAAGACCTGAATCCGGCGCATTCCGCAGGGGGAACCTTGATTGCCGTGCTGGATTGACAGGGTGTTGGGCGGTTCCATGATGTTTCGGGATAACATAACTTTCGGTGAGGTTATCCCGGAATGCGCCATTC
>JAJYUB010000043.1 GCA_021792795.1 Acidobacteriota bacterium | reverse complement strand
CCGTCCTGCCGTCGTTCGGATTGAATATCCGCGCCAGGCGGTTTTTCATCCCCCAATCCAACGCGTTGCTGCCTTTCAGTTTGAACGCCGCGCTTTGATGCGGCTTGTCGAGATGATAGTTTTTCCCGTCCTGAACATCATCGAGGTCTGCCATAATCAACCTTTCCTTTCGTGTGCGAGTCCGGCATAGTATCCCTTGAACAGAAGCGCGACGGATCTTGCCCCCGCGTCCGGCGATCCGCGCGTTTTTCATCCTCCTACAACTATCTGCCACTGGCTATAAGAAATCTATGAATCGCCCTTGAAAAAACCGCTCCTGGTGTACTTTTCTCCGATCGCCCTGCTGCAACAAAATTTTGTTCGATTATCAGAGATCGGGTTGTTTCGGACGGCATACTATAGGCTTCGAGACGTACGGCTGCGGTCCACCGCGAAGCCGAGGAACACTGTCGAAAAAACGGGCGGATGGGATGGAAGCATGAGACTTTCCGGGAAAGTATCTGTAATCACTGGAGCTGCTGTTGGTTTGGGACGCGCCGTAGCTGCCCGGTTTGCGCGCGAAGGCGCGCTTGTGGTTGCTGCCGATGTCAATGAGGCCGACGGGACGGCGCTGATCGAGCATCTGCAGAAGAGCGGGTCCGACGCCATCTTCGTTCGTACGGATGTGTCGGATGAAGGGTCCGTGCAACGGCTCATCGATTCCGCGCTGGCCCGTTACAAGCGGATCGATGTGCTCTATAACAATGCGGGCGTGCTGCTTCCCGAACGCGATCTGCCAGTCCATGAACTCAGCTCGGAGGTGTGGGATTACGTCATGGGGGTGAATCTGCGCGGCTGCTTTCTCTGCGCAAAATATGCGGTCCCATCCATGCTGAAGCAGGGCGGCGGGTCCATCATTCAAATGGGATCCCCCACTGGGCTTGTCGGATGCGCCCCCACGTTGACGGCCTACAGTACCAGCAAATCCGGCATCATGGGCCTGACGCGTGTGATGGCTGCCGCGTACGCTCGCAACCATGTCCGGGTGAATTCGATTGTCCCCGGCACCATGGAGACGCCGATGAACGGCTATTTCCTGACAGACGGCTCAAAGCGAGCGGAGTGTTGCCAAGCCATTCCTCAGGGACGGCTGGGGAAACCGGAAGACATCGAGGGGCTCGCGGTATTTCTTGCGTCGGACGAGTCCTCCTACTGCACCGGCGGACTGTACATGTGCGACGGCGGACTGACCGCCGTTTAGCCGCTGGGTCTTGAACTGGGAGATGGCCGATGACCCAGTGGGACACTTGCCCACGCTGGTCCGTAGATTGGACGCCCACTCGCAACCATTCCAGTTGAAGGATTCTCTGGTCCTGCAATTGCCGGCGGCAATTCGTCGTTTCATCGGTAAAATTCGATATGCCCTCGTCACGCGCCCGCCGAGTCAAGGCATTTTTCGCCCGTACCCGCGGCGCTTCCAAAAGTGGGCATCGTCACCGCCGAGGGCGAGTTGGCGTTCAGGTTTGAGATAAAGAAAAGCTATGCGGACGATAAAGCGAATCTATTTCCGATTGCGAGGGTGAGGACGTAGTCTATAGAAAATCAGGGAAGAGTGTTCCCACAGTTGCGGCAGTGACCCCAAAGCTCAAAAAAATACAAATTCAAACTCAGGTTTGAAATCAGTTCTAGAGGAGAAGTTATGTCAAGCGAATTGCGGGATTTTCTTGCGCTCTCATACGGGGAGCTGGAGGATTTGAATCTGGAGGCCAAGGAGCAGCGGAAGAACCGCGTCGCGGCCAGCAAACTCCAGGAACAGCGGCTGAAGTATCTGACCGACGAAAAGCGGATCAAGGCCGTGACCGTGCTGTTCAGCGACCTGGAAGGCCGTTTGCACATGCTGGATTACGACAAGAAATTCCTGGTGAAAAGCTGGGACAACCTGACCTTCGACGGCTCCTCCATTCGCGGCTTTACCGCGCAGCGGGAGAGCGATTTGCGACTGGGCATTGACTGGAGCGCGTTCTATTGGGCGCCGTCCGATGTCTTCGGTTCAGGCAAGGTGCTGGTCTTCGGCGAAGTGATCGACAAGAACGGCAAGCCGTACAGCGCCGACATTCGCGGGGAGCTGAAACAATTTGCCAACAAGCTATACAAGTCCGAAGGCTACACGCTGAATGCGGCCAATGAGATTGAAGGCTTTCTGTTCAAAGGCGTCGACGCAGAGCGGAACTACTACCAGACGGGCAAGTTTGAGTACGTCAACACGGGCGGCTATTACCACTCGCTGCCGGGCGATCCATTACGCACCTTCATCGACACCACGGCGGAAGTCCAGCGCGCCATGGGCTTCGAAAATGAGAAGGACCACCCGGAAGTGGCGCCGTCGCAGTTTGAGATCAATTACAGCTACGGAGAGGTCGTGGCTGCGGCCGACCAGATCCAACTCTACAAACTGATCTGCCGCCAGGTGGCGACCAATATGGGAATGACGGCGTCGTTTCTGCCTAAGCCGGTGGTGGGCGTAAACGGAAGCGGTATGCACACAAACATCTCGGTCAGCAAGGACGGCAAGAACCTGTTCTGGGACGCCAAAGGCGAAGAGAAGGTCAGCGAATTCGCCTGGAGCTTTGTGGACCGCATCCTGACGCACGGCAATGACCTTTGCCTGCTGCTGAATGCCAGCGTGAATGCCTATCGCCGTCTGGACCCGCACTTTGAAGCGCCCAACCAGATCAAGGCCTCGGCTGTGGATCGCGGCTCGATGATTCGGATTCCGATCGGCAATGAGAAGAGCGCGCGTGTCGAAGTACGTTCGGTCAGTCCGGATGCGAATCCGTATCTGGTCTTGTATTCAATCTTCAAGTCGGGACTGCAAGGCGACAAGCTGAGCGTGAAGAACCTGCGCCAGGCCGAACGCTATCTGCCGGACAACGTCTACACGGCGATCGAGAATTTCCGCGACGCCGCGTGGACGACCAAGCTGTTGGGCGCGGACGTCAAGGGCCGCTATGCGGACCTGAAGCAGGCTTCCGCCGACCGCTGCGCTCGCCTGCTGGGGACCTTCGTCAAAATCCCAGAAGTCCAATATCACCACGACGTCTACAACCAGTACCTCTGGAACATGTTCTAGGACCCATCTTATAAACATTTTGCATTCACATTTCTGCAAAACGGAGTTGCTCAAGGCGTCTCCACGGACTTGGATGGCAGGCCGTGGGAGCTGACAGACGAACAGTGGGAGTTGGTGGGGCCGATCCGGCGTCCTCGCTGGCGTAAGGACAACCGTGGCTGGCCGTGGCACGACACACGAGCGGTGCTGAACGGCATGCTGTGGATTCTGGGCAGTGGCGCGCAGTGGGCCTAGATGCCGGCCAGGTATCCCCAGTACCAGACCTGCATCGCCGCTTCCAGCAGTGGGTTCGAGAGGGCAGGTTGGTTGAGGTGCTGCTCCTGCTCGCCAAACATCTGCATGAGCGAGGCAAACTGAAGTCTGGAGGAGGCTTTCCTGGACGCTACCTTTGCGAGCGCCAAAAAAGGGGCTTTGCCGTCGAACCGACCAAGCGCGGCAAGGGGACGAAGATCGTCGCTATCGCCTCTGGTGACGGTCTTCCTCTCGCCGTTGCTGTCCAGAGCGCTTCACCTGCCGGATGCAAGCTTGTGGAAGCTGTTCTGGCCGGGTGCCTCCTCGACGAGGTGCCCAAAAAACTGATCGGCGACAAGGCTTACGATTCGGACGCGCTCGATTAGACGATGGCCGAGGAATACGGCATCGAGATGATCTCGCCGAACCGATCCAACCGCAAACAGAAGACCCTGGATGGCCGACCGCTGCGGCGCTGCCAGCGCAGATGGAAGATCGAGAGCGTCTTCGCATGGATGCAGAACTACCGCCGACTCGTCACGCGATGGGAACACCTCACCGAAAACTTCCTCGACTTCGTACAACTGGCGTGCCTGCTCATGCTGATCGGACATTTATGAGATGGCTTCTAGTCCTGTTCCCGGCAGATGCAGCGCCGGGGTTTCCGACTTCCCATAACACCTCTACTGTGACTTATCGAGGGCGCAGAAAAGTGGAAAGCAAATAATGCCTCCCGCTCTTCCGCACGCTCGACTCCTGGGATGCGTCATGTCCCTTACACGTCCGTGCTGCGCTAACAACTTTGGTGACACAAAGGACTGGGCAGGTCACGGCGCCAGCGAACAAACAGCAGGCCGAACAGGCCGAGGATACCCGAACCCGTGAGCACCCAGGTACTAGGTTCCGGAATCGGGCTACCAACGACAACACTACCGATCGCTGCGGGCGAACCCTCGAGCGAGAAGTAGGTGGACGAGCCGCTGCCAAGCCCGCTGATATTCACGTCGCCACTGGTGAGGGATCCATTTATGTTGGAAAAGGTGTTCAGCGGGCCTTCGTATCCGGTTGGCGCGTTGCTGCAATAGGACGCGCCAGTGAAGGTGCAGATGCCATCGTTCTCAAACCCGAAGATGTCGTTGGAAGACGTGAGTAGGATCGAGCCAGTGTAAGTAGCGCCTGAGTTGTTGATTACACCCACTAAGCTGTCATCGGTCCCGTCGTAGGGATTTGCGCCCGATACCGGTGCGCCAGTAACGACGCCGCCGGAACCGATGGTGAGGATGTAACCGCAATCGGTGTTGGTGTTGATAGTAGTTGGGCAAGTGCTGGCGAAGAGAGCCGGAGCGACAAAAAGAGCCGCCAGGCCCACAAGCATACTGCTGATTCGTTTCATAATAGGCCTCCTCAGACCTTGGTTTCCTGCTTTGGCCAGCCTCAGGATTCGTTTGGGTTCCTAACCACTGAGCGGGGGTACCCGGCTTGCGCTGGTGCTCCCTCACGCAGCATTTCAGCAGCCAAAATCATTGCTATTTATAATCAACCGTATAGAGAGCTTTTCTAGTGCGAGTTGTGCAAGGGTTTGCACAGTAGGCGTGGAATTGAGGGCAACTTTCTTCCTATACCACTGAGTACGGGGCAGGAAGATGCATGGTACTGCGTCAATCGGCAGAAACGGGCCACCCCGAAGGAGGGCCCGTCACGAACCGGCAGACCCACATCCTCACGCGCAGAGCATTTTCAAATCAAGTGTTAACAAAACTCTGTGTGGCCAATCGCCATGCTGTTTGTTTGTGGACGGTCCGATGCCGCGAATGCGAAAGGGAGGGTGCTACTGGCCTTCCATCATCCATTCGATGTCGACTTCAAAGCTGGCAACGAGCATCCGAACCCGCCCGCCCACTTGCGTCAGCATCGTCAGGAAATCGTTGGCGCGGTTGCAGTGGGAGATTGCTTCCATGGTGCCGGTGGCAGCCGGCGCAACGGCGATACGCTCTTCATCCCCGCCCGCCCACAGATGCGCAAACGCGTCGGAAGCGCGCCAGATTTGACCCCAACAAGAAGATCTCCGGGCCGCCCGGAGTTCTCGCAATTTTTCGAGTGCGTTCTGCTATCGAAGATTTTGCACAACGCCAGGGCCATGACGGCCCTGGCGTTTCTCCCGGCCAATAAACCTAGAGCGCGGCCTCTCCGTGGTCGTCGTTGCGTATGCGGACAGCCTCTTCGATGGCGGAAACGAAAATCTTGCCATCGCCAATTCGTCCCGACCTGGCCGCGGTCCCAATGGCCTGCACAATCTGCTCCGCCTGCGCGTCCCGCACGAATATTTCCAGCTTCAGTTTGGGCAGAAAATCGACTGTATATTCCGCCCCCCGATACACCTCGGTGTGGCCCTTCTGACGTCCGTGACCACGAACATCGGAGACAGTCATGCCTTCCACACCCATGCCGATCAGTGCTTCCTTCACCGCGTCCAGCTTATTGGGCTGGATGATGGCCTCTATCTTCTTCATTGCGATCTCCATTCTCGATTTCAGTTAGCTCGCTTCGCGGACACGACTCCTCAACCATTCGTGGCGTGAACAACATCCTCGGGATATCCCAGGAGTCCGAATTCTGGCAGGTCCAAGCCCATCTGTTCGACTTCCGCCGAAACCCGAATCGGTTTCACCGCATTCACAATCTTAAAGACGATGAATGTCGCGCCGAATGCCCATGCCGCGCAGATCAAAGCGCCCGCAATCTGCACCAGGAACTGCTTGCTGTCGCCATAGAACAACCCGGTCACGCCCCTCCCTGCCTGCCCAAGATAACTGGCGGCGCCCACGCCGTTCCATCCAGCGCCGTAGGTGCCATCGGCAAACAGTCCTAGACAGATGGCCCCCAGCACGCCGCAAAAACCGTGTACTGAGATCGCCCCGCAAGGATCGTCGATCTTGGTCACATGGTCGTTGAACAGGACCCCGAAGCAGACCACAAATCCCGCCAGAATTCCGATAATAAACGCGGAAGTCGGGCTGACGAATGCGCAAGGCGCTGTGATTGCAACCAGGCCGGCCAACATGCCATTGCAAGCCATGGTGATGTCCGGCTTGCGGAACTTAAAATACCAGAACAGCATCGCGGTCGCCGCGCCTGCGACGGCGGCCAAATTGGTGTTGATTGCAATCACCGAAATGCGAAGGTCGGTCGCGCCCAGGGTTGACCCCGGATTGAATCCCATCCAGCCGAAAAGCAGGATGAAGGTCCCGGTCACAACGTATACAAGGTTGTGGGCGGGGAAAGCCCGAGGTTTTCCGTCCGGCCCAAACTTTCCCAGGCGCGGCCCCAGAATGATCGACAACGCCATGGCGCAGAACCCGCCGACGGCGTGGACAACGGTGGACCCGGCGAAATCGACGTATCCATGCCCCAACCCCATGGTGGTGCCAAGCTGCGACAACCAGCCTCCACCCCATACCCAGCAGCCGAACACCGGGTAAAGGATCGCGCCAATGAACAGCTCGCAGAGTAGAAAAGACCAAAAGGAAATTCGTTCGCAAACGGAACCGACGATGATGTACCCCGCCGTCTCCATGAAGACCACTTCAAACAGGGCCAACACGTTGCTGCCCGCGTCATAGCCGGCCCCAGTCATAAAGAAGGCCTTGCCGCCCAGAATTCCCCACAGAGCGTGGCCTATAAGGAAGTGGTTCAGGGTCGGAGTTCCGCCCAGGTTCGTCGGCGCGTTATTGATGGCCACGGCCCCGAACTGGAAGGCATATCCAACCGCGTAGTACGCGATAAAAGCAAATACATAGGCCGCAAAGTTCAACATCATCAAGTGCGCCGCGTTCTTCTTTCGAACCAGCCCGCAGGTCAGCAGTCCGAACCCGGCCTGCATGAAAAGCACCAGATAGCCGGTGTTGAGTGTCCAGGCGAAGTTGGTTGCCACCCGTATATGCCCCACTGAGTCGGCAAGCTTCACCGCCAGCGGCTCCTTGGTTTCCTGGGCCTCGAAGGCCGCCGCATCCTGCTTCGCCTGGGCGTAGCCGGCGGCGCTCGGGTCGGTCGGCTGGGGAACGACGAAGGGATTCCCTGCCGCGTCCAGGACAGAGTTCTTGTCTCCCGTGGCAATTCCCGACGGGTCGGGCTTTGGGGCCGCCTGGCCCAAACACGGGGCCACAAAGATCGCGAAGATGCCGATGGCCAACATCAGCATCGCGCCGCCCCTCAGCGACGCCCAATGAAGGTACGGACGACTCGCTCTCTGTGTTTGTCTCTCCACGTTAAGGGTTAAGCTCGCCTGCCTCGGCGTGGCCTCCATCTGCGGGGTGACTTTCTTCTCTTCTGCCATGCTCGCTCTCCTGTGGTTCAAGATTTGGATATATGCTTCTAACGTTGGTATGGATAAGAAACGAATGGAGTGACAATTGAATTTCAACCCCGGCTTTTAGAACATGAACCCCGCTTCGATCATTCCGCGGGCCTGGGTTGTATCGGTGCCGCTAGCGCCGAATACATCTCCTGGCGTGGTGTCCATCGCGTGGACAGCGGAAAACTCAGCGCGAGCGAAAAATGCTTTGTTCTGATAAGTGGGTGTCAGCGTCATAGACCATGCCGCGCTCCCGGTTCCGTACATCAGGTTGACGGCCCCATTGCTGGCGCTGCCGGTGCTGCCAATGTATTCGCCGCGCGCCGCCAGTGAAACGCGAGGGGAGAAGGTGTAATTCCCCAAGACCGCTCCGCCGATCGTGGACGTAGCGTGCCCAACGCCAATGTGCGTATTCATGGGCACATTGGTCACTTGGATATAGGGTTCGAGCATCCATTTTTTTGCCGTGCGGGTATAGATCAGGTTGTATATTTCGCTGTTGTTTTGATAGAGGGGCGTTGCAACACTTGAATACGCGGTTTTTCCATAATTCCCCCCGCCCACAATTTCCACGCTATTGGCCGCATTCGGCGTATACGACAGCGCACTCGAAATCCAGTTGTAGCGGTTGGAATAAAAGCCGTCATTCCAAGATAAGGAACCGCTGAGCTTGCCCTTGCTGTAATTCACCTGCAAGCCGCGATTGACGGCGTTTTCCTGGTTCCATACAAGTCCGCGCTCAATGTTGAGGTTTTCAAATGTAAACGTGTCCTCCGCGCCGATCAATGTTGGCAATTTCCCCGCAAGATAGGAAAAGCTGCCCTTCGGGGCAAGCTTTATGTACCCCTGCGGCAACGCCCCGAAAAAATCGTCGATGGTGTCTCGGGTGGAGAGAAACGGTGCGCCTAAAGCCGGCAGGTTGTACGCGCCGCCCTGCAAATAAAACTGCACCAGTCCGCTGGTCTTCTGAAGAAAGACCTGGGCGTTGCTAACATCCGCGTCCTTCAGATGATCGCTCGGGCTATGATTGTCCTGCGCATAGCCGAAGCCGCTCAGGATACCCGTAACATCCAGTTTCCCCAAAAGACCCGCATCGAGGATTGCGGGCGAGGCCGTGCTGAGCGGCCCGACCATGGCCGGCATGGCCACCGGCATGGGCAGCAGAGGTGTAGCCGGGGCGCCTGCTGGAGGGGCAGCCTGTGGCGCAGCCGGGGCGGTCTGTGTCTGGGCCGCTGCGGAAAGAACGCAACAGAGAAAAATTCCGGATATAGCCTGCAGTACATCTTTGCTCGTCAATGAATCCTCCGTGAAATGTGCGGCGCCAAATGGAAAGGTCCTAACCAGAGCGGGAAACCGGTCTGCAAGCATTCGAGTAGTGCGGGGGGCTGGTTGAACTTCTTTGTAAACTTATGCTGCCATCCAGAGGAGTTGTACTTATGAACGCAAAGGACTCATAAGGAATTCATAAAGAAAACCCACAGGGCCCAATTTTTTTTGCGGTTTGGTTGGCCGGGTGAAGGTTGCATGAAAAATGCTTGAACTTCCGGATGAAACTATGCAATCTTTAGAAGAAGTTTGATATATTGTCCGGCCTTGCGCGTAGACTGGGGCCGAGCGGTTCAGTCCTCCACCGGAATTTAGAATTGGCGCGCCCTCGCGCATCGAGCACTTTCCTTGACCACCGTGGCACGAATTCAACAACCGGCCAACGGTCAGACGAAATTGAGAAGAGACCTCTCATGCAGGCCAATGATTTCCTGGCGTTGAATCCGCATTTTTCGCGCCGTCATCCCGTCGGCCCCGGCGCCATGCGCGAAAGGCGGTCGTGCCATGAATGAAAAACTGTACGAGTTCATCCAACACACCACCCAATTGGACCTGCATCGTCAGCCTGGCCGGCAACTGGCCTCTCTGATCCAGTCCACATTTCACTTGGAGGCGGTCGCCCTGTTCGACGCCGATCTGAATAGGATTTACCAGGCCGGAGACTGGTTCGCGAACATGGAGAACTTGGTCCGCAATACCTACTTCTTTGAGAGCGTGGCGGAGGATGCGGAAACGGGTCTGGTCCGCAGAGTATTGCGTATCGGCAATCTGCCCGTTGGCGCGCTCCTGCTGCGCGGCGAGATGTGCCCCAACGCCAGCACCGCGATCGCCTGTCTGGTCGCCATCGCCTTCGACCGCTATCACTCCCACGCCAACGTGGGCCGCACGGAAAGCGCGCGCCAAACGGAGCAAATGCGCGCCACCGTCCTGGACAGTCTGGCGCACGCCTACAAGACGCCGCTGACAGCCATTCGCGCGGCCAGCACGGGGTTGAATGAAATGGGAAACCTGACACCTGCCCAATCCGAACTGGTCGATCTGATCGACGAGCAGTCGGGCGTCCTGAACGAGCTGACCACTCGCCTGCTGAAAACGGCGCGGCTGGAGGCCCACGATCTTACCCTGCGCAAGGAAACTGTCGCCGTGGCTCCTCTTATTGAAGACGTAGTCGCCAGCTTTCGGGACGAGCTCGCAAATACTCCTGTGAACGTCGCTGTGCCGCGGGAGGACATCTCCATCTGCTGCGACCGCGATCTTCTCGTCGCCCTACTGACGCAGTACATTGACAATGCCGGTAAATATTCCAGGGCCGGATCGCCGATTACAATTCAGGTCGCGGAACGTCCTGGCGAAATCGTTTTCTCTGTCCACAGCATCGGGCCGGTCATCAAACCTGCCGACCGCGAACGGATCTTCGACCGCTACTTCCGCTGCGCCGGCCCTGCCAGCAGGGTGTCCGGTACCGGAATTGGGCTCTCCGTCGCCAAGCGCGCCGCGCAAGCGCATGGGGGAGACGTCTGGATGACGAGCGACCGTGCCAGAGGCACCACTTTTTTCGCCTCCCTTCTGGTCGCCCCGGAAACGGAGCACGCATCGTGAGCGCTTCTCCCATCCGCGTGTTGCTGGTCGACGATGAGGTTGCGATCCGGCGTGCGTTGCGCACCCCGCTGAACGAACTGGGCTTTGAAACGGCGGAAGCATCGCGCGGAGAAGAGGCGCTGCTTCTGGTCCGCTCTGAGACCTTCCACGTCGTTCTTTTGGACATCCAAATGCCCGGCATCGGCGGAATGAAGACGCTGGTGCGCCTGCGCGCCCTGGCCCCTCGCATGCCGATTCTTATCCTGACCGTACAGGACTGCGAGGAGCAAAAAGTGGAGGCCCTGGAGTGCGGGGCCGACGACTACATCACCAAGCCGTTCAGCATCCGCGAATGCATTGCCCGCATCCGCTCCGCCGTGCGTCGGGCGCAGACTCCGGAACGGAGGGAAGATGCTCCCGTGCGGATCGGCGATATCCAGATGCTTCCCATGCAGCGGACCGTCAGCAAATCCGGCCGGCCCATCCATTTGACCAAAAAGGAATACGACATCCTGCACTACCTGATGCTTCACGCGGGACGCGCCGTCACTTACGGAAGGCTCCTCGGATCAGTCTGGGGGGTGGAATATCGGAACGAGGTGGACTATCTGCGCACATTTGTCCGCCAACTGCGCAAGAAAATCGAGGATGACCCATCCAATCCGAAGTACCTGCTCACCGATGCGTATGTGGGCTATCGATTTGCGGAATGTCCATTCCTCGCGGACGCCCCGGACCCTCCCGCCGCCACTTCGGAACAGCCTTCCGAATTCAACCCATAGGGCGCGACCGATTACCGGGGCCGCTTCGTTCTCCTCTCGCGCCTATTCGCGAATTGCGCCCAACGGATTGGTTAGGCCAGCTCCAGTTCGATCTTTTCCGTTGCGCGATCGAGTTTCACGATTCGGAAGCTGCGAATCTGCCCCTCGCCGAGCGGCTCCGGCTGCTTGCCGGCAGGCGCCGCGCCACCCTTCCAGCGGGCCTTCAACATCGATGTCAATGCGGACAGGTCCACTCCGGCATCGCTCTTGTTCTCCGGCGCGGAAGAAGCATTCGCCGCGGTTCGACAGAGGACGCGGATCCCATCGCCAAGCTCGATCGTGGCGGATTCGGCTGACTGCTTCACGACTCGACCCGACACCACATCCCCTTCCTTGTGTTCCTCCAGATATTCGCCGAGACTGGTGGGGACCAGTTGCTTGATACTCAGCTTGATTTGCCGCTTTTCTGTATCGACAGCGAGCACCTGGGCCTTGACGATCTGCCCGGCCCGCAACACATCCTGCGGATGATCGATATGCTTTTCCGCGCTGATCTCGCTGACGTGAACCAACCCCTCGACGCCTTCCCCGATCTGTACGAATGCTCCGAACTTCATCAGCTTGGTCACCGGGCCTTCGATGGATGAGCCCACGGGAAACTTCTGCAGCGCCTCTGCCCACGGGTCCCCGAGTGCCTGCTTCAGTCCCAGAGAAATGCGGCGTTCGCCGGCGCTCACGGACAACACAATCGCATCCACCGTGTCCCCTGGCTTGAGAATGTCGCTGGGCTTGCGCACCTTCTTCACCCAAGACATCTCCGAAACATGGATAAGGCCTTCGATTCCAGGCTCCAGTTCAACGAAAGCGCCGAAGTCCATGAGACGCGTGACGGCGCCAGTGGTTCGCTGGCCTGTTTTATATTTCTCTGCAACGGAGTCCCACGGCTCAGGCTGCAACTGCTTGAGCCCGAGAGAAATGCGCCGGCTCTCCGCATCCACCTTGAGCACTTTAAGCTGGAGTTGCTGCCCGACTGACAGCACTTCTTCCGGCGAATTCACGCGACTCCAGGAGATGTCGCTGACATGCAGCAGGCCGTCGATTCCGCCAAGATCGACAAAAGCGCCATAGGTCGCAAGGCTGCGGACCTGGCCGCTGACAAGGTCGCCTTCTTTAAGCTCGGAATAGCGGTCCTGCTCGAGCGAAAGCGCCTGCTCTTCGAGGACCGCGCGGCGGTCGACAACCACGTCCTCTTCGGTTACGTCCAGCTTGGTGATCCGGCAGGCGATCTCCTGGCCGACAAGCTTCTCCATCTCGGCGGCATCGCGCACGCCGCTGCGGGAAGCCGGCATAAACGCGCGCACGCCGACATCGACAGTGAGGCCGCCCTTCACAACTCCAGTCACGATTCCCACAACGGCAGATTTTTGCGCGAAGGCTTCTTCCAGCGATGACCAGTCCGTAGGCTGCGTCACCCGAAAACGAGACAGCTCGTAGTAGCCCTCAAGATTGCGGCCCTTCACCGAGACCGGAAATTTGTCTCCTGCAGTGATCCCTTCCGCGCCATTCTCAAATGCGCTGCGCGGCAGAATTCCCTCGGCTTTGAATCCGATATCCAGATACACGGATTCCGCGTCGACCGAGACGACAACGCCTTCCAACTGCTTGGCGCCGCCTTCCGCCTTGTGGGAGTGGCTTTGCTCAAATTGCGCGAGCATCTCGCCAAACGATTCAGTCGTGGATTCAGATAGGGTTTCAACGGTTGGCGATGAGTTTGGATTGATCTCGTTGGACATGGCGGTATACGTACCATTCTGGCATGAGCACCCGTCTGTCATCCAAACTCAACGCGCGAAAGATGTGCCGCTTCAAAGGATATGGACGCGGCCCAATGGCGTCTTTGGACCAGCGTTTCCGCGATAGTGATACAGTTCTTTGCTATGGAAAACTCTCTCGTTCGGGTCGCGCGCAAACCCTCCTGCCTCCTGTGGCTGCTCGTGCTGATGTTTTCGACCGCTCCGCATCTATTGCGCGCGCAGGCCGCCGCGCCCTCGCCAACACCTACACCCGCCGTGCCGGAATGGGCGCAGCCGGGAACCGCGACACACCAGCAGGTACCGCCGCCTGCAAACTTCCACCGGCCCAGCAGAAATTTCGATATGCCCATCGGCATATTCCAAGGGCAATCCGACATAGGCTCCGCCGTGGTGCCGGGCAGCGCCAGCTATAACGCCAGCACGAATCAGTACACAATCGCCTCCGCCGGCTACAACATCTGGTACTCGCGCGACGAGTTCCGTTTCCTCTGGAAGAAAATGTCGGGCGACGTTTCACTCGCCGCCGACGTTACGTTCCCGAACCCGAAGGGCTTCAGCGACCGCAAAGCTGTGCTGGTCATTCGCCAGGACCTCGAGGACGCCTCCAGGGAAGCCATGACCGGGGAGCATGGCACTGGCATGGTCCACCTGGCGCAGCGTCCGGCCAGAGGCGCTTCCATGACGGATATGCAGTTTCGCTTCGGAGGCAGCCTCGCCGGGGTCATGGCAAAGCGCATCGGAATCGAAAAGCATGGCGACGCCATTGCACTCTTCGTCAGCCTGGAGGGCGAGCCCATGCACCAGTTTGGCCCGCCGATCCATCTCCACTTCGACGGCCCTTTTTATGTCGGCATCGGGTTCTGCTCGCACTTGCCAGCCACCTCGGATACCGCTGTGCTGTCAGACGTCGTCCTTGAAAACTCCGCGGGTAAGGTGCAGTAGAGCGCAGCGATGCCCGCGCTGCGACATGCTTCCCCGTGAAAGGCGCGAACGGAAATCCTGCCAAGCCCAGCCGCCGCCAGCAAAGGACGGCCTCGCAATGTTTCACCTGAACAGAAAGGCAATCAACCTAAAGGTTTTCTCGCTCCCACCCGGAATTTCAGCTCCACCGGTCAGGTGGAAACTCCCGGTCGTGGTTGGTACAGGGACCTCAAGCTTGAAATAAACTGCCCGGGCAATCCGGCAAGGCGTTCCGTCCCATGTTCGTCCAAAAACCAGTTTCGACCAGGGAGAATCGGCTCCGCAGCGTTCTCGCAACCAGTTCGCCGACGGCGGCAATCGTCCGCTCGCGCGCATCGTTGTCCACGGTCGCGCCGGTCAGGTACACCGCGGCCAGCAGCGGCGCATGGCCTGGCGGCCATAGGATTGCAACATCGTTCGCGGTTCCATGGTCGCCCGATCCAGTCTTGTCGCCAACCTTCCAATCCTTGGGCACCCCTGCCCGCAGCCGCTTGTCGCCCGTCGTGTTCGCGATCAGCCATTCCTTCAGGTGCGCCTTGGCCCCGGCAGAAAGCTGGTCGCCCAGCATCAGCGTTCGCAGGTCCGTCATCATCGCCGTGGGACTGGTGGTGTCGCGCGGGTCGCCCGGCAGCGCCTCATTCAATGTCGGCTCGTTGCGGTCCAGCCGTGTCACATTGTCGCCCAGGGATCGCGCAAAGCGCGTGAACCCAGGCGGCCCTCCAATCGTCGCCAACAGCAAATTCGCGGCAGTATTGTCGCTCAGTGTCAGTGCGGCAACGCAAAGTTCCTCAATTGTCATGCCCTGCCCCACGCGCTTCTCCGTTGCCGGGGAGTAGGTCGCGAGATCGCTCTTCGAGAAATGCACCATGCGTCCCAGATGGTCTTTCCCCCGGTCGACGCGCGTCAGCACTGCGCTCACCGTCAGCAGCTTGGAGGTGCTGCACATCGGGAACCGCTCCTCCTCGCGATGGCCGAACTGCGCGCCGTTCGCCGTCTCCAGGACCGCTACGCCCAGCCGGCCCCCGCTTTTCTTTTCCAGTTCCGCCAGCCGTGCTTCTATGGGCGACGAACCCCCGCTCGCCGCATCCGCGAAGCGGCTGCCGATCGCAAGTCCAGCCATGGCGGGCAGCCCCGCCTGCAGCAGCTTCCTTCTGGAAATCATGTAGAAGAATCTCCTGGCAGAGGAGCGCGAAGATTTCGCCCAGGCCTCGCTCCGATACCCATAACCTGTATCGTCATATCTTGCCCGCGTCAAGGCCTTATCGAGGTTCCCCAATCCGTCGATATTGGAGCGGACAGGCAAACGCAATGGTCGTTTGGCCCCTGGCGATGGCAAAACCTCTCCGCAATGCCAGTTCAACCCAAATCCTCAACCCCGCGCGCCTTTTTCGCCACCACAAACACCAGCATGGGACGGGTCTTGTTCCAGTCGGAGCGCAATGCCCTGCTGTTGATCGACGTGCTGCGTTCCTACGTTGCGCCGAGAAAATTCCAACTGCACGATTTCGTCATCATGCCGGACCACGTGCATCTGCTGCTTACGGTCACAGGCGACACGACCGTTGAAAGGGCCATGCAACTCATCAAGGGCGGCTTCTCCTATCGCTTGAAGAAAGAATTGGGGTATTTGGGAGAGGTCTGGCAACGCGGATTTTCCGAGCTGCGCGTCAATGACCGAACGAGCTATTTGCGCCATCGGGAATATATGGCTCAAAACCCGGTAAAGGCTGGGCTTGTGGACTCACCCGAGAAATTTCCATATTGCCTCGCCTATCTGGCAAAGCAAAAGCAGCGGGGGCTAAAGCCTGCGAATGATTGCATGGATTCGGCCCGACTGAAGTCGGGCCCTGATACAGATCTGTGATGGCTGCGGGCCAGTTTCCAACTCGCCCGCGACTCGGGAGCGCAATCACTTCTCACAAGCCGACTTGTCGGGACTCTTCATCTGAAAATGCCATTGAGCATCGGTGAACCTTCAGCTTTTCGGCCACGCGCGGGCCGACTCCTTTGACAAACTGATGGGGGTGTCGAGGGCAATCACACTCTGGATGCTATCAGCCCGCCGCGCCCTGAAGGAGCATAGGGGCCGCACGCTTGTATACTGCGAGGCATGGCAAGGCAAGTGTGGATGGTCCGTGCTGGACGTGATTCGGTCTTCATTGATGAGTTCCTCTCCCGTCGCATGATTGCAATCGGCTGGTCAAAGCTCGGGGACTTGTCGAACGTCCACAGTCGCGAGCAGTTCAGCCAACTTGTGGAACAGTCTTGGCCTGAAAACAATAAGTTCCAAAACTCTGCGAGTGTTGGACAGGTTTACCGGTTTCGCGAGGAGATCGTGACAGGTACGACCGTCGTCACCTACGATTCGAATCGCAGAATCTATCATCTGGGATCCGTAACGGGCGATTATGTCTACCATCCTGAGTATGATCCGGAACTCGTCCACACGAGGGCCGTGAAATGGGATAGTGAAATCTCGCGCGACATTTTGTCGGCTGGATCGAAGAACTCGCTGGGGTCCATTTCAACGATTTTCTGCCTTTCTGCCGAAGCGGCCGATGAGCTGGTTTCGTTTGGGCAGAATGGGAAATCTGTCCAAACGACTGAGCCCGTCGAAGACGAGATTGAGGGTGAAACCGAGATTCGGAGGGACACAGAACAAAGAGCCCTTGGATTCTTGCAGGACAAACTAAGCAAGTTGGATTGGGACGAAATGCAGGAGCTCGTCGCTGGCGTTTTGCGTGCAATGGGATACAAAACGCGTGTATCACCGGCAGGGCCAGATAGGGGCAGGGACATTATCGCCTCTCCCGATGGTTTTGGTTTTCAGCCTCCCCGTGTAGTGGTTGAGGTGAAGCATCGGAAAGGCACGATGGGTGCTCCTGAAGTTCGCAGTTTTGTCGGTGGCCTTCGACAGAATGACAATGGCCTTTATGTAAGCACCGGAGGGTTCACGAGAGAGGCACGTTATGAAGCGGATCGCACAAATCAAAACCTAACCCTTATGGACGCTGATGATCTTGGTAAAGCTATCGTGGAACACTACGACCGAATGGACTCGGAATCGCGAGCCTTGCTGCCCCTAAAGAAAATCTACTGGCCAGTTTAGAGAACTTACTTTATTAATCGAACCGCGACCGCATGAACCTCGTTGAACTGAATCAAATATCGAAAACCTACGACACCAAGGTTGCCGTCGATGCCTTGAGCCTGCAGATTGAGGCTGGCAAGATGTTTGGACTCCTCGGCCCAAACGGCGCCGGCAAGACCTCGACCATCCGCATGATGATCGGCATCACGCTGCCGGATTCCGGCTCCGTCACCCTGTTTGGCCAGCCCTTTTCCCGCAAGGACCTGCCTCGCGTCGGCTATCTGCCGGAGGAACGCGGCCTCTACAAAAAGATGAAGGTCATCGACCAGCTTGTCTTCCTGGGTCAACTTCACGGCCTGGATGCCACCCAGGCCAAAACGCGCGCCCATCAGTGGTGCGAGCGATTGCAGATCCTGGACGCGATCGAACTGAAGACCGAAGAGTTGTCGAAAGGCATGCAGCAGAAGATCCAGTTCATCTCCACCCTGCTGCACGAGCCTGAGCTGATCATTATGGATGAGCCTTTCTCCGGCCTCGATCCGGTGAACACGCAACTGCTGCAGGAAACGCTGCTGGAGCTGAAAAACGCCGGCAAGGCCATCCTGTTTTCCACCCACCGCATGGACCAGGTGGAGAAACTGTGCGACTCCATCTGCCTGATCGACGGCGGCAAAGCGGTGCTGTCCGGCGGCATGCGCGAACTGAAGTCGCGTTATCCCCGCAACCATGTCGTCATCGATTTTGAGGGCGACAATTCTTTTGTGCGGCACCCCGTTGTGGCGGAATACAAGGCGTTCGCCGGTCATGTCGAGATTCGCCTGCGCGATGGGGCCGACGCGCAAGACCTGCTGCGCGCTGCCTTGCAGAACGCAAAAATCTACAAATTTGAACTGATCGAGCCT
The DNA here is from genome assembly GCA_021792795.1 of Acidobacteriota bacterium. Taxonomy (GTDB): domain Bacteria; phylum Acidobacteriota; class Terriglobia; order Terriglobales; family Acidobacteriaceae; genus JAKAAZ01. The sequence goes on along the minus strand of JAJYUB010000043.1, from coordinate 11,484 downwards.
TCTCTGGAAGAAATCTTTATCCGGACCGTTGGGAGGCGCGTCGATGCGTGAAGCCTTGCTGATTGCCAAACGAGAATATGTAGAGCGGGTGCGCAGCAAGGCTTTCCGCATCAGCACCGTGCTGATCCCGTTGGCGTTCGCCGCCGTCTTTGGCATGGGCGCGTTCTCGGGAAAGATGGCCGGCGGCGCCAGAAACATCGTCGTCGCGTCGAACGACCCCGTGCTGGCGCAATGCACGCGAACAGAATTGCTGCGCGCTCGCACCGGGAAGAACGACGCCAAAGGCGAGCAAAACGCGCCGCCAACGCAGCTTCATGTCGAAGTCGAATCGCCTGTTGCAGCCAGCGATCTGGCCGCACTGGACCGCCAGGTTGGGTCGAAAGCGATCGACGGCTATCTATGGCTGCGCGTCCAACCCGGCCAGGCTGTTCCGGAGGCGACTTACGTTTCTCGCGGCTCGGCCGATTTTCTCGGCGCCGACAAAATGCAGGGCGCCATTGGCGATGCGCTGGTGCGCGAGGCCCTGATGGACCACGGTGTGGCCGGCGCCCAGGCAGACGACCTGTTGCACGACGTGGACCTGAAAACCAGGCAGGTCAAGAACGGCAAGGCAGTCGCCTCCGACGCCAGCAAGGGCTTCTGGGGCGCGTATATTATGGCGTTTGTGCTGTACTTTGCCGTTGTGTTTTATGGAATGAATGTGGCCCATTCGGTGGTCTCGGAAAAAACCTCCCGCGTATTTGAAGTGCTGCTGGCAACCGCCAAACCGGAATCGCTGATGGCGGGCAAGTTGTTGGGAGTGGGCGCTGCCGGCCTGACGCAGATGGCCGTGTGGATTGCCGCCGTCCTGCTGTTGAGCGCTTCCGCATTGGGCTCCGAACTGGGCCAGGGCGGCCTGGCGGCCTATGGCATTACACCGCTCCAGCTAGCCTTTTTCGTCGTCTATTTTCTGCTCGGCTTCTTCTTCTACAGCGCGCTCAGCGCCGGTTTTGGCGCAACAGTCAGTCAGGAATCGGAAGTGCAGCAATTCAGCATGATCCTGGTAATGCCGCAATTGGTCGGCTTAATGCTGATGGTCTATATTCTCGGCAATCCGTCGGCATGGCCAGTGGTGTTGCTGTCGCTGTTCCCGCCATGCACGCCCATTGTGATGTGCCTGCGCATGTCGGCCATGGCGGTGCCGTGGTGGCAACTGGCGCTGTCGCTGGTCCTGATGGTGGCAGCGACTTACGGAGTGCTTTGGGTGGCTTCGCGCATCTATCGGGTCGGCATCCTGATGTATGGCAAACGACCGACGCTGCCTGAAATCCTGCGCTGGCTGTCGTATAGCTAGAGAAGTTTTCTCCACGAAAAAGCGGCGCGAAACGGTCACGGAAAAATTAGTTGCCTTAGCAACCATATTGACCGTTTTTGGCCACTTTAGTTGCCTTAGCAACTAATTTTTCGCGCTCCGCAAATCGCCCCGATTATGGTGCAAAGACGCCGATTTTCGGGCGGTTTCTCCGGCCCTCCGCCGGGGGTTTTGAAGCGGAAATTCCGTGCGATACTCGGACATGCTGCTTCGTCCCGCGCAACCCGAGGATGCACTCGCCGTGGCCGAGGTGCATGTGCGCTCCTGGCAGGCGGCCTACCGCAACATCCTTCCGGACGATTATCTAGACCAACTTCGTCCCGAGGACCGGGCCGCCAAGTATGATTTTACGGGCCTCGATCCTGGAAAGCCGCAGACAATTGTGGCGTTTGACGAGGGATCGATCCAGGGATTTGCCACCACCATGCCGGTCAGCGATGCGGACATGCCGGGCCATGGCGAGCTATGCGCGCTGTATGTAGATCCCAAACATTGGGGCAAAGGACTGGGGGTCGCGCTGGTGTCGGCGGCCCGCGCGCAGATGTACGAGCGCGGATTTCGACATGCGATTCTGTGGGTTCTGACGGGGAATGTGCGCGCAGAACGGTTTTACAAAAACGATGGGTGGGCCGCCGATGGGGTGCGCCGCACGGCTGTCGTGTGGGGCATCGCAGTGGATGAAATCCGCTACCAGCGTGAACTGCAGGGGCTCTAATTGTATTTCTATTTTGCACGTATACTGTGTATGTACAAGGGAGGGGTGCATCGTGGCCAAGCTTAGTCAGCCTACAGGGAGCACGCTTACCTTTCGCATCGATCCGGACTTGAAGCGGGAGTTTATGGCGGTCACGGAGACGGAGAACAAGCCAGTGTCGCAAGTTCTTCGGGACTTGATGGCGGCTTACGTCGAACGAAAGAAGCGGAAGCAATTTGAGACGGAAGCTCGTCGGCAGTCCAAGCTGATTGCCTCGTCGCCGGAGGAGGCCGAAGTGATGGAGTGGATCAGCGACGTGACCGACAGCGAGGGCTGGAAGTGAAGCGGGGCGATTTGGTGACGATTGCCGTCTCCGAGGATTATGGCAAGCCGCGTCCGGCGCTGATTCTGCAGGCGGATGCGTTCGACGCGCATCCCTCGGTGACGGTGCTGCCGCTCACCTCGGAGATTCATCCCACGCCGCTGTTTCGGGTGACGGTACAGCCGGGCAAGGAAACGGGGTTGCGCCGGATTTCTCAGGTAATGGTGGACAAGGCAACGACGGTGCCGCGGGCCAAAATTGGCGCGAGGATGGGCCGCGTCGATGCGGCGACGATGCAGGCGATCAGCCGGGCTGTGGTGGGATTATTGGGGGTATGAGCGACCCTCCCAGGTCTGAAAATCCAGACCTGGGGCACCCAGCACCTGGCCGTACAGTGGAAGCTTGTGTGGGTCTTTTCGGGCAACAGGAGGTTTCAATTTCGCGATCGGTCGCATGCATCTCCACTATAGTGGAGCCGACGGCCTCAAGCGGAACAGTGTGCTACCCAGCATCGCCAACGTCGATTGCGCGCCAGATCGCGGCTACTCTGTTACACCATCGTTGATCCTAAAAACGGCAGTTAAAAGTGTAGGGGAGCGGCAACGGGTTGTTTCAGTGGCACATTGCACTGCTCCGCATCTGACCAAAATGGTGAAATCATCAATGTTTGCAACCGTTTTTGCTTTGAACCAGTTGGCCATTCTGACGCATTTCGACTGCCGTTTTTAGGATGAAAGAAACGCTCCGGCTGATGGACGTGGAGCGGGATGTCGGTCGCATCCAGATCGAGCACGATCTGCTCCGGCTGCCGCGCGATTGGTCAGCGACCAGTGCTGCATCGAATTCGATGCAGCGCAGATCTTTCTGCTGCATTCGCCCCTCTCCTTTGATGCTTCCACGTTGGAATTCTGGGGCTGCCTGCTCCATAGCCCTCGACTGGCATGGTGGCGAACCTATCTCGTCGGAGTTTGGATGCCGCTGGAACTGGCCCAGGATGCGGATGAGTCGGTTGCGGATGCGGGCGATGCTCGCGCGGGGACTGGTGACGGAGGCGCTGGATGCCGGAACGGTTGTTGACGCACAGTTTGGCGCGCCACGACTGCGCGGTGTTTCGCGGCAAGAAGGTGACGATCATGTGATGGTTGGATCATTTGTCTCCAGCCATAACAACAGGAGAACGCGCAGCCGCAGGGTTCCGGTTCCATGCGTTGATGGCTCTCCTGCCATCCGAGCCCGGCAGCGGCACAAGGTTGCTTGTCGCCAGAACCAAGTTGTAGATCGCCAGCCAGTGTCCAACGCCTGGGACTGTCCACAGGGCCGCCGCAATCAGCGCATTCACCAGTGGCCCGCTCAGTGTGATCGCGGCGTCATCGAACGGCATCCGCGCTGGCTCGCGTCGTATATACGATCCCCGCAGACACAGGCCGAACTCGCGGACTTTCACCCCCGAGGCCCGTGCGGCCAGCAGATGGCCGCATTCGTGCAGCAGGAGGCTGGCTAAGGTTAACAGCCCCAGCAGCAACCCCGCGGCAAGATGCCCGTCCATCGGGCCGAGTCCGACCAGCAAAACCGCCCCCGCCATCACCAGCCCACCCCGGTGCATTCGAAATGCGACCACCTTGACCTCCGCCCGGCGCGACGCCGAGGCGCGCCACACCTTAGGTGAAGCAAGGTGCTGGCCAATCCGGCAGCGCCTCAGAAAACGGCGCATTTGGGAGATTGCGATGGCTGCGGGTGGGCATTGTCTTACCAGATGCCGCTGAAAGGCGCAAAAATATGCGCAATTATGTATCCGGAAGGCTATAAATCCGGAATGGCGGGTAGCTCAGGACTGAAGGTTCACCAATGACAGGCGCATAACGATCTGGAAACAGCCAGATCAAGCCGGATACACACGGCCAGTGCGCCGGCGGAAAACCTGGCTTGCGGCAACGCACACGTCACCTAAAATTTAAATATCCAGGTTCTTCACGTCGAGGGCATTGTCCTCGATGAATTTGCGGCGGGCTTCGACGTCTTCTCCCATTAATGTGGAGAAAATCTGTTCGGATTCGGCCAGGTCTTCCAGTTTCACCTGCAACAATGTCCGCCGTTCGGGATCCATGGTCGTCTCCCACAACTGCGAATCGCTCATCTCGCCCAGCCCCTTGTAGCGCTGGACCTGATAGTCCTTGCGTCCCTGCTCAATGACATACTCGAACAGCTCGCGCGGGGATTGCTTCTCGACTGGGTCCTGCGCTGCTTTCGCGGCCCGCTTGGAGGCGGGTTTCGCGCCGGCCCCTTCCGCAGTTTCAGCAGCCTCGCCTTCGGCATCATCGCTGGCGGTCGCGGCCTTCGATGCAGACTCGATGAGAAACGGCCCTTCCAGCGGCTCTTTAATCGACATATATTTCGACATCATCTGCCGATATTCCGGCGACGTCGCCAGGGTCCAGTCGATCCGGCGTTCCGCGCCTTGCGCATCGTGAAAGCACAAGGAGTAGGTGTGATGCTCTTCATCGTGGATCGGCTCGTCCACAGACTTGAATTGATACTTCTTCGCCAGCGCTTCCAGCTTTGCGTGCAGCTTGACCAGCTTGGACGGCGCGCTCGATTCGCCTTCGAAATCCGCGCGCTTCACTAACTCCAGCTTCGCCAGCAGGGCCGTGACTTCTTCATTGCGAAGTCGCTTGTTCACCTTGTCGAAGAAGCCCAGATACTCATTCAAATGGCCCATGAAGCGAGTCAGGGCAGCGCCTTCCAGTGTGGCCGCGTTGGCGCCGTAGCGCACCACGATTCCATCGGAGGCGCGCTTCACCATGACGGTGACGAATTCGCGGTCGTCTTTGATGTACTGTTCGAACTTGCCCTTCTTGATGCGATAGAGCGGAGGCTGCGCGATGTAGACGTGGCCGCGCTTGATCAACTCCGTCATGTGGCGGAAAAAGAACGTAAGCAGCAAGGTGCGAATGTGCGAACCGTCGACGTCGGCGTCCGTCATCAAAATCAGTTTGCCGTAGCGCAATTTGCTGGCGTCGAAATCGTCCTTGCCGATGCCGCAGCCGAGCGCTGTGATCATGGCTCGAATTTCTTCGTGGCCCAGCATTTTGTCGTAGCGGGCTTTTTCTACGTTGAGAATTTTGCCCTTCAGCGGCAGGATCGCCTGATAGCGGCGATCGCGGCCCTGCTTTGCCGTTCCGCCGGCCGACTCGCCCTCAACCAGGTAGAGCTCGCAGCGTTCCGGACGGCGTTCGCTGCAATCCGCCAACTTACCGGGCAATCCGCCGCCATCGAGAGCACCTTTGCGACGGGTCAGGTCGCGGGCCTTGCGGGCTGCTTCGCGCGCGCGCGACGCTTCAATCGCCTTATTGATGATGCGCCGAGTGATGGGCGGGTTCTGTTCCAGGAACATGCCCAGGCGCTCGTTCAGAAACGACTGGACGGTGCCGCTGATATCGGAATTCAACTTGCCTTTGGTCTGGCCCTCAAACTGAGGCTGCGGTAGCTTGACGCTGATCACGGCCACCAGGCCTTCACGAACGTCGTCACCGGAAAGATTTTCCTTTAGATCTTTGAAGAGACCCATCTGCTGGCCGGCGGCGTTAATGGTGCGCGTCAGCGCGGTACGAAAGCCGGACAGATGAGTTCCGCCATCGACCGTGTTGATATTGTTCGCGAAGGTAAAGACGGTCTCCGAGTAGCCGTCGTTGTACTGCATCGCGATTTCCATTACGACGCCGTCCCGCTCCGCCTCCATATAGATCGGCTTGTCGTGCAGGGTCTGCTTGCCGCGGTTCAGATGCTTGATGAACTCCGCGATGCCGCCACTGTATTTGAACTCGGTATGCTTGGCTTCGCCGGTCTTCGGGTCTGTCATGCGTTCGTCGGTCAGCGAAATTTCGAGACCCTTGTTTAGGAAGGCCAACTCGCGCAGCCGCTGGGCGAGCGTGTCGTAGTTGTACTCGGTGACGGTAAAGATGGTCTTGTCGGGCAGAAAGTGGATCTTGGTCCCGCGCTTCTTGCTTGTTCCGGTCTGGTGCAGCGTGTCGAGGGGGATGCCGCGCGCGTACTCCTGCTCATAGGTATGACCGCCGCGCCAGATCTCGACTTCAAACTGCTCGCTGAGACCGTTGACGCAGGAAACGCCGACACCGTGCAGACCGCCGGAAACCTTATAGGTGGAAGCGTCAAACTTGCCGCCGGCATGCAGCTTGGTGAGCACCACCTGGCAGGCGGAGACGCGTTCGCCGCCGGGCAAGGTCATTTCGTCCACGGGAATCCCACGGCCATCATCGACAACGGTAATGGAATTGTCCATGTGGATGGTAACTTCAATGCGTGAGGCATGGCCATCCATGGCTTCGTCCACGGAATTGTCGACCACTTCATACACCAAGTGGTGCAGGCCCATCTCCCCGGTCGAGCCAATGTACATGGCGGGACGCAGGCGTACAGCCTCCAGACCCTCCAGCACCTTGATGTTGTCGCTGGTGTATTTGTCGCTGGCCCGCTGCCGGGTGGCGGATTGCGCCGCGGAATTGGCTTCTTCTCGTGTAAGTTCGAGCGGGACTCCCGCAGGGGTGTCAGCGGTGATTTCTGGGACAAGCGCTTTCTCTGCCATGGGGCTCCGGAAACGTTGGGGAAACAGCACCGATTCGGAAGATGTCCATCGCCAGCAGTTTCTGCCCAAGCATAGGGGCAAAGCTTGATTCAGCAAGGACTTATCCGAAGCGGAATTACAGCTTATTTTATCATGCGGCGGGGGGCGCGGGGAGCGTGTTTTTCGGTCTTGGAGCGCGCTTTAGCCGCAGATCGATGGTTAGCGTAGCCAGATTCCAAATGGAGTCATTCTGAACCCTTCGACTCCGCTCAGGGCCGGCTCCGCAAAGCGGAGTGAAGAATCCAAGACAATGTGCGCCTGGTGCGTGCCGCCATTACCCTCTGGATTCTTCAGTCGACGCGGCGACCGAAGAATGACCCATCCTCAATGATTGCACCAATTGTAAATCCGCAGTTTAGGGGCTGGACGCCATATAACCGAGAGAATATCCAGTGATCATCGGCGGATCCGGACCGCGCATGAATGGGGGGCTGGGCAGGTGGGAGGGGGCAGGATGGAGGGAAGGAGGGAAAAATGGAGGGCAGATGCATAGAATATGCAGCAAAATGGCAAAAAAGCGCGTCCGATGGTTACCTCGGTCACACAATGAGTAAATATGCTGATATACTATAGGGAAATATAGACTTATCCGATCAAATCAGTATACTCGAACTTGTCAAGCACGCCAAGCGACAAATCTAAAATACCTAGTAACTAAAGGACACCCTACCATGAAAACTGCCATCCGCGCCCTCGTTCTCGGAATGCTGATCGCTGGCTTCGCTGCTGACCATATGCTGGCCTCTAAATCTATTGCAACAACGCCGAACGCCACCATGGTTGCCAGCAACAGCGCAGTACCAGTTCCGTGGTGCGAGCCCGGCACGACCTGCGGTCTGAGGTAGGAATACAGTTCCGCTGCGTACTAAAGTAATCCTTATTTCGCGCGGGCGCAATTTTTTTGTTGCGGGTTTGCTCCAGTCTGGGGTATTCTTCAGGCTCACTTGGAGCAATCCCATGCCCGTATGGTTACGCATCGATCTGACAGCATTTGTCGAGGTATTGTTCTTTTCGGCTGCTTTGTTTTGTGTTTACAGAGCACAAAAGAACCGGATCTATCCGGCGTTCTGGCAATTCCTGATTTTTCAGGTTGTAACGACTTCCATCATATCCGTTGATCTATTGCTGAACGCGCTGCGCCTAGTGAACGCGGTTCACGCCTATTACGTCTATTTCTATGTCTATTGGGTTTCCTTCGGCGTGGGTGCGGTTCTTATGCTCCGCGTCCTGCACGAGATGTTCCGCCACGCCGTCCGTTCCATCCCCGGCGTGCAGAAGCTCGGAGAGCCGATCTTCTTCTGGGCCATCACCGTCTCGGTGATTCTGGCCTTCGCCTCCGGCATTACCCCACACACCAGCGGAATGGGTCTGCTTTTGGCCTCCGCCCAGGTGCTGATGCGCTCGCAGAGTGTTCTCGCCCTCTGCATGTTGACGTTCCTTGCCTTCGCCTCTAATACGCTGGGTGTTCCCTTTCGCAGTCGCATCTTCGGCGTGACCTTTGGTTTCGCAATGATGGCGACTGCCAACTTGGTGGACGCCGCGCTTGCTAGTCGTATAACCAGCCTCGCCAGCACCGCCAACCTTTGCCTGGAAATAGTCAATCTTGCTGCGATCGCTCTCTGGGCCGGGTACTTCCTGCAACCGGAGCCGGCGCGTCACCTGGTCACGATGCCGGTCACCTCGCCGCTGATGCGCTGGAACGATGTTGCGCAGACGCTGGGCAATCCGGCCGGGCAGGTTGCGGTGAGCTATCCACCTTCGTTCATGACCGATGTGTTCGACCTGGTTGAGAACGTGATGGGACCGAATAGCCGGCCGCAAAGGGCGGCGAGTTCTCCGGGACCGATTGCCAGCTAAACATGGCACCAGACAAAAAATGGCTGCCCCCTTGGGGTCAGCCATTTTTTGTCTGGCGCGCTTTTAATTCTGCCACGCAAAATAAGCCGTCATTCTTCTATGAAAGAAGGCGCGCCTGTCCAGAGGTATCTGCGAATAGTTGCCGGCAGACTTTAATTCGTGCTCGTGGCACATAAGGGAAATTCGAGTCCCGGCCGCTCCATCTGACTATGTCCTCTTGGGACAGAGAGTGAACGAGCTGGCCGGGTCCTCCTTGCAACCGTCGCAAACACCTGGGGTACAACCCTTCCAAATCCGTAGCGTGACTTTCGCGCCATCAATACCGGGCTGCTGGAAGTGCTCCCGATTTCTGCGCGCAAGCAAGGGCGCGACGGAGACCAGTCCAGATGCGGCGATTCACGCTGCCTGCTGCGCTGGGCCGGCTGTGGCCTTCTGCGCTGGCCGGTGGAGGGAGAAAAACATCGTGACCAAACTGCCCCTGCCCGACCAGGGCCAGTAGGAAATTCTGGCGGAACTCGGCGTCCACCTGCCGGCGTTGTAGTCAGGCACTGGCTCCCGCCGCGCGAGCGGCAACCCATTTCCAATCGACCGCCCGCCTGCACTTTCTCGCCCTCCCCCCGCGGGAATATCCGTCGGATTGGCTGTCTGCAATGGCGCTGGCCCAAACTCGTTGACACGCTCCGCAAAGCGGTGGAGAAGCTGTAGCAATTCAACGTCGAACAGTTGTTTGCTCTGCACAAAAGCAGGGAGTCCCTACAGTGACCCGGCTGGCGATTTTCTGGTACTGGTAAACTGTTGATATACCTCACGCGGAGGGATGTGTGAGCGGTTGAAACAGGCGGTCTTGAAAACCGCTTTACCCGCAAGGGTAACGGGGGTTCGAATCCCTCTCCCTCCGCCAGGTTCTCATTCGCCGACATCCAAGAAAATCCAGTGAGTCCGATAAAACCCCAGTAAAGCCTGGGGTTTTCGTCTTTCTGCGTCCCATGGCGTCCAGTTGAAGCCACGCTTTGCAGTGGGTATTTCTGGGGGTATTTTCCCTGCAAGGAGGATTCGTGGCACTTTCCGACACGGAAATCAAGCGGGCCAAGACAAAGCAAAAGGCCTATGGCATTCGCGATAGCGGCGGTCTCTATCTCTGGATCACGCCCGCTGGCGGAAAATTATGGCGTTGGGCATACAGAAGATATGACCACAAGGAAAAGCTTATGTCGCTGGGGAAATATCCGGATGTATCGCTTGCGCTGGCCAGAGAGCGCCACGGCGAGGCGCGCAAGTTGCTGGCTTCCGGCATCGACCCAATGGCGCAGCGCAAAGCAGCAAAGACGGCGCAAAGGGTTGTCAGTGAAAACTCCTTTCAGAGCGTGGCCACGCGTTGGCGGGAGCATTGGCAGGACGGGAAGAGTCCACGCCATGTGGACTATGTGAAGCGACGCATGGAGGCCGATATTCTGCCCTGTCTCGGTGCGCGGCCCATTGCGGAGATCGAAGCGCAGGAGCTGGTGGCGATGACCAAGGCCATTGAGAAGCGCGGTGCGCGGGACATCGCCAAGCGTGCGCTTGAGACCACGGGCCAGGTGTTCCTCTACGCCATTGCCCACGGTTATGCAAAGCGAAATCCCGCCAGTGAAATCCGTCCGAGCGATATTCTGAGGTCCTCGCCAAAAATCAACTATGCTCGCATCGATGCAAAAGAGCTATCCCGATTGCTCAAGCGCATCGAGGTTTACCAAGGAAGGCAAGTCACACGACTGGCGCTGAAGTTGATGGCGATGACCTTTGTTCGCACCACCGAGCTGATTGAAGCCAAGTGGACGGAGTTCGACCTTGAGGGGGGCCGCTGGGACGTTCCGGCCGAGCGGATGAAAATGCGCACTCCGCACATTGTGCCGTTGTCCCGACAGGCTAAAGAGGTACTAGATATGCTGCAGGAGTTAGCTGGGAGCAGCGAATGGTTATTCCCGGGCGATCGTAGCTCGAAGAAGCCGATGAGCAACAATACTCTTCTCAAGGCATTGGAACGGATGGGTTACAAAGGCAGAATGACGGGACACGGTTTCCGTGGACTGGCCTTCACTCTGCTGCATGAGCAAGCCTATTCGCACGATCACATTGAGTTGCAACTGGCGCACACGCCACGCAATGCCGTGAGCGCAGCCTATAATCACGCGCTTTATCTGGCGCCACGCGCCAAGATGATGCAGGAATGGTCGGATTTTCTGGAGCGCAGCTTGCGTGGATACAAGCCGTTGCCTATGCGTGGAGTAGCTTAATCAAGCACCGAGAGCTCGCTGAATAGACCTCAAAATCACGTAGCATGGTTGAAACGCTCGAGCGTTCTTGATGTAGCAGTCAACCTGCACGGTTGCCTCGACAAGGGAAGGCTGCAGCCTACACTCTGCTGGCGTGGAATCGCGCTTGATGGGGACACAGATGAGTTGTATCCGGGAACACTGGCAAACTTTTCTGGGTCACGGGGTCATTCAGGTGCGTTCTAGGTGTGTGTCGGGCATAGATTTGCGACGGAGGGTATAGCGTGGGCAGCAGGTTCTGTTTTAAGTTCGAAGCATGGGCCAGAACTTCATTGCTGACACGGTCAACCAGACGCTGCTGTTTCCCCC
>JAJYUB010000122.1 GCA_021792795.1 Acidobacteriota bacterium | reverse complement strand
AACCCGATGCCGTGCAGGCGGCAATACTCTTTGCGCGGCAGCTGGCTCGATCGATAGCCGATCACCAGTTGCTCGACTTCCTCACGATTGCGACGACCACGAACCGCTACTCCCGACTCTGTGTCCACACTCAGAGTCCATCACAGCCCAAACCCTTTTTACAGGTGCGGTTGCCCTTACGCATACGTTGAAGACCCGATCGGGTCTCGCAATACGGCGGATTATTTGATCGAACAATTGGCGGCGTGCGGCGGCCCCCATATTGCCGCCTGGGGTAACCACGGCAGCTATCGCGGCCGCGGCGAGTACATCAGGGACAATGTTCCCCGATTAGACTGCCTGGCCGTGAACATGGACGGAAGCCCGAAGCATCCGCTCTATTTGAAGGGCTCTTTGGAGCCGATGCCGTTCAATTATCGATAAACGCACCTCACACAATTGTTTAGACAATTATCGCCGTCGCACGGAGTCCCGTGTCGTACTGACGGCGCAAAACGATACTCGGCGCTATGCCGATAGAGAGGTAAGAAAACAATGAGACGCAGACCGCAGAAACCGAAGCCTGGTGTTCCCTGGACATGGATCTGGGTGGCTTACGCAGCGACCACTCGCTACTAATCCAGAACCCGCCCACCGATCCTCCGAGCTGCTCCCGGGAACAAACGCTTTCCGTCGCAGCGTCAATCCCGCAAGGCCGCAAGCCCGCAAACCTCGCACCCTTCCCTAACTTTTACCCGTAACTAAATCTTGATCTTTTTCTGGCGAAATTCGCCAGCGAAAGGACTTGTCTTATGACTCAACTCGAAACTCCAGACAATTTCTACGTTGACATTCCCGATGTCCCAGCATCGGACACGTCGGAAGGTTCCTACAAGAATGTCGCCACCTTTCATTCCTACCCGGAAGCCGTCGAGTTCGCTACGGCCGCCTTTGGCGCGGATGAAGAAGGGAGGGTCAACCTCATCAGCAGCGGATCGATCCCGGACAAGAGCTACCGCGTGACGTGGGAAATCGATATCGATGCCGCCAGCCCGCGCGAGGCCGCGGAAAAGGCGTTGCACATCCAGCGCGATCCGGATTCCACTGCCACCGTTTTTACCGTTGCTCAAAAACGGCACTTGCTCCAAATCGACCTTAGTCGGGAATCTCCTGACGTGGTCGATTAACTCCCTAACTGGACGCTCGCCGCTTTTCCGCCGTCTATCCCCACAACCCAACTAACCAACCGAGGAACATCCCTATGTTCAAAGAACTTGAACCCATTCTCGAAAAACGCGCACTGACCGTGACCATTGCCAGACTGCCAAAAAGCAATCTGATCTGTGTCACCGTTGTCCCCACTCAGACCGATGGCGACAAGGACATCGACAAAGCCATTCTGGAACCGCTGAAACTCGATCCCGCAACAGCGGAAGACTTGGATGCAGGCCTCGCCGAGGCATTGGCGTCCCATGCGACCACATTCCTCTCTCTGCAGGAATCTGTCGACCAAGCCAAGGCCAACATGGAAGCCGCGCTTCAAGCCGCCAAGGACGAAGCCAAGAAGAAGGCGGATGAGTCCAAAAAGAAGATATCCCCACCGAGCAAGGCGGTCACACCGGCGAAAACTCCGGAACCACCGAAACCGGAACCGCCGAAGCCTCCCAGCCTGTTCGATGGCCCGGCGCAAGCCGACGCGCCTGCCGCGGACGCCGTTTCCGCACAACCGGAACCCACGCCTGCACCTGTACAGGCTCCTTCCGAACCTGCACCGGCTGCTACCGTTCTTCCAAACGCTGCGCATGCCGATTCTCTCTTTCCGTCCAATCAGAGCACCGAGGACGAGATCCTTGCGGAGGTAAACGCCAATCATGCCGAAGCTGAAGACGACAGTATTGCCGCGTAAATTCAAGGTCGGGTTGCAACTGCTGCCCGACCCCATGCCTGGCGCGGACTTGGAAACGGTCATCCGTATCTTGTCCACAGCCCATCCGGAGATCACGACGGCCACGATGAAAGGGCCGGCGATTGAGGCCGATGCCCAGGTCTGGTCGTTCTCCGATTCGATTGGCACCAAGGGTTAATCCCATGGGTGCCCGACGATCACAACCGAAACAGTCGTTGGCTGAGGAGATACGCAATCTCCCCAGCCAGCCGCCCTCCCCCGCCAACGTCCTATTTCGAGAGTCCCTCCAATGCAAACAAAGAGTGCAGTCCGCAGAAATTCTCGTCGCAGCCATCCAGGACTCCTCCAGTACACACCCAGACGAGCCTCGCGGAGGACTCCCTGTCCTGCCCGACATGCAACCGCCCCTCGTCTGATCCTCGCTCCAGGTCCGTCACTCCCGGTCCCCTCGCTGGAAGGGACCGCGTACGATTATCGTCTCGTCTCCAATCTCGGCACCATGGCGGAACTCGCTGCGCAGTGCGTGGATTCAGGGCTTGGATCTCCGAGGCTCTGGGAGAAATCCGGGAAGAACCCTTCCAAATTTCTTGAGATGGCCTTGCAGTCCCATGCCGAGGCGCAAAATATCCAGCTCATCGAATCCACGATCGAAGTGTGGATGAATTTGTGGAAGGTGTACGACGACGACTCACACGAGTTCATGCTCACTATGGGAATCTCCAAGTGTGCTGCCCTGGTTGTGGGTGAGCAGGCAGAAAAACTCGAAGCCATTCATGCCGGACTTGCCGCTGCGTGGTATCGAGTGCTGCGCCGCGCCTTGCACTCCGGCGGCCTGATTTTCGGCTACTTCGATGCACTCCAACATTATGAGTGTCTTATGGAACAGTCGGAAGAAGAATTGCAAGAATCGGGAGTGAAGAACGAACTGACGTCTTTCAATCCCGACCAATACGTCCCCGATTGCCTGAAAGCCGTTGTCAAATCTGTTCCAGGTGGAAAGTTAGCGGCGGATCTCCGTCTGCTTCGAAAACATCGGAATGGACCCGCATCTTGCGCGATCGAACCTGTTCTCGATATGTGGCGGATTTCTCGGTCGCCGGCGTTTGCCCTGCTTAAAGACAAGGAGAACCCGGAACGCGATGACGATGTGACGCTGCTGCCTTACTGCATATTGGCGTTTCAAGACGGCGACAGTGTATTTGCCGCGTTCGATGACTTCGGCCAGTATGCCTATGAGAACTCGGTCGACGAGACCCTTATCGAAAGGCGTCTGAACGTGAAAAGCCCGAAAGACTTTCCACGCGCCATTCAGGGCATCGATTGTTACCTTGCTTTTCTGCGGTCGCTTTCTACCCTGTACGGCGTTCTAAATAACTCCCCCAACGAGCCCAATCCATGAATATCACCGTGGCATCCAACGAACTCCAGTACACTCTTGAAACCGCTGTCTTAATTTACCGGTCCAGAAACAACAGTACCCCATTCATCACGCTTCACTCCGTCCAACCGCCCGACACCCTTGGCACCCTACCGCAGCTTGGCGCGGCACGACCGATCGACCGGCGCTTCGTCCGTTCGCTGGCCCGTTCCCTCTCACCGCGTAAGGCGGCCGTCGAAATCCTGCCGGACAACGTTCTGGCTTGCACCGACGACATCCTGTTGTGGTGGTTGCCAGCCTGCCGACGTCCCATGTACTTCGAAACCGCCAAGCGAGAAGACGAGGAGTCCGTTGCGGCCCTCAACGGCAGACCCATGTCCCATCCGCCTTTGGTATTCCTGGTCGACCACTCCGGATTGACGGTGCGCGCGCTGCCAAGGAACGAGCGGCCTACCGCCGAGACTCCTTTGATGATCGCTCCGTACTGGAACGTGTATGCGCACGGAGGAGTTTGCCTCGGTTCGATGAAGCATCCGAGAACGCTCTCCATTTCCGCCATCCAGGGCTGGGAAGATGGCTTTTTCAATAGCAGATTCAGCCATCCGAACACTCCCATGTTGACGGGCTTCAAGGACGGAATTGTCGCCCTGTGGTCCACCCTGGCGGATAACAATGAGAGCTATCCCCTCGAGATGCTGGTTCCCGCAAAACAAACCCTCGCAGATTTACTGCGCTGAAAGACCCTCCATGCCAGACACCCATACACTCGCGTTCCGGCTCCGCCCCGATTCCAACGTCAAGGTTGCGGTGGTAGGTGCCGGAGGAAACGGCAGCGCCGTTCTGCTCGCCCTTCCCTACCTTCATCAGGCCCTGATGGCCTGGTCCAACAATCAAATCGGACTCGACGTTGTACTGATCGACGGCGACACCGTCTCGGAAATCAATTGCGTTCGCCAGCCGTTTACCCGCAATGAAGTTGGATTGAACAAGGCCACTGTACTCGTCGGCCGCGTCAATCTCTTCTGGGGTCTCGACTGGGAGGCCCATCCGGTGTTTCTCTCGGAAAAGAATATGTCTTTGTTGGATCGCGTGAACATCGTGATCGGATGTGTCGATACCAAAGCGGCGAGAAAGCTGATCCATGAGGGATTAACAAAGGGCGACGCGTGCTATGTCGATTACTGGCTCGACCTTGGCAACCGCGCTCACTCCGGCCAGTTCGTCCTCGGACAAACTCGAGAACGATCAGGGGAGAAACAACTTCCTACGATCGCGGAGCTATACCCGGAGAGCGTAGATACGACCACACCGGAAGACGATCTTCCCAATTGCAGCGCCGAAGAAGCACTGCAACGGCAGGAACCCTTCATCAACCAAACACTGGCCATGCACGCTCTGGCCATGCTGACCCAACTTCTCCGCTACAACGAGATCCGCTACCACGGCGGCTTCGTCAACACGCAAAGCGGAATCGTCGATCCAATCCACGTGCCGGTGCCGGTCGGCAAGAAGTCTCCAAAGTAACAGGCCGCGTGGTTCTCCATGCAGAACTGCGCGGCCCCTTCGACTACATTCGAAAGGAAGGTTTCATGGCGCTACAGCAATGGATCGATGATCATCGCACCCTGTGGGAACTGCAATTGGATCGCCTCGGCGATCTTCTCGATGACGATGGAAAAGCGGAATAGGTCAAACGCGATCCGAAACTCGCCCGATCAGCACTCCCAGCGCAGCAAACAGGTGCCAACGGTATACCCGGCCCCCACAGACGCCAGCAGGACCAAGTCGCCATTATGCAGCTTATTCTCTTCTCGGGCAGTCTGCATGGCCAGCGGAATTGTACCCGCGGTGGTGTTGCCGAAACGGTCGATATTGATGATGACGCGCTCTCGCGCAATGCCCAACCGCTCTGCCGTGGATTCGATGATGCGTT
>JAJYUB010000004.1 GCA_021792795.1 Acidobacteriota bacterium | reverse complement strand
CGACGCCTGGTACCGCAACTACTCCACCGAGCAAAGCCGCTGGCTGACCCCCGACCCCTACAACGGCAGCTACAACCTGATGAATCCGCAGAGCTTCAACAGGTACATGTACACCAATGGCAATCCGCTCGGGAATGTTGATCCCAGTGGGCTGGCGGGGGCGGGAGTCTTTACTGGCATCGGCGGAGACGCTTGCAAATGGGACGGGTATCAGGGAATACCCATTTATGGCGGCTTGTATCTCAACCCATGTAATCCTCTTGGATCGGCAATTGCCGACGGAGTTATACTAGCCTCCGCATATGCCTATACACTCTCGAATGGGGGTACTATCGCAGGCCTAGTAGGTCTAAATGGGTCGTGGACGGGCGCAGGCCAAATGATTTCCCAAATAGGAGCAGTCGTTGGAGCCGCAATAACAATTGGCTGTAGCATTGATTCGAATTCGTCGATGTGCGGACAGACAGGTTGGACTGGAGCGTTAGTTGGAGGCGACGCGGGCAAAGTTATTGGAGATTCAATTGCTGTTGCCGAGGCGGTTGCTTGCGTCACGGTACCGGGAGCAGGTTGCCTTGCGGATGCTATTTATACGGTTGCGAACGATCTGTTTTCTGTCTTCTGGGATTTGTTTGGGCCGCCGCAATTTACTGGAAGCCTTCTGCCGCGTCCTTCGGACCTTGGAGGCCTGGGAACAGCACCAATAGGGATTCCGAACGGCAATCTCACAATTAAAGAGCTATTGGGAAGCCAGTCCACAAGCGCGGTTCCGTCGCCGGGAATGGTTCATCCGTGATGCCTTTGGGCCATCTCCAGGCATTTGGCAGGGCGCGTTCTGTCGGGCGCGTGTTGTGCCGTGCCGCGGTTCTTGCGTTGCTCATCTGTGTGATTTTGCCGCAATGCGTAGCTGCCAAGCTCAAGCTCCACCCGTACCGCATCACTGGCGTCTATCTGACGCGCAATGGACAGCTACTTCAGGCCCTGGCGGGGCGGAATCCAGGAACGTACTGGATTGATGGGTACCAAATGACCGTCTCGAAAGAGACGCGGATATGCTGGCATGATGCGCCATTGAAATTTGGCCCTATCCTGAATCGGGATGGTCAATCGATTCCCAAGCTCAAGACGACGTCGCCGTGCGAGAGTGCGCCGCCAGGTTCTTTGGTGCGAAGTGCATGGCTGCAATATCTTGCAGTTCAGAAATACAATAGTGCTTTGTGGACTATGCCTGAGATGCAGGTTGTGGCATCCCGCATTGACGTTTGGCGTAGCGAAGATAACGGGAATCAGATGCAAGCTGCCCCAAAGCAGACTTGGCGGACTCTCTGCGCATCGGCTTCCCCGCATGAACTCCGCTATCCGAATGAAGGCTCTATCAATGTGGTTTGCCACGCGAAGGTAAACAGCTACGTCGAGAAGGTATTTTCTGCGCTGTTGAAGCCCTCTGCAATCACGCCTGACGCTCCCATAGCGAAACAGGAAACACCCAGTTTCTATGTCGTGGAGCCGTTCGAGGTCAGGCACAACTACGATTTTGAGGCCATCGACGGGTCTGCGTTCAGATGTGGTATTCAAGGTACCCCTTGTACATACCAACACCCTCACGCTCATTCAATGGTTCATAAAATCGTCTATGCCCCGGACGGCACGGTACTGATACCCGACACAGCCCTGGCTCATCTCCAAAACGAAGCCGAGTTTGCAGCCCTGCTCTCGTACTCGCTCGCTGCCACAGATCAGCAACTCGTCCAACGCCTCTTTCGCGCGCAGCACTTTATGGGAGGCAGATGGTCCTCCAGTGGGCCTCGGAATGGATATTGGATATGGCAATTGATTCGGAATCTGAACGAGCAAGTGTTGCGGCTTGGAATCCGGCAGATGTACCTGGCTGGGTATGACATCCGTTACGCGCCGTTTGCCTGGGCGGTGGCGCAGGGCAAGCGGATCAGAGGTCCTGTCGACGAGCCGAACAAGCACATGCCGGTGTATGCGACCTACGCCTTCAACGCCATTGACCAGCTCTATCCGAACGTGGACTACAGCAAGCTGAAGCGTGGCCGCGCTGAGTATCAGCAGTTCCTCGAAGAACTCTACAAAGCCGACCCGACGCTGAAACGCCCGACGACACAGACGGTTAAGCAATGATGGCCTCGGGCGCGGACATGACCGGCGGCGTCAACGCGGTGTATTCTGGGGCGGGCGTGCTCAATGAGACCTACACGGTCGATCCCTGGGGCAACCAGCAGGAATCGGGCAACTTCAATTTCCAGCAGTCGTACAATGCGGCCACGAACCAGATCAACGGCTACAGCTACGACGCGGCGGGCGACCTGTTGGGCGACGGCATGAATACCTACGCCTACGACGGCGAAGGGATGCTGACGGCCACCAACAGTGCGCAATACACGTACGATGCGTTGCAGCAGCGGGTGGAGAAGAGCGGCGGCAGCTATCCGACGGAGGTCGTCTACTTCAACGGGCATCCCATGGCGCTGCTCAATGCAACTAGCGGGGCTTGGACGGACCTGATCTGGGCGGGCGGCAACATGCTGGCGGAAGTGGCTGGTTCGCAGACGGCAGTGCCTGTGTACCGGCTGCTGGACCATGAAGGCTCGCTGGTGGCGACCACGGACAATTCCGGCAATGTGACCGGGACCAACCTGATGATGCCCTACGGCGAAACAATGTCCTCCAACACCAGCGACCCCTATTCTTACACTGGCCTTTATCAGGACACGGAATACGGCGGCGACGATGCCTGGTATCGCAACTACTCCACAGAACAAAGCCGCTGGCTGACCCCGGACCCCTACAACGGCAGCTACGACCTGATGAATCCGCAGAGCTTCAACCGCTACATGTACGTCAACGGCAATCCGCTGACGTATACCGATCCGAGCGGGCTCGCGGGGGGGATCACGGGATGGGGAGGCGCTTGTTCGCTTTCTCACAAATTCGGCGATCTTGCGACCACGGAGATCGGCAATAATTCCTTCAATTTCTGTAATCCATTGCCATATGCGGCGACATACGGCGTGGTCTACGCAAGCTACGGCCTCTACGATCTCGCTAGCGGTACATCATGGTCATGGTCGGCCACAAACACCCGTGCCGGTGAGATTGCTGGTGAGGTCGTCCCGTGGATCGGCGCGGCACTGACCGTAACCTGTAGCGTAGATGATTTCAGTTCCTCGGTCTGCGGGCCGTCAGGGTGGACATCTGCTGTCTTTACCGGAAAGAATGCGTGGGTTGGAAAGGGAGTCAATGACATCAGCGCCGTAGTTGGCGCGTACCTATGTACCGTAGGCGGTGGGCCGGAAAGTCCCGGCTGTATCGGGTATGTGATTTACTCGGTCGCGAATGCTCTTTTTTCGTGGGCCTGGGATTTGTGGGGCCCCCCTCAATTCACCGGAAGTCTTTTGCCGCGCCCCTCAGATTTGGGAGGCTTGGGAACGTCTCCGATTGGTATCCCAAACCAGAATCTCGGCCTCCAACAGGTGCTCGGTCGGCCTTTGACCGCTCGCGTGCCGTCGCCCGGGAGTCTGCGTCCATGAGAGTGCTGGGCGTTTCACTCGCTCGGTGCGTCACGGTCTTCGCAGCTTCGACCTGCTTGCTCTTCGGAAATTCCGAGCATGCGTCGGCAACAACTCTCGCGGGATTTGTCACGAGCATTGCCGGACCGGAGTCAATTCAGGTGGGAAGGTTTCGAGTCAACATGACTGGGGGCACAACCTGCTTTGTCCAACCGGATTCGAATTTGGAGCTCAAGCTCCCTCAAGTCCTAGATGGGCGAATACGGTGGAGAAACAGACGGGAACTCTGGAAACACGGCGCGACCATTGCGTGCGGAAATCTTGCGCCGGTGTTTGGTTCACGCATCGACGTATGGGGCCGGTTCACGAACGCCGATACGTTCGCGGCGACCGCGGTTGTAATTCACCGTCCAGCTCACGCAGCGGTGCTGCAAGGAGCCGCTCTGCTTGAAGAGGCCCCGTCAATTCGGCACTCGGACACTGGGCTCGCAGGAGAAGCGTGGATCGACGGATATCCAATGCAAATCACCCCAGGTTCGGCGATGATGAATGCGCCTGCAGGAACGGACCTCGAATACAACTTATCTGGTTTTTGGCACAACCTCAGGATCGACCCACGAATTCCCCGGAAAGCCGCTACGCCGCCATTCCCGTCGGATATGCTTCGCGCCGGGGCATGGACGACCTACCACGCCACAGCTACGCCCGACGGCCAGGTTACTGCGAACCAGGTTCAAGTCTGGGTCGACAAGACGAGCTACGAAGAGAAGCAGTTTGTTCGACAATTTGAGCCGGCCATTATTGCCCCGGACTACGGCAGGCACATCGACGGAGAAGTAGAGTTCACAGGTGCACCGCCGATCTCAATCGTCGCAGATGCGGGTGTTCAGGAACGGGTTTCTACACTCGGCGAGCGCCTAATTCCGCCGTGCTGGCGCGCGGCAAAGTGTTCCGGCGGCGCCGTCCGGCAGATACGGTTCCTAGTCGTTCGTGAGTTCCCCGCGTGGTTGGGAGGGTACTTTGTCGTGCAGGGGCGTGGCCTACCCGTACATCAGCTTTTGCGCTGGAACCGAAAAAGTTCTGCCTTCTACACAAAACCCAAGCTGAAATCTGTGGTAGAGCAAGTTGTCGTTGTGCCTGACGGAACCATACTCATACCAGATACGGCGTTAGCCAGCTTGAGCAACGAGGCCCAGTTTGCCGCCTTGCTCTCCTATGCCATCACGTCTGTGATACAGCGTCATGCATACCATATGAGTCACCAGTACCTAAAGCCCCAGTTGGATTCAAACTTAACTGTAATTGCTCTTCCGTACGAGCTTTGGGAATTTGGGCAAGCGGTGCGTTTGGGTATCCGACAGATGTATGTCGCGGGGTACGATATCCGCGAGGCTCCGACTGCATTGACGGTCGGATCGGATGTTGCAGCCTGGAATCCATTGGTCGACCGAAAATCATGGGCAGTAGTAAGGGGAGAGTATGGAATGGCGGTATCGAGTCCAAAGGATGGATTGCCACTGTTTCCCGCATACGCCTTCCACTTGGTCAGCCGATATTATCAAAATGTGGATTACAGTAAGCTGAAGCGTGGCGAGGCGGAGTACGGGCAGTTCCTGCAAGAACTGCGGAAGGCCGATCCTGAAGCGTTTACAAACCAGCAGTCGAGCCCGAAACAGGCGAGGAAAGCACATTGAGCGACGGCATGAACACCTACGCCTACGACAGCGAAGGGATGCTGACCTCTGCGGGCGGGGCGCAGTACGTCTATGACGCGTTGCAGCAGCGGGTGCAGAAGACCGGCGGCAGCGATCCGACGGAGGTCGTCTACTTCAACGGGCATCCCATGGCGCTGCTCAATGCAACTAGCGGGGCGTGGACGGACCTGATCTGGGCGGGCAGCAGCGGCAATTTTTGGCTGTTTGGCGGCAGGGTCGATCCAATTGGGAACCTAGTACTACAGTTGCAGATAGCGAATCGTCTGGGGTAGCTGGGCTGTAAACCGTTGATTTTTAGAGAGCAGTGCGCGAGTGGGTCGCGATGGAAATCAGGGAAAATCCATTAAGTGCAACTGTAGTACTAGGACCGCGCAACGATCTGTGGGAGTACAGCCCCTCCTCAAAAGAATGGACCTGGGTGAGAGGCAGCAGCACAGTCCCCGGCAACCAGTTGGGCATCTACGGGACGGAAGGTACAGCGGCGGCGACCAATGTTCCGGGAGGCCGGAGCGCAGCCGTTTCTTGGATCGACGCGAGTAACAATCTCTGGCTCTTCGGAGGAAACGGCCACGATTCGACAGGAGCCCCCGGATTACTCAACGACCTATGGAGTTATACGCCGTAGGTCTGTGGCGATATACTTGCTACGTTTTTTCGGCTCGCCTGGATTGAGCTACTTCCATTCGTTAGACTGATCGAATGGCGGGCAGCGATCAGCAACACTGGAACCAACGTTATCTTGCGGGCGAGTTTGGATTTCGCGAGGTCGACCCGTTCGTGATGGAAGCGCACAAGAATTACTTGCAGCCGCTTCTGCGTGAAAATTCTTCTTCCGGCGCTGACACTGGGCTCGATCTGGCCGGCGGGGCCGGTCATCACGCCGTCTGGCTGGCACAACAGGGCTGGCGCATGACGCTTGCCGACTGGTCCGAGCCGGCACTGGAAATTGCCCGCGAGAAAGCCGCAGCAGATCGGCTCACGCTCGATATACAACAGGGGGCTGCTCTCGACGTTGTCTCCCGATACGCCGGCAGCGGCCATCGCCTCGGATTTGTGCTGGTTTCATTTTTCCTCGATCGCGCCGTGTTGCCGTGGCTGGCGAAGATTCTTGTTCCCGGCGGCCTGCTGCTGTATCGCACCTACACCGAAGACAATGAACGGCTGGGCAATCCGCGTGGACCGCGCAATCCGGAACATCTGCTGCGTTCGCAGGAGTTGCTGGAAATCTATCGCGACATGAAAATTCTGCACTACAACGAGACCGTCCTCCAAAAAGGCGTGGCGGAGTTGATTGCGCAACAAACGGAGACCGACCCGAAGAAAATGGAAACTGATAGATGACCTCGACCCGCGCAATGAAGCAAAAGACGGCTGGTAGTTCCGGCCATACGCTCGATGGGCCGATCCCCGGACTGGTCCATCACTGTTTCGGCTGTTCGAGAGAAAATCGAAATGGACTGCACCTGCGCTTCAATGAAACGCCGGACAATGGCGGTGTCGCCAGCGAATTTCGCGTGCCGCGGCGTTTTGAGGGTCCTCCTGGCCATGTCCACGGCGGCATTATCGCAACCATCCTGGACGAAGCCATGGGGAAAGTGAATCGGCGCAGAGGCATTGTCGCGCTCACCCGGCATATATCGATCGATTATCTACGTCCGGTCCCGCTTGCAACGAAGCTTCGGGCTGTCGGCTGGTCCGTCAAGGAAGAGGGACGGAAGCACTTTCATGCCGGGGAAATCCGCGCCTTGGATGGAACGGTGCTGGCCCGCGCCGAGGGCGTTTTTATCGCCGTCAACTCCGCCGAATTGTTTGAGAAATACAAACAGCGGCTGACATTCAGCGCCGCAAATCGATAACCGGCGAAGCTGATAAACTTATATTTCCACGACAGTTTTGCGTGGCGAGGAGCAGCCCCATGGCAAATCACCAGAACAATGGCAACGCGAACCCTGAATCCGGTTACGGACTGCGCCTGAAGGTCGGCCTGGCAGAGATGCTGAAGGGCGGCGTCATCATGGACGTCATCAACGCCGAGCAGGCGGAGATTGCCGAGAAGGCCGGCGCCGTGGCCGTGATGGCGTTGGAGCGCGTGCCGGCGCAGATTCGCGCCGAGGGCGGCGTGGCCCGCATGGCTTCCCCGGCGATCATCAAGGAAATTATGGCCACAGTCTCCATTCCCGTGATGGCGAAATGCCGCATTGGACATTTTGCCGAAGCCCAGGTGCTGCAGGAACTGGGCGTCGATTTCATCGATGAATCGGAAGTTTTAACTCCAGCCGATGAACTGCATCACGTGAACAAGCACGCCTTCAAAACGCCATTCGTCTGCGGCGCTCGCGACCTGGGAGAAGCGCTGCGTCGCATTGCCGAAGGCGCGGCCATGATTCGCACCAAGGGCGAAGCGGGCACCGGCGACGTGGTCCACGCGGTCAAGCACCTGCGTCAGATTGTGAAAGACATGCGCCAGTTGACGGTGATGAGCGAAGAAGAACTTTTCGCAGCGGCCAAAGATCACCGCGCGCCGTATGAACTGATCCGCATGGTTGCGAAAGCCGGCAAGCTGCCGGTGCCGAACTTTTCCGCGGGTGGCATTGCCACACCGGCGGATGCAGCCCTGGTCCGCCAGTTGGGCGCGGAGGCCGTCTTTGTCGGTTCAGGGATTTTCATGAGCGACTCGACCCACCTCGCCTCCATTGAGGAAGCGACCAGCCGCGCTCGCGCGATTGTCCGTGCCACCACGTTCTTCGACGATCCCAAAGTGCTGGCCGAAACCAGCGCAGAATGCACGGGAGCGATGAAGGGCCTGGCCGTGGCCGGGATGGATGCAACCTCCATGATGCAGACACGCGGCTGGTGAACTGGCCGTTCAGGCAAATGCGGCTTCGCCGCAAAGACGAAGGATCTCGGCATTTCCAGAGAAGGCCAATGCTTCGACCTGCGAATGACAACAAGCTTTTTCATCCGGTTTCTACCCGCGATCTCTATCGGTCCGCTCCAATAACTTTTATGTCAGATTCGTTTTCAATTCGTCCCCCTATCGTTGGAGTGTTGGCCCTGCAGGGCGACTACGAATCGCACGCGCGCGCCCTGGAACAGATGAACGCGCAGCCGAAGATGGTGCGCACCGCAGCCGAACTGGAACAGGTCGATGGCCTCATCATTCCCGGTGGCGAGTCCACCACATTTCTGAAATTGCTGAGGCGGGAGGGACTCCTCGCTCCATTGGAGAAGTTCGTCCGCACCCGCCCTACGTTTGGCACCTGTGCCGGATGCATCCTGCTGGCGAAACGCGTTACTCATCCCGAACAAGAAAGTCTTGGCGTTCTGGATGCGACCGTCGAACGCAATGCCTACGGCCGTCAGATCGATAGCCAAATTGTGACCGAGGAAACTTCTCTTCCCGGTGGACCGCTGGAAATGGTTTTTATTCGCGCCCCACGGCTTACCCAACTGGGCAGCGGAGTGGAAGTGCTGGCGAGCCGGGATGGATTTCCGGTTCTGGTGCGCCAGAACAACATTCTGGCGGCGACGTTTCATCCGGAGCTGTCCCACGCCAGCGCCCCGACGGAGAATCTCGACGGACTTTCCTCCGATGGCGATGCGCATCCAGACCGGCGCGTGCATCGATATTTTACGCAGATGGTCCGAGATGCGTTGCCAGAAAGCGGCGAAGGTACATCTTCTGTGCAGCGTGACCCAATCCAGATGACCGCACCGGGCCGTGAGGGATAGCGTGGCCAGCGCCAGCATCCATGCCCTGAACACGCTCGCCCAGTAGGCGATCCGGAGAATGCTGGCCTAATGCTGGTCGAATGCTGGTCTATCGGTATTGCATTCGTCCCGTTGGCCGAACTTTTCCTGCGATGACCGCATCGAATCAAGAGTAAACTTTCAGTATTCGGGAACATGCCCCCTATGCCCGCTACGATTACGCAATCTCCGATCGACGTTGTACGCAAAGATCCAGGCAGCGGAGGACGTCCGCCCGTTCCTCGACGGCCTACGGGTGGCGGCGGCGGCGATGAAAATTGGGGGCGCGGTCAACCTCGCCGTGGCCCGCGGGAGCTGCTGACCCGTTGCCGCATGGGTTTGGGCTTTGCACTGGCCGGCGATTTGACGTTCTTCGTCAGCCTGATTCTGGCCTTCTACGCGCAACAACATATCGGCCATGTCCGCATCGACGACCCATATATTCTCGATTGGAAGCCGCTGACTGTGCCTCCGATCCTCTGGATCAATACCGCGACCTTGCTGTTGAGCGGCTTGACCATGGAAATGGCGCGCCGCAGCGTGTTTCGGGAACTGGACGTGATGGAGGAATGGCTCGGCCTGGGCCGTCCCACATCGAGACGCGCGCTTCCCTGGCTGGTGGCGACGCTCGTCCTGGGATGTCTGTTTATTGCCGGCCAGCTTGTCGCCTGGCGGCAACTCTACGGAGAAGGCGTCTATTTCGCCTCCAATCCCAACAGCCACTTCTTTTATCTGGTTACTGGCGCCCATACGCTGCACCTGTTGCTCGGCGCGGCAGCTTTGGTCGTCGCAGTCGCGGCACTGGGGTCTTCCCGGCGCATGGAAGTTCGCCAGATCATCGTCGATATGGCCGCCTGGTACTGGCATGTTATGGGCGTGCTATGGCTGTTTCTGTTCGGCCTGCTGCTGCTGGCGCAGTAGTCCAGGCCAGCCTCGGACATCTGGCCCTACGACTTCGGGTCGAAGATGTCCTCAATGCGGCGGCCAAAATGTTTCGCGATCTGGAATGCCAGCGGCAAGCTGGGGTCATACTTGCCAATCTCGATGGCATACACCGTCTGGCGTGAAACGCCGATCTTCTCGCCGAATTCGGCTTGAGAAAGACCTCGCTCCTCGCGCAATTCCCTCACCTTGTTTTTCACCGGTATTTTCTCTTGGCAATCAGTTTTCCGATGATAAAAAGCGTGCCCATCAACGGCCAGACCCATGCCCAGTTGGCGATCGGAACGCCGGCAATATCCTGTAAAAACCCGCAGGTAAGGGTGAGCAAGGCCGTAGCAACAAATGCAAAGGCCAGCGATTCAAAGTGGATTCTTATTTGCAGTTCATCGCAACAGGAAAACATGCGAACGATGGAGCGTGCAATGAACAGCGCCGGAACTATAGGAGTGAGGGCCACAGGGATGCGCCATGCGCCCAGCGGATATTTCTCGACCAGCCACATGGCAACAAACGCCACGGCCGAATAAACAGCGAAGCCGAGTAGCGCCTGTTTTCGATACATCTTGCAGCTTTCATCCATAATGTAAACTCTCCTTCACGCATAAAAGTAAAGGACGCTTTACATCGTGTCAAGGACTATTTCTATCGGCAGTAAAGGCTTGATTTTGGCGAGGCTGGTTTAGACAGATATTGGGGCTGCCCGGAATTCCCGTAAGGCGCCGCATCGTGAGCCGGCGCCTCACAGAACGAACTATTTCTTCTTGGGTGCCTTGGGGGCAGCTTGCGGGACAATAAGGAAGTTGTCGACGCTGAACACGCCAGGGGTGGACTTGGCCTGCATGTCCGCGATGGCCGAGTCGCTGTCGCTGTCGACGACGCCATACAGCGCGACGTTGCTGTCTTTCACGATAATGTGGATGGCGTTATAGCCTCGAGGCGGATCGTAGATGATGCCGCCGGCCATCCGAGCGACGCTGGAACCGGGACCGATCGCTTGACGGGCAGTGCCTTGGTAGGCGTTGTATTTCTGCAACGCTGGCTGGGTGTAGATGCGATTGTAGACGGCCGTGCGGATGCGGTTGTCGATCATCGAGACGGGCAGAACTTCGATCTGATTGTCGACCGACTCCACTCCAGGAATCGCTTTGATGGCGCTGGTCGCATCGCTCTTAAGAATGGGAATCGAAGCATAGCCCTTCAGGACGATGGACTTGTCATGCATACCGTAGGTAATCCAATCGAACACGTTGTAGTTGACGAGGCTGCCGAGCCGCTTCTGCACCTCTTTGGCGATGCGCAGCGTATCCTGTTCCGACCAGCCGGATCCGGCTTGCGGGGCGGGGTTCTGCGCGGTAATGACGCCGGTGGAAAGAGCGGAGGCGAAAAAGACGGCGAGGATATGCAGCAGGCGACTGCTTCTACGAGGCGGAACGGTCATGGCGAACTCCGTGCGCAAAGAAATTTTTCTTGACGAGACGATACGCCGCGCGAGAGGCTGGGTCAACATTTTTGCGGGTTTGACAGCAGCCACTACAGTTCGAGGCCGCCGCCGACAAATTGGACAACTTCCAATTTGTCGCCGTTCGCAAGCACAACCCCGGCCCAACTGGCACGAGGAACAATGTCGCCGTTGCGCTCGATAGCAACGCGGTCGGCCTTCAGTTGGAGAAGTTCAATGAGACGGAGTAGCTTGGGGCCCGAGTCCAACTCCGGAAATTCACGGTCGCGTCCATTGATCGTGAGATTCATTGGAGCGCGATCTCTATTTGGATGAAAAGTTTCATTTGGCAGGCAGCGCCTTGCATTTCCGGGTTCGATCACCTGGATGAGGACAAGGGTAGCACGGCCACGGGCTTCGATTGCGAGATCCGATCGTCTTTCCGATGAGACTCAAGGGCAAGTTTACGCTCGGAATTGCGACGAAACAGGCGGTCCCAGATGCGCAGCCTCCTCGGCTCCCGGACCGACGCAGACTGCAGAATCTTCGAGCGGGCTGCGACCAGGATCTGCACCGCCTGCGTGGAAGGCCCGCCAATGTTGATTGGTTCGTTCTCGTCGCCCTCATACAGGTAGCAATCGTTCAGATAGTCCACGGCGTGCCCGATCAGTTCCAGGGCCCGTCCCTGTTCCCGAGTCAGGATCCTGCGCAAGTTATGGGCCTTCTGGTTTCCTGCCAGCGCACTGGGAATATAGGCGATGGGCGCGAGATCGCGCATGCTGGATACGGACTGAAAAAGCTGTTCCTCGTCGCGGCCCGCTGCGGTTGCCGTTTTTGCCGTACGATCCGGCTCCGGGATGCAATTTCGGTTGGCCTTCGGGTTCGCTTCGACACTGGGGTGGGTCGCCATGGGGAAAACCTCTCTTCCACTCAGTCTGACGTTTCCAGAGTCGCTTTAGAGAGGGGAAATGCCATGCAGCGCCTGGCTCGCGTCAAAACGGAACAACGCCCCGAAATGGAACTCTGCGTAGTTACCAAAGTGTTTCCGGCTCCGCGACGCCTGGATGCATCGCATGGCCCTCGCGCTAAACTAGCGAGGGAGTGCGGCTGTCTTTGCAGCCCGGACTCTTCGCTTGCGCCCCCGGACTCTTCGCTTGCGCCGCAGACCAGCGGCATCCAACATTCATTTCACGAAAGTCCATGGTCCTGCGAGCCTGCGACGGCTTGACAGTGCTGCAATTCAACCTTAAAGTCGAGCTATAGGCGGCGACGGAGAAATGTTGTGCGCTTGGACAGTGTCCCTCATGCAAACTCCCAATTACTTCTGGAATTACGTGCCGCTGCTGCTCCAGATCCTGGCTGCGGTCGGCCTGTCCAGCTTCATCGTTCTGGCTTCCTGGCTGATCGGACGCCACCGGCCGGGAAAGGTAAAGCTGTCGACGTATGAGTGCGGCATGGTGCCGCAGGGAGATGCACGCGGACGTTTTTCCGTTCGCTTTTATATGGTGGCCATGCTCTTTATCCTGTTCGATGTGGAAGCTGTCTTCATGTTTCCTTGGGCCGTCATCTATCGCAAGCTGCCGGGCATTACCGGCTCCCGTTTCTTCGGCTTTTGGGAGATGCTGGTGTACATCGGCTTTGTCCTGGTGGGCTACTTCTACATCTGGAAAAAGGGCATTCTCGAATGGTCCAAAGACCAGGCAGACCTCTAAGGCATGGGATTGGTGACTGACACCGGCGAAAACAAGGATGCTGTCCTCGCGGCCCACGCCGACCATCGGGCCATCGCAGCCCTGACACAACATTTGCCCGATGCCATCCAGAATGCAAAATTCGACCGCGGAGAGTTGACCCTCACCCTGG
The DNA here is from genome assembly GCA_021792795.1 of Acidobacteriota bacterium. Classification (GTDB taxonomy): domain Bacteria; phylum Acidobacteriota; class Terriglobia; order Terriglobales; family Acidobacteriaceae; genus JAKAAZ01. The sequence goes on along the minus strand of JAJYUB010000004.1, from coordinate 108,499 downwards.
CCCGCGAACGCATCATTGCCGCCTGCCGGACGGTGCAGGCTGCCGGGTACAACTTTCTCGCCGATGTCACCTGCGTCGACTGGTATCCAAACCGACCCCGCTTCCAGATTTCCTATCACATTCTTTCGCACCCGCTGAAGCAGCGCATCCGGTTTGCCGTTTTTGTGGAAGAAGGCGACCCTGCTGTCGACAGCATTACAGGCGTGTGGCCTGCCGCGAATTTTTACGAGCGCGAGGTCTTCGATCTGTTCGGTGTCCGCTTCGGTGGCCATCCAAACCTGCGCCGCCTGCTGATGCCGGAAGACTATCGAGGCAATCCGCTGCGCAAAGATTTTCCGGTGGAGGGCTATCGCTAATGGGAAACCTGCTGACCGCTCCCACTGTCGTCGACTCCAGCGAAGATCGCACCATGATTTTGAATATGGGGCCGCAGCACCCGTCCACGCACGGGGTCCTGCGTCTGGTGCTGGAAATTGACGGCGAAGTGGTGGTCCGCGTCGCTCCGGACATCGGTTTTCTGCATACCGGGATCGAGAAAACCTGCGAGGCGAAGTTCTACCAGCAGGTGGTGCCGCTGACCGATCGCATCGATTACATCAGCCCCATGCATAACAATCTCTGTTACTGCCTGGCGGTGGAGAAGCTGCTGCAACTGGAAATTCCGGAGCGCGCTCAATGGCTGCGTGTTCTGTTGAGCGAGCTGACACGGCTGAATTCCCATCTTGTCTGGCTGGGCACGCACGCCATGGACATTGGCGCGCTGACCGTGTTCCTGTATTGCTTCCGCGAACGCGAGCAGATTTTGCGCCTGTTCGACGACCTTGCGGGGCAGCGCATGATGACCTCGTATTTCCGCATTGGCGGTGTGGCGCTGGAACCGCCGCTGGATTTTTACGACCGGACACGCGCCTTCCTGAAAACGCTTCCGGAAAAAATCGACGAGTACGAGGACCTGCTCACCGGAAATCGAATTTTCATCAATCGCACCAAGGGAGTGGGTCTGCTGAGCCGCGAGGACGCCATTTCGCTCGGCGTGACCGGGCCGCCGCTGCGCGCCAGCGGCGTCGATTGGGACTTGCGGCGCGACATGCCGTATTCCGGCTACGAGAAGTTTCAGTTCAAGGTGCCGGTATCGACCGATTGCGACGTGTGGGCCCGCTACGTTCTGCGCGTGCAGGAAATGCGCGAGTCAGTCAAGATTGCGACCCAGGCGCTCGACGGACTGCCGCAAGGTCCGATCAAGGCCGACGCGCCCAAAATTGTCCTGCCGGACCGGGAAGCGATGAAGACACAAATGGAGGCCTTGATCCATCACTTCAAGATTGTCACTGAGGGATTTGGCGTTCCCGCAGGCGAGGTCTATCAGGCCATTGAATCCTCGCGCGGCGAAATGGGCTATTACGTCGTCAGCGACGGCACCGCGAAACCGTATCGCGTCCACATGCGCAACCCAACCTTCGCCACCCTGCAGGCCATCGAGAAAATGTGCGTGGGCCGACTCATCGCCGACGTAGTCGCCGCAGTCGGCTCCATCGACATCGTCCTTGGGGAGATTGACCGATGAGTGCCACTGCCGAGGTTTCTGTGGAATCGCCCGCCTCTCCCCATCTGACGGCGGAATTGTGGATCTCGTTCGCTTCCCTGCTGCGTTCACACGTGGCCATGCATTCGATCACCGCGCCCGGCCATTCGCTGCGCCTCCATTCCAGCTCCAATGACCGGCTGGACGTGCTGGGTCCCATCGGCAAGCTAAGTCTTGTCGGGCCGAACGCATCTGGCGTCGGCGCCATTGAGTTTCGCCCGGAAAACGGCGAAATGGGCGACGAATACGCAACATTTTCCTTTACCGAAGACGGCCTGGTCTGCTTGGAAGGCGTGGATGATTCGCTGGAAGTGGAAGCGGCTGTCGAGTATTTGCTGCGCAAGGTACAAGCATGAGTCTGACAAGCATCGCCGAAAATCCAAAACCCGGCAGCACGATTTTTTCTCCGGAACTTGCCGCTCGATTTGACAAACTCGTGACGTTGTATCCACGACGGCGCTCCGCGCTGATTCCCATGTTGCTCTATGCGCAGGACGAGATTGGATACGTGTCCGACGCGGCCATTGCTGAGATTGGCCAGAGGCTCGACATCACGGTATTGGACGTTCGCAACGTCCTCACGTATTACTCCATGCTGCGCACCAAGCCGGTTGGAAAGTACAACGTGCAGGTCTGCACCAACATCAGTTGCATGTTGCGCGGCGGCCAGGAAATCCTTGCACATTGCAAAGACCGTCTCGGCATTGGCCACAAAGAGACCACGCCGGACGGACTTTTTTCCCTGGAAGAAGTCGAATGTATCGGGGCCTGTAGCTGGGCGCCAGCGGTCCAGGTGAACTACGACTTTCACGAGGAACTGACGCCCGAATCCATGGACGCGCTGCTGGATGAATATAGAAGCAAGGCCAGTCAATAAAAATGCCCAGACTCGTTTCCCATCCCGATGAAGTGAAGGTCGTCAGCCGCCGATTTGGTCGGGGTGCAACCAATATTGACCGCTATATCGAACTGGACGGATATAAGGCCGTTCGCCAGGCCATCGAGAAGGGGCCGGAGTGGATCATCGCCGAGATGAAAGCTTCCAACCTGCGCGGCCGCGGCGGCGCGGGCTTTCCGACAGGAATGAAGTGGTCGTTTGTTCCCAAACAGTCGGAGAAGCCGAAGTACGTTCTGGTGAACGGCGATGAAAGCGAGCCCGGCACTTGCAAGGACCACCTGATCTTTTTGCACGATCCTCATGCGGTGATTGAAGGCTGCATCGTTGCCGGTCTCGCTGTGGGCGCGAAGACAGGTTTCATCTATCTGCGTGGCGAGTATCGATACCTGCTTACCATCATGGAAAAGGCGATTGCCGACGCCTATGCCAAGGGCTTTCTGGGCAAAGGGATCTTTGGCTCTAACTTCGACTTTGAGATCATTTCGCAGACCGGCGCGGGCGCGTATGAAGTCGGCGAGGAGTCCGCGCTGATGGAGTCGCTGGAAGGCAAGCGCGGCATTCCGCGCATCCGGCCGCCTTTTCCTGCCGTGGTTGGACTGTACGGCGGACCGACGGTGATCAACAATGCGGAGACGATTGCATCGGTGTCGCACATCCTGAATATGGGTGGGGAAGCGTATGCCAAAATCGGGTCGAATCGCAACGGCGGCACTCGGCTGTTCTGCATCAGCGGCCATGCCGAGCGCCCCGGCGTGTACGAACTGCCGATGGGCTACAACCTGAAGAAGATGATCTACGAGGTCGCCGGCGGGGTTCGCGGCGGCCGCCAGTTGAAGGCCGTCGTGCCCGGCGGCTCGTCGACGCCGGTCTTGTTGCCGAGCGAAATCGACATTGGCATGGATTTCGATCAGGTGGGCAAAGCGGGCAGCATGTTGGGTTCCGGCGGCGTGGTGGTGCTGGATGAGACCGTCTGCATGGTGGAGTTTGCGCTGCGCACCATTCAGTTTTACCAGCATGAAAGCTGCGGCTGGTGCATTCCCTGCCGCGAAGGCACGGACTGGTTGAAGAAGACGCTGACGCGTTTTCACGCCGGCGGCGGCGAAGCCAAAGACATCGACCACATCCAATACTTGGCGGAAAACATGCTGGGCCGGACCTTTTGCCCGTTGGGCGATGCGGCGGCAATGCCGACCATCGCTTTCGTCAAGAAGTTTCGACAGGAATTTGAAGATCACTTGAACGGCAAACCCTGCCCATATGCGAAGCAACAAGAACTGACCCTTGCGTGAACTACCGGGAATTTATTCGTATGATCGAAAAGGATGGCTGGAAGCATGTGAGAACGACCGGCAGCCACAAACACTATCACCATCCAGCGAAACCTGGAACTGTAACTGTGGCGGGTCAAGGTAACGACGATATACCCAGAGGAACACTGAACAGCATGCTGAAACAGGCCGGTCTGAAGCAATGGAGGTAGAAATGAGATACACGGTAATCTACGAGAAGTCGGCCACGGGCTACGGCGCCTACGTGCCCGATCTTCCGGGGCTGGGCGTCGTCGGCAAGACGCTTGACGATACCAAAAAGCTGATTCGCGAAGGTATCGAGGCGCACATTCAGGTCATGCGGGAGCACGGCGAAATCGTTCCCGAACCGACATCTACAGCGGAAATGGTTGAAATTCCTTTCTCCGCCTGAAAGTTACGACATCCAGGAAAGTTCAAAAGTATGGCTGATGTAACACTCACGGTCGACGGCAAGACAATCACGGCCCCTGCGGGCACGCTGCTGCTGGAGGCCTGCCGCAAGGTCGGAATTGAAATCCCGGCCTTCTGTTATTACCCCGGCCTGTCGTTGCAGGCGGCGTGCCGCATGTGCCTGGTGCGCATTGAAAAAATGCCCAAGTTGCAGACTGCCTGTACGACCCAGGTGACCGAAGGCATGATCGTTGCCACCGATACGGACGAGATCCATCAGGCGCGCAAGGCCATGCTGGAGCTGGTGCTGGCCAACCATCCGCTCGACTGCCCGGTCTGCGATGCCGGCGGCGAGTGCGAACTGCAGGACATGACCTTCAAGTACGGGGCGGGCGGCTCGCAGTTCGTCGAAATCAAGAACCATCGCGAGGAGCAGCAGTGGTCCCCGGTCGTTTTTTTCGACCGTCCGCGCTGCATCCTCTGCTATCGCTGCGTCCGAGTCTGCAACGAAGGCATGGATGTCGCCGCGCTGGGCATTCAGCAGCGCAATTCCGGCTCTGTGATTGCGCCGAATGACCAGACGCAATTGGACTGCGAACAGTGCGGCATGTGCATCGACATCTGCCCCGTCGGCGCTCTCACTTCGGACACCTATCGCTACAAAACCAGGCCCTGGGAAATGACGCATGTCGGCACTATCTGCACCCATTGCGGCGACGGCTGCAAGACGACGTTGGGCGTGCGCCGCAGTGACGACGGCATGCAGATTGTGCGCGGCGACAATCGCGATAAGAGCGGCTTGAACGGCGAATTCCTCTGCGTGAAGGGCCGTTACGCATTCGACTTCGCGAACAACGAGGAGCGACTGACGCAACCGCTGGTTCGCCAACCGAACGGCGAATTTGCTCCGGTCACATGGGAAGATGCAATCAAGATCGTTGCGCAGAAATTTCGCGTGGCCCGCGACGATCGAGGCGGGGCCAGCATTGGCGTCATTGGCTCAACGCGCAATACCAATGAAGAAGCCTATCTGCTGCAGAAGGTCGCGCGCAGCGCTTTCGGCACCAATAACATCGACCATCATAGGACAACGGACTATGTCGCTCTCACGCGCGCTCTTGCCGGTAAGAAGCATCGCATGGCGAGTATCGCCGATGCGGGCTCCGCACCGGCGATCTTTGTTCTCGGGAACGACCCGACGGAGCAACATCCGCTGTTGGCGTGGAATCTGCGCACCAATGTTCGGCATAACAGCGCGCGCATCTATTTGGCGAACCATCGCGACATTAAATTGCAGCGCCAGGCGAAATCGTCCATTCAAATCCCCGCGGATGGATATGCGGCGTTTGCGCGCTTCCTTGGCGGAGAAGAAAACAGCGTCTTCGGCGAAGATGCGAAAGCGCTCCGAGACGCTCTCCGCAACGAGCCAAGCCTGCTGATTGTTTTCGGCTCGGAACTACGCGGCTCCGCGATCGACGCGCTGGCGGAGTTCGGGCTGTCCCTTCCCGATACCAAGTTTGCCTGCCTGGGCGATTATGTGAACTCGCGCGGCGCAGCCGACATGGGACTCTATCCCGATTTGCTCCCAGGCTACGTGCCCATCGAACAAGAGGGTGGCCTGCGCGCAGAATATGGCGGTCGCATGTCGCAACAAGCAGGACTCGATGTTGCGCAGATGTTTGAAGCCGCCGCACGCAACGAGCTTGCGGTCCTCTATGTTGTAGGCGACGATCCAGCGGAACGGCTTGGTGTTGACGCGGACGCGTTGCGCAATACATTCGTCGTGGTGCAGGACATGTTTATGACGGCGACGGCGAAGCTGGCGGACGTAGTGCTGCCGACTTCGAACCTCTATGAGAAATCCGGCACTGTCACCAATACGTTCGGCGATTTGCAACTGGTGAAAAAAGCAGCCGACCGCGCAGGGGTTCGCTCCGACCTGGAATTGATCGTCCGCATTGCCGACACCATGGGAGAAGACGTACACGCGCTGGTCCCCTTCGGCAAAGGCGTCCGCGCAGACATGGGGCAGTCCCGCGGAGTGCAGTCGGGCGAGGCAGACCGTCATGGAATCTGGCTGGCCGCGCACAATCTCGAACCGAAATTGAGTCCGTTCGACCCGAATGCAGTCCTCGATGAAATTCAGCGTCTGGTTCCCGGCTACAACTTTGATCGAATGGAGTTGTTGGCCGGTACAAGCCAACACGTCGACGCGGACGGCAGCGGAGTCATGGAAATCTCGCGGTTTGCGAATCGGCCGGACGGAGCGATGCCTTCCGCGGACACGCTGTTTACCTCCGGAACTCTGGGCCATTACAGCGAGAAACTGAATGAAGTGGAAACGTTCCAGGCGAAGAAGAGCATGGTGGCGGCAGACTAACGGAGCAATTTGTTTAAGGCAAGACCCGTCGCACTGGTCTTGCGCGTGCGAGTCAGTCGATGGGGTCTGAAGTGGAAACGATACGAGCGTGAATATTCCGATTTTTGTTCTCCTGAATCTGCTGAAAGTCGCTGTGGTGACCGTCATCTTTTTGATGGCGGTGGCCTATACGGTGCTGCTGGAGCGGAAACTGGTGGGCCGCATCCAGAACCGCTGGGGCCCGTCTCGCGTCGGCCCTTTCGGGTTGCTGCAGCCGCTGGCGGATGGTCTGAAGCTTTTTCTGAAAGAAGACCTGATGCCCAGCGCCGTGTTTCGTCCGCTGTTCATTATGGCGCCGATCATCGCTCTCTCCTGCGCCTTGATCTCGATCGGCGTGATCCCATTCGGCGAGAACATTCGCTGGCATGGCGTGGATATGTTCCAGATCGCAGACCTGAACATTGGCTTGCTGGTCATCCTCGGCGTCACTTCCGTCGGCATCTATGGAATCGCGCTCTCTGGCTGGTCGTCGAACAATAAATATTCGCTGCTTGGGTCGCTGCGCTCTTCCGCGCAAATGGTCAGCTACGAGCTGGCGCTCGGCCTCTCGGTGATTGGAGTTGTACTGCGCACTGGGTCGCTGCGTCTGCGCGATATCGTCAACCTGCAAAACACGCACGGAATCCTGTCGTGGAATATCTTCGGAGGATTGCAGATCGTCGCGTTCTTTATTTATTTGTGCGCCGCCTTTGCGGAAACAAATCGCACCCCGTTCGACCTGCCGGAAGCCGAGAGCGAACTGACCGCTGGATACCATACGGAATACAGTTCCATGAAGTTCGCCATGTTTTTCATGGCGGAGTACGCCAACATGATTACGGTCGGCTGCGTGGCAACCGTTTTATTTCTTGGCGGCTGGTCGAGCCCCTTCGGCGACCTGTTCCCGGCGTTTGGCGGTCCGGTGGCGCAGGCGCTGCTGCCTGTATTCTGGTTTGTTCTCAAGGTGTTTAGTTTCCTGTTTCTCTACGTCTGGGTACGCGGGACATTGCCGCGTTTCCGCTATGACCAGCTGATGGGGTTCGGCTGGAAATTTCTATTGCCGATTGCCGTCTTGAATGTGATGGCAACCAGTCTGGTGCTGGCGTTCCATGGCTAACGATTCAGTAGCGCTCGTCGGAATTCGACCACGATGAATGTAGCAATTTTCATTCTCTTCGCACTTCTATGTCTGGGCGGCGCGCTGAACCTGCTGCTGCAGCGGCACCCCATTAACAGCGCCTTGTCGCTGATCGTGGTCATGTCGTCGCTCTCCGTTCTGTACCTGCTGCTGGGGGCGGAATTTCTTGCGCTGGCGCAAATCATCGTGTACTCCGGCGCAATTATGGTGCTATTTGTTTTTGTCATCATGTTGCTGAACGCCGGCGAAGAGGAACGTACCCATGGCAGCCGGGCTGCATATTTCGCCGGCATTCCCGGCGTGCTGGCGCTGTTTGCCGTGCTGGCCGGCACATTTGTCACGCTGCGATTGAGTTTTGGAGGAACACGACTCGGCGCGTTTCTGGTCACGACGGGGGATTTAAGCCGCGTATTGTTTCGCAACCTGCTGCTGCCGTTCGAGGTCACGTCGGTGTTGATTCTGGTCGCAATTCTCGGCGCTGTTGTGCTGGCGCGGAAGGAGCACTGAGATGACAGTGCCGATTGTCTGGTACCTGGTCCTGAGCGCCGCATTGTTCTCGATCGGCGTCTGCGGGTTCCTGATCAAGCGCAACATCATCACCATTTTCATGTCGATTGAGCTGATGCTGAATGCAGTCAACCTGGCGTTTGTGACCTTCGCCAACCACTGGCACCAGGTAAGCGGGCAGATTTTTGTGTTCTTTGTCATGGTCGTCGCCGCCGCGGAAGCGGCTGTCGGTCTTGCGATCATCATCTCGCTGTTCCGCTCGCGCAATACGTTGAATGTCGACCAGATTGACTTGATGAAACTATGACACCTTCTTTGTATCTTTGGCTGCTGCCGCTGTTCCCGCTGGCGGGCTTCGCGATCAATGGGATTTTAGGGCGGCGCCTGCCCAAGGCGGCCGTCTCGGCGGTGGCGCTGCTGTTCCCTGCCGCGGCGTTTGTCCAGGTGCTGTGGATTGTGGCACGCGCGCATCAAGGGCTGGCGCTTCCCTATCTGGAACGCTTTGCGACCCCATGGATCGCGGTCACAGGCTTTCACGCCAACTTCTCCTTCCTGTTGGATCAACTGACGCTAGTTATGCTGCTGGTGGTCACCGGCGTTGGCTTGGTGATTCATCTTTACTCCGTCGGTTACATGGCGGCGGAGGACGGCTACTGGCGCTTCTTCAGCTACATGAATCTATTTCTGTTTTTTATGCTGACGCTGGTGCTGGCGGCAAATTTTTTGCTGATGTTTGTCGGCTGGGAGGGTGTCGGCCTCGTCTCCTATTTACTGATTGGCTTTTACTACACCAAAGATTCCGCGGCGAATGCCGGCAAGAAGGCGTTCATCGTCAATCGGATTGGAGACTTCGGTTTTTTGCTGGCCATGTTCTTGCTCATCGCCCACTTCGGCACGCTCAGTTTTCGCGAGGTGTTTGCAAATATCTCCGCGCATCCTGATTTGCAGGGCGGTTTTCTGACCGCCATCGCGTTGCTGCTATTGCTGGGAGCAACGGGCAAGTCGGCGCAGATTCCGCTCTACGTCTGGTTGCCGGATGCGATGGAAGGCCCGACGCCCGTCTCGGCGCTGATCCACGCGGCCACCATGGTGACGGCTGGCGTCTACATGCTGGCGCGCGCGCACGTCCTGTTCGGACGCTCTCCGCTGGCCCTGGCAATCGTCGCCATTATCGGCGCGGCGACGGCATTCTTCGCGGCGACCATCGGCGTGCTGCAAACCGACATCAAACGCGTCCTGGCCTACTCCACCATTTCGCAGCTCGGATATATGTTTCTGGCGTGCGGCGTGGCAGCCTACTCGATGGGAATTTTTCATCTTGTCACTCATGCCTTCTTCAAGGCGCTGCTGTTTCTGGCTGCGGGCAGCGTCATTCACGCGTTGGGCGGCGAGCAGGACATGCGGAAGATGGGCGGCCTGCGGAAGAAATTGCCCGTTACCTTCTGGACCATGACGGCCGCGGTCTTCGCCATCAGCGGACTGTTTCCATTTGCCGGATTTTTCAGCAAGGACGCGATTCTAGCTGCGACTTTTGAGACGCCGGGTGAAAAAATTTTGTGGGCCGTGGGTCTGGTCACGGCGGGACTGACGTCGTTCTACATGTTCCGGCTGTGGTACATGACGTTTTTCGGCAGCCCTCGGTATGACGAATCGAGTGCGGGTCACGGCGAGCACGGCCCCCACGGCGTACATGAAAGTCCCTGGGCGATGCTGCTGCCGCTGGTCATTCTCGGGATTTTGTCCCTCGCCGGAGGATGGATTGGCTGGCCCGCTGCGCTGGGCGGCCACGATTGGATTGCACATTTTCTCGACCCTGTATTTACATCCGCCAGCAACGCGCAGCTAGTTGTGCCGAGCGCGGCGGACTTCCGATTGGAGCGCATTCTAGCCGGCGTGTCGATGCTGGTCGCTCTGTTTGGATGGTGGCTCGCCGACCTGATGTACCGTCGCAAGCCACAACTGGCCGACAGCGCGGAGCAGAAAACGAGGCCTCTGTATACGCCGATCTGGAATAAATATTGGGTGGATGAGATGTACGGAGCGGTCATTGTTCGGCCGATTCTGGCGCTTTCAAGAAATCTTCTGGGACGCGGCGTCGAGACCGGCATCATCGATGGCGCGAACACCGCGATGACGGCAACGGCAAGCGGCGCAAGTTCGGGCATTCGCCGGATGCAATCGGGAAATATCCGCTCCTATGCTGGGTGGTTGGCGGCGGGAGCGGCTGCGGTTTTGATTGTGGCGCTCTACCTTTCGCATTCGTTTTAAACAGGGAAGGACTTTCAAGTTGAACGCAAGCATTCTTACATGGCTCACCTTTCTGCCCGCGGCGGGCGCGGTGGTGGTGCTGTTGTTGCCGAGGCGCGGGCGCGCTCCTCAGGTGTTTTCTCTGCTGCTGACGCTGTTTCTTTTTGTAATGGCGCTGCATCTGCCGGCGCACTTCAACTATCAACAGCAGCAAGGCTTCCAATTTGAGATGAACATTCCGTGGATCAGCAACCCGGCCATCCAGTACCACGTTGGAGTGGATGGCCTGTCGATGTGGCTGGTGGTGCTGGTTTCGTTCCTGGCGCCGCTTGGCGTGCTCATCTCCTGGCGAGTGATTCAGGACCGCACCTGCGAATTTTACGCGCTGTTGCTGCTGCAGCAGACGGCGATGTATGGCGTGTTCATCGCGCTAGACTTGATTCTGTATTACGCCTTCTGGGAGCTGTCGATCGTCCCTCTGGCGCTGCTGATCGGCATGTATGGCCGCAAAAACGGGCGCGGCGCTGCCATCAAGTTTTTCCTCTACGCATTCATTCCCTCCGCGCTGCTGCTGGTTGGGATGCTGTGGCTCTATGGCCAGACGGGGACCTTCGACCTGGTACAACTCCAGCAGCAGATGTTTGGCTGGAACGGCGCCCATGCGACAGGCTTATGGCTCACGTCGCTGGCGTTTTTGCTGGCCTTCGCCGTCAAGGTGCCGGTGTTTCCGCTGCATGGCTGGCTGCGCGATGGCATCGGCGAAGCTCCCACAGCCGTCGCCATGATTCTTGCCGGAAAGCTGGGTCTCTACTCCCTGTTGCGCTGGCATGTTGGCCTGTTCCCAACCCAGGCCGCGCACGTTGCGCCCTTGATGGTGGCGCTGGGGGCAATTGGCATTCTCTATGGAGCATTGATGGCCCTGGTGCAAACCGATTTGAAGCGCCTCGCCGCCTACGCGACGTTGAGTGCGGTCAGCTTTATCGTGCTCGGCATCTATGCCTTCACGGCGGCCAGCATGGACGGAGCGGCGTATCAAATTTTGAACGAGAGCGTTTCTGCCAGCGCGTTCTTCATGCTGCTCGGCATCCTGTATGAGCGCTATGGCACCTACGACATGGGGCGACTCGGCGGCATTGCGACCAAGCTGCCTGGATTGGCGACGCTGTTCGTCATCACCGCGTTGTCGCTGATCGGGCTGCCGTCGCTGAATGTTTTCGTCGGAGAGTTCCTTATCCTGAGCGGCAGCTTCCTGGCCCATCCCCGCGCCGCTGCTGCGGCCACGTTGGGCGTGATCCTCTCCGCCTCCTACATGCTGTGGATGGTGCAGCGCGTGTTCTACGGCAAGCCTTCGACGGGCGTGGCGGCTTTGTCGCCAGCAGATGTGAACTGGCGCGAACGGGCCGCCGTGTGGCCCACGATTGCGCTGATGATTGCGATGGGCGTGGCTTCTGTCTTCTGGATGCATGCGATTGATCTGACCGTTCCCGCCTTGGCGCCGGCGAAAATTCCTGTGGCAGCCTACGCCACCGTGGCGTCGCCGCCCGCAGCGCCACAAGCAGCGACGCGAGGGATGGCCCAATGAATGAGCCGATGACTCCATCGATGATCGCCTTTTCTCCCGCGCTGCGCATTTTGCCGGAAATTCTGATGACCCTGACCGGCGTGCTGGTCATGCTGGTGGAAGCTGTTTTGAAGCCGAGGACCAGCCGCAAACCGCTCGGCATTGTCGCGATCCTTGGCACCCTCGCAGCCATCGCAGCCAGTGTGTATCAGCTTTTTCTCCCAGCAGGAACAGCGTTTTTCGGCACCGTGCAATCCGATGCATTCAGCGTCTTCTTTCATCTGGTCATCGGCTGCATTGTTCTGGTCACGCTGTTGATCTCGCTCGATTATTTTGAGGGGCATACCAGCTTTGTCGGCGAATATTACGCGCTGATTCTCTTCGGCGCGACCGGCATGATGTTGATGACCTGCTCCGTCGAGCTGCTGATGGTCTTCATCAGCCTGGAGATTTCTTCCATCTCCACCTACATCCTGGCGGGCTATCGCAAGCGCAGCGCGACCAGCCCGGAAGCGTCGATCAAATATTTCTTGCTCGGTTCCTTCGCGACCGCATTTTTCCTCTATGGCATCGCGCTGTGCTTTGGGGCAACCGGCTCGACCAACCTTTATGAGATTGCGAAAGGTGTCGCTGACGGGGCCTCGCCGCTGCTGTTGACTGTCGCCTTCGGAATGATGCTGATTGGCCTGGGCTTTAAAGTATCGCTGGCCCCGTTCCATGTGTGGACGCCCGATGTCTATGAGGGCGCGCCCGCGCCGGTAGTTGGCCTTATGTCCACCGCGCCGAAGGCAGCCGCCTTTGCCGTGCTGCTACGCATCGCGTATGGCGCATTCGGAACGGCAATTCACATCTGGATGCCGCTGGTCTGGATTATGGCTGTGCTGTCGATGACGATCGGCAACCTGGGCGCGCTCACGCAGCGCAACGTAAAGCGCATGCTGGCATATTCTTCGATTGCGCACGCCGGGTATCTGCTGGTTGCATTCACGGCGCTGGCTCCCATGGGCATTGCGGCCGCCAGCTTCTATACCGCCGCCTACGCCGCCATGAACGTCGGAGCGTTTGGCATTATCAGCTATCTTTCCGGCTACAACGAGGCCCGCACCAGCCTCAGCGATTTTGCTGGAATCGCGCGGCGTCATCCCGTGGCCGCCGCCGCTTTCGCCGTCTTTTTGATTTCGCTGATTGGAATTCCCTTCACCGCCGGCTTCTTCGGCAAGTTCTATGTCTTCACGGCAGCGATCAATTCCGGCAACGCCTGGCTGGCGGTATTGGGCCTGCTGAATAGTGGCGTAGCGGCATTTTATTACCTGCGCTTGCTGGCCCAGATGTACATGGTGCCGGTGGAGCCTCCTCGTGAGGCAGACACGGCCCATGCCCGGCCCGCATTCATTCTTGCGATGGCAATCCTGGTGCTGGCCGTATTTGCGCTGGGAATCTTCCCCGGACGCATCCTCGACCTTGCCCGCGCTGGGGCTGCGACGTTTAGCGGGCCTGCGAATGCAGCTTCGCAGACCGTACCCGTCGCCTTGTTGCGGCGATAGCGTATTCAACCTTGAACCGATAACGCTGGGCCGGCCCCCGCGCTTTGGCAAAGAAACAACTCCAGACGAAATTCACCTCGCACATGCAGCGATCATCCTCTGGATTCTTCGCTGCGCTCAGAATGACTCGTGGATGGATTTGATTCGCTGGACGGCAAACGCAAACGGCCTCCGTGGCAGGAGGCTGTTTGCGTTGGGCATTTCATTCGCTTACTTTGCCTTGAAGATTTCCTTTACTTTACCTTGAAGAGGATGATGGCAAAGGTGAACAGGGCCAGCGACTCAATGAAGGCCAGTCCGAGCACGAGAAACAGGAAGATTGCCGGCCGCGCTCCTGGGTTCCGCGCCAGTGCCAGGGTCGAAGATCCGACCGCGTAACCCTCGCCCAGACCGCAAAGCCCGGAAGCAATCGCCATCGAGATGCCGGCGGCAATCGCCACCATACTGGCATGGGACGAATCGCCGCCACTGGCTTGCGCGAACGCCGGAACGGCCAGGCACAGCACCGAGAGCGTCATAAAAACGTTTTGCATGGTACGCATGTATGTAACTCCGATAGTTTCTTAAGATCTCCCGCAAGTGGGAAGGAAACGCTCACCCTGCCGCGTCCCCTGACACACGTCACGGGGTGGTGCCGCTGGAGCGAAAGCAAACTCCAGCAAAACTTGACGTCTAGTGCTCGTGCGCGATGGCCTGTCCAATATAGATGGACGCGAGCAGCATGAAAACATAGGCCTGAATCAGCGAAACGCCCAGGTGCAGTCCGATAAAAATGACCGGCAGCGCGATGGGAAACAGCGCGAAAAAGATGAGGATCAGCAGGTCACTGGCAAACATATTCGCGAACAAACGAATGGTGAGCGACAGGATGCGGGCCAGATGAGAAATCAGTTCAATGGGCAGCATCAGCGGCGCAATCCACCATAGCGGCCCAAGAAACTGCTTGACGTATCCAAACTTATTTTCCTTCAGCCCCTGCCAATGATAGTAGGCAAAGGTCAATAGCGCCATACCCAAGGGGACGACGGGGCTGGAAGTCGGCGTATCGACATCGGGCAGCAGGCCGAGAAGATTATTGGCGAGGATGAAGAGCAAAACGGAGGTAATAAACGGCAGATAGACCCTGTACTTGTGGCCGATGATCGGCTCGGTCTGGTTGGTGACAAATTCCTCGATCATCTCTGCAAACTGCTGTGCGATGCCCGGTTTTTCTACGTGGAGTGTCAGTCGAACGATGACGAAAAAAACCAGCAGCAACAGGACCGCGATCAGCTCCATGGTGAACGTGCCATTGATGGGAACAGCCGGGTTGAGCGGCGGCCGGCCAATCCAATTCAGCAGCGTCGTCACCGGGCCGGCCAGCAACTGGTTCAGAATGTGAGCGAGGAAATGTTGGAGGGGCATCGTTCGAATTTTCTTTCCAGGTCCTTCAGGCTTTGGTTCTTCCGGGCAAACAACAACTTCCTGCGATTTTCACCCAGTCCGAAACACCAGGCGGATGCATTCCACCGACAGGGCAAGCAGCGATACGGCCAGCCCAGCCAGCAACGCATAAATGGAGCCATGCAAACTGTTTAGACTAGCATATAAGAGCACGCCCGCGACTGCCAAACGCAGGAAAAACATGATCAGAACGCGGCCCATGGGGACCGGGGTGCGACCTTCTTCCATTCTGGACATCATGGCGGAAAGCAACTGCAGCCATTCCACTATGCCGGTGGCGGAAATGGCTGCGCCGATGACGAAGGTGAGCCATGTTCGCCAGCCCAGCCAGGCCCACAAAATCGGTGTCGCCACCAGGACGACCGCGCCGGCGAGGACAAGCGCGCGGCGAAGCGTGCGACGAATGTCCTCCTCGTTGAACTGAATCGGGGCAGTCGGCGGCGCGGGGACAACTTTTTCTGGCGGGTTGATTTCGTTGGCCGGAACGGGTGTGCTGGTTTCAGCGGTCATTTTTTTCATCGGTCCGATTCGCGTGGTTGGCCATTCGAATTACCTGGATAAATCCGGCGGCAACGCCCAATGCCAGGCCCAGCATCGCGATCCAGGATTGGTGCAATTTATGGTCGAGAAAGTCCCCGAGCGCCCAGCCGATGATGCAGGAAAGCGGCAGCACCAGCGCGATCTGCATCATGGTTTCGGCCTGCAGCAACTCTCGTAGCGCGGTTTTTCGATCGTTTTGCGGCTTGTCGGGCGTCGGCATCGGGTTTGTCAGGATACTTCTTTGTTGCGGCAGTCCCTTGCCAAGCCTACAGCAACCACCCGCGAAGACGGAAATGATTTTGCCGAAATAATTTCGCGCGTCAGGCATGGAGATGCCTGAAGATTACTTCTGCAGGCCCATTTTTGCGCAGGAGAAACGCATGAAGTTTATCGCTCGTACAGCCGCTCTGCTGTTCTTGGCTTCCGCCACTTTGCTCGGTCAGCAATTTGCTTCAGTGCCAGGCCAAGGTCGCTCCATGGTGGTCACAAAGTTCGGCATTGTTGCCGCGCCGCAATTTTTGGCTTCGCAAGCGGGCGCGCACATACTGGAAGAGGGCGGAAACGCCATTGATGCCGCCATCGCGGCCAACGCGGTGATGGGCGTGGTGCAGCCGTACGTGAACGGCATGGGCGGAGATTTGTTCGCGCTCTACTACGACGCGAAGACCGGAAAGCTCTACGGGCTCAACTCCAGCGGATGGACGCCGAAGGCGCTCACCATCGACTATCTGAAATCCCATCACATCGACAGCATCGACCCCATCGGAGTCCACAGCATCGACATTCCGGGGTGTGTCGCGGGCTGGCAAGCTCTGAAGGACCGATTCGGCGCGCTTCCCTTCAGCAAAACGTTAGCGCCGGCAATTTATTACGCGCAGAACGGATTTCCATTAGCCGAGCGCAATGCGCGCTACTGGGTCAGCAAGAGAGATATGCCGCAGCCGGGATACAAGGAGACCTATCTCCCCGGCGGTGTGGCGCCCAAGCTTGGCGACCTGTTTCGCAATCCCGCGCTGGCGAACTCGCTGCGGCAGGTCGCGGCGCATGGGAGAGACGCCTACTACAACGGCCCCATGACGGACACCATGGTGAAATTCCTGCGCGCGCAGGGCGGCACGCACACCCGGGAGGACTTCGCAGACTTTCAACCGGAGTGGGTGGAACCGATTTCCACCACCTATCGCGGATGGACCGTCTACGAGTTGCCGCCGAACGGGCAAGGGGTCGCCGCGCTTTCCATGCTGAACATCATGGAACAGTTCCCCATGGCACAGTACGGTCATAATTCCGCCGATGCATTGCAGGTGATGATCGAGGCCAAGAAACTGGCCTATGCGGACCTGTACCGCTACGTCGGCGATCCGCGCTTTACCCCCATTCCGGTGAAAGAAATGCTCTCGAAAGACCTGGCAAAGCAGCGCGCAAAGTTGATCGATATGAACAAAGCGTCCTGCCAGGTGCTGCCTTCCGACCTCACCCAGTACCTCAACGCCCATGGCAAGACCACCATCTATCTTTCCACCATCGATAAAGACGGCAATATCGTCTCGCTGATTCAGAGCAATTACGAAGGCTACGGTACGGGAATGGTGGCGCCTGGACTGGGCTTCTCGTTCCAGGACCGCGGCGCTGGATTCAGCCTCACGCCAGGTCAACCCAATTCGCTGGCGGGGCACAAGCGCCCGCTGCACACCATCATTCCGGCCTTCATGGAAAAGGGAGACATCCGCATTGGGTTCGGCATCATGGGCGGGTGGAACCAGGCGCAGGCCCACGCACAATTCGTCGCCAATGTCGTCGACTATGGGATGAACGTGCAGGCCGCGCTGGAACAGGCCCGGTTCACCAAGCAGACGTTCGACGGTTGTGACGTCCAGATGGAACCCGGCATTCCGGAGGCGGTCCGGGCGGAGTTGACCAAGCGCGGCCAGCAGATTCAGCTATTGGAGCCGTTTTCGTTCACCGTGGGCCAGGGCGAAGCCGTGGTCCGCGATACCCAGCGTGACGTCAATTTTGCCGGCTCCGACCCCCGTTCGGACGGAGCGGCCATTCCGCAGGAACCGCCCACAAAATAGCCCTTTGGGTTTTTCGGAGATCGCCGACGTTCGACGGCCCTAGGATTCCGACTCGGGCGATGCCTGTCGCGCGCGTCGTTCTTCTTCAGTCAGCGGCGCATTCACTTCCAGCAGTCCGGGCGGCAGATTCATCTCCAGACGCCGTCCAGCCAGGTCAATTTTGACCGCATACGCCTTGGCGAACGGGATTTCGTACTCGCTTCCGTCCGTTCCCACCACGACCAGCAGGTCTGCGGTTTTCTCTTGCCGTACCACGTCGCGAATGGTCCCAAGGAACGTGGAATCGGGATATCCAGGCTGGCGTCGATCGACCAACTGGCAGCCGATCAGATCGCTAATGTACACCTCGTCCGATTCGAGGGGCATGCGTTCCGCGGAAGGAATCACGACCTCCGCGCCGCGCAGGGCCTCCGCCGCGGAGATGGAGTCCACTGCGGCAAACTTCAGCACCACTTTGCCTTTGTGCAGCCAGAAGCGTTCAATGGCGATCGGCGTTGCGGGGAGGTTCTCGCCACGCCAGAGAAATGCGCTGCGCATTTCGGCAAGGCGTTCAGGAAAATCGGTCAGGATTGCTGCCAGCACCTCGCCGCGCCGCCCCTGCGGCCGAATCAGGCGGGCCAGATGCACCCACGATTGGCCGTCCAATAGTTTCGAGTCCGTCACACCGCTATTGTTGCATGCGTGGCGAAGGCGCGCCGCAATGCGCGACCTCCACGAAGAGAGCGCGACATTAGCTTGAGGCGGTTTCCTGCTTTGCCTCTTCAACAATTTCGAGGCTGTAGCGATGATGCAGCTTGACGCTGACGGCCCCCAGGATGGTCCGCAACGATCGGGCCGTTCGACCCTGTTTGCCAATCACCTTCCCGACGTCTGTGGGATCGACGCGAAGACGCAATACCGTGCCAGCTTCATTCGATGTTGCATTGACTGAAACTGCTTCCGGTTTGTCCACTAACGAACAGGCGATGGCCGTGATCAACTCAACTGCCGACGGCTCCGCGGAACTTTCTGACATGCCTTGACCCCATCAAAGTTCGACATTGAGTTCTGATAGCGTTTATACCGAATTCAAAGCCGTTTGTCTGCTATTTTATGGTTTACTCTTTAGTTACTGTTGAGGTTACTACATGGGGTAAAACAACCAGACTATTGTCTGACGAATTCCATTTCCAGGCAAAAACATGTGTCTGAAGGCGGGAAAATCAAGTCTAAAAGCAGGAAAATCAAGTCTAAGGACGGGAAAATCAAGTGGACCGAACAATTGAAGAGCGCAGCCCGAAGGCCGCGCTCAAAAGAATTGTGACGCATTTGTTGGTGCCATCAACTCCCAATTTGGGAATTGCCGTTATGTCGCTTGCACTACCGGCGCGGTCGCCTTGGCGACAAGTTTGCCGACTCGATCGGAAAGCTGGGCACCCATGCCTGTCCAATAATCGACACGGTCCTTCTTCAAATCCACGGTTGCCGGATTGGTGCGCGGATTGTAGGTCCCAACCACTTCAAGGGAGCGTCCATCGCGGGCGCGGTCTTTCTCAATCACAACGATTCGGTAATACGGTTTCTTGCGAGCGCCTACGCGCGAAAGACGAATCATCAACACAGCTAATATGGTCCTTTCTGGTAGCAGGAGAGAAGGCAGAGTCGCTCTGCCGAGACGAAGGTCGTCCTTAGATCCTGAATTTACAGTATCGTGGATTTTCGATCGCGATGCAAGCGGTTCAGCCTTGAAGCGCCCCTTCGCGGGTGTTATCCGGCTCGTTTACTGGATAGGAGCTTCCTTCGTTCCGCGATCAGTTTCTTGCGGGCCATCGGCGGCATCGCCAGCACATCTCTCGTGCGCTTGGGCAGTTTGGCATAGACAAGATCGCGTGCTTGCGCAAGGAGAACCAGCAATTCGCGGCTGGGGAGCGCATCCCAGCGCGTGAGCGCCACCCAGAAAATCCGCGCCATGTATGGCGCAGGAATGACGCCGTCAATCTCCAGCAGATCAGGGCAGCGCTCCGGACCGGCGTGAAAGGAAATCACGGCCTTGCCGTCTTCGTCGAGATTGACGAGCGCGAACATCTTGCCGCCGATCGCTTTATCTCCCACCCAGAAGACGAGGTTCGCGCCCCATTGCATCGTCTCTTCGACGTGCGGCAACCTCAGAAGAAATTCGCGGACCTGTTCGGCATCCATGGAACTTGTCCTTCCTGGTGGTCACGCGACATCTTACTGCGGAGCAGGATAGGTTTTGCTCTGCTGCGTGCGCGAGTTGTAGACAACCAGCTTTCCGTTCGGATAGGCGAGCAGACGAATATAGTGGCCGTCGGATCCATCCTTCCCGCTGGCCCCTTGCAGATTCGCAATGTAGGGCGCGGCCACATTGTGCTGGGCCCCGCCTTCCGCTGAGTAATGCAGTTGCCACAGGTCTTTCAGGCGTGGAGATTTCTCAATCACCTGCCACGGCCCAGGCGAGCCGCCCTTCTTTTCGCCGTTGTCCATGATGGCGACGCGAGGGGCGATGCCATCCACAAACGCGGGACTGCTGCTGGGATACCAGCCATGATGCGAGACCACGTAGACATCCATTCGTCCCAGTTTGTTGACAGGGCACATCAGATGCATTTCCTTGTCCCAGGTCAGGTCTCCCAGGTCCACTAGGCGCATCTTGCCATACTGCATCACGATTCCCGCCGAGCGGCCATTTTCGGTCTTGTCCGGCGGCCGCGTGGGACAGTTCTTGCAATAAGGATTCAGCTCGCCCGCGCCGGGGAGCGGAGTGTCGATCGTATTGCCATCCGTGCTGACAATCGTCGTTGTCAGGCCGGTCAGCGGAATGGTCTCCCCCGGTTTCGCCAGAATGTGTTTTGCATGGAGTTGCGCCAGCACCGCCCGATAGCGCTCAAAACACTGCTCCGTGACAGCATCCGTAGTTTCGCGATTGGTCCCGTGATCGATAAAGGTATCGACATGGATCTTTTTGACAAGATTGGGAACGCCGCCAACGTGGTCCACATGAAAATGCGTGAGCAACAAGTAGTCGATATGGTCGAGTCCAGCCTGTTTCGCTACCTGCAGGATGCGGTCCGCATCGCGGTCATCATTGTCGGGCCAGCCGGTGTCCACCAATAACGATTGATGCGACGGGGTGACGAAGAGCGTGGACTGGCCGCCTTCAACGTCGACAAAATATACCGTCAGCGGCTTGGCAAAGGTCACCGCGTGCTTGCGGAAGTTCGGACTCGCCGTCTGTGCTTGCGTGTGCGCTGGGGCGACAATTATCAACAAGAACGCCAAGCCAAGCGCGGCGAGGATGACATTCCTACGACCCAGCAACGCTTTCGATGGGTACATTTGATTCGAGTGAACCATACTCTCTCCGTTTCGCTTTCATCTGCTCGTCACTGCGATTTGGAGCGATTCGTGGGCATTGCACGCATCGCTCCCGTGGATATTCCTCCGTCCACCAGCAAGGTTTGTCCGGTGATGTAACGGCCCTCTTCGGAAGCGAGAAAAACAATCGCGCCGTCGAGATCTCCCGGCGCGCCGGGGCGTTTCAACGGAATGCGGTCGCACAAGTATTCGACCCAATCCGGGTCCTCGTACAAAATTTTGTTCTGCTCGGTCTTGAACCATCCGGGCGCAAGGCAATTCACCGTAATGCCGTGCCTGCCCCACTCGTCGGCGAGGCTCATGGTCAGTTGGCGAATGCCGCCGCGACTGGCCGTATAGGGCGCGAGGCCGGCGTAGCCGAAGACGCTGGTCACGGAGCCGATGTTGACGATGCGTCCATAGCCGCGCGCAATCATCTGCGGCGCAATCGCCTTGGCGACAAAGAAACTGCCGCGCAGGTTGGTGTCCAGCACCTGGTTCCAGTCCTGCCACGAAATTTCAAGCGCAGGCTTGCGCACATTGCAGCCCGCATTGTTCACCAGAATGTCGATGGCGTCGAAGGCGGCGAGTGCTTGCTCCGCCATGCGCGCGATGCTGGCTTCGTCGCGCACGTCGAGTTCAAGCGCGACAGCCTTGCGGCCCATCGCGCGAATTTCCTCTTGAAACGGAAGTAGGTCGGTCCGCTTGCGGCTGGTCAGAACCAGGTCGGCACCGCACCGCGCCAGAGCGCGAGCGAAACCTTGTCCTAGCCCGCGGCTGGTACCGGTGACCAGGGCGACGCGGCCGGTCAGGTCGAACATACGCTGGCTCTCGTTCGGATTTGCAGGCTCGGACTTCATCCAACTGACCCCGGCGTCAACACCACTTTCATCAAATTTGCTTCGTGGGCATAAAGGCGCTCGAACCAGCGGGGCCCTTCCGCCAGCGGAGCGACGGCCGAGAGCATCGGCGCAACATCGATTTTTTTATTGGCCATCAGCTCGATGGCCTGGGGATATTCTCCCGCCGAAGCGCACGAGCCTTGCAACCGAATCTGCCGCGTGACAACGCTCTGCAACGGCAACGGAACTTCAGGCGCAAGATTGCCGACCAGCGTGACGGTGGCGCCCTTTCGCGCCGAGGCAATCGCAGTTCGCACGGTGGCCGCTGTCCCTACTGCCTCCAGCGCAACATCGACGCCGTGGCCGCCGGTCAAGGCCCGAACTCGCTCCGCAATCTCGTCGCTGGTCGTTGCTCCGCCGGCTTCGATGGTTTCAGTCGCTCCAAGTTTCTTTGCCAGTTGCAAACGCCCAGCGTCAATATCGGTGACATATATCCTGCCGCAGCCTGCCACCCGCAGCGATTGCAGGACCAGCAGTCCAATCATCCCAGCACCCACAACCAAGGCCGCGCTTCCCTGCTCCGGCGCAGTCAGGCGGACGGCGTGCAGGGCGACGGAAACCGCTTCGATCATGGCGGCTTCGGCAAAGCCGAGCGAGTCTGGCAGACGATACGCGATGCGCGCCGGGACCGCGACATACTCCGCGAAAGCGCCGTTACGGCGATAGTCTCCGCAGGAGACACCCAGAACCTCGCGGCGATCGCAGAGATTGATCGCGTCTGTTTTGCAGAACCGACAGGTACCGCAGGAGATGGTGGAATCGAACGTGACGCGCTCGCCGACCGAGAATGTTTGAGCAGGCTTGCCCACCGCGACAATGACGCCCGCAGCCTCGTGACCCATGACCAGCGGCGGAATGCGGCGGCCCGTTGAGCCGTCATATCCATGCACATCGCTGCCGCAGATGCCGCAGGCCGCGACCTGGATCAGCACTTCGTCTGGCGCAGGTGCTGGCACTTGCAAATCCACCAGTTCCAGCTTCCGGTATTCCGTCAATTGCAGCGCTTGCATCGGTTGACCAACGAAGCCATGGTAAACGATGGGAGTCGAGATTCGAAATCGCGGCATCCACCCTCTCCAGCGCATCGCAAAAAGCCCGTTGCGATTCCTGGCCAAGCGGCGGGAAACTCGACGCGAATCTGCGACAATTTACCTTGATGCCCCACCACCCAGCACAACTTGCGATCTGGATTGCTACCTGGCTGTTGTGCATTCTGGTGTTTGTCTTGATTCTCTGGCGTCCGCGCCATGTTCCTGAATATATTTGGGCTGTGGCGGGGGCAGTACTGCTGGTGCTGTTCCGTCTATTGCCGCTTGGCGCGGCGTGGACCGCGGTTCGCAGCGGGACCAATGTCTATCTTTTTCTGGCAGGGATGATGCTGATGGCGGAACTGGCGCGGCAACATGGCGTCTTCGATTGGCTGGCGGCCCTCGCCATGGAACACGCGCGGGGTTCTCAGGCACGTCTGTTTGTGCTGGTGTTCGGGATTGGGATTGTAGTCACGTCCCTGCTTTCAAACGATGCGACAGCGGTGCTGCTGACGCCGGCGGTACTGGCCGTCGTTCGCCGCACGAAAACGTCGCCGCTCCCCTATCTGTTCGCGTGCGCGTTCATTGCCAATGCCGCCAGCTTCGTTCTGCCGATATCGAATCCGGCGAACCTGGTCGTGTTTGATGGGCAGCTCCCGGCGCTTGGGGAATGGCTGCGTATCTTTCTGCTCCCTGCGGTAGGCGCGATCGGAGTGACATTTCTGGTGCTGTGGTGGCACAGCCGCGCGGACTTGCGTCCTTCCATTGAGGACGGGGTGAAACCGGCGACGCTCAACCCCATGGGACGGCGCGCGGGGCTGGGGATACTGGTGGCCGCGAGCGCCTTGCTGGCCACGTCCGCACTGGGAGGGCCAGTCGGCCCAGCAACCCTGGCAGCAGGCATCCTGGCAATGCTGTTCGTCGCCCGCAGCCAGGGTCGCGTGATGACGGCAGCGCTGCGGCACATGTCCTGGAGTGTGATTCCGTTGGTGGCGGGTCTGTTTGTGATGGTGGCGGCGCTGCGAAAGGTGGGAGCACTGGCGATCTCGGCCGACGCGCTGAAGACCGCCGCGACGTGGCCGCCCATCGCGGGTTTGAGCGCGGTCGCGTTCGGATTCGGCATGGCGGCCAACGCAATCAACAACCTGCCCATGGGCTTGATCGGGGCGGCCGCGATCCAGGCTGCGCACGGCACGCGCGTCATGCACGCCGCAGTCCTGCTGGGCATCAATCTGGGCCCGAATCTTTCCGTGACCGGATCGCTGGCCACCATTTTATGGCTGATGGCGCTGCGTCGCGAAAAGATTGAAGTCAGCGGCTGGCGCTTTTTACGAGTCGGCGTGCTCGTCATGCCGCCGACGCTGCTGATCGCGGTACTGGCGCTGGTCCTGACGCAACGCTGATGGGGAACCCTCCGAGCCAAGGCACGCCTGACAACCAGTTATGCGTGATACGACGACAGCAGTTCCTATGGGTTCTTCTCCACGTAAATCGCCTTGGGTGCGGTCAGCTTCAACCCTTTGACTTTGGACTGGACCTGCACTTGCTGCCAGCCCGTATTGCCAGCCGCAAAGGTCAACAAGTACTGGCTGTCCAGCGACTCTTTGAACTGCTTTAAAAACGGGTCGAATGAGATGGGACTCATCATGGCCATGCTGTAGAACTGGCCGCCGGTTTCGTCCGCGACTCGCTGAAGATAACTTTGTCCAATCACGGTACTGAAGCTGTTTGGGCCGCCGGCGCCCCGGTTGCGAAAGTAGATGGAATAGACGAGGAGTTTGGCCTTTTGAGCGTCTTGAATCGCAGCGGCAACGTAAGGATCCTGCATATCGATAGACCTATAGTATGGATCTTCTCCATTGGTCACCATAAAAACCACGCGACGGATTCTCGCCGGAGAACGCCAATAATTCTTGGCCAGGTCGGACAAGCAAAAATACGGGCTGCCGCTGATGTCGGGAATTCCGTTCGTGAGTCGCAAGGCTTTTGCCGCAAGCGCGTGGTCGGTGGTCAGGGTCTGCGCCATCACAGCCCTGCCGTTGTTCATGTAAGCAACCGCCACGGCAGTGGATGGAGGCAGCGCATCGATAAATTTCTTCAAATCCGGGATCTGCAGCGCCCAATACGAGCGCACCCCTTCGTCGATAAGAAATACAAGCTGCAGGCCGGCATTGGGACCCTTGAGAGGGGCCCAACTCACAATGTCCGCCGGGCGACCTTTCAATTTGACGGCAATATCGCTCTGCGGGAGCAATCGCCCCCTGTTGGATTTATTGGCGTTCACGGTGACCACCAAGTGCGCCTGGCCAGCCACATTCTCCGTCTGCGCCATGGCGAGAGAGGCGACTCCCGCGCCCATCCCTACAATTGCCGCGAACAGAACTGAACTCGCAATGCGATTGACTTTCATGCTTCCCCCTCCCAACCTGTCGATTCCCTTGTACCCCCGCGCAGATGCCGACGCAACCCAATTCCCAAACCGACGGTGATTTGGATGGACCCCGTCCTGCGAGATTAGACGCATGGAAGGAGCGCCTCGCCCGCAATTTTTTTTGGAGCCGTACCCCATTTGCGGGCTTATTGCGTCGAAATCGAGGCTCCTGTACGGTAGCGCACCTGGTGCCACTGCCACGCGTCCGCGATGATTTCATCGAGGCCGGGGCAACGTGCGCGCCAGCCGAGTTCGCGACTGATTTTCTGGGAACTGGCAACCAGGATAGCGGGGTCGCCTGGCCGTGGCGGACACTCCTCCACCGGAATGGGATGCCCTGTCACGCGACGGGCCGCCTCGATGACCTGGCGCACGGAGAAGCCCTGGCCGTTGCCCAGGTTGTAGACCATGCGATCTCGCTGTTCCAGCGCCGTCAGCGCCAACAAGTGGGCCTCCGCCAAGTCGCGCACGTGAATGTAGTCGCGAATGCAGGTGCCGTCCGGCGTCGGATAGTCGGTTCCATAGATGCGAATGCTCTTTCTTCTGCCCAGCGCAACATCGAGAATTAAGGGGACCAGATGCGACTCCGGCTCATGCGATTCGCCGCGGCCGGCAATGGCACCCGCCACATTGAAGTAGCGCAGGCTGGCGTAGCGGAAGCCATGAATGCGATGCAGCCAGGCGAGCATCTGCTCCACCAGCAGTTTGGACTCGCCGTAGGGATTGGTTGGGCGCAAAGGCGCATCTTCTTCAATCGGTGTCCGTTCGGGCTGCCCGTACACGGCTGCGGTTGAGGAGAAAACCAGCCTCCTGACCCCGGCTGCCAACATCGCCTGAAAAAGAATTAACGTCGAGGCGCTATTATTGCTAAAATACAGCTCAGGACACTGCATGCTTTCACCCGCCTCGATGAGCGCGGCAAAATGCAGAACAGCATCAATTCGATGGCTTCGGAGAGCGGCTTCCATTTTTGTTCGGTCGCCGACTTCCCCTTCGATAAAGTCCGAGCCGGATGGTACCGAAAGGCGTTGGGAATGGGAGAGATTGTCATAGACCACGACACGATGCCCGGCAGCCATGAGCAGATGGGCGACAGTGCCCCCAATGTAGCCGGCACCACCGGTAATGAGTGCGTTCAATTGGATTATCTCCTTTTATATCAATGAACTTTTCCGCTGTCGGCGCAGTAACCTGGAATCGTTGATCGCTTGAGATGGTTGGAAGTTGAGGGTGGGAGCGAGGTGGCTCCCATGCCCACTGAAAACTTCTCGGAAAAAGCGGACCAACTCATTCCTGTTTCTTGATGATAGGCCGAAGGCGCAAGTTTGCATATTTGGATGGGTCGGGTTCCCCCCAGTGGTTAATCTAACGATACCCGGCTCAAACTGACATGCGAGAATTTCATTTCAAAATTTCGAAGTTGTGGCATACTCATTGGCAAACATAGCCAATTACGCGGAGCTTAGGGGCCAGTTTTTCGGCCCCGAGAACGATAGATGAAAGGGCTGAAGCGCTGACTCATTGCACTTCGACGTGGCAAAGCTGTACTCGTCAAATGCGGGCAGCATCCAAGTTTGAAAGGCGCCCGAAATGTTTGGCAGAGATGGGTGTCATGTTGGATTTGAACTTTGTTCTCTGCTGCGGTCCATTGAAACATTCATTTGCCTGTTTCCAATTCGGAGTCGGCAGTATTTCAAAAGATACCCTGACTGAACAGCCATCCGGACGTGCCGGCACCGAAAGACGATGTTGCATTAAAAATTCTGAATCTGCGGGCGTTTGAACGCGTTGAGGTAAAAGCGGTATGACAAGTTTTGCGACAAGAGAGCATTCAGTCCGGCCCGATACCGGACTGCCCCCCCGCCGCTCTAGAGATCGAGAGCGCGTACCTTCCAGTCGACAACTAGCCACGTTCGGACTACTGCCGGAACCGGAGGGCCGAAATAAATCCTTCGCCGTCAGCTTGATCGTCAATGCTTCGGTGATTGCATTGTTCCTGATTCTGTCCATTTTCATGGTCCATCAAGTCGTACAAAAGCCCGTAATCGAGACCGACCTGCTGCTTCCCATTACACGCGTGAAGCCAGTACGGCCGACGGTCCATGTGAAACCGCCCATCGTTCCGCCGACCCCGGATCTGCTGAACCGGATCGCGCCAAAAATCACCTATAGGCAAACCCCGGCTGAAACGCAGCCGAGGCTGGCACGGGTCCATCTGAATAACGTGAGCGCACCCGTGCTGCCGCCCTACCGGCCAGACTCCGTTGCGCTGCCTGCGCAGCCCAAGGTGGGCCTGTTCCACACGGATATTCCGACGGCGGTCGCCAACAACATGGGCCAGACGTCGACGAAAACAGGCGGATTTGGCGATCCGATGGGAGTCCACCCCAACCCTGGGGCAAACCGGCCAGCTACGATCGCGGCCTACGGCAGCTTCCAGAGTGCGGTCGGTGAAAGCGCCGGCGCCGGCTCTGCCCGCCGTGGAAAAGTCGGCGGCGTGAATTTCGGTTCCGGATATGCCAACGGCGTCCCGGGCGGCAGCGGACACGGAAAAGTGGCCTCCGTTGGGTTCTCCGACGGCGTTGCCGGCGGTACGGGCAATCGCCCCCGCGGGACCGCAACGGTGGGAGCATTCCACGACAATACGGCGGTGGCGACACCCAAGATAATGGTAGCCAGTACCGGAAATGAAACGACGGTGGAGGTAATTTCCCACCCGCGACCGGAGTACACGCCTGAAGCCAAGCAATTGAAAATCCAGGGAGATGTTGTCCTGGAGGTCCGCTTCTCGGCTGATGGGCGGTGCCACGTCATCCGGGTAGTGCGTGGGCTAGGTCATGGGCTGGACGAGCAAGCGATTCGGGTTGCAGAAGAGACTCATTTTAAGCCCGCGACTCGCGATGGCAGGCCTGTGGATATTACCACATATTACCGGATCGATTTTCAGCTAGCATAAATTCCGGCAAATGTGTTTAAACTTACGTAACATTAGCGATTACCATTTTGAGATTTTTGGTAACATATCCCGAATGTTCACGTATGATTGGATCGGCTTTCAGTGAGCGTAATTGTGAGCAAACCAACCCTAAACCAGGTAACCGAAGGAACACAATGATGCGATTTCCGAAACTTACCCCTCGAGGTTCACGCAACAGAGGATTGGCCCTCCTACTGCTGGTGTCCATCACTCTCCCTGCCTCGGCCCGGCACAAAAAGAACATCCAGCCTATGGGCAAGTTGACCCCCCAGATGGTACGCCTCATCGACCTGTCCTCCGGTCATGAAAAAGGGGTCCTGCAGGCGCTGCAACAGCGGACGCCTGTCGTCGAAACGTACATTCAGGACTTCAAACCCGACACGCAATTGAGCGCGGTGCCTACCGAAGACCACTATTTCCTTGGGCGCGTGGATTTTGGCAAGGTCATCGAAGACAATCGCTATCAGGAAGCCTCAGCCAAGAAAACCGCGCTGAAGGGCTCGGTCATGTTCGTCAATGGTTTGACCAAGGCGTTCAAGATCGAGTATGTGGCCCAGGGCTTTGTGCAAATGCTCCTGCTGGATGCAAACCACTTCGATCGCCAACATTATGACTTTGCGTTCGTCCGCCGCGAGTTTCTCGGAGATGTCCGCACCGACCTCTTCGATGTGACTCCGAGGTCCGGATCGGGAACGGGACGATTTATTGGCCGCGTTTGGATTGAAGATACCGGCGGCAATATCGTTCGCTTTAGCGGCACGTATACCAGCAACAGCGGGCACCAGGTCTATTACCACTTCGATAGCTGGCGTACCAATGTCCAGCCCGGTCTATGGTTGCCCACGGCAGTCTACGCGGAAGAGCATGGCCCGGGAGCAGGGCCAGACCAGGGTGGCTTTTTCCGCGCGCAGACCTGGATCTGGGGCTACTCGCTTCGTCAACCTGCCTCCTCCAGCGACAACGCCACCGTCAAGATCGACGCAGTGACCGATCAAAGCGAAAGCGCCCAGGACGTAAGCCCGCTGCAGGCATCCCGCATGTGGTCTCAGCAGGCGGAGTCGAATATTCTGGATCGTTTGTTTCAGGCCGGCTTGCTGGCTGGCCCCAGCAACTTCGACAAGGTGTTGGAACAGGTCACGAATAACCTGATCCTCACCAACAACATTTCTCTGCCCGAACCGGTACACTGCCGGGTTCTCTTGACCTACCCCCTGGAATCTTTGACCATTGGAAACACAATTGTGCTCAGCAAGGGCCTGATCGACACCCTCCCCTACGAAACAGACCTTGCTGCAGTGCTTTCCTTCCAACTGGCACACTTGGAACTGGGGCACAAGGTCGACACGGAATTCGCGTTTCCTGACAACCTGATGTTCGCCGACCAGGCGACCATCCGCCGTGTGCCGCTGCATCACAGCGACGCGGAGAACCAGGCGGCGGCGAAGAAAGCGCTGCAGCTGCTGGAAAATTCTCCTTATAAAGACAAGCTGGCGGATGCGGGCCTTTATTACAAACTGCTGCTGTCCCGCGCAAAGCAATTGCCGGCCTTG
Source organism: Acidobacteriota bacterium (assembly GCA_021792795.1). GTDB lineage: Bacteria > Acidobacteriota > Terriglobia > Terriglobales > Acidobacteriaceae > JAKAAZ01. The sequence goes on along the minus strand of JAJYUB010000004.1, from coordinate 78,624 downwards.
ATGCAGCCCCAACTCGGAGACTCGCTGTTTACCAGCCCGGCGGATGATCAGGTATGGATGAGCGCGTTGGTCTCTCGATCTCCTAAACTTGATATGGGCAATGTAAGGCAAATTGCAGCACTGCCGTTGGGGAGCCGAATCCGCGTGGATTCCTGGAACGATACCGTTGACTTGCTCAACTCCAAACCCATTGCGGTGTTGAGCCCAAGCGATAAGATGCCACTCGAATTGACGCCCATATTCTTCCGGTTGCGCCCCTATGGGCAGGCAGCGCCAATTCCTGTATCTACTGGAGCAGCCTCCCCAGGCGACAGTACATCTAATCAGTGACGTAAGCTTAAACCATGAGGCAGATTTGAAACGGGATCTGCCCATGGAGACACTAGTTTTTCTTGCAAGGGGGAGGTTTTTACGGTGGGGAAAAAATTTTTCTGTGGGCTGATTTTCCTATTTTGCCCGGTCTTCCTGCACGCGCAGGCGGTCTCACCCGTCAGGGCTAAACAAGCTACCATCACTGCGGGAGGCTACTTCTCCTTTGGACAGACAGATTACGGCCAACGACATGCATTCGGACCCGGCGCCTACGCGGATTTCGATTATCATGTTTGGCGCAACGTTGGGGTTGGGATCGAAGGAGAAGCGCGCTTTCTTAACTTTCTTACAGATTCAAGTTCCGGTGCCGGCATCTCTGAGGACAATTTTCTTGGCGGCCCGCGCGTAACTTACGAAGTGGGGCGCAAATGGCTGCCCTACATTAAATTTCTGGTTGGCGGAAGCCGCTTCCATTACCCCAGCTTCATCTCCAACCAAGCCTACAACTACACGACTTTCGCTTTCGGCGGTGGCGTCGACTACCGCATCTCGAACCGTATCACCGTCCGTCCCGCTGACTTCGAATATCAACACTGGCAATTTCCGCCAACCGGTCTGACCCCATGGGTTTTCTCCGCAGGCGCATCCTACCGCCTGTTCTAAGAAAGTCCTTACCCGGAACATTTCCATCCTAGCCCTGGCGAAAGCCGGGGCTTTTCGTGGGCCCTACGCTGAACGCAGGGACACGTTGGTCCCACCGCATTTCAAAAAAATACTCTAGGATAAGAGTTTGGCCCTCATCGTATGAATACCGTCCCTCAAGCAACACGCGTCCGTTTCGCGCCTTCTCCGACTGGATTTCTGCATGTAGGGGGCGCTCGCACGGCCCTGTTTAGCTGGCTGTTTGCGCGCCATACCGGGGGGACATTCATTCTGCGCATCGAGGATACCGACTTCGAGCGCTCCTCAGACGACATGGTCGCCGGTATTCTGGAGGGCATGCGCTGGCTGGGCATGGATTGGGACGAAGGTCCCTTCTATCAGTCCCAGCGTCTTGAGATCTATGCGCGGACTGTTGCCAGGTTGATCGATAGCGGCCACGCCTATCATTGTTTCTGCACCCGCGAGGAACTGGAATCCCGGCGCGCGTCCGCCGCCGAAGCCGGGACAGTGCCTCGTTACGATGGCCGCTGCCGCAGTATTCCGCAGGCGGAGGCGGCGCAGCGGATGGCCCAGGGGGAACGCGCGGTCGTCCGCTTCCGAGTTCCGCGTGAGGGCGTGACAACATTTCAAGATGCTGTGTTCGGACCCATGGAATTTGCCAATGCGGAGCTGGAAGATTTCGTTCTCCTGCGCTCGGACGGCATTCCAACCTATCACCTGAGCGTGGTGGCGGATGATTTGGATATGCGAATGACGCACATCATTCGCGGCGCGGACCATCTGTCCAATACTCCGAAGCAGGTGTTGCTCTACCATGCCCTGGGCGCTTCCCTGCCCGTCTTTGCGCATCTGCCGCTGATTCTTGGGCCGGACAAAACCCGGCTGTCGAAACGCCATGGAGCCACCAGCGTGATGGCATACAAAGATATGGGCATCGTACCGGAAGCATTTCGCAATTTCCTTGCGCTGCTCGGCTGGAGTCCAGGCGCAGATGCCAAGCAACCCAACGGTCCGGACCGCGAAATTTTTTCGACAGAAGAACTCATCCGCATGTTTTCGCTCGATGGCATTGCCCACTCGAATGCCGTCTTCAACAACGATAAGCTGGCCTGGTACAACACGGAATATGTCCGCGCCTACGATCCGTCGCTGCTGCTGCCGCTGGTCGAAGAAGAGTGGCGTGCGGTGGATTATCAGCCCTCGCGCGACCGCGAAGAGATTCTTGCGGCCATTGCGCTGCTACAGCCGCGTGCCCGCAGCTTGAAAGACTTTGCATCGGCATTCCTCGCTTATTTCGGCGATCGGTTTGCGATGGACGCCGCCGCAGTGAAGAAATTTCTGTCCGACGCCGAAGTTCGGCAAATGCTGGCCGAGCTTGGCCGTCAATATGCGAAGCTGGAAAACTTTACGGAAGCATCCACGGAAGAACTGCTGCGGGCGTTCGCTGCGGAAAAAGGAATCAAAGCCGGCGCGCTCATCAACGGCGCACGAGTTGCCCTCACCGGCCAGGCCGTCGCGCCGGGCCTCTTTGCGGTGATGCTGTACCTGGGCCAGCAAAGGGTCGTGAGCAGGCTGGAAGCTGCGGCATCATTGACGGTCGAGTAGCGCGGTTGCCCTTCTTACGCGCCTTCGCTACATCAATTCTTCAATAAATGTTTTGGCAACATCGGCAGGAATGCGGTTGTTCTGATGCACCAGCGGGCCCGCACTCAGCACCGGCTCGGCGCCATGCAATGTGGGCAGGTCGGTGCGCTCGAAGAATTTTCCAATGGGAATTTCTTCGCCCCAGATCACGGATTTCTCCATAGCTACGTTCCAATCGCTCGCATCGTAGTCCGGATTGTCTTCAAGCTTCTTCACTCGCGGACGGAACCACTGGAACGTGTTGTCATGGTTGTAGGTGACGCACGGGCTGAACACGTCGATGAATGAGAATCCTTTGTGCTCGATGCCGCGCTTAAGCAACTCCGTCAGGTGTTTCTGGTCGCCGCTAAAACCGCGCGCCACAAAGGTCGCCCCCGCAGCCAGCGCCAGCGCGACAGGACTCAGCGGCGACTCGATATTTCCATAGGGCATGCTCTTGGTCTTCATGCCAATCCTACTGGTGGGCGAGGTCTGACCCGTGGTCAATCCATAGATCTGGTTGTCCATCACGATATAGGTCAGATCGACGTTGCGGCGCATCGCATGTACGAAGTGGCCGCATCCGATGCCGAAACCGTCTCCATCTCCGCCCGTCACCAGCACCGTCATGGCGTGGTTGGCGAGCTTCATTCCGGTCGCGACCGGCAAAGCCCTGCCGTGCAATGTATGCATGCCATAGGTCTCGATAAAGCCGGGGAAATTCGATGAGCATCCGATGCCGCTGATCGTGGCCACCTCGTGCTTCGGGATCTGCAACTCGACGAGCGCCTTTTGTACGGCGGCGAGCACCCCAAAATCGCCGCAGCCGGGACACCAATCGGGATCGACCCTCCCCTTGTAATCCGCCATCGAGATTGCCTTGGGGGCCACAACAGATGTATCGGTCGCCATCGTTTCGTTCTCCTTTAACAAAAGCGATTATTTTGCGGTCTACAACGCAACGTTATAGAACTCTGTCTCTACACCATGATTTCATGGACTGGAACAGAAAGTTTTGTCTTACCGGCGAGCTGCTCCTTGACCGCTTCCACAATGTGGTGCGGCGCGAACGGCTCTCCGTCGTATTTGCGAATGTTTCCATCGGGCACGAAGCTGGTTTCGCTGCGCAAATAACGTGCGAACTGGCCGCTGAAATTGTTCTCTACGATGATGGTGTGTCGCGCGTCGCGCAGCATATCCACGATGGCGTCTCCATGCAGAGGGACAAGCCAGCGCACGATGAGGTAATTCGCGGAGATGCCGGCTTCCCGCAGCAGTTCGCAAGCTTCCTCAATCACGCCGTAGGTCGAGCCCCATCCGATCAGCGTGACATCGGCGTTGGCAGGACCGTATAGTTCAGGCGGCGGAACAGAAGCAGCGATACCATCCACTTTGCGCATCCTTTTTTCCATCATGGCGCGGCGCTTGCCCGCATTTGTGTACTCATCGCTGATGAGCACGCCGTCTTCATCGTGCTCATCGCTGGAGACGACGTGGGTGTAGCCGGGGAGGCCGGGAATGGCGCGCGGAGACACTCCGCTTTCTGTGATTTTGTACCGCTTGTAGGGCTCGTGGTCGCCCGACCCATTTGAGGTGATCATTTCGCCGCGATCGATAACAGGCGCAAAGTCAAGTTCCTTTGGATCGACGCTGAGGCGCCCTTCGGAAAGCAGCAGATCGCAGAGCACAATTCCCGGACACTGGAAACGATCGGTGATATTGAAAATCTCCGGAATCAGCTTGAAGCAGTCGGCGATATCGAGAGGGGCGGCAATCACTTTGGGGTAGTCGCCAAAGCCCGCGCCCAGCATCTGCCAAAGATCGCCTTGCTCGGTCTTCGTCGGGACCCCAGTCGAAGGACCGGCGCGCTGGCAATCGATCACCACAATTGGAATTTCCGCCTGGGCAGAAAGTCCCATGCCCTCGCTCATCAACGCGAATCCGCCGCCGGAGGTGGCGCACATGGCGCGTACTCCCGCATGCGCAGCGCCAATGGCCATGGTGACGACGCCAATCTCGTCTTCCACTTGGCGCACCATGATTTCCGCTTTGCGCGCGTGTGCCGCCATCCAGTGCAGTACGCCGGTCGCTGGACTCATCGGATATGCAGAGTAAAATTTCACGCCGGCCGCCGCGCCTCCCATGGCCATGGCCGCGTTGCCGCTCAATACGGCATAGCGCGCCTCCGTCATTGGTAGCGCCCAGGCGAACGGCTTGAAATTCTGCGTGGCGTAATCGTATCCGGCACGCGCCAGGCTCACATTTTCGTCAATCACCGCCTGTTCCTTTTTACGGAACTGCTCGACCAGCACGCTCTCTAACGCCGGAAATCCTACACCCATCATGCTGAGGGCCGCGCCGATCGCCAGCGTATTTTGCCCCACTTTGTTACGCGTGATATCGGCCATATTCGACACCGGCATGGGGCAAAGCTGCACCCCTGCCGCAGGGGCGCCGGGCTGAATCAGGTCGGCGTTGTAAAGGCATGCGCCGCCGGCCGTCAGCAGGCGCAAATGCCGATCCATTGTGTCCTGATTGAGCGGAATCAGCAAATCGAGATGGTCGCCGGTGTTGGAGATTTTCTGCGGGCCGGTACGAACGGTCAGAAAGGTGTGGCCGCCGCGAATGATGGATTGGTAGGCGTTGTAGGCATTCAGATGCAGCCCGCGGCGGCTGAAAATTTTGGCGAAAATGTCACCGGGCGTGGCCACGCCCTGGCCTGCGGCCCCTCCGATCCCTACTGCGAAGGACTGACTCATACGCGTCTCCCCGGAGCTTCAACAGATTTTTTCCGCACCCGCAAACATCTCGAGTATTTAGACTCTGTGGTCGTCCAAAAGACACACACACGCGGGCACGGTTCAGTTGTGTGCATCGTAGCCTCTGCAATGCAATTCGGTCAACAGTGGTTTCTACACCCCAATGCGTTCTATGAATGGGGAAGCAAGAGAAATATTTCACCGCTGACCGAAGGCCAGATTTGTTTTCGTGGCTGGCCGAATCGCCGCGACAGTAAAAACTCGTCACCGTCTCCGGCAGCGCCGGTACGTTGCCGTCTCGAAATTCATCGGCCAGCACCGCATCCATCTCCGCCCAGAACGCCAGCATGGGCTGGTAGCCGCGCTCGCATTTATTTATAGATACTGAGCGCCTCCCGCTTGTGGCTTTCGATGATGGTGGCGCCCTGGACCACAGTTGCAATGCTCTGCTCCGCACAGCGACGGCCCAGTTCCCGCGCCAACTCCCGGTTCACCTGCCCCAGACCGTTCAGCGCATCGACCTCTTCCGGAATGAATGCGATCTGCTCCGGCTTCCGCCGCAGTCTGGTCCGCTCGATCTTCGCTTCCAAATGAAACTGCTTCAAGAACTGGCGCGCCGCGACTGGGGAAGGAAGGCACGTCGACGCGCCACCTTTGCCTGCTTGTCCATGAACTGATTTCCACGCCAATTGAAACACCCAATCTTACTGCGGTTTTTCCGTCGTGCGCATTGCGAATCGTCGAGAAGCCGCCATTGCTCTCCTTGTGTTCGCACCCCAGAGGATGGCCCCATCATGGGACCCAACGCTCGCGTGACGGGCCCTCTTGACGTGACCTAAGTAACGGCCCGAATTCTCAAATCGGCTCGTCGATGGCGGGTGCGGTCGTATCCTGACGCTTCCCTTCATCTTTGCGTTCTTCTGTCCCTGGAGCTACTGAAATGGAAGCGTCTGCCCACCCGCCTTTCCGTGTCATCTTGGCTTTCCTGGCCGAGACCTTCGGTTTGCGGGCAACGTCCGGATGGGCGGGAGGGCGGGGAGCGACAGGCCCATGATCGCCATCCAACAGGGCCAGTCGCAGACGGTAATTGCTGGACAGGCCGCAACCTTCAAAGTGACCGCCGGGGACACGGAGGGCTGTTGCTTTCGTTTTGCCGAAGCCCATCCGTGCGGTCTTGGGGTGAAGCTGCTGGTCACTCAAGAACTTGTAACTTCTTGCCGATAGAGTGAGTGCCGAAGATGGGTGATCACCCGGGAAGGACATTTGCCGATGTCTCCTGCCAAAGTCTTAGGAGCCACCAGCCAGGTTTTCAATGAAAAATGGAGCGCCAGTTCCAGACAATGCGGAGTTAGGAGATTCTGCATCGCCGGCACTGCTACCGGGCAGAATTGACAGGAGAAGCTGGCTGGAACTGGCCGTCCTCGCAGCTTCCTGGATTGCTCTCTACGAGCTGCTGGCACTTTTCGCTTTCCCCCACTTCTCTGCTGTCCAGCGCCAACTCGTCACTTGCGCGCTGCTGGCGATCGTCACCGCGTCTGCCGCCTTTCTGGCGTGTCGACGCCGGCTCCTGACATTGGCCCATACGGCAGACGCAATGGCGGAGGAACTTTACAACCTGCGCACACTGATCGACAACGTCCCCGACTATATCTATATCAAAGACACGGAAAGCCGCTTTCTGGTGGCAAACATGGGAGTGGCGAAAGTCATGGGCGTGAATTCTCCGGACGATTTGATCGGAAAGACAGACTTCGATTTCTACCCCAAGAAGTGGGCCACAAAGTTTTACGAGGATGAACAAGCCGTCCTCAAGTCCGGGAAACCGGCTCTCAATCTGGTGGAAGTGGTTCGTCAAAATGACGGGAGCGACAGATGGACCTCGACCTCCAAGGTCCCATTTCTCAAGCATGGAAAGCTTGTCGGCACCATTGGAATTGGGCGCGATGTATCCGCCCTGAAACAAACCGAGGCCGGACTGGAGCGCGCCACCCATGCGGCGGAGGCGGCCAATCGGGCGAAAAGCGTTTTTCTGGCCAACATGAGCCATGAGATCCGGACGCCCATGAACGGTGTGATCGGAATGACGGACCTGGCGCTTGACACCGATCTGACCGCCGAGCAGCGCGAATATCTGGAGACGGTGAAAGTGTCGGCGGATTCGCTGCTCAACGTCATCAACGACATTCTCGATTTTTCCAAGATTGAAGTGGGCAAGATCGACCTGGAAGCGATCGATTTCAATCTGCGTGAATGCATGGAATCGGCGCTGAAGACAGTTGCGTTGCGCGCCGATGAAGGCGGATTGGAACTGCTGCTGGATGTTGCGTCCGATGTACCCGAGACGGTGCGTGGCGACTCGGCGCGCCTGCGTCAGGTTCTGTTGAACCTCCTCGGCAACGCAATCAAGTTTACCCACGAGGGCGAGGTGACGCTGAAGGTGGAAGTTGCACCCGCCTCCACCGAGGGGCAGACGCTGCAGTTCACCGTCTCCGATACGGGAATCGGGATCGCCCCGGAGAAAAAGGACCTGATCTTCGCCCCGTTCACCCAGGCGGATGCTTCCACCACCCGGCAGTACGGTGGGACCGGCCTCGGATTGGCGATCAGCGCCCGCCTGGTGGCGATGATGGGCGGCGACATTTGGGTGAATAGCGAGGTGGGGCAAGGGAGCCAGTTCCATTTCACGGCAACGTTTGGCGCCGCGGAGAGCAGACCCGTTGTGCTTCCCGCGAGCGCCGACTTGCACAGCCTTGCGGGCATCCGGGTCTTGGTTGTGGATGACAACCGAACCAACCGAAGAATTTTGAAAGAAACGCTGGCGCGCTGGGAGATGCGTCCGACAAGCGTCGATAGCGGAATGAGCGCTCTGTCCGAGCTCTCCGCCGCTCATGACGCAGGCGACCCTTACGCGCTGATCTTGACCGATATGCACATGCCGCAAATGGACGGCTTCGATCTGATCCGCCGTGTCCGCGCGATGCCGGAGATGTCCACCCTCGCCATTATGATGCTCACCTCGGCCGGATACCGGGATGACATTGAGCGCTGCCGGGATTTGAACCTCTCGGTGCATCTTGTCAAGCCGATTCGGCAATCGGAGCTGCGCGACGCCATCCTCCGGACGATGGGGACCACGGAGGCGGATCCTGCCCCCGCGCTTTCCTTCCCTCCCTCGCGCAGGACCCAGAAAAGCGCGATTTCCCTCTGTGTGCTGGTTGCCGAGGACAACCCGATCAATCAGCGGCTGGCGACGAAGCTGCTGGAAAAAAGAGGCCACCAGGTCGTGACGGCATGGAACGGACGGCAGGCGGTGGAGGCGATGCAGCAATCCAGCTTCGATCTGGTCCTGATGGATGTGCAAATGCCGGAAATGGATGGCGTGGCGGCCACCCACGCGATCCGGGAAAAAGAGAAGAACACCGGATTGCACCAGACCGTGATCGCACTGACCGCCCACGCCATGGCGGGAGATTACGAACGATGTTTGGCGGCGGGAATGGACGGCTATCTTTCCAAGCCCATCCGGCCGCAGGACCTCGACGCCCTGCTGGACAAATGCGTTGCATGCCGGGCAAGCGTGGAGAGCGAGACGAGAGCATGACACAGTCAGAGCAAAATTCACTGCAGACGATCGTCAACCTTCCGGAGCTGCTGGCGCGCGTGGATTACGATTGGGAACTGCTACGGGAGATTGTGGACCTTTTCATGGCTGAGTTTCCGCGCCTGCACGAACAGTTAGACGCGGCGGTGTCCCAGGGGGACCTGTCGCAGGTGGAGAAGCTGGCGCATACGTTGAAGGGGATGCTGCTGAACCTGTCGATCGAAGGCGGCGCCAACGCCGTGGCGGCCATGGAGATGCAAGCCAAGGCCGAAAATGTCATCGCAGTGCGGGAAGGATTCAAAGTCTTTGAATCTACAATTCAACAATTGCGGCCCAGCCTCGATGCATATATGGCGGAAGGGCGGCTATGAGGATTCTGATTGCGGACGACGAAGCCACATCGCTGCGATTGCTGGAAAGGACTTTGCAGCGCGCCGGCTATGAAGTGACCGTCGTCGGCAATGGGCGCGAAGCTGCCGACCAGCTCTGCTCTCCGGATGGTCCCCAGTTGGCGCTGCTGGACTGGGGCATGCCGGAGCTGGATGGTCCCGGAGTATGCCGCGAGGTGCGCAGACAGCCCAACCAGCGCTATGTCTACATCGTCCTCCTCACCGCCAGGAATTCCAAGCTGGACATTGTGGAAGGCCTGGAATCCGGGGCGGACGACTATATGGTTAAGCCGTTCAACCTCGAGGAGCTGAAGGCCAGGCTACGCTCCGGCGCGCGCATCCTGCAACTGGAAGACAAGCTGGTCGAGGCGCGCGAGGACATGCGCTTTCGCGCCACCCACGACCCTCTCACCTCGCTTCTCAATCGCGGCGCCATAATGGATCTTCTTGGAAAGGAGCTGACGCGAAGCAACCGTGAGTCCGGTTGCACGGTCGTCATGCTGGGGGACCTGGACCACTTCAAAATCATCAACGATACCCATGGCCATGTTGTGGGCGACGAAGTACTGCAAGGGGTTGCGCACCGTCTGCTCACCGCAATGCGTTCCTACGACCTGGTCGGACGGTATGGGGGAGAGGAATTTCTCATTGTTCTGAACAATTGCGACCTGGCGAAGGCCCCGGAGCGCGCTGAACAGATTCGGTGCGCCATCGCAAAATCTCCGCTGCCTACTTCGCATGGCAAGCTCCCAGTCACGATGAGCCTGGGCGTCTTTGCAAGCGCCCAATGGGACCATCTTCCCGCCGAGGAGGTCTTGAGGGAAGTTGATATGGCCCTGTATGCCGCCAAAGCGGCAGGACGCAACTCCTGCAGTCTCGCTGTCCCTGCTCTGACGCGCGAGCATACTTCGGCATAAGGCGAGGTCTTAACGTTACACTTTTTCTGAAGCGCCGATGCCTTTGAAGCCAAGCACGCCGAGCTGGAGCGCCAGCGCGCCGAAGGCGTGGATCCGGAAGACCCAGACGAGCACCGCGCCGCCCACATCTTCCGGGCGCCGAAGGAAGCGCGGTGGCAGCATCTGAAGGCCAGGGACGTCCTTGGCCGCGTCTACGAATACTTCCTCTCGCAGTTCTCAAGGGTAGAGGGCAAAAAGGGCGGCCAGTTCTACACGTCCGCGCATCTACCGATGCAAAACTTGCCGGGCATTCCAATTCTTCTGTTCCTTTAAAAAATAAATTTGCCCGCCAGTTGCAACTGTCTGGATGACCCCACATCTCCCACCGGGAAGCGGGTGCTGAAGATCCTGCCAAAGTTGCCGGCCGTCACCGTCCCGTTGCCGACGGACATGGTGGCCAATGGCTGGCCGAGGTTGGGATGGTTTAGAAGGTTGAAGTCATCGGCGCGGACCTCGAAGGTATAGCGCTGATGGAATGTGGTGTCTTTCTGTAGTGAGAAGTCCACGTCCGCAAAGCCCGGGCCTTCGAGGGAATTGCGCGCCAGGTCGCCAAAGTGCTTGCCGTTGCTGCTGAACAGGCATCCCGCGGTTGGGGTGTAACAGAGGGGCTGCGGCAGATACTGGATTACGCCGGACTTGAGACGAACATTCTCCGTATGCACAGGGCCGAGAACATCCGGCCGCACGGTACCGACGGTGCCGTTGAGCGCGGAAGTAGTTTCCACGGTGAGAGGATTGCCGCTCTGCAACTGCACGATGGCCAAGGTCTGCCAGCCTGTGGTCAGCAGATTGTGGCCAAACGGGAAGGCGTAAATACCGCTGAAGACCCAGCGGTTGCGGGCATCGAAGTCCGACAGACCGTAGTTGCTGGCGGGGTCATAGCTGTTTTGCAAAATGATGCCCTGCGAGTTCAGCGAATTCAGGTCGGTCGATTTCGACCATGTGTAGGAAGTGTTGAACTCCAGGCCATTGGTGAAGCGGCGGGTGAGCGTGGCCCAGAGCGCGTTGTAGTGGGAGCTGCCGATGCTGTCGTATTCCAGGATGTTGCCGAGCCCCTTCGATGGATCGTAGGGACTGCCAGGCGCGAGCGCGGCATAGGGCCGCACGCCTGCGATGGGCTGGTTCTGGTTCATCGCGAGGCGCAGGTGGACCCCGTGCGAGCCGACATAGGCAAGCTGCGACACCAGCCCCCAGGGAAGCTGCTGCTGCAGGTTGAGGTTGTACGACTCGACATAGGAGTCGCTGAAGTTGCGCGCGACCGTCGTGGGGGCCAGCGTGGGCAGGCCGCTGGCTGCGGTGAACGCGTTGGCAAAGCTTACGAACGGCGTGGCCGCCGTCGACGTGTAGAGGACTGGAGTGGCAAACGGCGGGTTGCTGGACATTCCGCTGACCAGGTTGGTGACCGGCTCATCCGCCTGCATGGTGAAGCCGGCGCGCAGGATGGTCTGACCCGTTCCGGTCATGTCCCAGATAAAGCCGGCGCGCGGGTTGAAGTTGTAATTTTGGTCGTAGACGTTGCTGAAACCCGGGGCGCCGACGCGCTGCAACTGCACCGTGGCAGAGTTGAAGCCGACAAAGCGGTCCTCGCCTTCCGTCGGCGTTCCGTCCCAGTCGAACCGCAGGCCCAACTGCAGCGAGAGGCGGGAGTTCACGCGGTAGATGTCCTGCCCGTACGCGCCGAGGGAGTCGACGAAGATGCGGCTCACCACATCCTGCGGCGTGACAATAAACTCGATCGCCTGATCGGCAAGAAAGCTGGCAGTTGTTGAAAAGTAGAAGCTGCTGGTGTCCCGATTGAAATTGTCGTTGATGAAGCGGCGGAATTCGCCGCCGAAGTCAAAACTGTTCCTACCGCGCAGCCAATTGACATTGTCGGAGAGCACCAGGGTGGTGTCGAAGCGGCCCTGCGGTTCACCCGCGGGTCCGCCAAAGTTGAGGCCGATGCTGCTGACGTTGATCTGCGGCAGGCCGATGCTGCTGAGGACGCCGTTGTTGATGCCGTAGGAGGCGGGACTGGCGGTGAAGTTGGGATCGAAGCTGATGGCGATGCGGTTGAAACCGAGCCGCGCTTCGTTCACCACGTCCGAGGAAAACTCGTGCGTCTCCACGATGGTGCCAATCTGGCGGTGCGCCGTGCGGTGGTCCCCAAAGTTTGGAATGGTTTCTCCGGGGAGCGTGGGTTCATTGCGCTTGCCCTGCTGCCATGCGTAGTAGAAATGGAGTTGATCGTTCTTGCCGACGTTGTCGAGCAGGTCCCCGGTGAACCGTTCTACAGTGACAGGAGAAGTGGCTGAACCTACAAAACGCGTGCCCGTGGGATCGTTGGGCTCGGGGACCAATTTCAGAAGTTTCTGGATGATGGGATCGGTGGCGGTGGCCCGCTGCGCGCTGGTGGGCACGCCGCTGTTGATGGTCAGGCCCTGGGTCTGCAGCAGCCCTTCATAGCTGGCGAAGAAGAAGGTCTTGTCCGTGCCGTTGTAAAGATGCGGGATCCAGACCGGACCGCCCACGTCGGCGCCGGGGTTGTTGCGCTTGAAGGTAGACATGGGGACAGGCGAAGGGTTGAAGTAGTTGCGCGCGTCCACGTCGTTGTTGCGGATGTAGTCGAAGGCCTCGCCGTGAAGCTGGTTGGTGCCGGAGCGGGTAGCCACGTTGACGACCGCGCCGGAGTTGCGTCCATACTCCGCGCTGAGGCTGGAGTTGTCCACCTTGAACTCGCTGACGGTGGCGATGGTCGGCTGGAAGGTGATCTGGTTCTGCACCATGTCGTTCAGGTTGATGCCGTTGATCATGAAGTTGACAGTGTCCTCGCGGTTGCAGCCACCATGGATGGCCAAGCGACGCCGGTTGTCGCTCGCCGCGGCACTTCTTGTATTCGATCGAACAAAGCCTCTCTCCGAGGTGAACTGGCCCCCTCCGTGTGGCCCCGGCGATCCTCAGACCGCGCGAAAACTCCCCGTTCTCATCTTCCACCGCAGGCTGCCGATGATCCCTTATGAGGACCGAAGGGAAACCAACGATGCATAAGCGCCGTATCCTGCTGGCAGAAGACAACCCGGAACACATCGAGCAACTCCAGCAGTACCTCCATCTCCTGCACTACTCCGTTGAAGTGCATACGAGCGGCCTGACAACATTGCAGCGCCTGCAAGAGCCGAATACGCCCGAAATGGCGCTCATGAGTTCATCCCTCACCCCGATGACGGGACTTGAAATCGGGCTTGAAATTCGACGCCGCCTGCGCAGACGGCAGCTTTGGCTTATGTTGATGAGCGCGAGCCCAAGCGCGGAGGAAGTGGTCATGGCCACGGACGCGGGCATCGATGAATTCCTTGTCAAGCCCGTCGATCTTCAGGACCTTAGAATGCGCATTCGCACCGGGGAGCGTGTACAGAGCCTGTACGCGGAATTGAGCGACTCCGCGATGGCAATGGAATTCCACTCCACCCACGACCCGCTTACGGGGGCCTGGCGGCGGGAAGCCATTCTGGACCTGATCTTCAAAGAGACCGACCGCGTGCAGCGCCTGCAAATACCCGTCAGTCTTATACTGGTCGATATCGACGACTTTACGAGCGTGAACCTGAAATATAGCTCTAACATAGCGGACAAGCTGTTGAAGCTGCTTGCCAATCGGTTGCGCCGGCAGTTGCGCAGCTATGACATGCTGGGCCGCTACGCAGGCGACGAATTCCTCATCGCGTTGCCCGGCTGTTCAGCCCCCGAAGCGGCCGCGAAAGCGGAGAGGATTCGTCTCGCCATCGCCAACCGGCCCTTTATGGTTGAGGGGAATGAAATCTCGATGACGGCGTGCATCAGTGTTGCCGTCAGTTTAGGACGCTCGCCGCTGATTGTTCTGCGGGAGGCGGAACGGTCGCTCTCGCTGGCGAAGCAACAAGGGCATAATTCGGTCCGCATCGGAGGAGAAATCAAGACCGCAGAAACGGTCTCCCCCGAGTTGCGTCGGCTTACAACGTCGATCGATTGAGTCGTCTTGGGCGATCAGCAGTTCTGAGAAGCCGTGCATTCCTCGGCCCAAAGCAGCGACCTGCGGTAGAGTTCGTGCATCTGCTCCGGATCCACGAAGGCCCCATCGCAACCCAGGCATTCCCACTCGCCTGCCTGATATTTGTGGAGGCAGCCGAGTGCGCGTCCGACTTCGTTCGCCTCCCCTATCAGCGCGTCCTTGACGACGGCCCGCAAGGGGAGCATATCGACAATCCGCGGCATGGGAACATCCAATAGGACCGGCATCAGCGAGAGCAGTCCGAACAAGTACTGCTCTGTGGGGTCCTCGTTCAGATGGGTGGCGGCCATCTCGCAAAAGCTGGCCCGTTGCAATGCCTGGCGGACCAGTTCCGAAGGGTGGCCTTTGCCGAATTCGCCGGTGATGGCAACCGCCACCAACTTACGGAAATGCTCCTCTCCAACAACGATGAGGGCCCTTTCAATGGAAGAAATCTCGTAACGCAGCGCATAGTTTGCGCTGTTGACCAGCCGCAGCAGGCGATAACAAAGAGAGGGCTCCTGGCGGACCAGTTTCTCAATCTTGTGCCAATCGAACAATGGCTGGCTTACGGCTGCGAGTATTTGAATATACGACAGATGGTTCGCTGGAATGCGGTTCCGCGCAAGGACGTCCGGCCGGCAGAAGAAGTAGCCCTGGAACAGGTCGAACCCCTCTTCGACGGCAACAGAAAACTCCTCGTGCTCTTCCACCTTTTCGGCGATCAGGCGGGCATTGCAACCTTCGAGGAAGCGGCGTATTTCCGCCCTGTGCGAGGCATTGCTCAGGCGGAAATCGATCTTGATGTAGTCGGCGAAGGGAAGGAACCGCTCCAGCCCAGGGCGAGGCGCAAAATCGTCCAGTGAGAATCGATACCCCAGATTGCGGAGTCCGAGACAGGCTTCCAGGACCTCGCTGTCGGGCTCGATGTCCTCGACAATCTCGAGTACCGTAGAGCGGGCCGGTAAAAGCGTGACAAGGCCAGAGAGTAGCGACTCCCGCGTGCAGTTGAGAAAAGCCTTCCCGCGGGTTGCCAGCGACTCAAAGTCGTAGAGGACGGAGTTGTCCACCATCATCCGAGTGGCGGAGTCCGACTCGCAGGCAGATGCGGCACAGAAGTGGTTTTGCCCGCCGGAACGATACAGAAATTCGTACCCAAAGACCTGTTGCTGCCGGTCGAAAATCGGCTGCCGCGCAAAGTGCCGCGCGGGCGCGGGTTTGGGGCGGTCCGAAAGATTCGCGTTCGCGGATGAATGTGTCGGCTGCATGGAACCCTTCTTGGGACCGTGGTCCCCTAAGACGCGAAATGGGATGTTACACTCGATGATTGCGCATTTGGAGAAGGAAGATGGACCGCTTGCAAGCGTTCAGATTGTTCTACGCGGACATGATAACGGCCAACGCCGGCATACCTCCGGGAAGTGAACTTCAGGACGCTTTGGCGTCGACGCCACGGGAGAAGTTTGTCGGAGACCCGCCCTGGAAAATTTTTACCCGCTCCGGCTATGTCGATTCGCCTTCCGACGACCCTGCATTTCTGTATCAGGACGTGGTGGTGTCCCTCGGCGCCCAGGCGCCGCTCAACAATGGCCAGCCGACATTGCACGCCTTCTGCCTGGCCGCGCTGGCGCCGAAGAAAGGTGAACGCGTCGTCCACATTGGCGCGGGCACCGGCTACTATACGACGCTGCTGGCAAAGTTGGTGGGAGAGACGGGAACGGTGGACGCGTATGAAATTGAACCGCACCTCGCGCAACGGGCAAAATGCAACCTGGCAGAGTTTCCCAACGTTTCGGTCCATTCTCGCTCCGGCGCGGAAGGGCCGATTCCGCCGTGCGATGTACTGTATGTGAACGCCGGCGCTACGGAGCCAATGGGCGTCTGGCTGGACGCGTTGCAAATCGACGGACGACTGCTCTTTCCTCTCACGGCTGCTGTCGGGGGCGGGGCCACGCTGCTTGTCACCAGGCGCGAGGGTGGAATTTTCCCGGCTCGTTTTCTTTTGCAGGCACAATTTGTTCCCTGTATTGGCGCGCGCGATCCGGCAATGGAGGAGAGACTTGCGCAAGCGTTCCGTAACGGCAAATGGAGCGAAGTAAAGTCTCTCCATCGAGACAATGCGCCGGACGCCAGTTGCTGGTGCGCCGGTTCCGATTGGTGGCTTTCTACAAATTGAAACTCCGGTCCTAGGATTGTGACGGAGCCTCTTTCGTTGTGGCCGCAGCATAATGCCCTTCTAAGCCGACCAGCGGCGAGATTCCGTTTCCATCCATGGCGACGCAAGAACAGCCGCATCGGTTTCGGATCGACCTGCCGACTGAAAGGTCGAGGAGGTAGACTCGACTCGCTCGTGTCTTCTCGGTTTCGCATCCTCATGAGGATCGTTCAGGGAAAGCTGATTCCATGCCTCGCGAACGTTCATGATGTCGCGGATCGATTGTTCCAGCAGAGGTATGGAGGCATCCCTGGAGCCGCGCACGCACTGGGCATACATGGCCGCGTAGAATTCCGCCAGCGCTACCGCCGGCTGGCCGCCAATGTCGGGGCGAAGACGGGCCTGCAGATAGGTCAGAATCTCCAGCACGTAGCGGATCGATTCGCGGCGTCCTGCGACATCCCCGGCTTCGACTCTCGCGATCGCTCGATACAAAAAGCGGACCATCCCGTCGTACAGCGCCACCACCAGGTCCACGCTGTTCATCACCGCCAGGGTTTGCTCCTGATAATTCATTGCACTGCCTTCCCTTTGTCGCGTCATCCAAAATTCGGATTGATATTGTAGCCGCTGTAGGAACTATAGAGTTCGTTGACATAGCTCAGTTGCTGCGGAATTTCCGTGAGCGTGAAATTTGCCTGGTTCAGCTCTGTCGTCAGCGTCTGCGTTTGCTGGGCGATCAGGGCGTTCTCATTGGTGATGTCCGTGTTGAGCGTGGATTCTGTCGACTGATTGGATTGCAGAGCCAGATAGATAGAGCCGTTGGGGGCCTGGGTTCCCAGGTTATTCAACACCGCTGTAAAGTTGCCGCCAAAGGACGTGTAGGTCGGGCTGGGCTGCAAAAAGTTCACCACGTCTTGATAGTTACTGTTCAACGTAGCGTCCAATGCGGATACATTGAGCGTGAGCGTTCCATCGTTGTTGACCGTGATACCAAGCTGCGTCATGGAGGAGATGCTGCCGCTTCCGCCGGCTGACAGTGTCGGGGCCGTGGACGCCAACGTGGCAGGCGTTGAGGAAGATGCCGTCACTGTCATGGCGGTATTCGTTGAATTCAACGTAGCGGAGTAGCCCGTGCCGGATGCATTCAGATCTGCGGCAATCTGCGTTAAGGTCGAAGGTGTCGTGATCGCAGCGCTTGATCCTGTGCCACTGGCTCCCGTCCCAAAGGTTCCCGCTGCCGCCGTGTATGTGTCCGTTGCGGAAGGCGCCGTGAAGGTATAGCCCGTGCTCTGACTCCCCGTGGCCGTTAGGCCAGAAGGAACGATGTACGTCATCGCCGATTGCAATTGGGACTGCAAAAGAGCGACCGTCGGGTTGCCGAAAAGCGGTTCTGGCGCACCCGTACTGGTATTGCCTTCCTGGGCATTTAGATCCGTTAGCGCGGTATTGTAGGCAGAAACAAAGCTCTGCACTGCCGCTTCCACCGCCGTATTGTTATTGGCAATTTCCACCTGTACCGGACTGCTGGACGCGGCGGAGAGCAACTGAAAGCTGACGCCAGGGATCGCATTCGTCACCGTATTCGAGGCGCTGGTCTCGCTAATACCGTCCACGACAAAGGAAGCATTCGACCCAGCTTGCGCCTGGGTGAAGGAAATAATGTTCGAGGTGTTCGTCGCATCCGTCAGCGTGGTGCCGACGGTAAAATTTCCTGTCGTGCCGCTGGCATTGCTGACCAGGGACAATCTTGACCCACCGGAATCTGTAATGATGTTGGCCGTCACGCCCGCGTTCGCATTGTTTACATCCGAGGCAATTTGCGCGATGGTTTCTCCACCAGAGGCCGTGTTGATGGTAACAGGCGACCCGCCGTTCACGGTCAGCGTCAGACTGCCATTGACCAGATCGTTGGGATTGGAAAAGTTTTCGGAATAATACGAGGCTGTTTGCGCCAAACTATTAACCGTTACGGTATGGCTGCCAGCGAGGGCCGTGTTGCTGGCGGACAGCAGTTGCAAGACATTGGTGTTGGAACTGGATCCCTGCTTGGACTCCAGAATGCCTTGAAAATTTGTCAGCGTCTGCAGACTCGTGGTCAGATTCGACAAGTCCGTACCCAACTGGGTGTAGACCGTATCTTCGCTCTTCAACTGCGTCAACTGGTTGTTCCATGGAGTTTCGACGGCCTGCATGCTGGCCGTGATTTGACTCACGGTACTCGCGACATTGAAGCCCTGACCGCTGGTCGGCGATCCAAAGGAAATTCCAACCGGAGTGCCCATCGTAACCCTCGCCAGATATTTCTGCTTGCCCCGTAAGAAAAGCAAGCAACAGGCCATTTTCGTCGCGGCCCCTAAGACTTTGCTGAGAAATGCGGTGCCGGAGGCAGGTGGGGAACTGCCTCCGACCCGGTGGAGGAGGGACTATTGCAGCAGCTTCAACACTTCCTGCTGCACCGTGTTGGCCTGGGCCAGGGCGCTGATGCCGGTCTGGCTCAGAATCTGGTACTTGGACAGGTCGGAGGTAGCCTGGCCGTAGTCGGTCGCCATGA
This sequence comes from Acidobacteriota bacterium, assembly GCA_021792795.1. Taxonomy (GTDB): domain Bacteria; phylum Acidobacteriota; class Terriglobia; order Terriglobales; family Acidobacteriaceae; genus JAKAAZ01. The sequence goes on along the minus strand of JAJYUB010000004.1, from coordinate 59,606 downwards.
TATTGTTCTGCGCCGAAATGACGTTGGTCTGCTCCGTGCTCGCGACGTTCGCCGCGGCATTCAACGTGTTGATCTGCGATCCCAGATAACCGCGCTGGGCGGCCACATCGGATATGGCTGAACTGACGGCCGTCAGCGCCGCTTGCGCATCGGTCGAATTGCTGAGGTCCGTGGAGCTCAGGTTCGTGCCGGTGCCTTCGGTATATGAGATACCGTTGGTGGCCGCGCCGCCGCTGGCCGTGAAAGCGGCAGAAGTAGCGCCAAAGCCATTGGCGCTGCTCAGTCCGTTATCTGCCGCACCGTTGCCGGTGAAGCTTTGCAGTGCTCCGCCATTATCCGTTACCACCAGGCTGGAATATCCGCCAGCCGTCGTTACAGTGGCAGAAATGCCGGTGAGATTGGCGCTGTTGATAGCGCTGGCCACGTTTGCTACCGTCGATCCAGCCCCTATGCTTACAGTCGCGCCAGTGGTGGCTGCCGTCAGCGTAGCTGCTGTAGGTGCTGTAGGTGTCGTACCATTCGATGTGATCGTGAGTGCTGTCCCAGCACTGTTCACCGATGCCACAAACGAAACTGTATTGGCGCTGTGATCGAATGTAGCTTGAGCATTCAAGGCGGCAGCAATCCCTGCCAAAGTTGTAGGCGTTGTGATGGCGGTGTTGGTTGCCGTGCCGCTAAAGGCATTTGCGCCCAGGGTAAAGGTATCGGCAGCCGAGGATGCCGTAAATGTTTCCGTATTTCCAGCAACCGTACCCGCGATATTCCCGTAGGTGGGTGCTGTCTGGAATGTCATACTGGTTGTCGCCGCAGTTGTTGCCGTCGACAACACGCCAGCGCCGGTGTAGATATTGGCTGTGGTCGCCGAACCGATGGTTCCTCCAACGTCGCCGACGCTGGCGGAGGTCAATGCTTTGATGCTCAGCGTGTCGACACTGGAACCGATCGCCGAGGCGTCTCCGGTGAAGATCGCCGTGGTCGAGCCAAAAACGGCCACACCGTTGAAGCTGGAGGTGGAACCGATATTGTTCACTTCAGCCAGGATCGACTGATACTCCTGATTGGCTGCCGCGTCCTGGGAGCTGTTGAGCGTCCCGTTGGATGCTTCCGTCGCCAGTGTGACGGCGCGGTTGAGCAGGTTGGTGACCTGTGAGAGAGCGCCATCCGCCACCTGCAGCAGTCCAACGCCGCTGCTTGCGTTGGTTGCGGACTGGGTGAGGGCCGCGGAATTCGCACCGAGACCGTTGGCCAGCGAAAGGCCAGCAGCGTCGTCGGCGCCGGAGTTGATGCGCGAGCCAGACGAAAGCTGCGTCAGCGTGTTCTGCAAGCTGGCGTTGGTCTGGTTCAGGTTATTTTCCGCATAGATTGCGGAGATATTATTTAAGACACCTAATGACATACGATTGGCTCCTGTTGAGATGGTTTTACTTGCGAGCCTCCCGCCCCCTGCCCGGTCTGCCGGCTCAACTCCGATTCGAGTGAGGCGGCTTCGAGGGCTTCCATGGTCAGGAACCTCGTGCTCACCCCTTTCATCGACCCGGCGTACCCGCACTTTATGTTTTCTCGCGAAAAATATCTGATTTTTCTTGCCCACCGCAATTCGCAGGAGACAGATGCTCGAGTTCGCCTCTCATGGATCATCTTTTTCCGCTCCGCGCCGATAGACCTATTGATGGGGCACCGCTGAAGGGAAGCACCGATCATGATTGAACTGACACGGCTCAACGGAGAACACATGGTCGTCAACAGCGACCTGATTCGTTATGCGGAAGCAAGTCCGGACACGGTCATCACGCTGGTGACAGGCGATAAAATCGTCGTCACCGAATCCACCCGGGAACTGATTGAACGCGTCATCGCGTTTCGCTCTCGGCTTTTGCAACGTGCATTCCCGGGCGGAATGGCCGCAGTCGACCCCGCCCAACCCATCGCCGCAATGGCGGCCTCGGCAGCACAGGCCACAGTTCTTCCTTTGGAGAACCCTCGCATTGATCAGGATGAAAGTTGGCGGCGACGGGGGCGCGAAACGGACTAGGTCCGATCGACATTCTTTCAGCCAAAGTGGAGCAAGACCATGGACAAGAGTAGTTTCAGCGGCGTCCTGATCGCGGTGGGCGGCATTCTGGCGGGCATGATGGTGGAAGGCGGCAGGATTGGCCAGCTCCTGCAGCCAACCGCCGCCATGATCGTGCTGGGCGGTACGCTCGGCGCGGTCATGCTGCAGTTTCCGCTGGCCACCGTGCTGTTGGCAGCCAGGAACATGGTCCGGGTCTTCTTCAGTAAGGAGCCGGAGGGCGAGGCAGTGGTCCGGCAGTTGGTGACGTTTGCCAACAAAGCGCGGCGCAGCGGCATCGTTTCGCTCGATCAAGATCTCGGCGCGGTCAAGGACCCATTCCTGAAACAGGCCCTGATGCTTGCCGTCGACGGCACGGACCCGGCCGAATTGAGGAAGATCATGCAACTTTCCCTGGACAACCGAAGCGAACTGGAGGAGCGAATTCCGCTGGTGTTTGAGTCTGCCGGCGGATTTTCACCCACCATTGGCATCATTGGCGCCATTCTCGGCCTTATCCAGGTCATGCAACACTTGGACAATATCACTGAAGTGGGACGGGGCATTGCGGTGGCGTTTGTGGCCACCATCTATGGTCTTGCCATGGCCAACATCGTTTGTCTGCCCGTCGCCGGAAAACTCAAGATCCGCTACCGCGAGGAGCACCGCCAAAAGGAACTGATGCTGGAAGGCGTCATCGCCATTCTGGAGGGCATGAATCCCCGCATGGTGGAATTGAAATTGAAGACGTTTCTGAAGGAGCAAAGGGTCCGATCGAAAGGCGTGAAGGCATGAGCCGGACAAAAAAACAGCATCATGTCAATCATGAACGCTGGATGGTCTCCTACGCCGACTTTGTTACGCTCCTGTTTGCCTTCTTCGTCGTGATGTTTGCCAGCTCGCAGCAGGACCACAAGAAAACCCAGCAAGCCGAATATTCCATCCGCACCGCTTTCCAAACCATGGGCATTTTTCCCCCCGTTACAAGGAAACCGGACTTGAGCGGGGTCGTCGCGGTCGTTCCCCAGTCGGTCGCAATGGAAGGCGATGTTGCTTCGATGGCAATGGTCATGATCGACCTGCGCAATTTAAAGCGAAGGATGGAACGGACCCTGGCGCCTCAGATCGAAAATGGTACCGTCACGGTGGCCTTGGGTCGGGCAGGTCTGCTCATCTCCTTAAGTGACGCCGGATTCTTTCACAGCGGATCTGCGATTCCGATAGCGTCCTCCTTGCCCGCGCTGAACGCGATTGGCAGGGCCATCGCCACTACCCCTTACGATGTCCGCATTGAGGGCCATACCGACAACGTGCCGATCCACAATGCTCAATATGCCGACAATTGGGAGCTTTCGACGGCACGGGCCACCGTGCTGACCCGCTTGTTCATTGAAGACGATCGCATCGTCCCCCAGCGACTTTCAGCAGCCGGATATGCGCAATATCACCCCGTCGCCAGCAATCTGACATCTGCGGGCCGCAGCAGAAATCGGCGTGTCGATATCATTGTGCTGCCCACTCGACAACAAGACCCGGCGATGGAACATTTGTCTGCCGGACACAACCCTGTCGCTACGTCCCCCACAGCGGGGCCGGACCGGCAACAATTGCATGGGTCTCTGTTGCGGACCTCCCGCCACGGCTTTCCCGCGTCGGCGATGGCCAAAGCCAGTCCATTTCGTTGAGAGAACGGCATGTCGTCTTTTGCGGCGGCGAAACATGCATTGGAAATCCATCGGCGCGGGACGCAGATGGGCTTCGATTACTTCAGGACAGTGAACAAGGTGGGTTGTTGGTCCAGCGCCGCAATGGTGTCGATCAGTGCTGTCCCCTGGGTTTCCGACGCGCTCAATTCGGCGGCTACCTGCGTGGTATTGGCCTGGACCAGCGTGTCCTGCACCGCCTGCAGTTGGGTGGTCTGGTTTTGCGTATAGGTGCTGGAGGATTGTAGCGCGGAGATCGAGTTGTCGATAATCACCCGCTGTTGCGAGATGCCTTGCAGATCGGTAGTCAACGCAGTGGTATTGGCAACGTCGGATTTACCGGAAGAGAAACTGGCAATCAGGTTGCTCAGCGTCGCCAGGATTCCGGTGCTGCCCGAGCCGAAAACCTGGTTGCCCGGCACATTCAAGGGAAAACTCTGGCCGGATGGACTCTGAATCGCATTCTTCACCGTGTCCCCGGAATAGACCACCGTGGCGGGAGTCGTACTCGTGTTCAGCGAAAACGGCTGCGTGGAGGTCTGGCTGCCGGAGAAGACGAACTGTCCTTGATAGCTGGTGTTGGCCAGCGAGAGGATTTCCGACCGCACTCCAGTCAACTGGTTCGCAATCGAGCTGAGGTCGCCGGCGTTCAGCGTGCCATTGTTCCCTTGCGTCGCCAGGGAAATGGCCTGGGTAATCTGTGCGACGACGCTGCCCAGGGCCGTATCCGTAACTTGCAACGCGCCCGAAACGCCGCTGGCTGTCTGCACAAAGTTGTCGTTGGCGCTTTGTTCGGAACGCAGCAGGAAATCCTGCGAGGCAGCGGAAGGATTGTCCGACAGGCTGTTCACGCTGACCCCGGTCGCAAGCTCCGTGCTGTACTGCTGCAGGTTGGCCGTGTTTTGGTTGGCCGCCGCAACCAGGTTTTGAACGTAGTGTGGATCGATTCTCATACTTTCTCCGACTAACTGACCGGGGTTTGCATCCCGAGATTCAAGGCACTCATGACGAGCGTATCGATGATGTTGAAGACCTGGGACGCGGACTGGTATGCCCGCTCATAGGTCTGCAAGTTGGCCGCTTCCTCATTGAGAGAAACACCTGAAAGCGCATTGACTTGCGACTGCACCTGGGTCAGCGAGGCCTGCTGGGCCTGGTTCTGCGTGTTGAGCCCGGACACTTCGCTTCCAAGCGTGGAAATAAAGGATGCGTAGAAATTGGCTGGGGTCTGGCCGCTCACCGTAGCGAGATTCTGAACGTTGATCATGCTTTCCAGGTTGGTGTTGTCTCCGGGGCCATTTCCCGGGGCGGACGCGGCAATCAGCGATGGGTTCGTGAGCGCAACAGAGAGACTCGCCGCCGGATCGGTCGCGGAAATGGTGAACAGCGGTTGTCCGGCGTTTCCATTCAGGTCTGTGCCGCCAGCCTGCACGGAGTTGATCTGCGTCGCTACCCCGGAGGCCAGGGTGTTGATCTGGCCTAGGATGGATGGAATGTCCTGGTTCCGGGTGGTGAGCAGTCCGGCAAGCTGTCCCCCGCCGCTGGTCTGGGCCGCGGTGATGTCGGCGGCCCCTCCGGGAGCGCTGGTAAATACATCCACATTGCCTCCGACATTGCTGGTGGTCAACTGGAACGCCTGGCTTTTCGACAGCAGCAACGCTCCGCCGGTCGTCGTAACGGTCATGCTGTTGTCTTCATTCCGGACAACATTGATGCCGATGTATTGAGAAAGCTGCTGCAGGTCGTACTGACGTTGATCTTCCAACTGGCCCGCGCCGGCGCTGGGACTGGAGGCGGAGATTTGCTGGTTCAACTGTGCGATCGATGTCAGCAGCGGATTGATCTGGCTCACGACACCCTGCACCTGAGTGTTCAAGGAAGCGGTCTGCTGATTCAGTTGGGTGGCCGCGCTGTTGAACGCCGAGGTCATCTGCCCGGCCGCTGTCAGCACACTTTCCCGCAGGGAAACGCTGGAAGGCGTGGCGGCAAGCTGACTCAGCGAATTGAAGAAATTGGTCACCAGGTCTCCCAGACTGTTCACGCCCGTACTGCTGCTGGTGGACGTCGTCACCTGGTTGAAAATATTTTCCACCTGGGTCAGCGCCGTCCACTGGCTGTTGGTGGCCTGCTGCGTCTGCGTCTGTTGCTGGACGGAGGCATCCAGCACCAGGCTGCGCTGGGATTGGGCGGCGGTCATCTGCACGCCCTGGCCATACGAGATGCCGTTGATGGTCACGGAATCGCTGGACTGGAACACCGGGGTTTCGAGCGTATAACCGGGGGTGTTCGCGTTCGCCACATTGTTCGATGTAACGTCCAGCGCTGCCTGATCGGCAGTAAGAGCGCCCGCCATAATCTGCAATGCGGAGTTCAGTGTTGCCATCTTCCCTACCCTTCCCGCAGTGCCGCTTCACAACTGGCTTCCCCGCAACCCAAAAACCCACGAAGCCATCTCCGAAACGTGCGGGCAAGACCATCCATTAGCTCGGCGGAAACGCGTAACATCCAGTCTCTGAAACCTGCAGCGCGGAAACCGGACCCACCCGAAACAACCTTAAGTTCCGCTCTGTCTCCCGCAACAAAGCGCCCAAAACACGATGGGAGGATACGGCCGCTGCCAGCTCCGCCGAAGCGAGCGGGACGGCTGTCAATCCCTGGACCTCGGAGCGTATGCGTTCCAGCGCCGGCGCGTCCAGCACCGTCAGCGCGGCCACCGTTTCCTCGATCAATTGCTGCAATCGGGCCAATTCTTCTTTCCCTCTCTCCCTGATGGGCTTGCGGATGTCTGCCGTTGAGCGGTATCGCCCATGGCGATCTTCACCCAAGAAGGCTCTGCATCACCTTGTCCGCGACATTCTGGGCGGAGACCTGATAGGTGCCGCCATCGATGGCGGTGCGCACGCTTTGCACTTTTTCCATGCGCACATCGGAAGATGCGGCCTGCGCCGCCGCCAGTCCGCTGCTGCTCAGGTTCGCCTGGTCCGTCTTGCCGCCATTCGGGACCGCCAGCGGCGGTCCCGAAGCGGTCGCATCCGAAGTTGCAGGCGCCGATTTGCCCGTCTGCTGCGAACGCAGAAGATCGGGAAGGCTATTTAAAATTCCTGGCAAGTTCATTGCATGTTCCTCCACAATTCAACAAATCGGCAAAACCGGAGAAAGACTTTAGCGAAAAAACCGGAAAGACGGAGAGATGACCCGGACCGACATTTCGCTGCAACCTCCTGAAGGACGTTCTCCATACGCCGACCGATTATTTCTTCACAGACCCTGCGGCACGGACGACTTGCATCGACCGAGGGCCGCCGTCATGCTGCTCGGAAGCCGCTCCACGCGCCAGTTTATCGCCTGCATTTCTTGGGGCGCCGTTGGCTGCCGCCGCAGGCAAATTTCCCTGCCCCAGCATCGCAACGCTGCCGGAATCCAGCGCGGTTGCAGCCTCCTGCCCTATCGTCAACTGCCTGGCGCAATCGCCGCATTTGGGTCCGGCCAGTGCCGCGGCGGTCTGCGATGAGGACTCTTCCACTGGAGCAAGCTGGGCCAGCACCATCTTTGCAATCCCCAGCCCGCCCTGCTTGGCGATTGCCTGGGCGAGCGCCTCCGATGCCAGACTGGCGATCGTTCCCATGCTGCCGCTGCTCGGGCCATCGCTGCCCAGGCCATCTCCGCCGAGACCGCTGCCGTTGCCGAACAGCGGGTCTTCACGCATAGGTTTCAATAGTTCTCCTAAAAAATTGGCTTCAAACGCGTTGGCCGCCTTCACCAGTTGCGGACTCGGGGTCGCGCGCGCGCCGCCCTCCAGAGTGGGCGGCAAGGCAGGATTTGCAATCCGCATGACTAGATCACCTCCAGTTCGCCTTCGAGCGATCCCGCCTGCTTCATGGCCTGCAAAATCGAAATCACATCGGTTGCGGTTGCGCCGATCGATTGCAGGCTGCGCACCAGATCGTCGACCGTCGAACCTCGTTTCAACTCAATCCGATTGACAGGAAGATTATTGGCCTGGATTTGCGTCTGCGGCACCACTTCTGTCGTGCCAGTGCCGAACTCGTTCGGCTGAGAGACTTGGAACTCCGTCTCGACATCGATCTGCAATCCGCCGTGCAGGATGGAAACAGGCTGTAGCCGGACATTGCCTCCGATCACCACCGTGCCGGTACGTTCATTCACCACCACGCGGGCGCTGGGGAACATATGGATGGGCAGCGATTGCACCTGCGCCAGCAACTGGGGAACATCCTGTCCGGCGGCGACCGTGAGATCGACGCGGCGGCTATCGATGGCGCGGGCCAGGGTAGCGCCGAGAGACCGGTTGATGGTCCCTGCCATCTGTGTCGCGGTCTCAAAATCCGCGTCATTCAACATCAGCGTAAGGGTATGCCGATGCGCCAGGTCGAAGGGCACGGCCCGTTCGACAATCCCTCCATTCGGCACGCGCGCGGTGGTGGGAAAATTCATCTGCTTCGCGTTGCCATTTTCCGCGATCGAATACCCGCCCACGACCAGGGGCCCTTGCGCTTCCGCATAAATCTGTCCGTCCGGTCCGTAGAGAGGAGACATCAGCAACATGCCGCCGGTCAGGCTGCGGGCATCTCCGGTAGACGATACGGTGACATCGATCTTGGAACCCGGCTGGGCAAAGGGCGGCAGCGTCGCCTCCACAAACACCCCGGCCATGTTTTTCACCATGATGGTCGTCAGGGGATACGGCACCACGATGCCAAGACGCTGCAAGGTGGACAGCAACGTCTGCAAAGGGAAATACGTCATCTGGCTGTCGCCGGTATTTTGCAGCCCAACGACAATCCCGTAGCCAATCAACTGGTTGTCGCGAATGCCCTGGACCGAGCTGACATCCTTGATCAATGCCTCCTGCGCTGTGGGCGCAGTCGCCGGAAGGGCTGCGGGAAAGATGGTTGCCGGTTTTGCTTTGTCCAGGACCGCAGGCGTCGGGGAGGGCCCCGCCTGGGGACGGGCGGCGCTGGCCGGAATCGTCGCGGGGATTTGCGCCAGGGCGCAATCCATTGTCATCGACAGCAGCAGACACAGCGAAACCGCACCGTACCGGCGGCGGCGTCCCTCTCGGTTTTTCTCTGGGCCCCTCATCTTTTTCACGGTCCGCTACTCTCAATGTCAGGGAATCAGAATGCGCTGCAAGATGCGTACAATTGGGTTGGCCCGGTAGGTGGAGTCGTTGACGATGCCCTTGCCCACCACTTGGACCTGCAGGCCGGAGATGGCGGTCGAAAGCACCTGATTGCTCGGGCTGACATCTTCCGGACGCACCAGCCCGCGCATCACGATCGTCTCCGTTTGCTGGCTGAACTCCAATTGCCGGGCGGCTTCGATCACCAGAATGCCATTCGGCAAAACATCGACGACCTCTCCGCCGATGGTCGTATTCAAGCTGGAGTCGGTCACGCTTTGGCCCTGGGCATTCAGGCTGGAAGAAGCATTTTGATTGACGGCGTTGTTTGCGGCGCTGGAGTTGGAGAAAAGTCCGAACAATGCGCTCAATTGCGAGTTGGCCGTGGAGGCTCGGGAGTTTTTCACCGTCCCGCCCGTCGAGGCCGACAGATTTTCCGAGATCACGATGGAAATCAGATCGTGCGGATTCAGCGCCTTGACATCGGTCGACAACGAAGTGAGTCTTCCCGTTGCGCTCCAGGTGGAACCATCGCTCATCTGTCCCGGATACATCTTGCGCACCCGCGCAATGTACTGCGCCAGGTCTTCGCTGGCCGGGTTCGGTTTGATCTGAGAGAGGTCCTTCTTTTTCCCCCATGCCAGAGGAGAAGGAAACAGCGACGCCAGCAGCAAGGCCGCCGCGCCCGCGGTCCTGCGGGAAAACGACCCTCGATTCATGGCATCAACTCCGCGGAATCCTTGCCGACGACCACTCCGGCCAACAACGTTCCCTGGCCGACACGCCGCAGACGGATGACCTGGCCGGCACGCCCATACTCCAGGGCGACCACTTCAATCTCCAGACGGACATTGGTCTCGGAACTCCAGAGATGCACCCGGTCTCCGGCGCGGACCAACGGCGTCACCGCGGAGGAAACAGGCGCGGACAACCCCGGGGACATGCGCACAGCCGGGAATGGGGGGGAGGGCTGGGGGAGAACGGCTGCACGGACGGCGACGGTCCGATGTGGAACGCGTCCGGCTGGAACAAGCGCGGCCTGCGCCGCGGAAGATGCATCTGGAGCGGGAAGCGCCGCCGGCGCTGCAGCAACCGCCACCGCCTGGAGCGGCCATTCCGGATGGGCACAGTTTCCGATGAACGCCCAGCGGCGCTGTAACGCGGGATCCAGCACGACACGAACCAGCCGGTACCGGCTGGAGGCCGCCTCCGATTTCACATCCTGAAACTGGACCTTCCATCCCGGCGGAAGCGCCTGCTGCGGCGTGCGCGCCGTACAGGCCGTCTGGCCCAAGGCGCAGCTGCCGATCAGCGTGACCAATACTCCGAGGATGGTCCTTCTCAGCATCATTGGACTTCTCAAGCTTCCGCTGCAAACGCGTGTGCGATGCAACAATTTCACGGCCCTCACTTCACCAGGCTGTTCACCTGCTGGTACATGTTGTCGGCGGCCGTGGCCACCTTCGCGTTACTCTCATAGGCGCGCTGCGCCATGATCATCGCGACAAATTCCTGCACCACATCGACGTTCGAGTTTTCCAGATATCCCTGCTGCAAGGTCCCCACGCCGGTGGCGTCTCCCGGATTGCCCAGCACCGCCTGTCCGGATGAAAGCGTCGCCTGAAACAGGTTGGAGCCGACATTGTTCAATCCCCCGGGGTTGGAAAATGTGGCGAGCTGAATCTGACCGAGCTGCGAAGGATTGGCCTGACCGGGAAGGCTCGCGTTCACCACGCCATACTGCGTGATCGTCACCGAGGTGGCATTGGATGGCACGGTCACTGCCGGCAACAGCAGGTTGCCGTTGACATCCACCATTTGGCCTTGATTGTTGAGCTGGAAATTGCCGGCGCGCGAGTAGTCAATCGTCCCGTCGGGAAGCTGGACCTGAAAAAATCCGTTTCCCTGGATCGCCAGGTCGAGCGGGTTATTGGTCTGGTTGAATCCTCCCTGGGTCAGGATCGTCTCGCTCTCGGTCGAGCGCGTTCCCAGACCTACCTGCAGGCCGGCGGAGACTGTCTGCGCGCTTTGCGCCGCTCCTGGAGTAATCAGGTTTTGATAGATCATGTCCTGAAACTGAAGCCGCTTGCTGCGAAATCCGACGGTGCCGGAGTTGGACAGATTGTTGGCGATCGTATCGAGGTTGAGCTGCTCGGCGCTCATCCCGCTGGCGGCTGTGTATAAAGCGCGAATCATGGCTGCTTCTCCTTATTTGCCCGGCTTCGTTCCTCCGCTACTGCGTTTCGCGGAACATGCAACCGGTCGCCACGGAACTTGGTCGAATCACGCCCGCGGCAGATCCTGGCTCGCCTGTAGGTCCAGCTCGTTACTGAAAACCGACAGGGCCTTCATCATCATTTCCGCCTGCCGCTGCACCAGAATTAACTGCAGCGTTCCCTCGACGACATTCTGGTTGGAACTTTCCAATTTTCCCTGATGCACCACGGCCGCCGTTGTCAGCTTCGCCGACTTCGGCGGCGCCTGATAGCGACTGACTCCTTCCGGGACCAGTGGCGTTCCGGCCGCAAAGGTAAACACGCCAACCTTCCCCGCCACGCCCCCATTCACCGAAACCGTGCCATCGCCCGCTATCGTCACGGCACCCGTCGGAATGGTGATGGGCTTTCCCTTTACATCCAGGACTGGCTCGCCTTGACGGGTCGTCAGCACGCCTTTGGTGGAACGGGTAAACGATCCATCGCGCGTGTATTGGATGTTGCCCTGCTGGTCCTCGACAGCAAAAAAGCCCTGCCCTTCAAGAGCGAGATCCAGAGGATTTCCGGTGCTCACCATCTGCCCCTGCGAAAGGTCGATCTGGTTGCCGCCCAAAACGCCATAGTCGTTCACCGCCGCGTTCAACTGCGAGCCGAAGGCGTTCGGGCCGGTCAGCGCATCGCTGAAAAACTCTCGCTCGGCGCGAAAGCCGGTGGTGTTCGTATTGGCAAGATTGTTGGCAACAGCGTCCATCGCCTGCTGGCGCGCCAATAATCCGGTAAATGCCGCATAATATCCGCTGTCCACGTTTGCCTGATTTCTCCAATGCTGGGTCTATATGCACTGTGCGTGCCGGAGTGGGCGGTTGAGAGATTAGAAAAGGCTCATCTCGGCGGCCCGCATCGCCCGGGCCGGATGAAAGCGCTCCTTGCAGTGTCCTCTCCCAGCCGTTGCGGGCGGTCCCGCTCGCACGCCGACTGCGATGCCGCCCGCATGGAGGCCCGGGCATGGGACCCACCGCATTTAGTCTTCGGGCTGCAAGCGAATGAGGACATCTTCCACCTGGTGGATCCTGGGCACAAGGCCGCGGGGGCCCGCCTGCGATCCAGACACGGACAAGGCAGGCGCGGGAGTGCGCCACAGGCGTAACCAGAAGTACCGGTGCATCCGCACCAGCTTTGTCTGGTGCGGGCGGACCCGCTCGATCACCGCAGCTATTTCTCTTGCCACCATGCTTGACGATTTCACTTCCATCAGTTGCGTTTTTGGAAAGGCGGCCCCCATCATCCGCTCATGCACACGCATAAATTGCGATGCCGTTACCACGCCCGACTCGATATGGATTCCGCTCATCCGTTCCACCGCGAGGGCCACCGTGGAATCCATCCGGTCTTCAAAGGCAAGGTACGCCAACCGGCTGGAGCCATTGCGCAGCGGCACCATTCCATAGGTGTCCAACAGGATTCGCGGAATCAGCGTCGAGACCGCCTCCGGCTGATGACCGGTAAGAGACAGCACCGGGCACCCCCATTGCATGCTGAGCGCGCGAGTGACCTGCTCCTCGGAAAGGCCCGCCTGCCGCATGAGCCACGCGCCGATGCGCGCCTTCCCCCCAGCCTCGCGCTGCGCTTCGAGCGCCTTGCGCAATTGTTCCTGGGTGATCCATCCCTGAGACAACATCAACAGCCCGAGCGGAATGCGGTGTTTGTGTTTTTTGGGTTCCAGCGGCGTTCCGTCGCCCAGCTCCCGTTCCACCGCCTGCTCGATCAGCACGCGCATGCATTCCTGGCTGCATGCCCATTGCCCCTCAAAGCGAGGAACATTCCGCCGCCTCCACAACCGCAGCCAGCTGGTTTTGCAGGAGGCATTCATGCAGGTATTTAAAAGAGAGGGGTGCTGGGCTGTCCTGCCCCAGGGCAATGGCCACGCATCGGGACTCCGGGCAGCTTCCGCCCAAGTCGGGGTAAGCTCCATAAGCGCCGCCTTTCTGCCTGTCTGTAGCTGCTCCATCCACATCGTCATTTACCTCCGCCTTCGTCGTCTTCGATTTCCGTTGCCGGGAACGCTGTTTCCAGGCGTCCGGTTGCGTGGACCGTTCCGCAGCGTGTCCCGGCTGTAAAAATGTCTAGAACAAGCATCGAATGGTCTCCAACCGGCGGCGCGGCTCCGCCACCTCGGTAACGTGCAGGGCAAAATTTCCTTCGACCAGGACCACTTCGCCGCGGGCGACAATACGGTCGCCGACCACCAGATCGACCGGCTCCCGCACGTGCCGATCCAACGGCAAAACATCGCCGGGACCCAGTTCCAACACCTCTCGCAGCGGCAACTCCAGTGCGCCGAAACGAAGCGTCGCCTCCAGTTCGATATCGAGCAGCAGGTCGAGCCGCTGCCCATTGCCGGGCTTTGAAGACGGAGGGTTCGACTCCGGCGCGCGAGGGTCCTCGGTCTGCTGCGGGGCCGGCTGACGCTCCCCATCCTGCAACTCTTTTTTGTCCTCCTGCGCAGGCTGGAAGACCGGGCCGTCTGCGGGAGGATTCGGCGCGACCGCCGGCAACGAAATGTCGGCCTCGATTTCCTGGGCAGGGTCTTCCATCTTCTCTTCGCTTTCTTGCCCCGCTGGGGCGCTCGCCGCCGGGGATGCATCCGCCTCGGAAACCGGAAACTCTTCGCCGGGAAATTTCACCTGCAAACTGACGGAAAGCGCAATTTCCCCCTCCCCCGCCCGCAGCAGCCATTCCTGGACGGCGGCGCCGGAGGCGGCCGTCTCGGGTCCGGAGGCCAGATGCACTCCCTCGACCGCCGTGGTTTCGCGCAACAGAATGCCACAGGGGCCCTGAGAAGCTTCTGGGAATTCTTCCGACAGACGCGCCGCTAGCTTGCCGCTGGCCGCAGTCAGCCAGATCTGCCACGCCTCCAGCCCTTCTTCTGTCCAGGCAGCATGCGGGTCGACCGGCTCCCCGACAACCATTTGCGCCAATTGCACCATGCTGGCCGCCGAGGCGGTCACATACATCACTCCATGCACGGGGCCTTCGAACAGCAACTGGCTGCGATAGGCGCTGGCCGCCTGCGGAATGTCCTCGGTGGCTTGGGCCCCCACCGGAACGCGCAGCAGTTCTTCCAGTTGCGCGCATGCGACCTCGATCCACAAATCCAAAACTCTTCGATTGCTTGCCATCATGGACAACCTCATTTTTCATACGGCGGAACGGGGTTTCCCGTCGCGCATTACGCTTTCGTTTGCCTGGCCGGCATCACTCCACGGCCCGGTTCAACAAAGGGTTGTTTCTCGCGGTAATCTGCGCTCCACGATGTTGGTCGGCGCGCACCGGAATGGCGTGGAACAGAGGGATCCCGCCGATGCGCAGTTCGGAAGGCGAAGTTGCCGGCAGGTTCAAACGCACGATCGAACCCGGCTGCAACGCGTCTACCTCGGTGGCAGGGACCCGCACGGAGGGCAATTGGAGAGCGCCCCGCAGCCGAATGTGCTGCAGCCGTTCTCCCATGCGGGCCAGGACCTCCGGAGAACGGCGCCGGTTTTGCCGTCCCCAATCGGTAATCAGCCGACGCAGAATGGTGTTGGAAACAACGGCCGGGAAGACCAGGTTCAGGTTTCCCTGCACATGCGGCATACGAATTTCAAAACTGATGGAAAGCGTCTTTTCCGTGAGAGACATCAGGCGCGCAATCTGCGTCTGCTGTTGCCGCTTTTCAAAATTGAACGTCAACCCCACCGGCTGCCAGGCCGATGTCAACTCGCGGCAGCTTACCTCCACCACGCTGGCCAGGATCGACTCCTCAATGTCGGTCAACTCGCGTACCGCGGCCGCTTTGCCCTCTCCGCCCAGCAACAGGTCGATCATGGGAAGCGCCAGCGCCAGGTCCAGTTCCAGGCCGCAGACGGCCCCTAGCGGCTCCAGCCGGACGGAGGCGACATAGCAGATGTCCGGAACGCGCTCGACAAACTCCGAATATGGCAACTGTTCCGCCGAGGCCAAAGCCACCTGAAACCGGCTGCGCAGAAACGCGCCCAGGTTATGCGTCAGGTTGCGGGCGAAATTGTCGTTGAGCAGGCTTATGGCGCGCATCTGCTCGTTATTGATCTGGCCGACGCGGGAGAAGGTGAAAAGCTGCATCCGCGCGTTGGCCGGCGGCTCCTTGACGCTTCTGACACGAGTGCGGGCTGCGGCAAACAGGGCATCGATTTCTTCCTGCGCTAGCGGCTTATCCATTTGTTCTCTCCCTCCTCAGCCCGCGGCGCCAGTGGACGCCCTTCTCCAGTGCGTTTGCCGGGAGGGACTGCGCCCGGTCCCGCATGTGCTGGCCGCTGCATCCGGAGACGGCCCGCATTCCGTTTGCCGGTACGCTCTTTGGCGGCGGACGCGGGAGGATTCGCCAGCAAGGACCGCAGATGCAACACCGCGGAGGTGTGGATCTGGGAAACGCGCGACTCCACCACATCCAGCGTGAGTCCGATTTCTTTCATCGTCATTTCCTCGTAGTAGTAAAGGGTCAGTACCAGCCGTTCCCGCTCCGGCAATGCGGCGATCGCATCCGCCAGTCTGGCCCGCATCTCTCCCTTCAGGCAGTGGAACAACGGCCCCTCTTCCGGCGAACTGGGCATATACGCCACTTCATCCTCGGATGAATCCTCCGTATGGCCCACATCGAGACTGCCGATTTCCAGGCCTCGCAGGTCCGTCAACAGGTGTTGATATTCCTGCAAAGACATGTCCATCTCGGCGGCGATTTCGTTCTCCAAGGGCGTCCTGCCCAGACGTCCGGTCAAACGATGCATGGCGGCTTCGATGGCCCGCCCCTTGCGGCGCAGATCGCGCGGGCTCCAGTCCAAGGTGCGAAGGCTGTCGAGAATGGCCCCGCGAATGCGAAATTGGGCATAGCTGCGGAACTGTACCTTTTTGCCCGCATCGAATTTGTTGAATGCGTCCGCCAATCCGACCATGCCCGCGCTCACCAGGTCGTCCATCTCCACATGCGCGGGCAGGTGTTCATGAATGCGGCGCGCGATAAAGCGCACCACCGGCAGATGCTCGATCAGGATTTGTTCGCGCTCGGCTGCGTCCATCTGCTGGAAAGGCGCGTCCGGCAAGGATGCTGCGCTCGCTTCAGCCTCCGGCTGAAGTTGACCGGTCAGCAGCGGAATGGGGGCCTTGGGTTCACGGTCTGCCGTGCATGGAAACTTCGGTACAGGCATTCTGCTCTCTCCTTCTGCATGCCGGCGGGCCATCTTCCGGCGCCTTTCAGCTAACTCAATGTCCCTAACGAGCGCACCCGCATGTCCGCCGGCAGCTCGGCGGGCGCGATCACGGCCACCCGCGGCATAAACGGCTCCAGCCAGCGCCGCAGGTAATAACGGGCCGGACTGGAGCATAGGAGCACCGGACTCCCCGAAACTGACGCTCCCCCGGTCAATTGTTTCCAGGACTCAACGATCCGCCGCAAAAAGGTGGTGGCGTTGCGCGACGGCTGGCTTCCATCGCCCAGCAGGCGTTGCGCGCTCTCTCCCTCCACCGTGGCCAGCACTTCCTCTTCCAGCGATGGGTCGAGCACAAAGACGCGCATTTGCCCCTCGGCATCGAGCATCGGCTGCATCAGAGTGCGGCCCATCGATTGCCGGATCGTTTCCACAAGATGGACCGTGTTCTTGTTGGTCGCGGCGGCTTCCACCATGACTTCCAGCAACGATCCAAGGTCGCGAATCGAGACCTGTTCCCGCAACAGTTGCTGCAAGACCCGCTGCACTTCTCCCAGCGTCATCAGTTTCGGTGCCAGTTCCTCGATCAGCTTGGGATGGGTCTCTTGCAGACTGTCGAGCAGCCGCTTGGTTTCCGCGCGTCCCAGCAGGCGATGCGCTTCGCGGCGAATCACCTCTCCAAGATGGGTGGCGATCACCGTGGTGGGATCGACCACGGAATATCCGGCGGCCATGGCTTGTTCCGCCAGCGACGGCTGGATCCACCGCGCCGGCACCCCGAAGGCCGGCTCTCGCGTTTCCGTTCCCGGCAAGGCGCGCGCCTTGGGATCGGCGTTGACGGCCAGCAGTTGGTGGCCTTCCGTTTGCCAGCGCGCAATCTCCGTGTTGCGCAAGGAGATGATGTACTCGCGCGGTTTCAGGCGCAGGTTGTCCGTAATATGCACCGGCGGAATGATGAAGCCCAGTTCCTTGGCGAGATGTTTGCGCAGCGCGCGGACCCGCGCCAGCATCTGGCCACCCTGCTTTTCATCGACCAGCGGAATCAACTGAAAGCCGATTTCGAGGCTCAAGTCGTCGATCGGCAACAGCGCGGCCAGGTTGTCCGCCGGCGCGCCGGCGGCCGCTTTGCCGTCTTTCCCGGGCGCGGCCGCTTCGTTTTCCACCGCCGCCGCGGGTGCGGGCATCCGGTATGCCATGTAGCCCAGGCCCGCCGCCATCAGCAGAAAGGGCAGCTTGGGCAGACCGGGGATCAGGGCCATGATGGTCAATAGGCCGGCTGCAATCCATAAGGTATTGGGACGCCCAAAGATCTGGGCCCCGATCTCTGTGCCCAGGGAGTTGGAGGAGGACGCGGCGCGCGTCAAGACGATGCCGCCCGCCACGGAAACCAGCAGGGATGGGATCGTCGTGACCAGGCCGTCGCCGACGGTAAGCACGGTATAGGTCTTCAGCGCTTCGCCGACAGCGATGTTCTGCTGAAAGACCCCGATCAGCAGCCCGGCAATAATATTGATCGCGGTGATTAATATGGTCGCCATCGAGTCTCGTTGGTTGAAGCGCGCCGCGCCGTCCATGGCGCCATAAAACTCGGCTTCGCGCGCGATCGCCTCGCGCCGCTTGCGGGCCGTCGCCTCATTGATGACTCCGGCGTTCAAGTCCGCATCGATGGCCATCTGCTTGCCCGGCAGCGCGTCGAGAGTGAACCGCGCCGTCACCTCAGCGGTGCGCACCGCCCCATGGCTCACCACCAGAAACTGAATGGCGATCAACGCCAGGAAGACGACAAATCCAACGATGTAATTGCCGCCCACCACAAACTGCCCAAAGGCCTCGATCACCTGCCCGGCGGCGCCGGTCCCCTCGAACCCATGCAGAAGAATGCGGCGGCTGGAGGCCAGGTTCAGCGACAGGCGAAACAGCGTCAGCAGCAACAACAGGGTCGGAAAGACGGAGAACTCGACGGCGCGGCGCAGTTGCACGGCGGAGAGAAAGACCAGGAAGGACGCCGTAATCGAAAGCGTCAAGAGCAGATCGAGCGCGAAGGCCGGCAACGGAACCAGCATGACCAGCACCATGCTGATCGCCGTTGCCGGCAGCAGCATTTCGTGCGCGCGGCGCGCGACTTCCGGCGTCAGCCAGCGCAGCAGACTGCTGCCCTGCTGCGGGGACTCTAGCGGGTTCTGAACGACGACTTGCGTGCTCACACGCCTGCTCCTGGACCTTCACCCGCCGGACCTTCTGTCGAGGGAGCTTCGTTGGACGGACCTTGCGCGGGTGAATCTGTCATGGTTGTGTCTGTCGATGAGGCTGGTGCATCCGTCGTGCCAAAGTCGGCGTTGCTTTCCATGGAATTTTCTATTCCTGGCCCAAGCCGCAACGGCGGGGCGAGGTATGCGCGGCGGGATGGGGCCTGCTCCCGCGATTTTTTCTGTTCGCGAGAGTTGGCGCGCATCTTTTCTTCCACCCGTTGGCGATAGAGGAATGCGAGGATGGAGGCGACCGCCGCATACAGGTCGTGCGGGATGGACTGTCCCGGCTCCACCGAGCGATAGAGCGACCGCGCCAGCGGAGGATTTTCGACGATCGGCACGCCCGCCCAGCGCGCCTCGTCCTTGATCCGCTCCGCCATCAGGTTTCTTCCCTTGGCCAGCACCTTGGGGGCCTGCAGAGTCTCGAAGTTGAATTCCAGCGCAATGGCGTAATGGGTCGGATTGGTGATGACGACGCTGGCCCGGGAGACGTCGGCCTGCAGTTTGCGGCGGCGCATCTGCCGCTGGATGGAGCGAATGCGGCTGCGGACCTGCGGATTGCCTTCCATCTCCTTGTATTCCTTGCGCATGTCCTCTTTGCTCATGCGCAGGCGCTGCTCCCAGCTGCGCCACTCCACTACGTAATCCAGCGCCGACCAGCAGAGCAGAATGCCGCTGGTTGCCAGCAGCAGGCGATACTGGCTTTCAAACAACAGCGGCAGTTGCGCCAATGACAGCACTGGCATTGCAAGGACAGTGTGCTGCAAAATGTCCCAGCCCAGCACCATGACAAGCATTGCCGGGACCAGGGACTTCAACATGCGCGCGGAAGCGCGCAGCGAAAATGCGTTCTTCAGGTTCGATGCCGGAGACAGTCGCTCAAAGTTCAGTTGCATGGACTCGCCATGGAACTGCAACCCTCCCGACTGCGCCATGCCGACGATAAGCCCGACCGCCAGGATGGCCGCCAATACGATCGCGACAGGAACTGCTGCCTGGAGCAAACTCGCGCGCACAATATCGTTCACCACGGCGCCATCGTGCAAACTCATGTCCCGGTGAATGCCGAGATCGATCGCCTGCGCGTACGCCGTCCGCCAGCCCACGGCGAAACGCTCCGCCATCATCCCGATCGCGAGCACGCCCGCGCCCATTCCGATCGCGCTTGTCAGCTCGCGGCTGTGGACCATGTCGCCGCGCTCGCGCGCCTTCTGCTTTTGCCGCGGAGACGCTTTTTCTGTCCTGTCGCCGTTGTCGCCTGCCATATGCCTCTACGCTCGATGTGCCGCGAGAACCAGTTGCATGCCTTGATCCAGCAATCCGTCGAAGCGGGCCTCAATGAAGCGCGGCCATACTCCAAGCGAACCGATCAGAACGACGTAGCCGATAAGGGTCTTGAGCGGAATGCCCACGAACAGCACCGGCAACTGCGGCGACATTCGGCCCACCAGCGCCACCACCACTTCCACCAGCAGCGTCGCTGCCATGACCGGCGCCGACAACTGGACGGCGGCCAGAAACACTCCGCCGGTCATCTGAAGCAGCGCCAGGCTGGTGCGGGTCGCCAGCCATGCCGTGCCCACCGGCACAACGGCAAACGTATGCATCAGCGCGGATAGCAACGTTCGATCGAGCCCGGCGCCAAGCAGCACCAGCAAGCCGACCGTGTTCAGCAACTGGCTCAACAGCGGGGTCTCGATGGTGGAGTTGGGATCGAGCACATTGACCAGCGAAAAACTGAACTGCAATCCCAGAAGTTGGCCCGAGAAACTCAGCATCTCCATCAGCAGCGTCAGTGAAAGGCCGAACAACAATCCAGTGCTCAGTTCCCCCAGCATCGAAATCAACCCCAGTGCGGGAACGGCACCCGGATGGCTGGCGGCAATCGGGGTCAGCAGCCCCGCCAGCACAACCGTAAACACTGCCTTCACCGTGCGCGGAAGGGCCGCCGACGAGAAAAAAGGAGCGAACAGCATCAGGCCGCTGACACGAATCAGCACCAGGATGCCCGAGACCACAAATCCGCTCCAGCCCGTCATAAACTTCCCAGCTCTTATCTCTTCGCGCGGACGGTTTTCTCGCTCCCGCGCCCGCGGACATCGGTTCAACCCAGGTAGCGATGAAAATCCTGAAACAGCGAGATGGTGTATCCAACCAATTGACGCAACAGCCACGGCATTCCAACAATCGACATGACCGCCACGGTCGCCAGGCGCGGAATCGTCGTGATGGTCTGTTCCTGAATGGAAGTCAAGGTCTGCAGCACGCTGAGTCCAATGCTGACGATCGCAGCCGCCAGCAGCAGGGGCGCGCACAGAAGCATGGCTTCCGTCAATAAATGCCGCGCGAGTTCCGCCACCTGGTCCGGGCCCATTCAGGATTTCCTTTCTTCCGCGTTGCGGTTGCCCATCGTTTCCGCCCTCGTCTTAAAAGCTTTTTAAAAGCGATCCGGCCAGCAGGTTCCATCCATCCACCATGACGAACAGCAGGATTTTCAGCGGAGTGGAGATCACCACCGGAGGCAGTTGCAGCATTCCAATGGCCGTCGTGATCGAGGCAACGACCAGGTCCACCAGTAAAAACGGAAGAAAGAGGACCGCTCCAATCTGAAAGCCGGCCTTGAGTTCGGAAAGCATGTAAGCTGGGACCACCACACGCAAGGGCAAGTCTTCCGGCTTGGCCGGCCGCTTGTCCATGGTGGCGGAGGCAAACAAGGCCAGATCTTTTTCCCGCGCGTAATGCAGCATGTAGAGTTCCGGCGGCCTGCTGCCACGCTCCATGGCCTGCGCGCCAGTGATCTGGCCATTGCGAAAGGGCTCGACCGCTTGCTGGTCGACCTGCACCAATACCGGGTGCATCAGGAACCAGGTCATCATCAAACCGAGACCCATCAAGACCTGGTTGCTGGGCGCGGTCTGCGTGCCCAACGCCTGGCGCAGAAAGTGAAACACCACCAGCAGGCGGACCATCGGCGTCATGGAAAGCAGCAGCGCTGGGATCAACGTGAGAAACGTGAGAACGAAAACGATCGTCCACGGCACGGTGCCGTTGCCGGCGATGCGCAGCCCATTCGTTGTCGGCTCGACCAGCGGAGCGGGCGCCAGCAGAAGTAGCCCGGGTAGATTCATAGCGAATGCGGCCGCCCCGTATTGTGCGGTTTCTCTGTCGGGAGTGGATCGGCGGTTGGAATAGGAACAATCACCGTGACATGGTCAACGCCGCCCCCGACCAGAAATTGCGCGCCACCCACTTCCACGAGCGATAGATGACGTTTCGCTCCTAACGCCAATTGCCCCACCAGGCGTAATTGCGGAGCCGGCGTCGCGGTCGGATGGCATTTCACCTTGAACCACTGCATAACGCGCACGATGAACTGCAGCAGCGGCGGCGTCCGCTCCAAAGACGGGACCCATCTCCGCCAGGCGGAGATGGGTCGGGAAGATTCCCGCGCTCTTGCGTCGGATGGATTCCACGTTGCATCCGAAGCCGGATGCGACATCTGTCCCGGCACGCCCACCAACCCGTTCGCTGTTCTCCACATTGCAACCATTTCCCCGTCCATCGCGATCCTTCCTCTTGCGATCCCGTCTTTCGTTGTGCCGCACGGCCATTGTCATAACAGCCGCGTAATGCGGATCGCCATCTCCTGGTCAACAGCTTCCATCTCCACCCAGGCCAACTGCACGTCTTCAATCGAAAGCGGAAGATCGTCGCCGCTCGACCAGGCCGTGGCGATTATTTGACCGGGATTGAGCGCCAGTAAATCGCGCACGCAAAATCGCAGCACCGGCAGGGCCACGCCGAGTTGAATCGGCACCCATTCGATCGCGGGCCATGCGTTGCGCTGGGGCATCGAGAGAGACATCTGGGCGGTCTCAGGCTTCGGAGAATTGCCGTGCGCAAAGGACCCTCCTGCCGCTCGATCGCTCTCCGGCGCACTCGTTTCCTGCAACGCTTCCATCTGTCTACCTCTGTCTACCTCTGTTGCACGATGGGGTCCCTGCTGGCTTCACACCCTGACGCCTTTTTGTGAGGACCGGGGAGCGTCTGCCGCGGCCCACCAGTGTGCCGGGCGATCTGCGGGTCCTGTCGCAGGGGTCTTAGAAGAGTGGGCGTGGATGTGTTTCCCATGACGCCATGAAGAAGTGCAGGAATGGGGCCAAAATCGAGGGCGGCAAGGTGAGAAAGCTCTTAGATCCGCAATGTTCCTTCTTGTCCTGCCGAGTGGGCCGGCTTGTTGCCAGGCGAAGCAGCTCGGGGGCCCGCTTCGCCTGGGTAGACCGCAGCCGTCACCCCTGGATCATTGAATCATATTGATGGTGGCCTGGGTCACCGTATCGAACGTTGTCACCGATTTCGCGTTGGCTTCATAGGCGCTTTGCGCCACAATCAGGTTGGAGAATTCGCTGGAGATATCGACGTTCGAGTTCTCCAGCGCTCCACCCTCCATGGTGCCGCGTCCACCCGTGCCCGCCACGCCAACGGTGGCCGGGCCGGAGGCGAGGGTGGCGGAGAAATTATTGCCGCCGACGCGCGCAAGGCCCTGCTCATTATTGACCATCGCCACCGCCAACTGGCCCACAGCCTGCGTCTGCCCATTGGAGAACTGCACCGAAATGGTGCCATCGGAACCGATCGAGAAACCGCTATAGCTTCCGCTCGAATATCCATTCTGCGTGGTGCTGCCAACCGTCGAGGCCGAGGCCGCCTGGGTCAAGGTTGGGTTGTTGTTCGCGTCGTACAGGCCCCAACTGAAGCTCAGATTGCTGGCCCCGTCCGTCAAGCCTGCAAAGCTGATGCCGGTCACGTTTGCGGCGGGCGACGTCAACTGGCCGCTGCTATTGAAAGTCAGCGTTCCAGTGGTGTTGGCGGTCGCTCCGGTATAATCGCCCGCCGGCAGCGAGATGGCATAGTTCCACGTATTGGCGCCTGCATTGGTAAAGTTCACCGTGGCCACATGGCTTTGCCCCAGCGAATCGTACACGGTCACTTGCGCGGGAACGACCGTACCGACGGCCGCACTGGCATTCAGGTTCGTCGCATTCAAGGAAAACTGCGTGGTGGCCTGCGGCTGTTGGGTGGCGCCCAGTGGAATCTGGATCGCCGCCAGCGGCGCATTCGTATTGACCACCCCATGGCTGGCAGGATAGCCCATCACCGCAAGACCGTCGACGCTCGTCAGATTGCCGTTCTGGTCCGTTTGAAAATTTCCCGCGCGAGTATATGCCGGGACCCCGCCGTTGTTGAGCACAAAGAAACCGTTTCCGGTCAAGGCGACGTCGCTCGCGCTGCCCGCGGTGGTATTGATGCTGCCCGGCGTAAAGTCCGTTGAATTGGTCGCCACCTTGACCCCTTGGCCCTGCACCACCGGATCTCCGGAACCGGAAGAGCCGACCTGTTGGTAGAACAGGTCCTCAAACGAGGTGGATTGCGATTTGAATCCGGTCGTGTTCAGGTTGGAAATGTTATTTGCAATGGTGTTGAGCTCCGTTTGATCGGCGTTCAACCCTGTCAGTGGAATGGAAAAGGAAGCCATGCGTTTTCTCCTGGAAAAACAGAATTTTGGTGAATGCTGCCCGAATCTCATGCGAACCGCTACTGCTTCGACTAGCGTGTTGCGCCACCCGCTCCGGCTGTGGTTGCGGCCGGCAGGGAGGAAGGCCCGGTAAAGGTCGCCCCGGGAATGGAATGTTGCAGCGCCCGCATGACCTCCGGACTGAGCGGAACCTGGGTCGGCGGCAGGGCCTGAGTCGGCAGGGTGGATGCATGCGTGAACGCCCGCGCCACTGCCGTATCGGCGGATGCCGGCAGTTGCGCCTGGCTGCCGAGCGGCAAGAGATGTCCGGCGGCCGGAGTTGTCGATGGCAGCGATGAAACGCTCCTGGCCGCGGCTGCGGCTGGCGTAGCGGGACTGGGGCTGGCCGCTGCGCCGGTGGTGGGTGTCGTGCCGGTCCCTGTCCCCGCGCTCAACGTCTGGTTGATCTGGACCAGTTGTTCCAGACTATTGACCCCGACCAACTGCGTAATGTACTGCATGGGATCGGTCTGTGTCGTCGGGTCCTGGTTCTGGATCTCGGTGACCAGCAGCGTCAGAAAATCGTTGGCCGTGATCGTCGCTTGGTTAGGGGGACCGCTCGTAGCGTCGGCGCTGCCCGCGCTGGAGGAGGCAGCCTGCGCCTTCGCTCCCGCTGCCTGCGCCTGCGGCTTCGATTCGAACGGCGAAGCGACGGCCTGTTTCACGTGGTCCAAAATACTCAGCAGACTCATAATCGCGTTTCCTTCCTCGTAGACAACCTCGTGCGATTTTCAAGCGCGAATACTGAAATGGCGCCCTTCGAACATGGAATTTGTTCCCAGGGAAGCGGGGATCGGTCCGCCGCCGGGGGGTGCAACTGCCCAGCCGGTGTCTCCTGGGCTTGCCATTGCCGCCTTGTCCGGACTGGTTCGGGCGTCGCCTTGGGAGGAGGGCTGTCCTTGCGATCCCGTTCCCGGCTGACCGCCGGCCAGGCCCGCTTCCACGTGAATCTGCTGGACCCCGGCGCGTTGTTCCTGAAGATACGTTGCCATCGACGGCAGGACGGAAGTAAGCGCCGCATGGCTCGCGGCCGAATCGGCGGTCAGCGCAGCCGCGACCTGTCCCGCAATCCGTTCCGCCCGCACCTCTACCCATCCCAGCGATGGGTCGGCGATGCCGACCGCAACCTGATGCGGCGCGGCATGGAGCAGCACTCCACGCTCTCCGGCAGCCGCACTGTCCAACGCCGCAAAAGCATCGGAAGATGTTCCCTGTCCGGCCGCCAATCCGGCATCCGAGGGCCCTGGATTTTGGGCGGCGCGGGAATGACCGGGGGCGGAAAAAATACTGGAGTTGCCCAGGATGCCTGTGCCTGGGTCCGCGGCATTTCCATGCAGAATCCCAGGTCCTGGAGACAGAGAGGACGCAAACGCGCCCGCGCTTCCGCTGACTGTCGTCGAATTTGGCGGCAGCGCCGCGGGCGTGACGTTGCTTGCGCCTGTGCTGTTGCCGTCGTGAGCGGAGGGCCCGCTTCCACTCTTGAAGGCTGGACTGCTATTGCCGGAGGTATCCGGCGTGCCTGTTGTGGAGGCACCGGATAGATTGGTGTCGGCTCCTGCATTGAGAGACCCAGTCGTGGAGGCATTGGCCGGACCTTCTTCCACTTTTCCAGCCGCCTGGCTTCCTCCCGCATTTCCAGCAGGGCCAACATTCTGATCGGTGGGCGATGACGATGTCGTGCCGGTTGCGCCGGCGGAGTTCCATGCCGCTGCCGGTCTTTCGTTGTTCCCTTGTTCCGCTTGCGCGCCTCGTGCCCCTTGAGACGGTACTGGCGCGGGACCGCCGGCTGGCCCTCGGCTAGGGACAGCAACCTGCTCCGGCATCATCGCGGCCGCTTTCACGCCCACCCCCACCAGCAGCGGCAGGATCGCGTCAGTACCGCCGCTTGCACCCTCTTGCGGAGCGCGGGCCGGCAACGCTGAAGCCGTTGCCGAAGGCCCGGGAACGGAAGTTTTGGACGTAGCGTCGCCGCCGATCGGTTTCGACACACCGGTAGGATCGCTCGCCATGTTCGCTCCGGGTGAGGCGGATCCCAATGCTTTCGTTACCGGAACATTCGTCCCAGCGGCCGGAGTATTAGGCACAACGACAGGCACAATTGCCGCTGTGGCAGGGGAAACCGAAACGCCGCCAATCCTGCCCGAATTCGTACCCTTTGCGGACGGCGTTTCCTTCCGGGCTGGGACCGCGGGCAAGCCCGCGGACTGAGTTGCGCTGCCGGAGTCCCCTTTTGCCGGGCCCGCGCCGGATTGGATGGCGGCTTTTTCTGTCTGCGCCAGCGCCATGGCCTGCCCCGTCGTCGGCGCCGGACCGTCTCCACCAGGGATCGAGCCTTGCGAGGACATTCCGGAGGATGGGGTCGCGTTCTCCACCGCGCCATTTGCCGCCTGCGCGAAAGGATTGCCGTTCGGGACCTGGCCCGCTTGCGTCGCACCCCGACTGTTGTCTTGGGACACCGGGTCGCCAGCACTGTTCGCATGTCTCCCGGAACTGGACTGCGATCGGGAAGAAATCGATGTGGCCGAACTATTCGAAGCGGCCTGGGATGCATGGGCGGGCGAGAAGGCCGAGCGCATCGCATCGGCAAATACGCTGTCCCCGGCAGCCGCGCCAGGGTTGGCGATGGCGGATGCCGGCACCGCAAGCCTGGATGGAGCAACATCGATGGCTGGGATTGAATTCATGCAGGCACTTTCTCCTGTTGAAGGAGATGAATGCAGATGGCGTGCCAAAGGTCATTCCGAGAGATAAGAGATCGATAAGGATTGGCTCAGAATTGCCGATAAGCAGTCTTCTTAGACTCCTGAAGGCGCTCCTTCCACGGGGGTTTCCGGCTTTTCCTTGTTCTGCGCCCGCTGTAGCTCTCGGCGTTGCTGGATTGAGCTGCGTTGCAAAAACCACTCATCCGTCTGCGCTTGCGCCCGGCGGTCCTGCTCCATCGCCTCGATCATGGCCTGCTGTTCCACAAGCTGCTCGGTTTGGCGAAGTTCGCGGCGACGCTCCGTGTAGTTCTCGATCATCGGTTCCATACGACGCAGCTCGGCTTCGCGGAGTTGTTCCAGTCGCACCCGCTTCCAGCCGAAGAATTCCAGCACGGCCTCTTCCATCAGCCAGCCTTTCTCTTCCGCGGCTTCTCCGCGGACCGTACTCGAATCGCCATCGACTTTGCCGTCGCTCGCCGGGCCCTCGTTTCGCCGAGAAATCCAGCTTTCAGCCAGCGTGGATCGCTGCTCATGCTCAAGGGCAATCTGCCGCTCGCAGGCAGCGGCCGCCTGGCGCACCAGTTGGGCCGCCTGTTCGACTTCCAGCCGGGCCTGCTCCTCCGCCATTTGACGGAACCTCAAAATGCGCCGCAAGGCTTTGGACATGGAAGTGGGGTCAGCTTTCAAATTAGATTTTCAGCGTCAGCATCTGGCTGAATGTTTCCTCGAACGACGACCGCTCCTCCGGCTTCTGCTCCAGAAATGCGCGGAGTTTTTGGCGGGCTGCAAGTGCCCGGTCCAGGTCCGGGTCCGATCCCGCCTTGTACGCTCCAATGCGCACCAGGTCTTCCGACCGCGCATAGGCGGAAAGCAGTTGCCGGATCAACGCCGCCCGTTCCCGATGCTCGGGCGTGGTGACGGCCGGCATCAGACGGCTGATGGATTCGAGCACCTCGACCGGCGGATACCATCCCTCCGAAGCCATCGCGCGGGAAAGCACAATATGTCCGTCGAGGAACGAGCGGGCTGCATCGACCAGAGGATCCTGCAGATCGTCTCCCTCCATCAATACGGTATAGAACGCCGTGATGCTCCCGGCAGCATATTGGCCGGCGCGTTCGATCAGCCGGGCCATGCGGCGAAAGACCGACGGAGTGTAGCCGCGCGCCGTGGGCGGCTCGCCCGCCGCCAGACCGATCTCCCGCGCAGCCATCGCATATCGAGTCAGGGAATCGAGCACCAGCAGAACATGTTTGCCTTGAGCGGCGTAAAATTCGGCGATCGAGGTGGCCGCCATCGCCGCGCGCATTCGCAGCAGCGGGGACTGGTCGCTGGTCGAAACCAGCACCACGGAACGCTTCCGGCCTTGCTCCCCCAAGCTGTCTTCCAGGAATTCCCGGACCTCTCGGCCACGTTCCCCCACCAGCCCTACGACGGTCAGGTCGGCTGCCGTATTTCGTGTCATCATGCCGATGAGCGTGCTCTTGCCGACGCCGGAACCGCCGAAAATGCCTACCCTTTGTCCCCGGCCCACCGTAAGAAGCCCGTCGATGGCGCGCAGCCCGGTACCGAGCCGCGTCTGAATGGGGACACGGTCCATAGGCTGAGGGATCGAACGCTCCAGAGGCCAGCTTTCCTTGACCCGCAGTCTGGGCCCGCCGTCGAGCGGACAGCCCTGAGCGTTCAACACCCGGCCCAGCAGATCGTCTCCCACATCGATCGATGGCGTGTCTCCCAGGGCGGCCACGCGGTCGCCGAAACGAATCCCGTCGGGCGCGTCAAGGGTCATCGAGAGGACATGCGGTCCGCGAAAGCCAATCACCTCTCCGGGATGGCTGTTCCCTTCGCGATCGAAAATCTCGCAACATTCTCCCACCGAACAAAAAGGGCCTTCCGACTCGATCGTCTGGCCTGTGGCTTCCATGACGCGTCCATGCCAGCGCCATGCCGGACGTTTTTCCAGCCGGCGAAAGTAGGCACGAAGCATGCGTCCGGAATCGGAAGCGCCTTCATCGACAGAACACTCCCCTCCGGTCCGCGGCAGGGGTTGCTTCCATCCCCGCGAATAGCCCTCCGCATCCTCCTGCATCGTATTTGGCTCCCAGGAATCTTCCGCCAAGATGGCAGGCTGCGGCGGGGAAGGAAGTCCCTCGGATGCGGATGCGGGCCCCGATGCCTCCTTGTTTTGCTGTTCCTCTCGGTCGTGCAGCGGGTGGATGGCCGGTTGGAACAGAGAAATCGCATCCACTCCCAATCCATTCGACAACATAGGGTCGGACATCGTTTCCTCCCTCCCTTGCGATACGCGAAACCCCTGGCGCTGCTGCCCCAGCTAGGTTGAACTCCGGCTGACCGACGCTGGATTCGCGCTGGCCCCAGCGGGCCGACGATCGAGCAGGTCGAAAAAACCCTTCTCGATTTCCTCCAGTTGCGCCCTCACTCCCAATTCAATGGTGCCAAGTTCCGTCGCCAGCACACACTCACCCGGGGAAAGAGAGGGGTCTTCGAGAACTCCCGGCTGGATCCGCGAGTTCCCCGCCGCGCGAAAAAACTCCTTCCACTGGCCGATCTCCCGAGGAGAGACGCGCATGACGACATTGCTGGAATCTCCCAGCTTGTCCAGCGCCACCCGCACCGCGCCCGCCAGAAGCAGCGGATCCATGTGCGCTTCCCGATGCAGCACCCGCGCGGCGATCGCCAGGGCCAACCGCACCACTTCTCCTTCCACATGGTGAAAATAATTCTGCCGTTCCAGCCGGAACTCATCGAGCGTCTGCAGAGTTTGCGCCTGTGCCCGCTGCTGTTCGGCGGTCGCTTGTTGCTCGATGGCCTGTCGTCCTTCGCGGCGGCCCTGTTCCCGGGCCATGGCAATTGCCTGCCCGGCCGCAAATTTCTCCTCCGCCAAACGCTTCTCCAGTTCCGCCACCCTCCGCTGCCAATCGGTCTCCAGCTCGGACCGGCGGTCCGCCTCTTGCCCTTCTTCAACGCCGGAGAGGTCGTCGGCGGCGCGGGGGGGGAACAGCGCAACCGGTGGACGCGTGGACACCGGGGCTGTCGGGGAATCTCTCAGAGACGCTGTCTCCGGGGCCTTGCTCGATTGCGCCGTCCGATATTGCAGGCGCTCCAGAACAGAAACGCCGGCAGTGTCTGCCGCCTTCATGTCTGTTGGAATTGCTCTTGTCGCTGCCACAGTTTTCCCTCTTTCATGCCGCAACAACTTCCGCGGACCAACTTTGCCTGCATTTCGATTGCGAAACGCCGGCATCTGAAAATTCCCATCGCATCGCTCAAACCATCAGGCCGTCTTCTTTTTCTGCGGCGAGTATCAGCTTCCCTTCCGCCTCCAGCTTCCTAGCCAGGGCCAGGATCTCCTGCTGCGCCTGCATGACCTCGCGGGTGCGCACCGGCCCCAGGACCTCCATGTCCTCCTGCAGCATCTCAATGGCTCGCGAACTGAGCGCTTTGAAAAGATGGGCCTTCAGTTCGGCATTCGTCCCCTTCAGCGCCAGCGCCAGTTGTTTTTTATCGACCTGCGAAATCAGCTCGCGAATACTGGCCGCCGGGACTGTCACCAGGTCCTCAAACGTGAACATCAGGTTGCGGATATTGATGGCCAACTGGGGATCTTCTTTCTCGATCTGTTCCAGGATGGAGCGGGCCGCCAAGGCGTCCAAACGATTCAGGACGTCGGCGACCCCCTTGAACCCGGAATAGGATTTGCGGTGCGTGTCGCCCAGCGACAGCAGCCGTTTGTGCAGGACCAGCGCCACCTTCTGCGCCATTTCCGGCGAAAATTGCTGCATCTCCGCCAACCGCCGGATCGAGTCCACCCTCTGCCCGTCCGCCAACTGCTGCAATACTTGCGACGCCCGCTTGGGATCGAGATGCGCGAGCACAAGCGCAACGGTTTGCGGATGCTCCCCTTCAAGAAATTTGCTCAATTGATGGGGATCGACCTCCTGCAACATGGCCAGATCGCTGTGCTGCGCCTCCTGCGCATTCTTTACCTGGCTCAGAAGATCTCCGGCCCGCTGCTTTCCGAACGCGTCCACCAGCAGCTTGGTGGCGTACTCCAGGCCGCCATGCACCATGTACTGCTGGGTCTCAATCAGTTGATAAAACTCTTCCAGCACCCCGCTGGCCACCTCCGGAGTGACATCGCGCACGGAGGCGATCTCTTCGGTCAGCAATTGCAGTTCTCGCTCGGAGAGGTTCTGATACATCGATCGCGCGAGTTCATCGCCGATCGTGATCATCAGCACGGCGGCCTTCCGCAAAGGCGTCAAGTTCATGTGCGGAGACTTGTCCTTGCTCTCCGCGGAAAGCTGGGGCGGAGGCGCGTCCTGGGCCGGGGCCTGCGGAACGGAGGCCGCTGTCGACATATTTCCTGTCTCCTTGCTTTCAATTCCAGCGAAACCCGAACCGCGCCGCCCGCATCGCGCGGCCGCTTTTCCGTCGCCGGCCTACGATTTATGCGCCGAGCGGACCCAACTCTGCAACAGCCGAGTGCCTTGCTGCGGCTCTTTCTTTACATACTCCGAAACGTGGTCGAACAGGACCTGCGCGCGCGCCTGCTGTCTCTCGAAACTCAACTCCTCGGTCTGGTCCAGGTGCGCACCTCCAGCTGCGGACTTCAGTTGCGGCGCTTGACCACCGGCCGCCGGCAAGGTTTGCACCGAAGAACTCAACTGCTTGATCTGGGCCAGGACCGGCCGTACGATAAAGACCAAAACCAAGAGAAACACCGCGAGCAGGACCCCGTAGCGGACAAAACCCATCGCGTCGCCGGCATGGTCGATCAGGCGCGTCGCCAGGCCTGGACTGGCAGCGGTCCCGTTGGCCGCGAAACTCATGTTCTGCACCGTCACCTGGTCGCCCCGCGACGCGTCCATGCCCACCGCGGCCTGGGCCAGTTGTTGAATCTCATGCATTTCCGCGGGCGTGCGCGGCACCCAGGCGACATGCTTGCCGTCCGCGGAGGGCGCCATACGATCATTGATCAGAATCGCCGCGGTGACGCGGCGCAGACGGCCCGGCCCCTGCATACGGTGGTGGACCATCTTGCTCACGGCGTAGCTGTCCTGTTCCCGCTTCGAATTTTGCATGGGCGTCGTCTGCTGGGGATAGACCGGGGGCTTGACATTGGGGGCATTGCTGGCCGTCCCCGGAACGCCGCCCGCTGCGGGCTGGCCGCTGGAGCTGGCCTCGGTATGATCGGCCGAAAGCGTCGCCACTTTGCTCGGATCGTACACCTCATCCACATCGTCTTCAGTGCCGGAATCGAAATCGGCGGTGACGGAGGCCCGCACATTGTCCTCGCCTGCCACCGGCATCAAGGTTGCCAGCAATTTATTCGTGAGCAACTGTTCGTATTGGGCCTCTTCGGCCCCGGCCGTTTTCGGGCCGAATTGCTGGCGGCCGTCGGCATCCACCAGCGTCACTTGACTGGCCTTCAGGGTGTCGATCGCACCCGCCACCAGGCTACGGACCGATTCGGCCTCTTCCTCACTCAAGGTGCGGCGCAGTTTCAACACCACGCTGGCCTTGGCGTTTCGCTGATCGTCCGTGAACAGCGAGTCATGCGGCAAGACAAGGTTGACCCGCGCCTGCGCCACTGCATTCAGGGATTCGATGGTATGGTCCAGTTCCCCTTCCAGCGCCCGTTGATAGTTCACGCGCTCGTCGAACTCCGAACCCACCCAGTTGGGCTTGTCGAAGATTTCAAATCCCATCCGTCCGCTGGACGGCAGCCCCTTGCCGGCAATGCTCAGCCTCGCCTTATCCAAAGCGGCGGCGGGAACGCGGACCGTTCCGCCATCCGGCGTAAGGTCGTAGGGAATGTTGGCCTCCATCAGTTCCTGTTCCACCTGCTGCGCGTCGCGCGCTTCCAGTCCGCTCATCAGCACGCGCATGTCCGGCCGCACGGCAAGCCATATCATTCCGCCGCCTGCGGCCAGCAACACTCCCAGAGAAGCCAGCAGCCCCCAGCGCTGGCGGGAAGACATGCTCCCGAAGCGGGCGCGCAATGCTTGCGTGTTCGCGGTTAGCCGCTCCTCGATGCCAGTCTTGGCAAGGGCGGATGGCGTCGGCGGGGTTGTGGACTTCTCGGGCATCGGGTATCTCGTCTATCGAGCGATCGCAAATCTAAAATTGCAGGCCCATCAACTGCTGATATGCGGCCACCGCCTTGTTACGGAAGGCCAGCATCATCTCAAATCCCAGGTTGGCCTTCTCGGTGGCAATCATGGCCGTGTGAACGTCGACGCCCTGCCCTGAAAGCAGGCCGGTGACCGCATTCGCCGCGTTCGTTTCCAGTTGCTGCGTCTTCCCGATCGCCTCTTGCAGTAGACCCGCAAAGGGCGTGGAGTAGGAGAGCGAAGCCTCGCTGCCGCCCTGAACGCTGGACGCGGCGTTCGTGGATGCGGCATTGGCCATCGCCTGCTGCGCGGCGGCGTGAATATTTGGGATCGCCGTCATCTCGCTTCTACCGCATCCTTCCTTCGCTCGACTTGGACCCTTGCTTCACGAAAACCTCTTCACGGTCTATTTCAAAAGGTTGAGCGTGGACGTAATCATGGCCTTGGCCGCGGTGACCGCGGAAACATTCATCCCATAGGCGCGTTCCGCCCCCATCAAATCGACCATCTCAGTCAATGGGTTAATGTTCGGATACGTCACGTAGCCTTTGGCGTCCGCGTCCGGATGGCCGGGGTCGTACCGTCGCAACGGAGCTGCCGTGTCGCTGACCACAGCGGCGACTTTTACACCCTCGCCCGCCTGCGGCTGTTGCGCCGGCAGCATATTCCCTGAAAGCAATGCCGTCGCAAAATCCTGCGGCTGGTCGACTGCGGAGTTCTGAAACACGACATGCTGGCGCTGATACGGTTGCCCGCTCTCTGTCCGCGTCGTGTTGGCGTTCGCCATGTTCGCCGACACTACTTCGGCGCGGACACGCTCCGCCTCCAGTCCCGATCCGCTAATGTCCATCACTCCAAACAGGTTCATTTCCGTCCCTCGCTTGCGCTGGCCCACGACCGCGACTACTGCGCCTGGATCGCGCTGCGAATCACCGACAGTTGTTCCTGCAGCAGCCCAATGCCGGTTTTGTAATCCAGTTGTTCCTTGGCCAAATTGAGGCCTTCACGGTCCATCGAAACGTTGTTGCCATCGGGGCGCTCCAGCAGCCCATCGACCCGCTGAACGACTGGAGCGCCGTCGGAGAGGGCCGAGGCCGTAGTTCCCGCCGGTTCCCCGTTGCTTCCATCCCGGCGCGCCGCCAGGACCTGAGAGGCCGCCGCGGAGAACTCCGATGCAAAATCGATGCCGGCCGTGCGATAGTTCGGCGTATCCAGGTTCGCAACATTGCTGCTCGTCAGCTTGAATTGGGTACTCGTCAGGTCCAGGAACTTTCCCAGGACATCGATCAGCGGCGTCGTGATCTCCATCGATCCTCCTCCTTTAGCAACTCCTCCTGGCAAGGACTGCCTTCCAACAGAATTCACAGCCAGGAAACCTTGGGCGAATTTGCCGTGAGTTTTTGTCCGGCTCGCCCTCAAGGTTTTCTCTACATGGCCGATATGCAATAGAGGGCCTAAATTCGGGCCCTGCGGATAAGAGAATTCTCATACTGTCTTTTCGGTCGTCGATCGTTCTCTGGACCTCACGCGGATTTCCGCGGCCGTAACGTAGGGACGATCTTCGGCCAGGATGTACGCGCGTTCGACGACATGCGCCAGCTCACGCACATTTCCCGGCCATCCGTGACCGCACAATTTTTCGATGGCCGCCGGCTCAAATGTTTTTGAGGGGCCGCTTTGCCCCAACTGCTCCAGAAAGTGCATGGCCAGCTCTGGAATGTCTGCCGGGCGCTCCGCCAGCGAAGGCGTCTGTATCGGAAAAACGGCCAGCCTAAAGTAGAGGTCGCCGCGAAATTTTCCCTCGTCCACGCGCTGCAGCAATGGTTGATGCGTCGCCGCCAGCACGCGGACATCCACCCTCATGGACTCATTTTCGCCAATGCGCTGGAGTTCTCCGGCTTCGAGAAAACGCAGCACCTTGGCCTGTACCGCCAGTGGCATCTCTCCAATCTCGTCCAGAAAAAGTGTTCCGCCATGGGCCGCCTCCATGCGACCCGTGCGTGCCTGCACCGCTCCGGTAAAGGCCCCGCGCGTGTGGCCAAACAACTCCGCTTCCAAAAGCGACTCCGGAATGGCGGCGCAATTCAGGACGATGAAAGGCCGATTGGCCCGGGGGCTCAACTTATGGATGGCCTGCGCGACAAGTTCTTTTCCGCTGCCGGTGGGCCCTTCGATCAGGACGGTCGTCTTGCGGGGCGCCACCAGGCGAATGGAGTGGGCAAGTTTCTGCATTTCGGCACTGCGCCCGAGCAAGCCGGGCAGGGCCGCAATGTTCGGGATGGATGCTGCCAACGGCGCCACGCTTCGAAATGGAAGCGCGCTGTCGGGCAAATTCCCCGCCTCGCCGGCGATCTCTTCCGGGGCATCGCACACGGCGAGGCTTTCCGAGGCGGCCGGTAAAATCCGTACCGGTTTGGTGTACAGGAAACTTCCGGCTGGATTGATTCCGTGTGCCTGCGGCGAACGAATTCCATGTGGCGCCATGGGCTGAAGGGCCCTGGGGAAAATGTCCTCCGGCATTGCGCGAACTGAATTTCCGGCTTCCTGCGCCCGTCGAAGCGCATGCAGCAGTTCCGGCCGTCGCGCGGAACGGGGTTTGCCGAGCATCTCTTCGGTCTCGTTAACGCAGATCAGGTCCAACTCTGGATATTGGAGCCGAAGTTGCTCGGCAAAATCGCCAGCTTCCAGGTCCGGCAACCAAAAGTCGAGCAGAAGAGCTTCGCTCGGGGTCTCCTCCAAATGACACAGCGCCTCCGCGCCTCCGGATGCCTCCCGCACTTTCCATCGCATTCCCGTCAGGATTTCAGCCAGTCGTCGACGAAAAGAAGCATCCGCACTTACCAGTACCGCGGTGCGAGAAACGACCGCGCCGGCCTGAACAGTTTTTCGAATTTGCATTTCGCGATTCCTCACACAAGGCACAGCAGACAAAAGAACGACAAATGGCCCGACGCCAAACGGCGTCAGGCTGCTTCGGGGGACGGGTTGCGCAGAACGTATCCGTTGCCGCGCACCGTGTGGATCAACTTGTTTTCTGAACCTTCATCCACTTTGCGGCGGAGATAGTTGATGTAGACGTCGACAACATTCGTGGTGACATCGGGATGCATTTTCCAGACATGTTCGAGCAGCCCCGTCCGCGAAACGCATTCTCCACGATGTTCCAGCAGGTATTCCAGCAGAGAGAATTCTTTCAACGTCAGCTCGATCGAGCGCCCGCCGCGCTGGACGGCGCGACTTCCGCGATCGAGCACCAGATCGCCGCATCTCAGTTGGGAACCGATGCTGGACTGGAGCCGGCGCGCCAGCGCGCGACAATGCATCTGCAGTTCGCGCAGCACGAACGGTTTGGACATGAAGTCGTCGGCGCCAAGTTCCAGGCAACGCAGGCGTTCTTCCAGAGAATTCCGCGCCGTCAGGACCAGCACGGCCGCGTCGCTGGTCTGGCGTATGGCCTGTAAGACTTCCAGCCCATCCTTGCGAGGCAGGTTCAGATCGAGCAGTAAAAGCCGATACTGCGCTTTCTGCCATGCCGCCAATGCGGAATCGCCATCCCGCACCCAGGCCGCCATGTGGCCCTCGCTTTCCAAAGTGCGCTGCAGCAGACTTCCCAGCGCATGATCGTCTTCAGCTATCAATACTCGCATCGGCAAAAAACCCTTTCGGGGAAAAGAAAAGATCGTGCAATTCCAAAAAATTGTTGTGCATCTCTCGGTGGAAGAAACACGTTTCCTCTGGAATGCTCCAGCGTACAAGTGAATTCTTCCCGTTAAGGTGCTACTAACTTCGCTTGAGCAGGCAGGGAAATCAATCGAAAACCTGAGGGGGAATACACCGAGGTAATCCATTTTGGGACAACTGAAGAAAAATTCCTGAAGAGACACTTATTTCAACTGATGGGATGCGTGACACCGCCGATAGTATTTTCCGCATTGCATGTCGAGTGACCGTGGGGATGATTTGCGGCTGATGCGGGGCAATGCCCCGCTTTTTGCTGGGGCCTGTCGTGCTGAGGGCAGTCCTGGTTCGACCGGATTTTCTGCATGGATCAAGCCGGGGTCGTCGCGCGGCCCTTCCACAAGCTGTCTCTCATGGTGGCCCGCAAGTGACGAAAGTAATGAGAGATCCGCCCCGTCACTACGGGACTTTTGCCTGCTTCAGGCGGTAACAGGCAGCCGAAGCCTCGGGGAACGGCTCAAATTCATCGGCGATATTCAGGGTCGTTTCGGCGCTTCCCAGGAAAAGATATCCATTGGCGGGCAGCAGCGGCGCAACTTTGCGAAGGATTTTGCGCTTGGTTTCCTGGTTGAAGTAGATCAGTACATTGCGCATGAGAATGACATCGATTTTCGGCAGAAAGGACCACGTCTCGGTGAGGTTCATTTCACGGAACTCAATCATCCGCCGTATCTCCTCGCGGATTTGCCAATTGTCGCCATCGCGGGTGAAATACTTGACCAGAAACTTGACGGGAAGGCCGCGGTTCACCTCCAACTGCGTGTAGCGGCCCTGAATGGCCCGCGCAAGCACGTCGCTGGAAAGGTCGCTGGCGATCGTACGCACATTCCATCCCTGCAACTGGGGAAAGTATTCGCGCAGCATCATGGCGACTGTATACGGTTCCTGTCCGGTGGAACATGCGGCGCTCCAGAAAGTAATATGCCTTTCCGCCGCGCGCGCGGCAAGCAGGTCGGGA
Source organism: Acidobacteriota bacterium (assembly GCA_021792795.1). GTDB lineage: Bacteria > Acidobacteriota > Terriglobia > Terriglobales > Acidobacteriaceae > JAKAAZ01. Next base: position 21,919 of record JAJYUB010000004.1, on the reverse strand, counting down.
ATGATTCGCGTGCGCAGCAATTCGAACGGCCGGATGTCCCGAAAGAACAACGTCTCATTCGTGGTCATCGCATGGATCAATTTTCGATGCGACCCATTGAATGTGTCTCGCTGGAGCCGCCCCAGATACTCCCCCAGGGAATCGAAGCCCTCCTTCTCCGCAAGCGGACTGAGCCGCGATTCAATGAGATATTCCTTTCCTTCTTCCAACACAATGCCGGCACGCTGATGAATCAGGTTGCGCACATACTCGAAATCGGTCCGCGTGACGCTCATCTCTGGCCCCGGCCTTTGAGAACATGGAATGGCCTGGAATTAATTTCAGGCAATCGCCCCACTCCCACTCTGCGGACGATTTCCCCGGCGAGCAGTCTCAGCGGGAGGACTACATCCGCCAGGCCGGCATTCACCACGAATCCAGGCATCCCCCAGACGACCGAGGTGGCCGCATCCTGAGCGAGAATCTGTCCGCCGGCTTCCCGAATTCGCTCGCATCCGCGCAGACCATCCTGCCCCATCCCGGTCATGATGACCGCCAGAGTATCGCCTTGATAAACCTCCGCGACGGAACGAAACAGCACATCCACCGCAGGACGGCAGGAGTTCTCGGGATGTTCCTGCTGGGTCCGGATGCGCACCCCGTCCTGGTTCCGCTCCACCGCCATATGAAAATCTCCGGGTGCGATGTACGCATTGCCAACCAGCAATTCCTGCCTGTTTTCCGCTTCCGTCACGTGGATTTGGGACTTCGAGGAAAGCCGGTCGGCAAGAAACTTTGTGAAGATCGGCGGCATGTGCTGGACGATCACAATGGGAACAGGAAAATTCTCCGGCAGCAACGGCAGAAGCTCGCCTAGAGCGTTTGGGCCTCCGGTGGAAGTTCCGATCGCGACCACCTCGACGCGGGAAGTGGCAGGACGAGACGCGGCCTGAGAAAATGGGGCCCGCGGCATTTGCGACAAGGCCATCGTCGCGGGAGGGGCAGCGAATCCCGCAACCTGTGGAACATGCGCGCGGATCTTCGGGATCAGTTCAGCGCGTATCTTTTCCAGAGCGGCCGCAGCGCTTCCCACATTGGCGGGCTTGGTCACATAGTCGACCGCCCCTAACGCCAGTGCATCCATGGTTGCGGACGCGCCGCGTTCGGTGAGCGTGCTGAACATGATGACCGGAAGGCGACGACGAGTTTTACGCAGCTCCTTCAATGTTTCCAGTCCGTCCATCACCGGCATTTCCACATCCAGCGTGATGATGTCCGGATTGACCTGCTCAATTTTTTGCAGCGCGATGCGCCCGTCCGCCGCGGCACCGGCGACCTCCATGTCAGGTTCGCCGGAAAGAACGTCGCTGACCATCCTGCGGATCACCACCGAATCGTCCACAACCAGGACCCGGATCTTGGGCATAGGGGTCACGACCCTCGACTGAAAATCAACCATTGCCACAACGAGGAAGCGAGAATACCAGGCCGGACTCCAGCTCTCTCACGAGCCGGCAAGCCTGGATATCCGCCGCCGAACGAAACATGGACACTCCGTGAACCGATGTGCGGCCCATGGAAGGTTGCGCGCCAGCGAACAGGGTCTTGATGTTTCAAGGTCAAGGCCCTGTCTGCCAGCGTCTGGCGGCCTGTTGTGCCCGCCCAACGGTTAGGCCACTTTCATTGGCCGCCTCTTCGCAGAGTTGCCAGCTTGTGCCTCGTCGAACCGGAACTGCCCCACCAGTTGCTGTAGCTCCGACGCCATGAGGGACAGCTCCGTGGCTGCGGACTGCGTGTTCGAGGCCCCTTCCGTTGTGCTATTCGCGGCACCCGCGACGGAGTTGATGTTCTCCGCCACTTGTTTGCCTCCCTGGGCCGCCTCGGCCACATTGATGGCAATTTCGTTGGTCGTCGCCGTCTGTTCCTCGACTGCGCCAGCGATGTTGTTGGCAATATCGTTGATCTGCGTGATGATCTGGCTAATCTCCGCAATGGCCTTCACAGCCCCCTTGGTGTTCCCCTGAATCTCCTCGATCTTCTGGGTGATGTCCTCGGTGGCCCTCGCCGTTTCCTTCGCCAGTTCCTTCACTTCGTTCGCAACTACGGCAAAGCCCTTGCCGGCTTCACCCGCTCGCGCTGCTTCGATGGTGGCATTCAGCGCCAGCAGCTTGGTCTGCTGGGCAATCGACGTGATGACTTTGATCACCTGGCCAATCTCCGCGCTTGATTGGCCCAGCTTGGCCACGGTGGCGTTCGTCGATTCCGCCGTCTTCACCGCGGAGGTCGCCACCCGGGCGGCATCATTGGCGTTTCGGGCGATTTCCTTGATGCTGGCGGTCATCTCCTCGGTGGCTGTCGCGACCGCTTGCAGGTTCTTGGTGACCTGTTCGGCGGCGGCGGAAACCACGTTGGCCTGGGTGGACGTCTCCTCGGCATTGGCGCTCATCTGGTTGCTGACCGCCGAGAGTTCCTCCGACGAGCTGGCCAGGGCATGAGAGTTCTGACCGATTTGCCGAATGCTGGCTGTGAGCGTGTCGGCCGTCTTGTTCGTAGCTTTTGCTACCTCCGCAAATATCCCTTGGTACAAGCCCCCGACGCGGGTTGTGTAGTCGTTATCAGCCATCCGTTGCAAGACTTCATTGGCTTCGGCCAGTCCGCCGAGGCCGTCGATACAGGCGTTTATATTGTTCTTGATGGTATTGAAGTCGCCGTCGTAGGCTTCCATGATCCTGGAAGGAATTGTTCCCTTGGAGATTTCATCCACGTACCTGGCCGCCACGTTCAACGGTCCGATGATCGCATCCAGCATCGAATTGAGCGCCTTGGCCCGTTCCAGATGACGGCCCAGGAACTTGCCTTCATCGATCCGCTCGCTGAGGTTTCCTTGCTTGGCTGCCACGGCCAATCGTCCGGTTTCGCGGGCCAAATTGATATCGCCCGAAGCCGGAAACACCAGCTCTACCGCGCCTACGATTCTTCCTTTTTTGTCATGGCGCGGGGCCGCGCTGACCAGCACCGGCATCTCCTTGCCTTGGACGATGGGCAGGGCCTCGCCTTCGCATACTTTGCCTGTCCGCACCGCCTCCGATGCCGCGCAGGTGCCTGCCCGGCAGCCGGGACTGTCGAACAGGTCCCAGAACTTGGCGCCGATGCAGTCTTGCTTGCGCTTGCCTGCGGTCTGGGCTGCGGTCTGGTTCAGATCCAGAATGGTGTGGTTGGTATCCATGACGATGACCGCCGCTGGGATCAGATCGTAGACTTCAGCCACATCCACCAACTCCAACATGGAATGCGAATTTGTTTTTCCTCGCTTCGCACGACTCAAAACTCTCTTTGGCGCGCCATTTCGCGTTTTTTTCTCCACTATCGTTTCCATATCGTCTCCTTTGTCACTGCCGATTTTGTTCGGTCCCGTTCTTTGGCGCTTGTGCGACCCACCGTCCTGCCGAAGGGACCTGGCTTATCCCTGTCCCTCGGAAAATCCGTTCAGCACTTCTTCCGTGTCCAGTACGTGCATCAGTTGGCCGTTCAGTTTATGCACGCCGCGAATCATCTTCCGTGCATCCCCGTCAAGCGCCTCGGGAGGGCGCTCAAAGGTCGCTTCCTCAGCTTCCACTACGTCGCCAATGTCATCCACCAGCAGGCTGACCCCGCCGCCGGAGATGCGCACCACTACATTCATCTGCGGTTGGCCGCCGGCGCGTTCACCCAATCCGAGACGGCGGCGCAGGTCGATGGCGGTCACAATCTGGCCGCGCAGGTTGATCAGCCCGCGGACCACGGGAGAAGACAACGGCACCGGGGTCATCTCCTGGCTGCACAGGATTTCCTGCACGCATTCCACTTCCACGCCAAAATAATCGCCCCCAAGAAAAAACGTGGCGAACCGTTGCTTCTCGCTCATGACGCAACTCCTGTCAAAACCGGTTCCTCGGCAAAGAAGGTGGGGTCCTGCGCGCGAATGGTTCCGTCCACATCCAGGATTTCCGTCACCCTGCCCTGCACCACAATCGAGCCGAGCACCCCTTTCCGGCTCGCCGGACGTCGCGTGGACAAGTCGTCCTCCACGATGTCCAGGATCCGCTCCACCACCAGACCGACGCTGCGAAGATCCAACGTATGCACGATCACCTGGATCTTCTCGTCGTCCTGCGACGACCTATCGCGTGGCTGGCTGCGGCGTTCCTCCACCAGCCCGGAAACATGCACCAGCGGCAGGATGGTTCCCCGGTACTGGACCACCTGTTGCCGGCCTGTCCACTCGATGGAGGACCGGGAAAACGTCTCCAGGCGGGTCACATCTGCAAGGGAAATTGCCATGCGGCCATCGTCCGGGCCCTGAAAAAGCAGCAGGGTTTTGCGTTCCTGTATCCGCTCCGCAGTCGGTCTCGCATCGTCCGACAGCTTGCGTCGGCGCACTTCGCCGATCACGCCGGCATGCTGTGCCAGTCCCATCACATCCAGGATCAACGCGACCCGGCCGTCGCCCATGATGGTCGCGCCGGTATAGACCGACAGCCCCTTCAGGAGTTCTCCCAGCGGTTTCACCACGATCTCCTCCGTGTCGTTGACTTCATCCACAATCAGCCCAAACTGACAATCGTTCGCCTGCAGCACCACGATGTTCACCACATCTTGTTGCGCAGAGGTCTGCGGAGCGGCGGAATCGAAATGAAGTTCCCGGCTGAGGTGCACCAGAGACAGAAGATTGCCGCGCAACCGATACACGGGGGCGCCATGGACGCTCTCGATGCCCTGCCGGGTGCCATTGCCTTCCAAACGCACCAGCTCCAGCAGGCTGACCTGGGGAATGGCATAGCGTTCTCCTCCGCAGGTCACAATCAAGGCCGGAATGATCGCCAGTGTCAGCGGAATCTTGATTTTCACAGTGGTTCCGCAGCCGGGCGCGCTTTGCAGGTCCACCATGCCGCCAATCTTTTCGATGTTGGTCTTCACCACGTCCATGCCCACGCCGCGTCCGGAGACGTTGGTCACCTTCTCGACGGTGGAGAAGCCCGGCAGAAAGATCAGGTGCTGCGCCTCGCGCTCGCTCATCCGCGCAGCTTGTTCCTGGGCGATCAATCCGCGCTCGATCGCCTTGCTCTTGACGGCTGCCAGATCGATGCCCGCGCCGTCGTCGGAAATCTCGATATTCACCTGGCCGCCTTCGTGATAGGCGCGAAGAAACAGGCGTCCGTCGGCGGACTTGCCGGCCGCCTCGCGCTGCGCGGGCGGCTCAAATCCGTGGTCCACGGCATTGCGGACCAAATGGGTGAGCGGGTCCTTGATGGCCTCCAGAATGGTCTTGTCGAGTTCGGTGTCCTTGCCTTCCATTTCCACCCGCACCCGCTTGCCGCAGGCCAGGGCCAGGTCGCGGACCACGCGGGGAAATTTTCCCCAGACATTTTCAATGGGCTGCATTCGCGTCTTCATGACGCCTTCCTGCAACTCCGTCGTGATCAGGCTCAAACGCTGGGTGGTGTTCAGAAAGGTCGAGTCCTGCTGCGTCTTACTGAACTGAAGGATCTGATTGCGGGCCAGCACCAGTTCCCCCACCAGGTTCATCAGCTTGTCCAACTGGCCCACATCGACACGGATGTTGCTGCTGGAGAGATTCGCGGACAGGCCTTTCTTCTGGGTTTGCAACGCGTCCAGCACTTCCTCCGGCTGGACGATTCCCTGTGCAATCAGAATTTCTCCCACATGTCGCGGATCGCCGCTCCTCTGCTGCTCGAGAGCGCTGGTCAGTTCATCTTCCTTCACATACCCCGACAGGACCAGAATTTGGCCGACGGGTACTTGTTCCTCGACGCCGGCCTCCGCTGCATGTAGCAGGGATTGTGTATCCCGCGCGCTTTCCGATCGCTGCTCGCCAGCGCGGGCGGGCGACTCCACGGCCCCGGGGGAAGACGGCATTTCTTTGCCGGTTTCTGGATTTTGCAGTTCCGTCAGGACCTCAATCAACGCGCCATAATCCTTGTCTCCATCGGAGCCAGTGGTCTCGATGGCGGCGAGCATGGTGCGCACCGCGTCCACCATGGCCAGCAAGCCGCTTGTAATGGAGGGAGACAACACCAGCACGCCGTCGCGGAGACGGCTCAGGAGACTCTCGCCGGCGTGGGCCACCGATTCCAACTTGGAAAATCCAAGAAAGCCGGTCGTCCCCTTCACCGTGTGAATGGCACGGAAGATGGAGCCCAGCAGATCTTTTGAGGTGGGCTCTTTCTCCAGGCTTACCAGGTCGCGGTCCAGTCGATCGAGGTTTTCCGCGCTCTCGACAATGAACTCTTTCACAATGTCGTCCATGCCATCCGTGCTGCCCATCAAACCCTCTCCTTTTGCCGACTTCCGGCCGCGGGAAAATGGCCGCCGGAATCGGCATTCCGATCGGATGGTGACCGCGGTTGCCACGGCATTCCTCGACGGAGATCGATCCTCGAAACTTCATGCGGACCCGGCGCCGCAGCCCTCCCCCAGATTGGGAAAGAGCGGTTTGCTGTCCTCGCACATAGGCGCCTGGATCCTGGTCATCGGCTTATGCGGCGGGCCTTTTAGTTTTCCTTGCGGAATACGAGTTCCCGGCGTCGCAACGTGTCCCGGCAAGGCAATCGGAGGGGGAAGGGCGCGCGGTTCTACGCGATCACCCCCAGCAGCCGCAACTTATCGGCAATGATGTCTCTGCTAAAGGGCTTCATCACGTATTCATTCGCCCCCGCCTCCAGCGCCGCCATCACCTGGCGCGTCTCGGTTTCGGTGGTGATCATTACGATGGGAACGGAAGCCAGACGCGGATCGGACCGCAGCCGCTTGACAAGTTCCAGCCCATTCATTTCCGGCATGTTCCAATCCGCCATGATCACGGAAAATGCCCCCTTTTCGCGCTCCGCCACTTCCAGCGCCTCTTTTCCATCGCCCGCCGGGCAAACCTCGAGGCCCAACTCCGACAACATCTTCGTCAGAATGATTCGAATTGTGCGTGAGTCGTCTACTACCATCGCCTTCGACATACGATTCGCGCCCTGTTGTCCTTTCAGAATTTTCTAGACTTGCCCTGTTAAAAATTGAAACAGGAACATCCTTTCTCTCGGCCGGCCCCTTGTCCGGCCAACGCTGTCACGATCGCGCGAGCGCTTTCCTCCGTAATTCCATCTCCGGGTCCGGCTGAGACCGTGGGACCAGATGCATCATGACGTCCAGCCGCTCGTCCCCGCATTGGAAGCTGACGACCGTCCATTTGTACCGGCCCAGCGAATGAGCGGTCAGATCGCGGCCCACGATCGATGTCGGCGTGCTCAATGCCATGGGGCCCACAGATTGCTCGATGGCCCCTTTGACGTTGCCTATGATGATGTTGGTCAGTTCGCCCATCGCGTCCAACACCTCCGCATCGACGGTTGAAAACTCCATCATCAGGAAACTGGAGGCAATCCGGCGGGCGCAGGCCGCGCTGCAGAAAAGGCTGCCAGTCCCCAGCCACGCGCCCGCCATGCCGACAAACGACATGACTCCGTCGAAATGCCCGGGAAAGCCATGCTCGAATACGAGCGGGCCCGCTTCGATCTCCAGATTCAGCATGGTGGCAAAAACCTGCTCGGTGGCTCGACATACCGCCTCATACAACTCCTCCCGCTTCGGACCGTCCATCATGTCTCCCTTGCGCGTCGTTCCTTCGGTCTTCAGGCCGGAGATTCATGCTTCGTTGTCCAACCTCGGCGGGCCCAAACGATCTGGAAACCTGTCGCCGTTGCAAACTCTGCAACCTGCCGCTCTCCATCCGCCATTTCCCGCCGTCTCCGCGGGCGCTCTGGAGGGCGCGGCAAGTTCGGCATGGAACACGGCCATATCGGCATCGACCCGCGGATTTCACCTGCGTATGTCCTGACTATCGGCTGATTGTATTGAAACGTTAGCGGAAGGCCGCGGTCCGCCGGAGTGCCTCGAAACGCCCGCAATTTGTGCGCAGATCTGCGCGTGGAGATGCAACAGATTCTTCCCGTCGAGGCCCGCGGTCATTCCGACAGGGCCGATCGCGGCGACGCGGCTGACCCTGTTGCTCACCGGAGCAACTTTCACCGCGCGGCGGCTTGCCCTGGAGTCCGAGTCCACAGTATCTGCTGTCGCCGATGTCCGCGTCCTACGGCAGTCCTCGCTTTCTCCAGGATGCTGTCCATAGCACATTCTCACTCAGCAGCGAAAAACGGGCGCTGCCGGCCAAAGCCGTGCGCCCCTTGCCGTGAAGTCGGCACGAAGTCGGTCGATAAGCAGTCTATGGGAGTTCCAGAGTCTCCAAGGTTCGGCAGATATGGATGATCGTGTGGCGATGCTCGTGGCGACCCTTGATCTGATGGAAGAAGGGATCGCCGTGCTCGATGAGCGATCGAACGTGTTGCATTGGAACAAGGCTGCGGCCGTTCTGACGGGATACGCGGCGGAAGATGTCGTCCGCATGAAGTGCCCGGAGGACTTGTTTCGCGTCGATCGGCAGTACAGGGGCCAAGTGGTTGCACGCACAGAGACAGGCCGAAGCGGTATGTTGGCCGGCAGCGCCGGTGCGACCTCGATCTCTTCCACTCGACCGCCGGCGCAGCGAACAGGGCCGGCGGACGATCCGCTGCTGGAACGGCCGACCCTGGTCTCCATGCGCCACAAATTGGGACATCGGGTGCCGGGAATGCTGCGCAAGGTTGCGCTGGGGGATTCGCAAGGTCTGCAAATGGGCGCCGTCCTGTTGTTTTATCCGGTGGAAGAGGTGGATTGCCTGCCTCGTGGAGAGAGCGGCGATGGCGCGGGTGTCGAAGCCAGCCAGACGGACATGGAGGAGCGGTTGGACGCCGCGCATCACCAGTGGAGCACCAGCGGCATGCCGTTTGGCCTGCTGTGGATCACGGTCGATCAGGCGAAATTGCTGCGCAAAACCCACGGCCGGGAAGCATGCGAAGCGATGTTGCAATCGGTGCAGGAGACCCTGCTGCGTCAGATGAAACCCGCGGAGACCATTGGACGTTGGGGCGATGACGAGTTTCTGGTGATTGCGCACGAGCGCACGGCAAAGCTTTTGGGTGAGCATGCCAGGCGGCTGGCCGGACTTGCCCGCACCGTGGATTTTCGCTGGTGGGGCGACCGGATCGGCCTGACCGTGAGTATTGGGGCCAGCCATGCGACTGACGCGGACACGTTGCAGTGCCTGCTGGAGCGCGCGCGCCAGGCCATGCGGGCCAGCCAGTATGCGGGCGGCAACCACGTCACCGAGGCGAGGGGAGAGTAATGCTTCCGATCATAGGAATTGTCGTCGTTTTCGGGGCTGTGATTGGCGGGTTTCTGATGGAGAAGGGGCATATTCTGGTCCTTCTGCAACCCGCGGAGCTGTTGACCATTGCGGGCGCCGCCTTGGGCACGATCCTGATCGCCAATCCGGTCTACATTATCAAGGCCATGATCGCAGGCGTTCTCGGCGTGCTGGGTCCCTCGAAGTTCAGCAAGGCGCGATACCTGGAGACCCTGAAGATGATGTTCGATCTGTTCAATAAGGTCCGCAAGACCGGCCTGACAGGGATCGAGGATGACGTCGAGAAGCCCGCCGCCAGCGAAATCTTCAAGAAGTATCCGGAGTTCCTGAAAGATCATCACTCCCGGGCGTTCGTGTGCGACACGCTGCGCACGGCAATTACCGGCGGCGTCGATCCCTTCGATATGGACCAGATGATGGAACTCGATATGGAGGTGGCGCACCACGAGACGCTGCAGCCGATCCAGGCGCTGACCACCGTGGCCGACGCGTTGCCAGGGCTGGGAATCGTCGCCGCGGTCCTCGGCGTGGTCATCACCATGGGCTCGCTGGGTGGCCCGCCGGAGGAAATTGGCAGAAAGGTCGCCGCCGCCCTGGTGGGCACGTTTTTGGGAATTTTGATGTGCTATGGCCTGGTCGGGCCGTTGGCCTCCAGCATGGCCAAGGGGGCCGATGAGCACAACTCCTACCTGCATGTGCTGCGCGTCATCATCCTTGCATTCCTGAAGGGATTGGCCCCGATCCTGGCCATTGAGATGGGCAGGCGCGCGATTCCAGAGCGCGTCCGGCCCTCCTTCGACGAGATGGAGAAGGGATGCAGGAAGCCCTCGGCAGCGGCGGCGGGCCCCGAGGCAGAGGCCAAACCCGCGGGCGGCAACGCAGCATAGGAAACCTGACCATGGCAGCAGATCGAAAGACCGTTCGACCGTTCGTCGTCATCAAGAAGAAGGTCTCGCACGGCGGCCACCACGGGGGCGCATGGAAAGTCGCCTATGCCGACTTCGTCACCGCGATGATGTCGCTGTTCATCGTCCTCTGGCTCATGAATTCCACGCCTCAAATCAAGAAGGCCGTCGCCGGGTATTTTAACGATCCGAAGAGCGGTGGGCGAGAAACGGGCACCACAATTCAGGGCAGCAATAAGAGCATCTCGATCGACCAGAAGAATGTCGAAAAACTAAAAGACCAGATTGAAAAGGCGATCCTGAAGCAGACCGACCTGAGCAAACTTTCCAAGCAGATTGAGATCACGATCACAAGCGAAGGGCTCAGGATCGACTTGATTGAGGACAAAGGGGGCACGTTCTTTGAAAGTGGGAGCGCGAGGCTGAGCCCGAGCGGCGTGAAGCTGCTCAACCTGCTCTCGGGCCAGTTGAAGGTGCTGCCGAACCGATTGCTGATCGAGGGACACACCGATGCGCAGCCCTATGTCGGCGGCGGCGGCGGCTATACCAACTGGGAACTGTCGGCGGACCGGGCGAACTCCGCGCGTCGGCTGCTGCAACAGGGTGGGGTTGGGCCGAACCAGATTTCGCAGGTGCGTGGATATGCAGACCAGATGCTGCGGGTGCCGTCGAACCCTCTCGACCCATCCAACCGGCGCGTCTCGCTGATTGTGCAATGGCTGGATGCATCGTCCCCGGCAGCGAGTGCGGCAGCCGCCAAGCCGCCTGGCGAGGCGAACATCGGGACACTGCGGAATAGCACAGGTCCCCAAGCAGGCCCTCCAGACAAACCGGCGAAGCCCACGCCATTGGTGCCAAGCGGGACCCCATCGAAAGCGGCGCGGAAATCCCCAGTTCCAACCGCAAGGCCGATGCTCCCCTTTGCCGTCAAACCTCTGGCCCATATTGGATGACGCAGGCCGCATCGTGCCGCCATTCAAGCGAGCCTCGCGTTTCCGACAGACCTGGAATTTTGTTGTGGCAGGAACGACGGATGCTGGATCTCATCCTGGAGCGGGAGACGGGGATCGAACCCGCAACCAACGGCTTGGGAAGCCGCTACTCTACCATTGAGCTACTCCCGCCCGCCTGCTCAGTCTATCAAACGTGCGCCAATTCAGCGGCGTCCTCAAAGGCAAGTTCCGAGCCAGGCAGATTCCAGCGCTGGCCGTTCGCGGCTTGCACGATTTCCTCGACGATGGCGAGCACTGCGGGCGCAGCCCCGCGGACCGTATCGCTGAGACGCTCCTCCATCTTGAACGACTCTCCACCCACTGTGATGAGATAAGCCCGCCGGGGAATTCTTCCGTATAGGTCCCGGGACATCCAGAGCAAAGCGGCTGGGCTCATGTGATGGGTCATCATGCGCGCAGGCTTGGCGGTTGCTTCAACAATCCGCAGAGAAATCTGGCCCGGCGCCGATGTCGCCGAGCAGTCGAGAAAGATCACCGTGTCAGCCGTACTGATGGGCTGCGCCATCTCCGGTGTGAACTGGCGCGATGCCACCACCTCTACCTGGGAACTGGCAAATTGTTTCTGCGCCTTTGCAGCCATCCAGCCGCCAAGACCATCGTCCCCGCGCAGGGGGTTGCCACATGCCAAAATTAAAGCGGAAGTCATCCGTTTCGTCTCCTCTCATCCGGATGATTTCCATCCGGGTTCCGTTGACGGTCCGCCAACGCTTGTCGTCCGAAGGCAGCGGGGGGCAATTGACAAACGGCCATGACTCCTCCCGGCGTGCTCCAGGTTGGAATACAGTTTTACGGCTCGCTCTACTGCCTCGCTGAGACCATTTCGGCGTTGACAGGCGCTGCGAAGTGAATTTCGATTGTCGTCGATTTCTTTGTACTGGAGAACCTGCGGCCGGTCTGTGAGCGGCATCACGCTCTTTGAAAGCTCGCCCCCGCTGTCAGCGGAGGCCGCGCGGGGCCGCTGACTGCTGCGTCAGTCCGTTGGGGTGACGAATCTGTAGGTTGAGCCACCGATTACGCGGTCCCAAACTGGATCTTCGTCAGTGATTGAATCGGCTGAATGCAAGGTGGTTGCTGCCGAATTCCACGATGCCATCCGCCGTCTTGGGCCGTCAGTGGCGTGGAGGAAGCGCCGCTCTCACTCTTCTCCGCCCTCTACTTCGACGCAGGAGGATAGGAAGGCGGCATCTCGCCCGCTCCGGGGTTTGGCATCGCCGTCAAGGTCAACTCCAGTTTGTTCGCCTTCGACAGCCAGTCCCAGTCGATCCGCCAGTTCCTTGTCTGGGACCCATCCAGAGAAATGCGCGGCACGCATTTCTTTTGCGGCGCGCCGGAAAATGAATTACTCATTTAGCCATCACGGTACTAAAACTGATAGACGGCCGATATCTGGATCTGCCGCGCTGGAGACGCAGTTCCGTTAATCAGGCCGTACCTGCTGCTGCCTATCCTATGCTGCCTATCCTATATAGTTACCCGGACCTGAATAACTGGAAATATTGAACGCATTGAAGGCATCTACGCGTAACTTGAAATCCTGCGATCCAAATGTTCGACGTTCGAAATGCCTTGAAAAGCGACAGGTCGATCTGCCGAAACCATGGGGCACGTTCAGTATTCTGTTGCGATGTGCCAAATTTGAAAGTTCTTTGCGCATCGGTCAGTGTTCCACAGTTCCGCACCATCGGGCGGTGACGGCAGGGTGGCACAGCAACGCGGTCCGGCCTGTTGAGCCTAGCCGATGGCGACGCAAACCGCTGCAATGTCGCCAATACGCTCTCCCAGCGCAGCCGGCACAATCCTGCAAGCCTCGGCGGCCGCAGGCAGCGCTTCCCTCTTCATGGCCGCCCGCGCCGGCTCCAGGAGGGCTTCGCCTATGCGCATCGCAATTCCGCCAATCACAATCAATTCCGGGTTCAGCAGATCGACGAGAACGGCCAGGGCTTCTCCCAAGCGCGTTCCAGTACTGCAAACAATCTGTCGCGCCATTTCATCGCCCTGCCGCGCAGCATCGGCCACATCTTTCGCAGTAAGCCTCCTGTTCGTCGACAACTGCGCAACAAGCGAGGTCACCTCGCCCTTCTCCATGGCGGCCACCACTCGTTTGGTGGCGACCTGCGCCATTCCACCGCCGCTCGCCCAACCTTCAACCGATCCCGCTTTGTGATAACCAACCGGTCCCGAGGCGGTCAGCCGCACGTGGCCGATCTCCCCGGCCATGTCCGACGGGCCGCGATACAGACGTCCTCCCAGGATGAGGCCCGCGCCTAGACCGGTTCCCATGGTGAGAAAAATCATATTTTGTACGCCCTGCCCAGCTCCGAATCGATGCTCGGCGACCGCTCCGGCATTGGCATCGTTTTCCAATCGACAATCGACCTTGAACTCACAGTGCAAGAGATCGACAATCGGAACGTTATTCCATGTGGACAAGTTTGGGGGCGATTGGATCACTCCGCGTTTCCGGTCGAGTGGACCGCCGCAACTGATGCCGATGGCCCCTATTTGTCCGGGGCGGAGCTCATGGGTCTGGATCATCCGATGAATCGCCTGCTGAATCAATTGCAAAGCGCGTCCCGGGCCCCGTTTCGGCAACGTTGGAAATGTAACTCGATCGACAATCGCGGGCGGTCGGGAACAAAGAACAACGGCGGTTTTCGTGCCTCCGATGTCCACGCCAATCCATATCTTGTTCTCCTCCGTCGCTGATTTCCGTTCTTCATTCATAACGTAGCTTTTCTCACCATCGAATCAACCTGAACCACGAAAAACAAGGCGATGGAATGCCCATTGCGAATTGCTGGCCAATGTGGTCCGCGGTCAACCGCCACGCCAGAACGTAACGTTTCAGACGCCACATGTCAGCCCCGAGGCTGCAATCTCTCTTCGACCATTTCGCAAATCGTATGAAACAAGAATTGGTGGCCTTCCTGAATCCTCGCCGTGACCCCGCCAGTCACGAGCAGTTCGATGTCCGCAATCCCGGCGCATGTGCCACCGTCCTTGCCCAGAAACGCAATCGTCTTGACTTTCAAGTCCCTGGCAACGACCAGGGCCCGGCGGACATTCGCGCTTCGACCGCTGGTGGTAAATGCGATCAAGATATCTCCCGGCTTCCCGAACGCTTCCACTTGTCGCGAAAAGATCTCGTTAAATTCGTAATCGTTCCCGATCGCCGTCAGGTCCCCGCCATGCGCCGCCAACGAAATTGCGGGATAGGGGCGGCGGTCCTTGTTGAAGCGGCAGACGAATTCCGTCGTCAGATGCGATGCGTCGGCGGCGCTGCCGCCGTTGCCGCATGCCATCAGTTTTTCTCCGGAGATCAAAGCCTCCGAGATCGCATCGGCGGCGGCGATTATTTGGGGCTCAAGCCCCGCGATTTGCTCCAGCGTTGCCCTCGCGTCGCGCAGATTGGTTGCGATCACTGGTTTCATGCGTGTTTCCCGACTTTCTCAATGGCGTTGTCCTTGGTGTTCGCGGGCTCACGCATTTGTAAATAGCTCGTCACGTAATCGGCCACGGCCGCTTCCAAAGTAGTGAATGGCGCTGCGTACCCAGCCTGTCGCATTTTCTCCATCGGCGCCTCAGTAAAATACTGATACTTTCCTTGCAGGACCGCCGGCATCTCGATGAAGTCGATTTGCGACGGCATCTTCATCGCGGCAAACACCGACATCGCCAGGTCCTTCCAGCTTCTCGCCTGCCCCGTCCCGCAGTTGAACAACCCCCCAACGTCGCGATGCGCCAGAAAATGCAACGTCATCGCGACAGCATCCTTGACATAAATGAAGTCCCGTTTCTGCTCGCCGTCCGCATAATCCGGTCGATAGGACTTGAATAATTCGACCCGTCCGCTCTTTTGAATCTGCTCGTAGGATTTCGCGACCATCGAGCGCATGTCGCCCTTGTGGTCTTCGTACGGTCCAAAAACATTAAAGTATTTCAAGCCGACGATCCGATCGAACAGCTTGTGCTTTCGCGCCCACAAATCGAACATGTGCTTGGAGTATCCATACATGTTCAGCGGTCGTAACGTTGCAAGTTCCGTCACGTCGTCGCTGTAGCCTTGGCTGCCATCGCCATAGGTGGCCGCGCTCGAAGCATAGATAAAACGGGTATTTTCCCGCAGGCAATGGTCGCACAAAGCCCGAGTAAAGTGGTAGTTGTTCTGCAGCAGAAAATCCGCATTGCGTTCCGTTGTCGAACTGCAAGCTCCCAGGTGAATCAGCGCCTCGAACTCAGCGATTCTTCCCTTCTCCACGCTGGACAAAAATTCGTCGGAATCGACAATGTCTTCGTATTCCAGCCCCAGCAAATTGCGCCATTTTTCGTCGTGCCCCAGGTTGTCGACCAACAGAAGATTGTCGTACCCGCGGGCATTCAATTCCGCAACCACATTGCGCCCGATAAATCCTGCTGCGCCGGTCACTACGATCGCTTTCTTCATGCCGTCTCATCCTTTGCGTGGACCTGCAATATGCGCTGAATCGTATTGGTGGTGGAAAGTCTCTCCACCATGTCGGCCACAACGACCCTTCCGCCGTTGGCCTCCACCGCTTCGCAGCCACTTACATAATGGGCCCAGTCGCTTCCCTTCACCAGCACTTTCGGAAGGATTTTCGCGATGATGTCCCTGGGCTCCTTATCTCCAAAAAGAACGACGAAATCCACGGCTCGCAGCGGTCCCAGGACGAAGGCGCATTCCTGTTCGGAATTGATCGGCAGATCCTCGCCCTTATTCGCCTTCACCGAAACGTCGGCGTCCAAACCAACGACCAGCGCACCGCCCCGCTTGCGGGCGAATGTCAAATAAGCGGCATGCCCTCGATGCAGGATGTCAAAGCGCCCTTTCGTAAACACCTGCCTCGTTCCCTGCGCAACCAGCTTGTCCCGTTCGGCCCGCATTTCCTCAACGGTCATCGCCTTCGGGTTGTCAATTTGCATCGTGCTCCTTCGCCCGGCAGCTCATCTCTTTCTCGCCGGTGCCACGCGAATTGCATCACCTTTCATATTGCCGCAAGCTGTCGGAAATGGGGAATCATTCAGATTGGCTCCGGCCTTGATGGGCCCAGACATTTCACTCATAATTCCATCCAGAATCGCATCGCAGCCTCGATCCGCAAACCTCATCCAGATTCGGCGCTACTTACCCCTCCATCCAGTGTCGATGCAGCAGCGATAGAAAAATGCTTCGCATCCAGACCGGATCAAAGCGTTCCAAGCTCCCCAATTAACCGGAGATGCGGATCTGGTGGGCGCAGGTTGATTGTTGTGGCGCAAAAAGTCCCATTCAGCCGAACATGCCCCTGCGATGACGACGTAATGCTCAACCTGCTCTTGCGGCCTCCGTGGCGTTGAAGATCAAGCCATCGCGCAACCGCCGATCGGACGGGAAAGGCTGTCGTAGACTTGCTCTGCGTTCGATTTTGCCGACTGACGAACAAGCGAAGTTGAAACCGCTGCAGATTCTCTTCATGTCGACCTTGCGCGTTCGCAGCTCCACGGGGCCAGTTCCAAGGAAATAGTTGCTTCCCCAAATAGTCCCCAAACGGATTAGGCTGAATCAAGTGAACCAACTGCAGCAGCCTGAGAAGCGGTTTGTGCGTAAACCAGAGGAACGTTCTGGTCGAATACGCTGGTTTGTCTGCGCTCTACTTTTTTTCGCCACGACCACCAATTACATGGACCGCCAGGTGCTCGGCATTCTGGCCCCGCTGCTGCAAAAAGATCTGCACTGGACCGAACAGAGCTACGGCAACATGATCGCCTGCTTTACCTTCGCCTATGGGCTTGCATACCTGCTCGCCGGGCGGGTCATCGATCGCCTTGGGACGCGCAAGGGATACGGAATTTTCGTCGCCATCTGGAGCGTGTCTTCCGCAGCCCATGCCTTCGTCGGCAGCGCTTTTGGATTTGGCGTAGCGCGGTTCTTTCTGGGCATCGGCGAGTCGGGAAATTTCCCTGCCGCGTTAAAGGCGGTCGCGGAATGGTTTCCCAAAGAAGAACGCGCGCTGGCGACGGGCATCTTCAATTCCGGCACCAACTTTGCCGCGCTGCTGGCTCCCGTTATCATTCCTTTCATCGCGCTGCGATTTGGTTGGCGCTACGGCTTTATTTTCACAGCCAGCATGAGCATGCTCTGGCTCATTGTCTGGCTGCTGTTCCCTTACAACCGCCTGCGTCCCGCCGAGTCGATGGCAACCGACAGCAGCCTGATGCCCGCGGAGTTTGCGGAAAAGCGATCACTCTGGTCGCTTTTTGCGGACCGTGGCACCATAGCCTTTGCCACGTCCAAATTCCTTACCGACCCCGTCTGGTGGTTTTATCTCTTCTGGGGTCCGCTGTTTTTGACCAGCCACTTCCACATCACAATCGCCCAGATGGGTCTGCCGTTGGTCTTCATTTACTTTGCAGCCAGCATCGGGAGCATCTTCGGAGGCTGGCTCTCCGGGTACTGGATCAAGCGTGGGCGGTCGGTCAACTTCAGTCGCAAGGCCACGATGGCGCTTTTCGCGTTGGCGGCCCTGCCGGTCATGTTGGCCGCCCATGTTGCAACTTTGTGGATGTCGGTAGCGCTGATTTCTCTTGCCGCCGCCGCGCATCAGGGTTTTTCCTGCAACCTCTTCTCCACGCCCTCAGACCTGTTCCGCACGCGGTCCGTTGCCACGGTGGTGGGAATCGGTGGGACCGCAGGGGCGTTTGGCGGAACGGTCCTGGCAGCGGTGGCCGGATATGTGCTCAGCCGCACCCACAATTACTCCATCCTGTTTGCAGTTTGCGGGTGCAGTTACCTCGTCGCGGTGCTGGTGTTCCAGATGTTGGTACCGCGCCTGAGTCATCAGGACAGCCGCGCGGAATTGAATGCATAAAATGAGCGGTGTCCGCCGAGCGCTGCGGCCCTCTCGTCATCCGCGATATTCTGACAGAGTGGAAGCCCCCGCAATTTGACGGGATTTCAAAGGAAAACTTGTGTCCGATATTCGCAAAGTTTTGAAACTCGATCCGCGCGACAATGTGCTGGTGGCGCTGACTCCGCTTGCGGCCAACCAGCCGGTGTCCTATGCCGGCAAAACGTATGTTCCCATTGCCGACGTGCCTGCAAAGTTCAAGTTCGTAGAACACGACATGCCGGTGGGCGCGGAAGTCATCATGTACGGCGTTATCGTTGGCAAGGTCCGCGAACCCATTCCGGCAGGCGGCGTGGTGACGACAAGAAACCTGCAGCACGACGCCAGCTCGTATTCGACCGCGCGCACTCCTCATCCATGGACACCACCCGATGTTGCTTCATGGCGGCAACGCACGTTTCTTGGCTATCACCGCGCTAACGGCCAGGTCGGCACGCGAAATTACTGGCTGGTGCTGCCGCTTGTGTTTTGCGAAAACCGCAATGTAGAGCTGCTGCGGGAAGCGTTTGAGGAAGAACTCGGATATCGCAAGCCAAACGAATACCGTCGCCAGGTCCGGGCCCTCATCGCTCGCCGTAGCGAGTCGGCTTCGCAAGCTAAAATTGCCGATTCGGCAATCGGCGCAACGTCGAACCCAATTTTTCCCAACGTCGATGGCGTCCGGTTTCTTTTCCACGAAGGCGGCTGCGGGGGAACGCGGCAGGATGCGCGCTCTCTCTGCGGCCTGATCGCCGGATATATCCAGCATCCCAATGTTGCGGGAGCGACCGTGCTGAGTCTCGGCTGTCAGAACGCGGAAATATCCATGCTGCTGGAAGAGGTCCGCAAACGCGACCCGCAAGCCAGCAAGCCCGTCCTCATCTTCGACCAACAGGCGCTGGGCCTCGAATCGAACATGCTGGGCCGCGCGATCGATCAGACATTCGCCGCGCTGGAACAGGCCAACAGCGCTCATCGCGCCCCCGCTTCACTTGCCAAGCTGACCATCGGCCTAAAATGCGGCGGCTCCGACGGCTTCTCCGGCATCTCTGCAAATCCAGCTTTGGGCCAGGTTTCCGATATGCTGGCAGCCCTCGGCGGCAAGTCGATTTTGTCCGAGTTTCCGGAGTTGTGCGGGGCCGAGCAGGGCCTGATCGATCGCTGCGCAAACCAGGCCATCGCAGACCGGTTCGTAGAATTGATGACGACCTATGCGGCGCGGGCCAAGGCCGTCCATTCTGGATTTGAAATGAACCCCTCGCCAGGAAACATCCGCGACGGCTTGATCACGGATGCCATGAAGTCCGCCGGAGCTGCGCGCAAGGGCGGCACATCGCCGGTGGTGGACGTGCTCGACTATCCTGAATATGCGACCACGCCTGGATTGAGTCTGCTGTGCACGCCCGGCAACGATGTGGAATGCGTTACGGCCCAGGTAGGCGCTGGGGCAAACATTGTCCTGTTCACGACCGGGATGGGTACGCCAACCGGCAATGCAATCGCGCCCGTCGTCAAAGTGGCAACCAATACGCAGGTGGCAACGCGAATGTCCGACATCGTCGATATTGATACCGGCAGCATCATCACCGGCGCCTCGACCATCCAGCAAGTTGCGAACGAGATATTGGAAACTGTGATCGACGTTGCCAGCGGCCGCCGGCACACCAAGGCCGAGCTGAACGGACAGTACGACTTCATCCCCTGGAAGCGTGGGATTTCATTGTAAGCGTGAGATTTCTTCGTGAGCGCGTGATTTTTTTAGCGGGCACTTTCGACCGGGTTTGTTTTGTCTGCGGATGGCCCCAGATAGGGCCGATCAAGTCCCTCGGTCTTGCAATGGAATTCAACTCGACGCGGCCCGATCGAGGGTGCAGTCGCCAGCCACTCATCCACAATTTCGTTGCCCAGCGGCTCGCCCGTGTATCGCATGCTTAGGGCAAGGACATTGCCATTGTTGGCCAGCCGCGCAATGCGAGCCGCACATGTGTCCACGTACAATGCCGCGAACTCCAGGAACTTTATTCGCAATGATGGTCGCGCCTGTTCCGGTATGACAGAAAAGCAGACCTTGATCGCATCGGCCGGCGGCCACATTTCTGCAACCGCCCGTGCCGCATCGACATCGTCAGCCTGTTCTCCGCAGCATTGGCCGCAGCGAACCAACTCCACGCCTTTCTGTTCGAGATACGCGCAAATCGTCGTGAAAAAACGCTAGCCGCTATCGCTGCCGACTGCCATCCTCATGTTGTTCTTCCTTGTCCGCCTAATTATCGCAGCCTAAGCCCGATTGGAAATACTGGAAGCATGACCGACGCGAGCCTGCAAGCCTTATAAAGATCCTTCAAATGTAGGTGGCGGCTTCTGGAACAATCTTGTGAAAAAGGAGGATGAAGAGACCGCCAATGAAGCCTTCTTGAGTTGCGCCCACCCACGGCTTATCAAAGACAATCCGTCATCTGGATGATTTTATGGCGGAGAGGGAGGGATTCGAACCCCCGATGGCCTTGCGACCATGTCTGATTTCGAGTCAGGTGCATTCAACCGGGCTCTGCCACCTCTCCGTATTTTAACTTGTTTTATTTCTTATATTTACAGTCTTGCCTTGCTGGCTTCGTTTTGGTTGAATTGTTTTGGTGTCCGCTTTGGTGTCCCTTCCATTTCCGGGCACCACCAGACGATCCACGGCTGAGGCCTGGTGTTCGGGGGCGAGATGGGAGTATCGCATGACCATCTGGAGCGTTCTGTGCCCGAGCAGCTCTGCCACGGTGCGCAGGTCTACTCCCGCCATTACGAGTCTACTGACAAAGGTATGTCGGTTGCAATGCCACGTATAGCCCTCGATCTTCGCCTCTTCGAGAGCGGTCGGAAACCAGCCACGCGATCCCTGCAACGCGCCTCCGCTCCAGATGGAGGAAAAGACCGGTACCCCATCGGACGGCTTGCGTCCCCCTTGCATTTGTTCGAGCGCTGCCAAGGCGACCGCATTCAGAGGGATCGTGCGCGGATGCCCGTTCTTGGTTTTCGGAAGATAAATCTGACGACGCTCGAAGCTTACTTGGTTCCAGTGAAGGCGTACTGCTCCCCCATTCGCATCCCGGTATGGATGGAGAGTAAAAGGTGGGGCAAGAATTCGGGAAATCGGCGCTCGATGGCGGCGCGCAGGCGGGTCTCTTCCGCTTCCGAGAGAAATCGAACTCGTCCATTGGCTTCGCTCTTGCGCCGGATGCCCGCAGCCGGGTTGCGCTCAATTTTTTCGTTGTCGATGCCCACGCGAAAGATCAGCGAGAATGTCGACTGCCAGCGGTTTCGACTGCTGGCGGCCCAATTTCGCTCCGCTGCCTGTTCCGTCAGCCACGCGACAATTTCATTCTTCTTGATGGACTCCGCCGGACGCGAACCAAAGACCGGCAGCAGTTGGGCGATGCGAAGACGGAGTTCGTAGGTCTGCTTTTCGCTGTTCTCAGCCTGGCTGTGCTCCAGACCGTCCTCACATAGCTCCCGAAACGTCACCGTCTTCGACCGGAGGTTCTCCGGCAGCTTCCTGCGCTCCAGTTTTTGCGTGTGCCGCTTCGCAAGCAGTTTCTCCGCCGCGCTGCGGTTCCCGGCTTTTTCGCGGCGCCTGCGCCCTTCCGTATCCGTCCAGCGGACCCACCAGATTCCGCTGCCTTTGGTACATTCAAAGATTCCGCGTTTGGTCACCATGAGGAGTTTCCTGCCAGAAAAAGTCTAGCCAAAGATATTTGAAATTTTGAAACCAGCGGTCGCCTGTCCGATGATCTTGTTATCCCGACGAGAGCAAAGGGAGGCGACCGATGGAGAGGTTCACCAAGCTGTTTGGCAGCCTGATCGTTT
>JAJYUB010000042.1 GCA_021792795.1 Acidobacteriota bacterium | reverse complement strand
GGAATGGCGCATTCCGGGATAACCTCACCGAAAGTTATGTTATCCCGAAACATCATGGAACCGCCGAACACCCTGTCAATCCAGCACGGCAATCAAGGTTCCCCCTGCGGAATGCGCCGGATTCAGGGATTAGGGACTTGGCTTTACGACAAAATGAAGAGTTCAAGAATTCAGCGGCTTCGGATAAACCGAAAAGAAATTGCAATGTCAAGAGATGCAATTGTGACAGTGATCGAAGAATCAATTGAAATTGAGAACGGCAAATATAGTAGACCTCCATGATTTCTCAGGTGGCCCTCTGTTGGTTTGAGTGGGGCGGATTTGCGGCCTAAAGCATTTTCGCTGTCACTGTGGTGCGGGCGTTGTTCTATCCCACCCTAGCTTCCCACCCCACCGAGCTACGCTCGTCGGGGGCCCCGGTTTCGCTAGGATGGGGCACCCAGATTGGGTTATTGACGGGAAAAAAGCAGATCCCTCCACTCCGGTCGGGATGACAATTCTTTTTAAATCCCACTCACTCATGACATGCAAATGCATGGATTCTTCGCTTCGCTCAGAATGACGCGCTTTTTCTATCAGCCGCGGGCGCGGTGGATGGCTTGATGCCATGCGGCTAGTTTGTGGAGGCGTTCTTCATGGTTGGACTGGGGACGGAAGCGGCGCGACTCGTGCCATTGGCGCTCCAGATCTTCTACGTTGGACCAGATGCGCGCGCCTAGGCCCGCGAGGTAGCAGGCGCCGAGCACGGTGGCTTCGGAGGTTTGCGAGCGCACGATGGGAATGCCGAGCACGTCCGCCTGCATCTGCATCAGAAGATCGTTAGTGGAAGCGCCGCCATCGACGCGAAGCTCATGGACGCGCAGGCCTTCGACAGAACCATCGGTGCTGGTTTCCATGGCGCGAACAATGTCGGCAACTTGGAACGCAATGCCTTCGAGCGCGGCGCGGGCCAGGTGAGCGCGGGTAGCTCCGCGGGTGAGACCGAAGATTGCGCCGCGCGCATGCGGGTCCCAGTGGGGCGCGCCGAGGCCGGTGAGCGCGGGCACGAAGACGACGCCGCCGCTGTCTGGAACGGAGGCAGCGAGAGCTTCGACCTCGGGGGCACTGTTGAGGATGCCGAGGCCGTCGCGCAGCCACTGGATGGCAGCCCCGGCAACAAAGATGCTGCCTTCCAGCGCGTAGTTGGTTTGACCGGCAATCCGCCAGGCGACGGTGGTGAGCAGCCGATGCGGAGAGCGAACCGGTGTTGCGCCGGTTTGCAACATGAGGAAGCAGCCAGTGCCGTAAGTATTTTTCGCCATGCCGGGGCGAAGGCACATCTGTCCAAAGAGCGCGGCTTGTTGGTCGCCGGCGATGCCAGTGATCTTTCCTTTGGGAAGAAGTTCGCTCGCGACGGCAAGATCGCCGCTGGAGTCGACCACTTCCGGCAGCATGGAGCGGGGAATGTCGAAGATGTCGAGCAACTCATCATCCCAGGCGAGAGTGTGGATGTTGAAGAGCAGGGTGCGCGAGGCGTTGGAGACATCGGTGATGTGGCGGCGGCCGCCGGTAAGTTTCCAGATGAGCCAGCTATCGACGGTGCCGAATGCGAGTTGGCCCGCCTGCGCTTGCGCGCGCGCGCCGGGAACATGCTGGAGAATCCAGCGAATTTTGCTGGCGGAGAAATAGGCATCGAGGACGAGGCCGGTTTTCTCTGAGACCAGCGCTTCGACGTTGCGACCGTTGTGATGGCAGGCGGCAAGATGGGCGCAGTCGTCGGCGGTGCGGCGATCTTGCCAGACGATGGCGTTGGCGATGGGGCGACCTGTGGCCCGCTCCCACACGAGGGTGGTTTCGCGCTGGTTGGTGATGCCGATGCAGCGGATGTTGGAGGGGTCGAGGCCGGCGTCGCCAAGAACGGCGCGCACGGCTGCGGCCTGCGAGGACCAGATGGCTTCAGGGTCCTGCTCGACCCAGCCGGGCTGGGGATAAATCTGCGGCAGCTCCCGCTGGGCGATGTGGGAGAGCGTGCCGTCGGCGCGCATCAAGACGGCGCGCGAGCTGCTGGTTCCCTGATCGAGTCCGAGGATGACGGTCATTGTTCTTCGATCAGACGCGCAAACTGGCGAGGGCGGGGTAGAGCTTGCGATAGGTTTGGTAGCCGCGATTGTAGGCGGCGACGGCGGCGTGACCGGGCTGGATGGTTTCCGCGACACGAATGGAAGATTCGCAAGCGGTGTCAACATTGGGCCACGCGCCTGCGCCGACGCCGGCAAGCAATGCGGCCCCGTACGCGCCACCTTCTTCAGCGACAAGCAACTCGACGGGGCGGCCATAGATGTCGGCCTGAATCTGCCGCCAGAGCGGACCGCGAGCGCCGCCGCCGCCAAGACGAATGTCGCGCACGGGAATGCCGAGATCGGCAAATAAGGTGAAGGTGTCGCGCAGGCTGTAGGCGACGCCTTCAAGCACGGCGCGAACCAGGTGCGGCTGGCGATGGGATGCGTTGAGTCCGACGAATGCTGCGCGGACGTCGGGATCGAGGTGCGGGGTGCGCTCGCCGAAAAGATAGGGCGCCCAGAAGACGCCGTCGCTTCCGGCGGGGGCTTCGGCGGCGAGGGCCATCAATTGCTCATACGAGGCGGGTTGGTTTTGCGCGCCGGCGCTGATGACGTCGCGAAACCAGCGCAGAGAGAGGCCCGCGGCCTGGGTGACTCCCATGACGTGCCAGCGGCCGGGAACGGCGTGGCAGAAGGTGTGGAGACGGCCGAGGGGATCGCGGATTGGCGCATCAGTGGCGGCGAAGACGACGCCGGAGGTGCCGATGGTGGCGCTGACGGAGCCGGGCTTGAGGATGCCCATGCCGACCGCGCCTGCGCCTTGATCGCCTGCACCGGCAACGATGGGCGTGCCTGCGAGGAGGCCGGTGGCGGCAGCGGCGGCGCTGCTGAGGGTGGCGCAGATGTCGGCGGACTCGAACAATTGCGGCAGCCACTGCATGGGAACGCCGGAGGCTTCGGCCATAGGGATGGACCAGCGGCGATGGGTGACGTCGAGCAGCAGGGTGCCGGAGGCTTCCTGCACATCCATGGCGCAGACGCCGCTGAGGCGGAAGCGGACATAATCCTTGGGACAGAGGATGTGGGCGATGCGGGCGAAGATTTGCGGCTCGTGTTCGCGGACCCAGAGAATTTTTGTCAGGGTGAAGTTGGGAAGGGCGGGGTTGCAGGTGAGCTCGATGACGCGCTCGCGACCGAGCTTGGCGTGCAGCCAGTCGCACTGCGGGGCGCTGCGGGTATCGCACCAGATGAGCGAGGGGCGAAGGACTTTTCCTTCGGCGTCGAGCAGGACGGCGCCGTGCATTTGGCCGGTGAGGCCGATGGCGGCGATGTCGGCGGGCGCACAGGCGGATGCGGCGAGAACGGCGCGGATGGATTGCTGGGAGGCGCGCCACCAGTCTTCCGGGTCCTGTTCCGCCCAGCCGGGAAATTTGGATTGGAAGGGCGCGTGCTCGGTGGCGTGGGAGGCGACAACTTTTCCAGCCTGATCGATCAGAACGGCGCGGGAACCGCCGGTACCAACATCGATTCCTAAAAAGAGCACAAGATTCTCCTGGCTGAAGTGTCGGGCAAATGGGCGCGAATTGCAAAGCGGTCCATGCATGCATCCGATACAATTCCGCAAAGTGGGTAGCAGCCTGAGTATAAAGCTATCGACATGGAGTATCCATGAGCCTGACGCTAGATGGCGAGGAAGAAGAGAAAGCTGAGACGCGACATTTTACGCGCGGGCTGGGGCTGTTCGACTCCTCGATGATCGTGATTGGAATCATGGTGGGCTCCGGCATTTTTATTGTGCCGGCGGAGATGGCGCGGCTGATTGCCAGCCCGGGATGGCTGCTGGTGGCCTGGGCGGTGACCGGCGTGCTGACGGTGACGGCGGGGCTGACCTACGGCGAACTGGCGGCGATGATGCCGGAAGCAGGCGGGATGTATGTGTACCTGCGGGAAGCATTTTCTCCGCTGATCGGATTCTTGTATGGGTGGACGCTGTGGACGGTGATCCAGACGGGAACGATCGCGGCGGTGGCGATTGCGTTTGCGCGATTTGCCGGCGTGCTGATGCCTTCGATCGCTGACAATCATTACCTGATTGCGCCGGTACACGTGTTTGGGAATTACTTCGTCTCGCTGTCGACGACGCAGTTGGTGGCGATTGCGATTATTGTTCTGCTGACGTTCGCGAACAGTCTTGGGCTAAATTACGGCAGGATTCTACAGAATATTTTTACGGTGGCGAAGATTGGGGCGCTGCTGGCGCTGGTGGCGCTGGGCTGCACGATCGGGATTCATCATGCGGCGGTAGTGGAAAACTTTCATCATTTCTGGTCGGTGCGGCAGCCGATTTCATTTGCAAGAGGGATGGACGCTTCGACCGGGTTGGGGATGTTTCTGGCGATCTGCATTGCGCAGTCCGGTTCGCTGTTTGCGGCGGATGCGTGGCACGATATTACGTTTGTTGCCGCGGAAGTGAAGGACCCGGCGCGCAATTTGCCGTTGGCCCTGGGTATTGGAACGTCATCGGTGATTGCGCTGTACCTGCTGGCGAACGTCGCCTATCTTTGCACGCTGCCGTTGAGCGCGATTCAACATGCGCCGGCCGACCGCGTAGCGACGGCATCTTTACAGAGCATCTATCCCTATGCGGGCGCGGCGTTGATGGCGATCGCCATTATGGTTTCAACCTTCGGCACGGTGAACGCGATGACGCTGGCAGGAGCGCGCGTCTATTATGCGATGGCGCATGATGGACTGTTTTTTCAACGCGCGGGCAGGCTGAACCGGGCCCGCGTGCCGGGCTGGGGATTGGCGATCCAGGGAACCTGGACGGTGTTTCTGGCGCTGCCGCGCACCTGGAACCCAATCGCCCAGCAATACGGCAACCTGTACAGCAATTTGTTGGACTATGTGATTTCCGCGGCGCTGCTGTTCTACATCTTGACCATCGGCGGCGTGATACGTCTGCGAATCACGCGGCCGAATGCGAATCGACCGTATCGCGCGTGGGGTTATCCATGGTTGCCGTTGCTGTACATTGCGGGCGGCAGCATGGTGGTGGCGGTGCTGTTTCTGTATCGTCCGGCGACCACCTGGCCGGGACTGGCGATTGTTGCGGCCGGCGCGCCGATTTATTTCGCGATGCGCTGGCGGAACAAAGCGCGGGTGGACGGAGCGGCGGACCGATGGCCATGCGGGTAGGTTAGAATTTCAGTATGGCAAATGACCGTATGCACCTGCCGCTCGCCCAGTCCGACCCGGAAATTTCCGCCGCCGTGCAGCATGAAATCCAGCGCCAGCATGAAGGCCTGGAGATGATTGCCTCGGAGAACTTTGTCAGCGCGGCCGTGCTGGAGGCCGCCGGTTCGGTGTTCACCAACAAATATGCCGAGGGCTATCCTGGCAAGCGCTACTATGGCGGTTGCGAGTATGCCGATGTGGTGGAAAACCTGGCACGCGACCGCGCCAAGCAGTTGTTCGGCGCGGAACATGCGAATGTGCAGCCGCACTCCGGCTCGCAGGCGAATGCCGCGGCGTACATGGCGATCATCCAGCCGGGCGATACGATCCTTGGCCTGGACCTGGCGCATGGCGGCCACCTGACCCACGGGCACAAGCTGAATTTTTCCGGCAAGCTGTATCGCGTGGCCAGCTACGGCGTCCGCAAGGACACCGAAGTCGTCGATTACGACGAACTGGAGCAGATTGCCGAGCGCGAAAAACCGAAGATGATCGTCGGCGGCGGCAGCGCCTATCCGCGGACGTTCGATTTTGCGCGGATGCGGCAGATTGCCGACAAAGTGGGCGCGTTTCTCGTGGTGGACATGGCGCACTTTGCCGGGCTGGTGGCGGCGGGCGTGCATCCCTCGCCAGTGCCGCACGCGCACATTGTGACAACGACGACGCACAAGACGCTGCGCGGCCCTCGCGCAGGACTGATTCTTTGCCGGCAGGACCTGGCGGCGAGCGTGGACCGCAGCGTATTTCCCGGACAGCAGGGCGGCCCGCTGATGCACATCATCGCGGCCAAGGCAGTCGCGTTCAAGGAAGCGCTGCAGCCGGAGTTCAAGGCGTATGCCAAGCAGATTGTGGCGAACGCGAAGGCGCTGGCCGAATCGTTGATGGCGGAAGGCTATCGCGTCGTTTCCGGCGGCACGGACACGCACTTGATGCTGGTCGACGTGTTTGTAAAAGGCATGTTCGGCAGCGAAGCGGAGAAAGCCCTGGGCGAGGCCGGGATTACGGTCAACAAGAATGCGATCCCGTTCGATGTGAACCCGCCGATGAAGCCGAGCGGCATTCGCGTGGGAACGCCGGCGTTGACCACGCGCGGCATGCGGGAAGAGGACATGCGCGCGATAGGGCGCTGGATCGCGGAAGCCCTGGAACACCGCACGGACGCCGAGCGTCTGGCGAAGATTCGCGCCCAGGTGCTGGACATGGCCGAGCAGTTTCCGCTGTACGGATGGCTGCGCGAGCCGGTGGGCGTGGCGGCGCGGTAATTTTTCTATCCCAGGTCAGCTTCGCGGACCTGGGGCACCCGGCGTCCCCCAATCCCATATACAATTCATTTCCAACAGGAAAAGATGGTACGCGGTCATCGTTTTATGCCCGCGCGCCATCGAACCTGCGTGGAGGTCTCCATGTCGAACAGCATTTTGCCGGTGCTTCTGGTTGCAGTTTGCCTGGGGGGATTGACCGGGCTGCGCACGTTCACTCCCATCGCCGTACTGGCCTGGGGATTGCATCTACGGTACATGCATATTCCCGGCAGCTCCCTCCACTTTCTGCATACGTGGGCCGCAGCCGCGATTCTGACGGTCCTGGCGTTTGGGGAGATCGTCATAGACAAGATGCCGTCGACCCCGAGCCGGCTGAAGCCGTCGGGAACGATCGGGCGCATCGTTTTTGGATTTATTTGCGGCATGGTCAGCGGTCAGGCCTGGGGGGCAAACTGGGCGATTAGCGCGATCGCCGGTTTGGTGGGCGCGATCCTCGGCGCACTGCTTGGATATGAAGTGCGAAAAGGATGGGTCCATACCTTCCACTGGCATGATTTGCCGGTCGCGCTGATCGAGGACCTGGTGTGCATCGGCGGCAGCATCCTGGTGGTTTCGCGCGCAGTCTTTCTCGCGTACTAGAGCGGTTTCGCTTCACATATCAACACCGGGGCAGCGTGCAAGGCGGCTTTTTCTTGAGGGAAAAGCCGCTCGGCTGCGTGGCTTTTGTAAGCAGCAGAGGCGAAACCTCTGTAGTCGATGGGACGCTTTCTACCGGTCAACGCCCAGCGCGAGCGATATTCCATTGGTCGATAGGACCGCGACAGCAGTACGACTTGGCCGCTCGACGCCGTGCCCCTACCAGGCGCGGTCCTGCTTCCGCTCGACATCTTCCTTGATTGTGCACAGGGCATGGTTCCACACGACGTCGTGTACGAACTCGGGAAACAATAATCTGGCGCCCTTCCACATCATCCGACTCGCGAAGCCGTTGCCTTTTTTGTAGTCGAACGACGCGTAAATGGAGAGCCTGCGGTTTCCGTCCGTGGTCGGCGCGACGTTGAAGATGAGTTTCCCGTGGTCCACAAGCCCCTCGTCGGCCTGATAGAGCAGGGTCTCGAAGCGAACTCTGTCGGTCAGCCGCAGTTCCGCGGCCAACTGCACGAACGGCACGCTGTATCGAATCACCGATCCCACCTGGTTGGGCGTTCCCTGGGTCTGCCGCATATCGACGATCCGCACCTTGAGAAACCTTGCATTGGGTTGGCCGAACTTGGCGAGTTCCTCCATGATCTCTTCCTCGGAACCCCGGACCTTGATCCAGTACATCCGTTCGAAGTCGGGCGATTTGCCAAGTGCCATTCCCAGACCTGAAGCAAGTTGCTCCTTTAGCGCTTCGCGCTTCTCTTTCAACACGACTGTCGGATAGCGTCCGTACTCCCCCCATTGCACGCCTAAAAACATCTCGAACGCCACGTTCCTTAACGTGACCGCCGCGCCGGCGAGAACGGACCGCAGCACGTGGTAGCCGCACATCTCCCGGAACACTTCCCGATAGTCGGCCGTGCCGCTGGCGATTTTCCACAGCACTACGCTCAGGGGCCGACTCCGCTCGTCACGCACCTTGTACTCGGTGGCAAACGCCTGGTACACGATGCGGCTCACCAGAGGCATGGTGAACGCTACCCGGCTGACGGCAAATACGATGCGTCCGAAGCGATTGTCAGCCGCAAGCCATGTGACGGTCTTCCCGTATCCCCGGGCGAGGGCCTGCTTATCGGTTCCCTCATGGAGCACGACCTGCGCCAGCCGGCTCGCCGTCTCGTGGGCTGAGTAGAGACCGTCTTTGTTCAATCGCGACCCGACGGCGTCGCCGATGATGGCAAACCGGTCGCCGAAAGGAAATGCCGCAGTGGCTACGGTCATTCTGGGAGCACAAATGCAGGCGAGGGGAGCTGCCGCGATGCCTGGCAAGATGCTGTCAATCTGCGGCAAGGTCAGAAAATCGTGGGCGATCCGCCGACCGTCTCGCGGCAAGACCGCCTCGTCTATGCACTTGCCGATCAGGGCGACGGTCAAGAATCTACCCTTGGGAATGAGCGCGGTGTGCTCCAGGGCCAGGTGCTTCGAGCCGTACTCGATGAAGTAGATCTCCCGATTCATGTTGCGCTTGAGAAACTCCTCACCCACGTCGAGCTCGAAGATGAGGGCCTTTCGGGTCTTGCCGGGAACGAACGACGGATTCAACC
This sequence comes from Acidobacteriota bacterium, assembly GCA_021792795.1. GTDB lineage: Bacteria > Acidobacteriota > Terriglobia > Terriglobales > Acidobacteriaceae > JAKAAZ01. The sequence continues at coordinate 21,283 of JAJYUB010000042.1, read as the reverse complement.
GCTTGACGGAGGCGATAAGCTCATCGTCACTATAACCAAAGCCATAGCGCGCATTGATTCCGGTAGCGATACTCACGAAGCTGGCATCGAGCGAGACCTTCTCTCCGGATGCCGTCTTTATCGTGAGTTCTGGCATCCCCGACGCACCGCAGGCAATCCTCTGGACTTCGCCATACAGGATGCGCGCGCCTTCTTTGACCGCTTCACCGAGCAGGAACCCATCGAACCCTGCATGCCTGCCAGTCCTCCTGCCGGGCAACGACCCCCTGAATACTGAGTACATCTGCTTGTCGTTGGGGACTCGAAGACGGAGGTTCTTCCACTGCCCGTGTATCCAGACGTAGTCGATGCGCTCTTGGATGATCTCCGCCGGAACAACGAGGCCGCACTCTTCGAGTATTTCATTCAACCTCGGGGAGATAAGGCCGGCGCAGAAGTTGCATCCCCTGCATTGAAAGTCGTCGAAGTCCAGGTGAGACGGACCCCGTTTCTCGACGACGACAACCTGGATGTCTCGATCGAGCCGCTTGGCTTCACGAAGAAGATGGATGGCGAAAAACGAGCCGGCGGGTCCGCCGCCGACGATGACGACGCGATCGCCGTTCACGAGGCTTGTCGATTGAACCGGAATCCTCATTATTTTGCTTTCCAGGCCAAGAGAAAATATACCCCCGATTGCCCGGGCCGCAATCGTTTATGCAGTCGTTCCAAGGGCAAAGACCCGATAGTGCCCTTCAGGACCTTTGTCCGGACCAAAAAGTCATGCTTTGCTCCCACTCATGCTATTGGCAATTGGAACGTTCGAGCCCTCGATCGACCTGTTCGCGTCCCGGCGAGACCAGACACAATCCTACGATAAGCCTGGGGCCGAACCGAAGATATCAATTGCCGGGATTGCCTCGCTGATAATCCTGGCCGCGCTAAAACATACGATTTTGCACCACGGCATCGGCATATAGTTGCCCTGCCTTCTTTTCGAGGCTGCCAGCTTCCCTCTCAGGCAATGTCCGTGGATCGCCAGTGTGTACGGAATGCGATGGGAATGGTGGGCAGTGAGGGACTCGAACCCCCGACTTCCTGCTTGTAAGGCAGGCGCTCTAACCAACTGAGCTAACCGCCCATGGGACGTGCATTGCGGGCCTTCTTGAGTCTATGGAAGGGATTTCAGCGGGTCAAGCAAACAGAGCCACGAGGGCCTTTGCAGGAAGCAATGGCCTCTCCGGCACTTTACGCGAGCAACACTTGATAGACTCATGCCAGTGCGCCGACTCATCGTGAATGCAGACGACTTCGGACTGACCGACGGCATCAACCGGGCGGTGCTGGATCTGCATCGTTTGGGCGCGCTGCTCTCCACGACGTTGATGGCAGCGTCTCCCCGTTTTCCGGAAGCGGTAGGAATTTCCAGGCAGCACAGTCCTCTTGGCGTTGGCTGCCACGTTGTGCTGGTGGATGGGGCGCCAATCGCAAATCCAGCGGCCATTTCTAGCCTGCTCGATTCCAAGTTCGGTCACGGTGAAGGAGCGCGCTTCCGAGCGACGCTAGGAGAATTTGTCCGCGACCTGTACCTGGGCCGCATTGATCGAGGCCACATCGAGCAGGAAGCGATTGCGCAAATTTTACGACTACAGCAGAGTGGCATCGCCGTGACCCATATCGATACCCACAAGCACACCCACATGTTTCCGCCGGTCCTCGATGGCGTCATGCGGGCCGCAAAAGCCTGCTGCATCCAGACGATCCGCAACCCCTTTGAACCGTTGTGGAGCGTGGCCGCAACACCCCACGCTGGACTGGTCCGCCGATGGCAGGTGCGGTTGTCGAGCAACCTGCGCCGCCATTTCGTCCGGCTGGCGCGGGAGCGAGAATTTGCCACCACGGATGGATGCCTGGGGGTGGTCGCGACCGGCACGCTGAATGAAGCCGCGCTTCACTCCATTTTGGACCGCCTGCCGGAAGGGACGTGGGAACTGGTTTGCCATCCCGCCTATCTGGATGCGGAACTGCGGGCAACTCGGACGCGTCTGCTGCAATCACGGCAAATTGAGCTGGCCGCACTGCAGGCGCTGCCGGCAATCCTCGCCGGCCTCGATTCAAGGGTCGAGCCAATTCACTTCGGCCACTTGACGCAACCGGTTGCGCGCGCCTGATCGACGAGAATAAGTAGCGAACAGCCTTCGACGGGCATCTACGGATGCTAGAAAGCGATTGCACATGAAAATCGGCATCACCTGTTATCCAACGTATGGCGGCAGCGGCGTTGTGGCCACCGAGCTGGGAATCGAGCTGGCCAATCGCGGCCACGACATTCATTTCATCTCGTATGCGCAGCCGTTCCGGCTGAGCGGACGCGAGGAGCGGATCCATTTTCACGAGGTCCCGGTCTCGAACTACCCGCTGTTTGAATTTCCTCCGTACTCGCTGGCGCTGGCGACGCGCATGTCGGAGGTCGCGGAGTATTACGATCTCGACCTGCTGCATGTTCACTACGCGATTCCCCACTCGGTCAGCGCGATGCTGGCCCGGCAGATGCTTGCCCGCAGCGGTCGCAGGCTTCCTTTTGTCACCACGCTGCATGGCACGGACATCACTCTGGTGGGCGCCGATCGCGCGTATCTGCCGATCACCCGCTATGCCATCGACGAGAGCGACGGCGTCACTGCCATTTCCGATTACCTGCGGCGGATGACGGTGGAAACCTTCAGCACTACACGCCCGATTGAAGTGATTACAAACTTCGTCAATTGCGACGTCTACCTGCGCGATCCGGAAGCAAGCGCAGCCGTTCGCGCCCAATATGCGGAGCCGGGGGAAGCCGTGCTGGTTCATCTCTCGAACTTCCGTCCAGTGAAGCGAATTCAAGATGTGATCGGCATTTTTGCCGGTGTCGCGAAAGAAATGCCCGCCAGGCTGCTGATGGTCGGCGACGGTCCAGAGCGTTCTTCGGCGGAATGGCTGGCGAAATCCCTGAAAATCTTCGATCGGATTCACTTTCTTGGAAAGCATGACCAGGTCAATCAGCTATTGCCTGCGGCCGACCTGATGCTGATGCCGAGCGAACTGGAATCGTTTGGCCTGGCGGCGCTGGAAGCCATGGCCTGCGAAGTTCCGACCATCGGCACCAACGTCGGCGGCGTGCCGGAGTTGATTCAAAGTGGCGTTACCGGCTTGCTGTTCCCTGTGGGCGATGTGGACGCCATGGCCCAGGCGGCGGTCGGTTTGCTGAGAGACCGCGATCGTCTAAAAGAAATGGCGCGCGCCGGGCGCCAGGAGGCGCAGCGCACGTATTGCGCCACCCGCGTGATTCCAAAGTATGAGGAATTTTACGAATCGATACTGCGCGGCTCCGGCAACTGAGTCGTCGCGGTCTTCGCGGAGTTCACCGGTATCGTCAAAATGACACGCGTGCCGCGGCCCGGGCGGCTGAGTATCTCAAACCCAGCATCTGGGCCGCATAGCACCTGCATCCGTTCCCGCACGTTGCGCATTCCGACGCCGGTACCCGCCTGCAGCAGCCCGCTGCGATGGACAGGAGGCCCATTTTCTACCGGCATCCCCACGCCATCGTCCTCCACGGTAATCACCAGCTTGTCCTGCTGCAATCGGCTGCGCAGCGTGATGGTGCCGCCACCGATGCGAGGCTCCAACCCATGCTTGATGCCGTTTTCAATCAGCGGCTGCAGCAGCATGCTGGGCACCAGGATCTCCAGCGTCTCGGGAGCAATGTTTTTCACCACGCGCAGCTTCTCGCTGCCAAAGCGAACCACTTCAATGTCGAGATAATCGTCGGCAAACTGCAATTCTTCCCGTAACGGCATCAGGTCGTCGCGGTCCTGCAACAGAACGCGCAAAATACTCGCCAGTTTCACGATCAGTTCACGGGCCAGCTCTGGCCGAAAGCGCACCAGCGAGGCGATGGAGTTGAGCGTGTTGAACAGAAAGTGCGGATTGATCTGGCGCTGCAGCGCATCCAGGCGCGCATCCATCAGCAGTCTTTCCTGCTCCTCCAACTTGCGCTCGATGCGGATGGCGTTCCAGATTTTCAGCGGAATGCCCACCACCATGGGGGCACAGAGGCAAATGGCCAGCAGCAACCACCAGCTATTGGAATGAAGCGCGAACAAGCGGCGTGGGTACAGATGCGAGATCCAGTTGCGCATCGCCTGCATGCCCAGGATCAACATCAGCAGCAGGACCTGCCGGTCGACACGCGGACGCATCAGGTTTCTCCTGATCCAGCGGTAGATGCTGAGGTCCACAAACGGAGAAAACGACCAGATATCTTCCTCCGAGACAAACGCGCGATAGGTGCCAAAGATCAGCGCAACCACCAGGTTGAACGGCAAGGTGAGATATTCGCGATGCAGCACCGCCGGAATGGAAAGAAAAGCCCCGGCGAGGATGGCCGGCGTGGCGCCGAGCAATAGCGCCACCAGAATGACCGCCTCAAAAGAAATGTCCGCGGCCAGAAAATTCGGCACGACAACACGGACCCATACTCCCAGCGTCAGCGGAACGCAGATACACGCCAGCAGTCCCAGCATCTGTCCAGAGCTGCGTCGGGCGCTGAGCAGCAGGTTTTTGAACACCATCGACCGCGATAGCGCGCTGGAAACCGCGGCCGCGACGCCCAGCTTGATCAACAGCGTGATCAGGATCAGTTTGGAATCAATCACGATTTCACTTTACTCCGTCGGTCGCAGGGAATCGCAGGGAAGAATGCGGGCCCTATAATCGAGATATGCCGTTTGAGAGCGTGCGCAAAGCTGCCGAAGCCGACTTTCCGACTCGCTGGGGCCATTTCCGTATCTTTGGCTTTGTTGGGACACGCGCGGGCGACGTCTCGGACCCTGGTTGTGGAACGACTTCATCGCTGGCTGAACCGCAGGAGGAAATGGTCGCGCTGGTAATGGGAGATGTTGCCAGCGCGCCGCCGATCGTCCGCATCCACTCCCAGTGTTTGACCGGAGATGTGTTCGGTTCTCTGCGGTGCGATTGCCGCCTGCAACTGGAGTTGGCGTTGCAGACCATTGCCGACGCGGGCGCCGGCATCTTGCTGTACGAACTGCAGGAGGGCCGCGGCATCGGCCTGATGCCGAAACTGCAAGCATACGCACTGCAGGACAAGGGCCTCGACACCGTGGAAGCGAATGTGGAATTGGGCTTTGAGGCGGACTGCCGCGTTTTTGAGCTTCCGGCGGAGGTTCTGAAGCTGATGGGCATCACCCAGGTCCGCCTGATGACCAACAATCCGGACAAGGTTGCCGCGCTGGAAACAGCCGGCATTCGTGTCGTCGAACGCCTCTCTTCGGTGGTCGAATCTCAGGAAAGCTTCGAAAAATATCTCCAGGTGAAGCGCGACAAGATGGGTCATCTGACCGACGAAGCTGAACCGGCAGGCCGCTAGGCCGGCGGAGATTCTCGTAGCGCAAGCAACACTTTGGCTGTCGCAATCGCCTGGCCGACATGGCGCTGGGTATGTTCCGCGCAATGAATCAGCAGGCCGGCCACGGTGGTCGGCAGCTTTTTGCGGCCGACCGCGCGCGACCCTGGCCATTTTCTGAGGTCGATGGCGCGAACCCGCTCGTCTGACGCCCGCAGCCCACGCTCGAAACCCGCCAGGATTTCCCCTTTGCTGCCCTCTGCATTCATCTCCGCGGCAAGCTGCCGCAGTTGCGCGTCGCTCAGAACATTCCCTTCGGCATACGTCAATAACCGATCCAGGCTGCCCGCGATATGACGCAGATGAAACGCCACCGACGCAAGCCCATACGGTCGAGCGTGGAACTCTTCCCGACTTAGCGGTCCGCACCATTGCGCGATGTCTTCGCGCGCCAGCTCAAGCGCATGCAAAATGGCGCGTTGCTCGGCTGGGACCTCCGTCAGCGTGCCCCGCAACCATGGTTCCGCGCGCGGCGAAGGCCTCGCGCTTGGGGAAGATTGGATTTTCGTAGAGATGGAAGGACCCGGCTTCATCGGAATTTGAGATGCTGAATGGTTTCAGGTGGTCGCAGCGTCGCCGCTGCAAAGGCGAACGGGACCGCAATCCCTTGCGGCCCCGTTCGCCAAAACTTACCCCTGCGGGGCAGCGGATTCCGGCGAAGTTTCCGGGCCGCTTTTCACTCGCACCACGGTGATTTTGTGGAAGCCTTCCTTGAATGAGGGCGGACGCAGCCGCTCCGCCATGCCGCGCATCGCGGCTTCATTCACCATGTAATCGCGGCGCATGTTTCGCTCCATGCACACATCGAACGGCACATCGAAGAAGACGGCGTGGACTTCATAGCCGAAGCTGCGAGCCATCTTGATCCACTGCCGTCGCTCATGCGGCGAAAGGTTGGTGGCGTCGACATAGTTCCACGGCATTTTCGCGATCAGGCGGGCGCGCAACAAGGAACGCAGGGTCGAAAACACCAGCCCCTGATAGCGCTGTTCGGTGATGTCGTCGAACAGAATGCTGCGCAGCATGTCACTGGACAACGGCGTGACCCCACGACGTTTGAACCAGGTTGTTTTGCCCGACCCAGGCAATCCAATTGCCAGCACCACGTAGCCCTTGGGCGACTTCGACGCCTGCAACTCCGCAGGCGGCTGCCCCAGGGACTCCGGCTGCGTCTCCATCACCAGGTTCGGGTTCGGCCCTGGAGACGCAGATACCCCAGGACTTTGCGACTCCGACTTCTGCTCGCGGCGGGCGCCGGATTGCCCCTCGGAACGATTTCCGTGTCGATTTCTCCACTGCCGGCCCGACCGTTTTTCATCGGAGCCAGCGGAGGGCACGTCTGCGGGCGCGTTGGCAGCGGGAACAGGCTCGACGCGTTCGACTCGAGCGGGTACTTTCGCCGCATCCTCGCGCTCGAGCGATTGAGGATACGACGGTTGTAGTGGCGTTGGCTGGTCTTGCGGAATCTCGTGGCCAATCTTTCCGGTTGACTCGGAATTGTTGGCCACCGGCTTCTTGCGACGTCTCATTAGTTTTTCGCGCACCCAATCGCGCATGATGCGCTTGTAACACATTGGCAGCACAGGCTGCAAACTGGCGGTCAATTTCCTCGATCTTCCCCGGAAACTCAAAGATCGCTCTTGCCCACTGGAGGCAACGCAATCCGTACTTGCAGCATAACTTTTTCGCGGGGACACTCTTTTCGAATTCTCGCAGACGGATGTGTCCGTCGTCACGGGATCGGTCCAGCGCGGCATCGTACAATGTTTATGTATCCGCTCATATCCATCATTCATCACCAGGAGGGCAATTTCAGATGGCAGTAGCAGTAAAGGTTGGCATCAACGGTTTTGGCCGCATCGGCCGGAATGTCCTGCGGGCGTCTTTAGGCAACCCTGAGATCGACTTTGTTGCAGTCAACGATCTGACTGACCCGAAGACGCTGGCCCATTTACTCAAGCACGACTCCGTTCTCGGCAATCTGCAGAACGATGTGCAGCATGGGGACGATTTCATCAGCGTGGACGGCAAAAAGATCAAGGTGTTTGCGGAAAGGGACCCGGCCAAGCTTCCCTGGGATTCCGTCGGGGCCCAGATCGTCATCGAATCGACCGGACATTTTACGGACGCCGCCAAGGCGAAAGCCCACCTGGGGCCGACCGTCAAGAAAGTCATCATCTCCGCCCCGGCATCGAATGAAGACCTTACCGTCGTGCTGGGCGTGAATGAAAACAAGTACGACCCGGCCAAGCACAATGTGATCTCGAACGCTTCCTGCACCACCAACTGCCTGGCACCGGTGGCGAAGGTGCTGCTGGAAAACTTCGGCATCGTTTCCGGCCTGATGAACACGATCCACAGCTTTACCAACGATCAGGTCACGCTCGACTTTCCCCACAAGGACCTGCGCCGCGCCCGTGCCGCCAGCCTCTCCATCATTCCCACATCGACCGGCGCAGCCAAGGCGCTGCATCTTGTTTTGCCGGAACTGAAGGGCAAACTGGACGGCTTCTCATTGCGCGTTCCCACTCCCGTGGTTTCCGTCGTCGATCTGACTGTGGTGACGGAGAAGCCGGTCACGGTGGAGTCCGTGAATGCGGCGATGAAGGCGGCTGCTGAAGGGCCGCTCAAGGGCATTCTCGGGGTCGAATCGCACGAACTGGTCTCAATGGACTTCAAAGGCAATCCGCTCTCTTCCATCGTCGATGCTCCGCTGACCAAAGTGGTGGGGAACATGGTGAAGGTGCTGAGCTGGTACGACAACGAATGGGGCTATTCCTGCCGCGTTCGGGACCTGGTCCTCTTCCTTGTGAAGAAGGGCCTGTAAGGAACAGTCGGTTGATTCGGCGTCCCAAATAGATTTGTCATTCCGAGCGAAGCGCAGCGAAGTCGAGGAACCTGCCGTTTGCCGGCAACCGCGAGGCCCTTCGCTTCGCCCAGGATGACAAGCCTCGAAAGCGAACTTTCACCATGCGACAAAACATTTCCGGCTCATCGCCATACGAACCCATCATCGGGTTTTCACGAGCGGTGCGTATTGGGAACACGATTCAAGTCTCCGGCACGGGACCGGTTGGGGCCGACCAAGCCGATGCCGCCGGCCAGACCCGCCACGTGCTGACCATCATCCAAAAGACACTCGAACAGGCTGGAGCAAAGTTGGAAGACGTGGTGCGCACCCGCATGTACCTGACCCACGTCGAGGACTGGGAGACGATTGGCCGCGTCCACGGCGAGTTCTTCGGTACCATCCGCCCGGCTGCTACGATGGTCGTGGTGGCCAAGCTGCTGAACCCGGCCTGGCGCATTGAAATCGAAGCCGAAGCTGTGCTGTCGGAATAGAAATCATCGGCGTTTTTCAGAATGGAGATCCTATGCGAGCCTTGCTCCGCGCTGTGACATGCGTCTGCGTTTTCACGGCCGTGACGATCGCTGCTGAATACGGGCGGTCCCAGTCCGCCCGTACCGGTACGACGCAGCCGGCGAACGCCACCGCACTATCTCCCAAATGGGAGGAACTCACCGGGCCGGACTTTATTCGCGCGATCCACCAGTCGCAAGGAGTCTGCCTTCTGCCCTTTGGCATCCTCGAGAAACACGGCACCCAGCTTCCGATCGGCACGGACCTCATCGATGTCCGGCATGCATCGCTCCAGGCGGCCAGGCAGGAGTACGCGGTCGTCTTTCCGCCCTATTACTTCGGTCAGATCGCGGAGGCCCGCCACCAGCCGGGAACGGTATCGTATTCCGCGCGCCTACAGATGGAACTGCTCCAGGCGACCACCGACGAAATGGCGCGCAACGGTTGCAAAAAAATTGTCGTTGTGAACGGCCATGGCGGAAATGAAAGTTTTCTGCCTTATTTTGCGCAGTCGCAGCTCGACTCGCCGAAAGATTATGTCGTCTACATCTACGGCCTGCAACATCGGGCACCCGACGCACCCCCGTTACAAGACAAGGTGGACGAACATGCCGGCCAAACTGAAACCTCCCTCATGATGGTCGCGCGCCCCGATTTGGCGCACATGGACCGCGTCGGCCAGGAGTCGGGCGCGGACCAGGACCGGGTGCATCTTCCGTCCGGCGTATACACCGGCATCTGGTGGTATGCGAAATTCCCGAACCACTATGCCGGCTACGCCCAATATGCCAACGCTAAACTGGGTGAAATGGACATGAAAGCGTGGGCCGGCGGCATCGTGGGAGCCATCCGCGCCGTAAAAGCGGACCAGACCAGTCTCGCGCTTCAGGACCAGTTCTATCGGGACGAAAAGCATCCACTCGACACCAAACAATAGCTGGGTCGCACACGCCGAAACCAACCCGCGTGCTAAGGGGCAAGCAACAGCCACCAGTCCGCTCCCCCGCATGGACCACGTCGCAGACAAGTTTCGCATGCTGGAAACGTATTAGAATTTCATCAGCATACAAACGAGCTAGAAAAAAACTCTATGGCAAAATTATCGGTTCGCGATCTTTCCTTGGAACATAAGCGCGTCTTGATCCGCGTGGACTTCAACGTCCCTCTTTCCGAGGATGGAACTCAAATCATGGATGACACACGCATCCGCGAGACGCTGCCGACACTGGAATACGCTCTCCGCCACCGCGCCAAGGTCATTCTGGCCTCGCACCTGGGGCGGCCCAAGGGCAAGCCCAATCCTAAAATGAGCCTGCGTCCGGTCGTCGATCGACTGCGGCAACTTCTCGGTCAGCGCCTGGGCCAGTCCGTCAACGTCGGCTTTTCGCCGGACTGCGTGGGAGAGACCGCGGAAGAAATGGTGCGCATGTTGGAGTCTGGACAAGTGCTGCTGCTGGAAAATCTGCGCTTTCACGCGGAAGAAGAGAAGAACGACCCGGCTTTCGCCAAAAAACTGGCAAAACTCTGCGAGGTGTACGTCAACGATGCCTTTGGCAGCGCCCACCGCGCCCATGCCTCCACAGAAGGCATTACGCATTCCGTGGCGCAATCGGCCGCCGGCTTGCTGATGGAAAAGGAATTGACGTATCTGGGCAAGGCGCTCAACGACCCGGAAAAGCCGTTCATTGCCATCCTCGGCGGCGCCAAGGTGTCGGACAAGATTCAGGTGATCCATAACCTGATCGAGAAGGTCGATGCGCTGCTGATCGGCGGCGGCATGGCCTACACCTTCCTGAAAGCCAAAGGCCAGGAAGTCGGCAAGTCTTTGCTGGAGGCCGACAAGCTGGACGTGGCGCGGCAAGCCATGGAAACGGCAGCCAAGCGCGGCGTTCGGTTTCTGCTGCCGGTCGATCACGTGCTGGCAGATAAATTTGCCGCCGATGCACAGACCAAAATCTCCGTCGGCGACAGACCCTTCCCGGCCGACTGGATGGCGCTCGATATCGGCCCGGAAACCGTCGACCTTTTTGTGGACGAAATCTCTCGCGCGCGGACGATCGTTTGGAATGGCCCCATGGGAGTGTTTGAGATGCCCGCCTTTGCGCATGGCACCATGCAGGTGGCGCAGGCTGTCGCGGACAATCCTTCCGCCACTTCCATCGTCGGCGGCGGAGATTCGGTGGCCGCAGTCCACAAGGCGGGGGTTGCGGATAAGATCACCCATATTTCCACCGGCGGCGGCGCATCGCTTGAATTCCTCGAAGGCAAAAAACTACCGGGCGTAGAGGCCCTGACGGAGAAGACCGCGTGAGCGCCCGCAAGCCCCTGATTGCAGCCAACTGGAAAATGTACAAAACCCCTTCGCAATCGAGCGAGTTTGTGACAGCGTTTCTGCCTTTGGTCCAGGACCGCACCCGCGACGAGATCGTTCTCTGCCCTCCGTTCGTCGATATTTCCGCCGTTGTTGCAGGCACCCGCGGCAGCAACGTTCACGTCGGCGGACAGAACATGGTTTGGCAGGAAGAAGGCGCATTCACCGGAGAGATCTCCGCGCCGATGTTGATTGCGTGCGGATGCACGCATGTCATCCTGGGCCACTCGGAACGCCGCCAGTTTTTTGGCGAGACGGATGAAACCGTCAACAAGAAGCTGCACGCAGCCCTGAAACACAAATTGACGCCAATCGTCTGCGTCGGAGAATTGCTGGCCGAGCGCGAGGCCGGCAAAACGGAAGAGGTCCTATTGCGGCAGACGGCGAAAGGTCTCGCCGGCATAGCTGCGGATTTGGCCCACTCCATCGTCATCGCCTACGAACCCGTGTGGGCCATCGGCACCGGCAAAACAGCCACGCCGGAGATGGCTGCGGAAGCCCATCACATCATTCGCGAGCAAGTAGCGCGCTCGCTTGGCCGCGAAATCGCCGACGGAATGCGCATCCTCTACGGCGGTAGCGTAAAGCCGGAAAACGCCGGCGCGCTGATGCGCCAGGAAGAGATCGACGGCGCTTTGGTGGGCGGCGCGAGCCTCGATCCGCATTCCTTCTCGAAAATTGTCCTGTACTAATTCAAACTTTCTTTGCCGTGTGTATTCTGGAGAAGACGATCCACGCGGCCATTTCGAGTGGGAATGACCGTAGTGGCCAGTTCGCTTCAATCCTTGAAACCGCAAGCTTTTCCCATTCTTCGCCATAAACTTCATGCCCTTGCGCGCTGTCATTTTCGATTATGGCCTGGTGCTGTCCGGTCCGCCTGAACCGGCCGCACGCGCGCGACTGCTGGAAATCTCCGGACTTGCTCCCGAGATTTTCGACGCGCATTACTGGAAATATCGGCTGGATTACGACTGCGGCACGCTAAACGGCCATACCTACTGGCCGACGATTGCCAGCGATACCGACGTGTCGCTCTCTACGGAACAAATTGAAGCGCTGATCGAGCAGGATGTTCTGCTGTGGGCGACGGTCGATCCGGTCATGCTGGCATGGGCCGATCGCGTGCGCGCTTCCGGGATGAAGATCGCAATTCTGTCCAACATGGGCGAAGATTTGCTCGCGTATATGAGAGACAATTTTCGCTGGCTTGACCGGTTTCACCATCTCACATGGTCGTGTGAACTGAACTTGATCAAACCGATGGCGGCGATTTACGAGCATACGCTGGAACAACTGAACGTCGGCGCGGACGAAGCACTCTTCCTCGACGACCGCGCCGAAAATGTCGAGGGCGCGCGGGCAGTAGGATTGCATGCCCTGTTATTCCGCGGCGTGCAAAACCTGCAAGCAGACCTGGCGCGAGAGGGCTGGACCAGCCAACTGCCTCCCGTGCTTGAGCGCAGTCCTCGCGTGTAGCTTGCGACACTCCCCGTCAGGCGCAACATCTACTTCAAAATGTTCCGTCCGACATGGACGTTCAGGCCGGCCGAATATCGCGCGGTCCAAAAGCCGTTCGCAAGGATGTCGTTGAACGGATGGTTCCATACGAGGTCGATTTGGGTGCGCACGCCGAAATGGGGAGTGAGAAGGACCTCATCGCCTCCGCCAAAGCCATAAAAGCCCGTCCAGTCCACTTTATGACCGGATGGAACAAGCGCCTGCGAGATGACAGTGGCAACCGGGTCGCCGGGATGGGGCGTCGCCGCCAGACGGAACGCGCCCACCGAGGGCCGCACGAACAACGTGACCCGCGAGAAATGCCGATACGAAAATTGCGGCCCGGCAGCCAATGACTGCGTCATGACATTAGCTGGCAGGGTCAACTGGTAGGTCGGCGGAACCACTCCTGCCAGAATATATTCCTTGACGATAGGCGCCAGTTGCTGCTGAAGGGCTGTTGGCAGCAGATCGGGTTTCAACACTGTCGAGCCGCTGCTGACGCTGTAATCGAAGCCAAGGGCATACCACCTGCGTTCATTCACGCCGAATTGCGTATGCAACCCCGTCTGATTCAGGCCCAGGGCTGGGCTATTCAGATCTGCGAATCCAGCGTACACGTCATACCGCTTCAACGTGGTCTGTTGAGCGGACGCGGTTGGCGACAACACGAATGAAGCCGACAAAACTCCAAAGGCGAACAGCAAATACAGGCAAATCCGCGTTGTTCCGGCTAAAAAATGGCTGCGTGGAATTCGCGGCTCCTGCTCAGGGAGAAAACTGGCGACGGCGCGCATGGGCCCACCTCAAACCAAGGAACAATAACGCAACCCGAGGCGCTTGTCACGTCTTATTTGCGCGGGTATGCGAAAGTCATCGCACCAGCAGCGATGGTTTTTCCATTGGGATGGGGACCTGTTCGACAATTTCAACGTTGAAGCCCTGCAGCGCGGGGACGTGCGTGGGTGTATTCGTCAGCAAACGAATCTTGCGGATTTTCAGGTCGGAGAGAATCTGGCCACCCAACCCTACCTGCCGCAGGATGCGATACTGGCGGTCTTCGCTCCGCTCATGGGCGCGTATATCGTGATGAAAAACCAGCCGCGCCTCTGGGCCCTTGGTATCAATTCCAAAACCCTTGGCGTTGTTGTGCAGGTAGATCAACGCGCCGCGTCCCGCTTCAGAAATCATCTGCAGCGATCGGCGCACCACCTGCTGGCAATCGCATAAGGGAGTGCCAAAGACATCGCCTGCCAGGCAGTGCGTATGCACGCGGACCAAAATGGGTCCATCAATGTCCGCCACATCGCCGTAGACAAGAGCAACATGGCTTTCGCCGCCATCGACTTCGCTTTCATAGGCGATCATGCGGAACTCGCCAAACGGGGTGGGCAGCATCGATTCCGCCACGCGATAGATGTTGCGTTCGTTTTGCAGGCGATAGCGGATCAGTTCCGCGACGGTCAGCAATTTGATTCCATGCTCGCCGCAGAACTCGATCAGGTCAGGCACCCGCGCCATGGTGCCATCGTCCTTCATGATTTCGCAGATCACCCCGGCGGGTATCAAGCCGGCCATGCGCGCCAAATCGACGGACGCCTCCGTCTGTCCGGCACGCACCAGCACGCCGCCGCGACGCGCGCGCAGCGGAAATACGTGTCCCGGTCGCGCCAGGTCCGCAGCCCCGGATTTAGGATCGATGGCGACGCGGATGGTATGGGCACGATCGTGCGCGCTGATTCCCGTGGTGACGCCTTCGCGGGCTTCGACGCTCTCGGTAAATGCGGTGCCGAACCGCGAGGTGTTCTCTTCCGCCATGGGACGCAGACGAAGATGATCCGCTCGATCTTCCGTAAGCGCCAGGCAGATCAGTCCCCGCCCAAAGCGCGCCATAAAATTGATGGCTTCCGGAGTGACGAACTCCGCCGCCAGGGTCAGGTCGCCTTCGTTCTCGCGGTCTTCGTCATCCACCACGACGATCATGCGTCCAGCCCGGACCTCTTCCAGGGCAGTCGGAACGTCGACAAAGGGAGTGGAGGCAATCATTGCACTTATTGTACCGACACTGCCTGTTCCATAGTTTTACGGGAATTTTACGGGCAAAAGAAATGCCACCCCGATGGAGGTGGCATCTCCACATACAACCTGTTTTACAGCGAGGACTCGATCTCAAATCCCCAGGCTTCAAGAAGCGCTTCCGGAATGTACTTCGAGTTCTTGTTCCGGCGTGCCCATTCCCGCAGGCGAGTGGACCGAATGTACTGGTCAGGGGTCAGTTTGTACTCCTTGACAACCTGCTCAAAAGAAGTGACCGTAGGCACGACCGGACCGATCGGTTCGGGCTTGCCCCAGTTTGGATTTCCGCGGCGTTTTGCCATGAATTCGCTGTTCCTTTGCGGGCTAGAATATGTGCGGGTTCAACGAGAGAGTGTGCAATCGGCCTTGCAGCGGGGGCGCGAAGGCGTGAACCAACTATTATTTTACGAAGAATTGCTCCAAAAATCAATAGCGATGGATGCGGACGGAGCTTTCGATGCGCCGACGCAAGCCCAAGTTCCGCTGCAAGCCACACAAGCCAAATTGAACATCAACCTTGGCCAAGGATGGATGCGGAGTGGCTAACGATGGATGCGGAGCGGCTAAGGATGGCTGCGGAGCGGCTAAGGATGGATGCGGAGTGCTTGACGCAGCAATGTCTCCGCTCCCCGCCAAAAAATTTGCACGCCGATAGCGAGCAGGATGAAGGAGATGATACGAAGAATCCCGTGGATCGTCTGCTGGGAAACCTTGCGCGCCAAGGCCGGTGCGTACCCGTAAGCAAAATAGACCATAATGCATAGCACAAGGACCGCCAGAAAGAGCCCCAATTGACTGAAAATGCTATCGATCGCGGTTGACTGTTCGGCGTGAGCGGCCAGCGCCAGAGTCACCACCACGGTTCCTGGGCCGGCTGTCAGAGGAAAAGTAAAAGGATAGAAGACCTTGGAATCGAGCGCCTGCAACGAACTGGAAGGTCGAGGGGACTCCGCTAAGACTGGCACGTCCGGCTCATTCAGCAGCTTCCACCCCATCGAAGCGAGCACCAGCCCGCCCGCAACCTGGATAACTGGAAGAGAGATACCAAAAAACGTCAGGACCAGCGCTCCCGCCAGATCGACCACCATCAGGAACAGCACAGTAAAGAACGCGATCTTGAGGGCAAGCCGCCTGTATACAATTGCATCGGCGGGCCCTGCGAGCCCGAGAAACAACATCGCCGAGCCGAGCGGGTTGATCAAAGGGAATAAAGCGCTGAACGCAATCGTAAAGAAGTCGAGTGTTCGAACTATCAGCGGTCCAATCTCTGCGTGCATGCTTCGTTTACTGTAGCAAAGCGCCTGCGCAGAGACTGAAGAAACGTCTGAAACCTGCGCCTGGCAACAACCCCCCGGACCGGTCTTCGACCCGCCTGACAACGTCCCTGCGCCCGCTAAACCATGCGGCGGAACCAACTACGCGTGGCCGTCCCGCAAGCTGCGAATTTTGTTGTGGGACTCAAGGACATGCGCCTGCTGGTCGCGCAGCAGATGGGCAATGTTGCCGGGCAAAGTTTCGGTCAGAGCTTCCGCATATTTTGCCTTGGCCGCATCCTCGCCTTGTTCCGCCGTCTCCAGCAAGGTGGAATCTCCTCCGCCCAATTTCGCCTTGAGGTCCCCCCAAACGCGCTCGACCGTGCCAGCCGCTGTGCCGCCCTCGTTGACGTCATGCACGCCGAGGCGATGCAGTTCATTTTCCAACTCCGCCGCATATTCCGCTCGCAGCTGCGTCTCTTGCAGCAGAAAATGCTTGGCGGTTTCATCTTTCAGCTCACTGCCGATGGCCGCCAAACCCTTCTGCCCGTCGTGAAGCACCTGAATCACCGACCGTACGACACGAATGGCATTATCGATGTTCGACAAGTTGGGGCCACCTCTTTGCAATCAGATGGCGGCAACCGTTTTTCTGTTGTACCGTTGGCCAGCCGAAGCAGCCCATAAGCCTCCGTTGACAGCGATGGATGAAGCAAAGCAGGACCAACAAATGACCATTTCCGCGACCCAGGGCCTCGGCGAAAGTCGCAGACCGGATGGTATAGTGGGTCGTAGCGCATTCCGCGGAAGTGGTGAAATGGCAGACACACCATCTTGAGGGGGTGGCGCCGAAAGGCATGGGGGTTCAAGTCCCCCCTTCCGCACCAGGAATCAGGCGTTTTGTCGCCGTTGCGCCCATAGTTTTCTACTCGAAAGTGACCCAATGATCTATCTTTTTACCGTTCTTCATGTCCTCGTTTGTTTTGTCCTGATCGGGATCATCCTGTTGCAGCCGGGCAAGGGCGCGGACCTGGCAGGCGCGTTTGGCGGGCAGGGCTCGCAGACGGCCTTTGGTCCGCGCGGCACCGTCAATGTTCTCACCAAAGTGACAACCTGGGCGGCGATCATTTTCGCCATTACGTCCATTTCGCTGACAGTCCTGGTCGCGCGTCACAGCGCGGGCCACTCGGTGTTGCAGGGAGTGCAATCGGCGCCCGCGCAGAGCAGCCAGCACAGAAAATAGCTGCCTGAACAACCGACGCGCTGAATCCGATGCAAAACGTCATGGGTAGGGCCGCGCAACCGCATCGGCGGATGCCTTCGGGACGCGGGTCGTTTCACTGAATTGACCCGCCATCCTTCTCCGCTCTTTTCTTTATGATTCATGAGATTTTCCCGGTCGGCCAGCTCGCCTGCAACTGCAGCATTCTCGCGGACGAAACTACGCGGCTGGCTACCGTCATCGATCCCGGCGCGGACATCGAGAAGATTCTGGCTGTCCTGAAACAACACCATCTCACCGTGGAGCAGATCATCGTGACCCACGCGCACATCGACCATGTCGGCGGCGCGGCGCGGCTGAAACGTCTGACTGGCGCTCCCATCTACATGAACCAGCACGACCTGCCGCTGCTGAAAATGATGGACATGCAAGCAGGATGGCTGGGAGTCCCTGTGCCCGAAGTGGCTGCGCCGGATGTCGATGCCTCCGATCTGCTGGCGCTGACCATTGCCGGCGAGCCCGCGCACGTGCTGCACACTCCAGGGCACACGGAGGGCAGCATTTGCCTGCACCTGCCAACGCCGCAACTGCTGCTGGCGGGCGACACCCTGTTTGCCGGATCGATTGGCCGCACCGATCTTCCGGGCGGCGATTTACGTAAAATTCTTCGCTCGTTGAAGGAGCGGCTATTGACGCTGCCGGATGCCACGCGAGTCGTTCCCGGCCATGGACCCCAAACCACGATTGGCGAGGAGCGGGAAACAAATCCGTTCTTGGTCAACCCGTAGAGCGCGCGCTGCCTCAGTGCGTCACCTTGGCATCACGGGATCGACCGAATCAACCGAGTGATGCCTTCGGCAAATTCATCGGTGGGCGGCAGCAAACTCAGCACAATCCATCCATCTCCATCGAATCCATAAAAGTGTCCCGGATGCACCACCACGCGCTCCTGTTCCATCAGGCGAATGGCGAGAGCATCGCCGCTTATCAAGGCCGGCACCCGCAGGACCGCATACCATCCACCCTGGATCTGAAGGCGGGAAACCGCAGGCGAACGGGCAAGCAACTGGTCCAGTGTCGCCAGGTTTTCGCGCACGCGCAGCAAGACCTGTTGCTGAATGCTCTGCCGGTCCCGGAGCAAGTACGGCATGGCGTGCTGCACGGGCGCGTTCATCGAAAGGAAGGTGTCCGCAATGACTTCGAGCCGGGCGGTGGCAGCTTCCAGCAACGGCCCGGGTCCAAATACGGCAATCCAGGCCGCCTTCATCTGCGGCAATCCAGCGACCTTGCTCAAGCCGCTGAGCACATAGGTCAGCACCCGATGTTCTCCGCTGGAAAAGCTTGCGTGTCGCGACGTATGCGTATCGGGCGGACCGAGAGCGTAATCCAGAAACACCTCATCGACGATCAGCGCCAGGCCATGTTCCTGGCAAATACGTTCCAGCGACGTCCGCTCCGAGGGCGAAGTGAAATGTCCGGTTGGATTGTTGGGATGGACAACAATGACTGCGCGGGTTTGCGGGGTAATGCGAGCGGTCAGGGCCGCCACGTCGAGATGCCATCCGTGATCGTAAAACAACGGATACGGCGCCAGGCGCACGTCGTCAAGGTCGGCCAGAAAGTCGAACAAAGGATAGCTGGGCTGCGCGATCAGGATTTCCGCGCCCGGATCGCAATGCAACCGGAACAGATAGCTGTAGGCTTCGCTGGTGCTGGCGGTCAGGAAAATCTGCTCAGCCGAGACATGCGCCGACGCGGCCTCGGCGTAATATTCGGCGACCGCAGTGCGTGCAACCGGAAGTCCTCGTGGATTGGGCCCATATTCCAGGCACTCCGGCCGGGCCAGATCGCGAAGAATGCCGGCGCGATCGTACTGAAATCCGCAGGCGGTGGGATTGGAAGCGGTCAGGTCGAAAACCGGCCCGTCGCCCGCATGCAACCGCTCCAGCGCCGCTGCGTACGCGGTCTTTTCAAGGTCCCAATCGGTGCGTCGAGAAAATTTCTGCATCATAAATTTTAACTCATGTTGCGACTGCGCACAACGGCCAGTGTAGTGTCTCACGCAGTGCCATACGGTTGAGCGTAAACCTGCTACGCACGATGCATGGCGGGGACCAGGGCGGCATTGACGGCAGCGCCAGGCCCTTAACAACGCCTTCGCTGTTGTCGATGGTACAAATCACCGGGCAGTCCACCGGGACGGACTCCGCGTTAAGATGATGCCTAGCATGGATCCCACACCCAGCGCGCTTCTGTTGTTGTTCGATGGCCCCTCGCAAACTGAGGTAATCGTCAACCACACTCCCTTCACCATCGGACGCTCGCCCGATCGGGACATTGTCCTTCCCCATACCTATATCTCCAGGTGCCATGCGGAAATACTCTATGAACAGAACCAGTTCCATCTCGTCGACTGCGGCAGCCGCAGCGGTTCCTATGTCAACGGCGAAAGAGTGGCGCGTCGCCAGTTGTCGATCGGCGACACCATTCACATCGGTACGTTGCAAGGCCCGACCCTGCGCTTCGGCAATCCCGACGCAACAACCTCTGTACTGCGCGAGTTGATTCATCAGGCGCAGCCTGCGTCCGAACTGGAAAAGCTGCGATGGTTTCTGGAGGCGGCGCGCAAACTCAATGGCGTCGGCGCGGTCCACGAGATCCTCATTTCCCTGGCTGAAACAGCACTGCAACTGACCCGGGCGGAACGCGGCTACGTCTTTATGAAAGACGCTGCCAAGGAGTTGCGGCTGGCAGTAGGCCGCACCGCGGAACACGGGCCCCTCATCGACGATTCCACCGTATCCCATTCCGCGATTCAAGAGGCCATTCGCAGCGGGTCGGAATTCATCGTGACCGACACCCTCGCGGGCGAATCCCGCTCCGAAAGCATCGTCGCTCAGAACATCCGCACCGTCATCTGCATCCCGCTGCGGAAACGCACCGCTGGACAGGCGCTTCCAGACGAAGAGATTCTCGGAGTGCTGTATCTCGACAGTCGCCAACAGCTTGCAAGCCTGCTGCGAGTGGACAGCGATCTGCTGCGGACGATTGCCACGGAAGCGGCAGTCCTGGTCGAAAACGCTTCTCTGGCCCGCGCCGAGGAATCGGCACGCCGCTACCGCGAAGAATTGAGCATCGCCGCTGAAATCCAGCAAGAACTGATGATGGTGCGAATTCCTGAGCTGTCCTATGCCCGCGTTCAGGCCCACAGCGTTCCCTGCAAGGAGATTGGCGGAGACTTCTACGATGTGTTGGATACCCCGGAGGGCCTGTATGTGGTCGTCGCCGACATTTCAGGAAAGGGTGTTTCCGCGGCCCTGCTGGCGTCCACGCTGCAAGGTCTGGTCCATGCGCAGATCCTGGCGGGACAGCCGTTGGGCCACATTGCGATGTTCGCCAACCGGTACATCTGCAAGAAAAGCGTCAAGAAGTATGCGACATTGGTCCTGCTGAAGCTCGCGCCAGACGGCTCTGTCGAATACATCAACTGCGGCCACGTTCAGCCGATTTTGCATTCGGCGGAGGGCATTCGAATTCTGGACAACGGAAACCTGCCTGTCGGTTTGATGCCGGATGCAACCTTTTCCCACGAAACCGCCCGCATGCGGCCGGGCGAGCGCATTGTTGTCTTCACCGATGGCGTGACCGAAGCGGAAGATCGTTCCGGAGAATTCTACGGAGATGCGCGCCTGGAATCTTCCGTCTCGAGCGGCGCAAGCGTTGAAGTCATCTTCCGCAACGTTCAGATCTTCATGGCAGGCGCTGCTTCCACCGACGACTGCACGCTGCTGGAGATCTGCTACGGGCCCTGTTCCTGAATCGCGGGTAGAAGGGTCAATTTCACAGGCGTTGCGCAGGGTATGGTCCCTCACATCCACTCAAACTGCCCCGCCATTTCATCCTTCAATTGCAGCAATGGCCGAAAGACCAGGTCTAGGTGTGTGTCGGGCATAGCATTTTGCCAAGGGCGATGCAGCGATTCGCAAAGCTGGTGTTCGTATTGGGGAGCGCAGGCAGTAATCCCGTTGGTGGGTTATAGCAAGCTTTCTGTGCTGTTTTG
>JAJYUB010000041.1 GCA_021792795.1 Acidobacteriota bacterium | reverse complement strand
ATGAAAAAACAGAAACCTGACCAATGAACAGCATCGCCCAATTCGAGAACAGAGCCAGCCGCAGCCGGAGCACGCACGAAGGAGAATCCTCGACTGCTCTATGCGACAGGCCCAGCCGGACTCGCGACACTAGTCGGAGGCAGCTCCCGACGGATCAGGATTATGCGGTTTCGACCCGCGAATATCAGATTGATCAATCGTCGCCCAATCCTGCCCCGACTGCTGCTCGCCCTGTTCTCGATCAACGGCAAAAGCAACAACAACGGCAAAAACAACCACAGGGATGCGCAGCTATTGACAGAAGCACTCCATATCGGGAGTCTGTCTGGGGATAGCAGGTTCACCGTCGGAATTTTATGTTTCCGCCAGAGCAGTTGGCCATGAGATGCAGCGGGTCGCGCCTATCGGGGACGGGTCCCTGTCAGGTCGCGCATGAGGGATTCCGTTCTGCAAGGCCGGTCAGCAGGGGAAAAGACTTCCACTCCGGCTTTCAGGCGGCTTGCGGTGCCCATCCGGAGCGGAACAGCTTCAGCAGGTTGCCGGTCAGGCACACCAGCCTCCACTCCGACCGGACGTCGTCCAGGCCGCGCAGACTGAAGCGCCGGAGCCCTCGTCGTTCCTTGATCTGTCCGAAGACCGGTTCAACGATCGCCTTCCTCATCTTGTAAATAGACCGTCTTAGGTGCGCAGTTTGTGGCCATGTCTTGCTTGGCCGTGGCTTGCTCCGCTGGCGGCCCGCTTTCCATCGGGACAGTTTCGCCGTGTTTCACGCCGCCTGCAGCGATATGCTGCTTATACAACCTGCCAGCCTGGTCAATAATCCCCGAGTGAGAACGTGTCCGCAAACTTCCACGCAAGATCAACCGCTCGCCTGAAATCACTGTCCTAGATAGACTCCTAGAAACAACACCCGCGCTACGGATCGCTTTTTGTGCCCTCGCGAGAGCTACGATGAAGCAGAGAGCACCCAGATCCTGCGTTGAATCGAATTGAAAGTCACAGCGACCCGAAGGAGTCCACATTGCGACATGCTCTGAACCTTGCATCCTGGATTGTTTTGCTCACGTTCGCAGCCTCGGCGGCGGCGCAATCCGCTTCGCCCACGCCGCCAACCTCGCCCGCGCCGCAGGCGGCCACACGCCCAACGCATTCTACGCCGCCGACCCGCGATCCCCACGCGCCCGGGTTTGTCCCGGCGACTGAGCTGCCCGACGGCACCATACCTCCAGCGAACGTCGACGGAAACTATATCCTCGGTGCCACGCACCCGCCCGCGCCGGAAATGTCTGTCCACGCAGGCGTGCCCCAAGGAACAGTGATTCAGTTCACCATGAATTCGGCGGACAGCAAGTTTTACCCCGGCATCGCGCGGCAGCCGGGCACGTTTGGCACCGTCGATCCCACCGATCCAGCCAAATTACTTGTCCCCACCAGCCACCCCGCTCCCTACACGCGGCGCGTAACGGTCTATGTTCCGCAGCAATATGTCCCCGGCAGCGTCGCGCCTTTCATCGTCGGCGCGGACGGACCCGACGGTGCGCTGTTCACTGCGCTCGACAACCTGATCGCCGAACATAAAGTTCCAGTGATGATTGCCATCTCCATCGGCAATGGCGGCGGCGACGCGCAAGGCAGCGAACGTGGCCTGGAATACGACACCATGTCTGGCCGGTATGCGGAGTTCGTCGAGCACGAAGTGCTACCTCTGGTGGAGGCGAAAAGCCAGGTAAAACTGACCGAAGATCCCGATGGCCGGGCCACGATGGGCGGCAGTTCCGGAGGCTCGTGCGCCTTGATTATGGCGTGGTATCACCCGGAGCTGTACCGCCGCGTCCTTACCTATTCCGGCACCTACGTAAACCAGCAATGGCCGTACAACCCGCAAACGACACACGGCGCGTGGGAATTTCACGAGAACCTGATCGCAAACACCCCAGCCAAACCGATCCGCATCTGGATGGAAGTCGGCGACCGGGATCTTTTCAATCCGAACGCCATGCGCGACAACATGCACGACTGGGTCGCCGCCAATGAGAATATGGCCAAAGTCCTCGCCGCCAGGGGCTATCACTATCAGTTCGTGTTCGCCCGCAACGCCGGCCATGTCGACCACGGGGTGAAGCTGCAAACGCTGCCCGAAGCGCTGGAATATATCTGGCAAGACTATCCAACCGCTCTTGCCGGGGAACATCGGAATTGACCGTGAGGTTTCCTATCGGCAATGTCAGCATTGGCCGCTTGAATCGGGTTCTCGCCAGCTTCTCGATATATTGGCGGCCTGGCGAAGTCCTGCCGCCGCCAATATCGACATCTCTTCCATTGACCAATACCTTCCGCGAATATAGATATCCAAATAGAGAGGCCGACGGCCTACACTGAAAGGTCGGCGATCACGGAGATGCTGGACTGTGCAGTTTTTATGGAATCGAACGGCTGCAAAACACTGAAATGGCGAAAGCGTAAAGAATTTTTGGGAGTATGAGCATGAGACAAAACCATCGGCAGAAATGGACAGCGATCTTCACGTTGATCGCCGGAAACGCGGCCCTCGCAGGGCTGCTTTACGGGCAGACAAGCGCTCCCGCCGCCCCGAAGCCGGTATTGCCGCAGTTCATTCAACAGGCGCAAGCGGTACATATTCCGATCAATGTTTTCAGCCATGCCAATGTTTCGCCCATCAAGGACTTGACGGCTTCCGATCTGGTCGTGGATGTGGATGGCAAGCCGCTCAGCTTTCAGCTTTCCCGTCCATGGGACAAAACCGTCAATCCGAAAACGGGGCAGGCTGAAGATCGCCCCAACCTCCTGTTGATCCTTCCGTTCGATGGACCGCAGTACCGCACCGACGCGATCAACGATGCGATCTCCAGCCTGAAGGCGGAACCGAATCTAGGCTGGAACATTTCCATCCTAGACGACGGCGGCGACCAGACCCCCTATACGCGCGACATGGCCACCGTAATTGCCGAACTGGAAAGGATTCGAAGCGAGAATCCCGCCAATACAGACCTCGACAGTTGGCGCCTGACCGCTTCGCTCGCCATTGCCAGCATGCGCAGTCTTCCTGGCCGCCGCATTGTTATGTCGCTGGGCGATATCTTTCATGAGATGGTCTATGATGGCGCCACGTTGGTCTACGAGAACTTCGAGGCCCACGATGTTGCGTTTGCCGCCCGTACCGCCGGCGCCGTGATTTATGCCGCAGACAGCTTTCAGGAAATCGGACGTCTGAGGGGACTGTTTCCGTATTACTACACGATTGGCTTTGGTCCGTGGATGCTGCTGACGCGGGACGACCATCTGGAAGGCTGGATCTCCAATTTTGCCACCGATACGATCAATGAGATTCGGCAGGATGGCATGGGCGCCTACGATATAGACCTGCACCTGGATCCGAAGCAGATGGATGGGCTGCCCCATACCGTGTCCGTCACGTCCCGACGGCGAAATGCGATTGTGAACACGCCGACTTTCTACATGGCGCCAAGTCTGGCACAACTGAAAGAACTCTCCCTGGGCTCGGCCGCCCTGCGTCGGGCGCTCAAGCATCCGCCTTCAGACGCTGCCGCGCCGCTCCAGCTTGGCACGCAGATGGAATACTTTCCCCATCCTGACGGCAAGACCGGAACCCAATTCATAAGCACTGGACTGTTTTGGACGGGCGCCACTCCGCCCCCTTCTCCGCTGGAAATAGCGCAGCAGTTTGAGGAAACGACGACAGGACTTATGGTGGCGACGATCGTGCGCCGCCTGGACTGGACTTTGACTGAGCCGGTATGGAACACGGCGATTGACGTCGGGGAGGGAGAGTATCGGCTGCGCGTTGCGACAGCGGATCAATCGGGAAAAATTACGGCTGGACTGGTCAAGGATTTCACGGTCGCTCCTCCCAGCCCTGGCGAAAGTGTCCGGATCAGTTCGCTCGTGATTGGCAGATCGTGCCTGTTTTCGCCCCAACCTCCGCAAACTGACGCTCAACACCCTCAGACAATCGATTATCTGCGGGCCGGCAACTGTACGATCCAACTCGAACCGAGCCATTCCTTTTCGCCCCTGGACATTCTCTGGACGCTGGTCCGCGTCACTCCGGTCGGCAAGCTCGCCCATCGCCCGTCCAAAGACTGGAAAGGCGACTTCAATCTCGTCGACGCGAAAGGTTCTACGCTGGCGCGACAGCCCATCCATTGGCTGGAGGCAGAGGATGGCAGTTATGTCGCCACGACAGCGTTCCAGCTAGGCGATCCAAAATTGAAGCTGGAGGATGGCGAATATGCGGTCGTGCTCACGCTGAAGGGCCCTGGCATTGAGCAAGATTACTTTGAAGATGCGCCGTTCCTCATCTTCGGGGCGGGCGGCAGAGCAGACCCATCCTCGTCCCGCAGCCAGCACAGAA
Organism: Acidobacteriota bacterium; assembly: GCA_021792795.1. Lineage (GTDB taxonomy): Bacteria > Acidobacteriota > Terriglobia > Terriglobales > Acidobacteriaceae > JAKAAZ01. The sequence goes on along the minus strand of JAJYUB010000041.1, from coordinate 25,843 downwards.
TGCAATAAGCGTCGTGCGGGGAGGATCCAGTCCGCAGGCGTCTCGTCCATGCGCAGCGAGTCTAGATTTGAGATTGGACGGATTGGATCCGCGCGATGTACCGCTCAAGCGTTCATGTCAGGACGCTGCTCTCGCGCACACTGTTCTTTCAGCAGGCTGCGCATGCGCAGCCTGGCGGAGAAGACTGTGCGCTGGACTTCATTTTCAGAAGTATGCAGCAATTCCGCAATCCGGGCGGCATTGTAGCCTTCCACGTCTCGCAGCAGGAAGCACAAACGCTCCCTCCCCGGCATCTGCCACAATGCCTCCTCCAAATCGGTGCGGCGAACATTTCTATTGCCCAGACCCTCGCCTTCCGCCACAGCCGGCGGCACAGGATCGAGCGAAAAACGACGGCGCAGTTGTGCCATCAGGGCCACATCCAACGTTGCAATCGTGGGCTTGGTTTGCCTGTCGAACCCCTCAATAAAGGTTGACTGCAAAATGGTTTCCGCTTCCCGCTCGTCGCCCGTCATGTAATAGGCCACAGAAAAAATGTGGTGGCGATGGCTCTCGAAAACATCGCGCTGCTCATCCCTCGTGTTATAGCGACGTGTAACCCTGGCGATAATTGACTGTGAAACCGTCGCGGGTCGCGGTACCATCATTCCGGCGGAGTTTCCTAGGGTGGAATCAGAAAAAAATTGCATATCTTGCAAATGGAATAGGCACGTTGTTGGCCACTCGTTGGGTCGGATCGCGCATGCGCACCCGACTGCACTGGTGTGCAACGATTTTCATTGTGGAGCGAGGTTTTTTACTCCCGGACGGAATTTTGGCAGCCGCGCAGCGATGCGACGCATCTAAAGGGTCCTACTTGAAGCTGGTGGAATGTTAATACCACAGTTCGGCACGTAAATACCACATTGGAGCCGTTGGGCCAGAACGCGAAAATAAATCCATGGCATTTTTACCTTGAATGTTGAACACTTTACCCTGTCGTAGATCTGATTTATTTGAGATGGAATGACTGTGGAATCTTCAGCAATCACGATGGAAAGTTCAGCTCGACCGTCCTCGGCCGTGGGGCAGATTCTCCTGCTCACCAGCGAACCTGCCCAGACGGCCATAATCAGCCAGGTGCTGCAAGCACAAAAACTGCCCGTGCTTTGTTGTACTTCCCCGGCGCATGCAATCGAGTCCCTGGCTGCGGATCCTGCGACAAACCCGCGAATCAATCTGGTGCTGATGGATACGGGCCCCAATGCGAAGCGGCTTTTTCCGTGGCTGCGGCAAGTGACGGAAAACCTGCTGGCCCCCTTGGTCTTGTTGTGGAACTCGGACCGCGTCCAAATCCCAATCGTGTTGTTGATCGATCCCCCCGCTGTCCCACAAGCAATGCAGGCGCTGCAAATGGGGGTGTACGACTACGTGCTGAGGCCTTTTTCCCCGGAACAACTGCTGGCCACGGTCCGCCGGACCCTGCAATATCGGCGTCTGCAAACGCAAAACGATTTGTTCCGGCACCATCTGGAGCAGTTGATCACGGCGCGGACCGAGATGCTGCAACAAAGCATGCGGCAACTGGAAAATTCCTATGACGTGACCCTGGAGGCGCTGGGCAACGCGCTCGACTTGAAAGATGCCGAGACCGAGGGCCACTCCAAGCGCGTGACCGCGTACACCCTGGCGCTGGGCCGCGCCGTTGGTCTTCCGGAGCCCCAGTTGCGCATCGTCGGCCGCGGGGCCTTTCTGCACGATATCGGCAAAATGGCGATTCCCGATGCGATCCTGCGCAAGCCGGCCAAGCTGACGCCGGAAGAGCGGGCGGTCATGCGCAGTCACGCCGAGCTGGGATATCAGATGATCCGCAAAATTCCTTACCTACAGGAACCCGCTGAGATCGTATACGCACACCAGGAACATTTCGACGGCTCCGGCTACCCGCGCGGGCTGCGTGGCGAGGAAATTCACATTGGCGCGCGCATCTTCGCCATCGCCGACACCTTCGATGCCATCACGTCGAACCGGCCCTATCGCAAAGCCAATACCATGGAGGCCGCACGCAAGGAGATCCTTCGCTGTGCAGGGACCCAGTTCGATCCCTCCATCGTCGATGTTTTTGTGGCCACGCCGGATTCCATCTGGCTGGACCTGCGCGAAGGCATCATGCGCGACGGGTTTGCCTTCTCCCCCTTCGGATACACCTTCGGCAACATTCCCTAGAGGAGAGATGCCGCGTGTTTTCGCCCTTTGCCAACTTGCTGAGGCAAGGTAGAGAATGGCTGCACGACTCTTCCGCTCCCCAGAATAGGACGGGACCCAACCATGGCCAAACTTTCTGAAAATGAAATCCACGAAAAGTTGCCGGCGCTTCCCGGATGGAAGTATGCAGACGGCGCGCTGGTCCGCGACTACGCCTTTGCGGATTTTGCGGCGGCCTTCGCATTTGTCGTGCGACTGGCGCTGCTGGCGGAAAAGGCGGATCACCATCCAGACATCGATATCCGCTACAACAAACTGCGCGTGGCGCTGGTCTCGCACGACTCCGGCGGCGTGACCGGTCGCGATATCTCCATGGCCGCGGAAATCGGCAAACTGTAAAGACCTATCGACCGGTATTTTCAATGGATAGAGACGGTCAGTAAGTTTCCTTGAATTACATATTCATTCATATCCACAGTTTCACCTGCCCCTATACGGTCGAAAATCTCGCGCATTTCGGCATGTGTATTTTGCTTGGCGAGAAATCTGAAAGCCGACGCTCCGACATATTGACGGGACAGCTCAAAGGCGATCCACCGCCGCCTTGTAGCCTGTGCGACTTGTCCTGTCGTATTTGAGCCGGCAAAAATATCGAGAACTAAATCGTCCGGCTCTGTCAGCATATTGATGAAAAATTCCGGGAGCTTGGCTGGAAAGCGCGCCGGATGCTGTTTCTCTCCAATTATTTTGCACCCGTCAAGATACTTTCCATTGGATTCGGTATTCGGAAGCTGCAAAAGGTTTGAGCTGGCCGTGGAAATGCCGGTCTTGTGGAAAGGCGGAACCGAACATATATTGGATCGATCGAGCGCAGTGAGCGCAACATCTCTATTGACAATATCGCGAAGCTAGCCGCTGCGTTCGGTGTTGCCCCTAGCAAACTGCTGGAGGATGAACCAGCATGAAATCTCATCCGGACGCTCAGCTATCAAAAATCTTTTCCAAGCTGTTCGCAAATACCAGAAGTTCGCAATGAACCATGGCATACCGGATATTTTTCAGGATAATGGCGGCAAAATTCTTCAGATGTGCTTAATTCTTGGTCTTCGTGTCCTTGCCCCTCGGGAGGGCAATGACGCTATCGACGAAGAAGGCAATGAGTATGAGATGAAGACAGTGAACTTGCTTCGAACGGACCAATTCACAACGCATCATCACCTGAACCCTGTCATCATCGAAAAGTACAGGAAGGTTGACTGGATTTTTGCGACATACGAAGCTATCGAACTGAAGGAAATTTTCCTACTGCGGCCGGCTGCTATGGAGCACGGGTATCAGAAATGGAGTGGGAAATGGGTCGCGGATGGGAACAAAGACATCAACAACCCAAAAGTCCCGCTGTCATACGTGCAGCGGCACGGCGAATTGCTGTACTCCAGCGTAGGAGAAAAGTTGGAAGACACTCTCAGCGGATGAGGCAAGTTGCAAGGAGTTGTTGCACCCAACACCGAGGAAACGGCATGCCGATCGCGAAGTATGAAGGAATGACGCTCACCAAAAAGGTGATCGTGCTGGAAGAAACCTGGCTGGTGAACTGCGTCTTGCGCGAGTGCGTCATTTTCTACTCGGGCGGCCCGTTCGACGTAGTGAACGCGACGTTCGATCGCTGCGAATGGAAGTTCCAGGGAGCGGCGCAACTGACGTTTTCCTTGATGTCAATGATTGAACTGATCCCGCCGCCGCAAACATCGGTTCCGGCGCAGCCGCCCAGCGAATCGGTCAATTAAAGCAGATTCAGCTACTGTGATCAGAATGGGAGGAGTCATTCTGGGCACTTCGGCTGCGCTCAGGGCAGGTTCCGCGAAGAAGGACTCCATTTGGCAACTGGCTGCAAGAACCATCAATCCGCTCTACACCAGGTCGGAGACGAAGCCGAACGAGTGATCGCGCAGCAATTGTCCCGCGTACCGCAAATTTCCCGTCCGCAAGGCGTCGATGATCGGCTGGTGCGAGAGGATGGCTTCCGGCAGCCGGTCCAGCCGCCGCTGCACATTTAAACGCGCGCGCATACAGATGCCCAGAGATTTCCAGGCCCGCAGTATCTCCTGGTTCTGACAGCGCTCCACAATGCAACGGTGAAAGTTACGATTGTGGCATGCCACGCCTTGCAGATCGCCTGCCGTCACGGCGGCGCGCATCGCCGCGTACTCGGTTTCCAGCGTGCGAACGGCTTCCTCCGGAAAATCGGCGATAAATTCTGTCGCCGCCTGTTCCAGAATGCCGCGGAGCTGATACGCGTCGCGCAACTCCGTGGGCGACAGCTCGCGCACCCGTGCTCCGCGATAGGGTTCCGACTTCACCACTCCAATGGCTTCCAGTTTGCGCAACGCTTCGCGGACTGGAGCCTGGCTCAAGTGAAATTCCCGCGCCAGAGTCAATTCCTTCAGCCGCTCGCCCGGTTGATAGGTGCCATCCATAATGCGCTCCAGAATGGCCCATCGAACGCGATCATGCGCGCAATTGCGATCGAGGGCCGTGCCTGCGGCGGAATTCCTTTCTCCCTCTTCGGCGATCATCGAAGCGATCACGGATTTGATTTCCGCAGTTGAAGCGCGAACTGGATCGCTGGCGACGCTTGCATCATCGAGAGGCGGCTGAACTGTTTCATGTCCATTCATCGGTCATTTCCATTTTGAAAACTGGCTTAGGGCCTTAGTCGTGCGGTAACTGGCTGCGGTCCCATCCGCCGCCTAGCGCTTTGACCAGCAGAACGCTGGCCGTCATGCGTCGGGTGACAAGGTCCGCCGCCGTCAATTCGCTGGACAGCACAACACTCTGCGCCTGAATCACATTCAGGTACGGGTCTAGACCGCGCGTATACAACCTCATGGCAATGTCCATCTGCTGCTGCGCCGAAGCAACGGCCAGGCCCTCTGTTTTGGCTTCGCGCTCCAAGACATTAAGGGCGGCAAGATTGTCTTCGACCTCCTGATACGCGGTCAGCACGGTCTGGCGGTAATTGGCCACGGTGCCGTCGTAGTTGGCCTGCGCCATGGTGTTCAGGGCGTGCCGTTGCCCCCAGTCCACCAAAGGGTCTGCGGCCGACAGTCCCATGGACCAGAAGGAGCTTGGCCCGGTGAACCAATTTCCAGGCCGGCTGCTCTCGACCCCGCCAATACCGAAAATCGTGAAGTTTGGATAGTACGCGGAGCGGGCAATCCCGATCTGTTCATTGGCGGATGCCATCTGTCGTTCCGCAATGGCAATGTCCGGGCGGCGTTCCAGCAACTGCGACGGCAGACCCGCCGGAATGGAAGGTGGAATGTAGGCAACCACACGCGCTGGAATGGTGAGCGACGCCGGAGGTTCCCCGATCAGGATTGCGATTGCGTCTTCATCCTGTGCACGGGCAACCGCTACATCCTGGTCCTGGGCGCGCGTCGTCTCCAGTTGCGTACGCGCCTGCTGCACATCCAGATCTGAATCCAGACCCGCATGGAACAACTGCAGGGTGAGTTGCAACGCCTTTTCATCCGCGCCAACGGTTTCGTCCAGGATGGACTGTTGCGAATCCAGGCCACGCATCTGAAAGTAGTCAAGCGCCAGCTCTGCCTGCAAAATCAATTTAACGTTCACGACATCCGCGGCGCTGGCCTGCGCGTTTTCGCGCGCTGCGCGCACGGTGCGTCGCACGCGGCCCCAGATGTCCGGCTCCCAGGTGACATCGAGCGGGAGCGTGAAGTCGTTGTACTGGTTGAGTGCAGGAAAATAAAAAGTCCTGTTCTCCGAGCCGCGCTGCCGGGTTGCACTGGCGCCGGCGCTCAAAAATGGGAAGTAGTTCGCGCGCTGATACTTCACCATGGCGCGCGCCTGCGTGTATTGCGTGATGGTGATCTTCAACGACTGGTTGGAGACGCTCACCTTGTCTTCCAGGGCATTCAGTTCCGCATCTCCATAGATTTCCCACCAATGGCCGCGAAGCTGCTGGTCCGCCGGCTGCGCGGGCTGCCATCCGGCAACTGTTTTGAACTCCGGGGTGGTCGGCGCACTGGGCCGATGATAGTTCGGCCCGACGGTGCAGCCGGTCACGCAGAAGACCAAGACGAGCGCCGCCGCAATGCCCGTATTCGCATGGTTTCGCTTCATGAAGGCTTCCCTGTATCGGCTGCGTTTGCCGGACCGCCATTGGCGGGCGACGAGCTTGCCGGCTGCGGCTTGCCGTCGACATCGACCACATGCACCGCTTCGTTTTCCGTAATCGAATCCGGTGGATTGTTGATGACGCGGGCCTCCGGAGTCAGCCCGCTGAGCACCTCAATTCTTGTCCCCCAGTCGCGACCGACTGCAATCGCCTGCAGATGGGCCCGATCCTGCGCATCGACCGTAACAACCCGCAGGCCTTCCGACCGAAAAAGCATCGTATCGACTGGAATGATCAGTGCCGGATGCGAAATAGGAAGCTGCAGATGGACCTGCGCATACGCGCCCGGCAGCAGCTCATGTTTGCGGTTGGGAATATCGACTTCCACCATCAGGGTGCGCGTATTCAGGTCGATCGCATTCGCCGTCCGCACGATCGTGCCCTTGAAAACCCGGCCCGTATATCCAGGGACATCGATGTTCGTCTTTACGCCCGGCCGCGCTTCCGATACATACACGTCGGGAACATTCACAAAGATGCGCACCGTATCCATGCTGGACATATGGAACAATTCCTGCGGACCATTGATGGCGGTCGCGCCGGTGTTGACGTTTCCGCCTGGATTGCTGGAGCTGCCGGTACCGCCATTGCTGCCGGAATCCACCAACTGGCCGACGTTGATATTACGGGCGGTGACGATCCCGTTGAAAGGCGCATAGACGCGTTCAAAGGACTGCAATTCCAGCAACTGGTTCAAACTTTGCTGCGCCGAAACCACGGACGCCTGCTGGGCGCTTTCCGTCTGCGACGCTGTATCGATGGATTCTTTCGACACTGCATCGGTACCACGCAGACCTTCATAACGTTGAGCGGTGACATGCGCCAGCCGCAGATTGGCTTCGGCTGTATTCAAGTTGGCCCGGGCCACATCCACTTGCCGGTCCAGCTCTGGAGTTTCGATGACGGCGAGCAACTCGCCCTTCTGCACATGCGCGCCAATGTCGTGATACCAGGCCTTCACGTAGCCGTTCGTGCGCGCATAAATCGGCGCATCGGTATACGCCTGAATCGTTCCCGGAAGCAGCACTTCCTGCATGGGTTTACCCATCTGCGGAGTGACCAGGGCAACTTCCGGCACGGCCATGCTGTCGGTCTGCTGCCGCAATGCGGCACGGGCGTGCATGCGCGGAATGATACCGGCAATTGCCACCACAACGGCGACAAACAACAGCGCGACGACAATGGTCACGGTTCGCCGGATCGCTTGCGGAGTGGTTTCCAGCGGCGACTTCCGCGATGCGCCTTGCGCTCCAGACTGAACACCGGTTGCTTGCTTTTCCGTTTTACTCATGGCTCTTGCTCCTCGGAAGATTCAGCCAGCGGCTTCGACCTTCCATGCACCAGGCTGAAAAAGACTGGCACAAAAAACAAAGTGGCGGCTGTGGCAAACAACAGGCCCCCGATGACAGACCGCCCAAGCGGCGCATTCTGCTCTCCGCTGGCTCCAATGCCGAGCGCCATCGGCAACATGCCGATGATCATGGCCAGCGCCGTCATCAACACGGGACGAAAGCGGGTGAACCCGGCCACCATGGCCGCTTCAATGGCACTGGCGCCGCGCACCATTTCTTCTCGCGCAAAGCTGACTACCAGGATGCTGTTCGCCGTAGCCACGCCCATGCACATAATGGAACCCGTCAATGCCGGAACGCTGATATGCGTGTGGGTCAGGAAGAGAAACCACACGATCCCGGTCAGCGCCGCCGGCAGTGCGGCGACAATGACGAACGGGTCTGTCCACGACTGAAAATTGACAACGATCAGTAGATAGACCAGAACGATGGCAAACAGAAGGCCGCTGACCAGGCCCTCGGTGGAAGACCGCATGGTAAGAATCTGGCCGCGTACCACGATGCGAGAGCCGCGAGGCAATTGCTTGTCGGCCTGCGCCACAACCCGATCCACCCGGTTCGCCACCGTACGCAGGTCAGTGCCGTCTACCGAACCGTAGATATCGACGACCGGTAAGGCGTTGTAGTGGCTGACGGTCCCCGGCTCCACGCCCCGCTTCACGCTGGACAGATTGGAGAGAATTTGCAGCGGAGCGCCGCTCGATCCGGTCACAGGAATATTGTTGAGCTGCTGCAATGTGTCCATGCGATATTGCGGCTCCTGCACCGCGATCGAGTAACTGACGCCGTTGTTCCAGTTCAACCAGAAGTCGGGCGAGGTCTGAAAGCTGCCGCTCAAAGCCGTCAATAGGCTGTTGGCGACATCGGCCTGCGTAAAGCCGACCTGTTGCGCTTTGGTCCGGTCGACATGAACGGTGAAATTCGGCTCATCGAGCGATTGCTGAATGTGCAAGTCTACAGCTCCGGGGACCCTGCGCAACTGCGTCATCATCCTTTCCGCCACGGCGTGATTCGCAACCATGTCGTTGCCGATAATTTGAATGTCCAGCGGTGCCGGCAATCCGAAATTCAGGATTTGGTTCACGATATCGGTAGGCAGAAAATAAAACGTGACGCCGGGAAAGTCATGGGCAAGTTTCCCGCGCAACGCGCCAATGTACTCTTCGGTGGGACGATGGTCCTTCTCCAGCGCCACCGTGATGTCGGCGTCCCAGGAACCTGAGGTCCCAGAATTGTTGTAGGTCAGGTTGATGCCGCTATATGGTAAACCGATGTTGTCGATGATCGTGCCCAACTCCTTTCGCGGAATCGTTTCGCGGATGGCCTGGTCGACCCGGTCGCACAGCGCTGCTGTATCTTCAATGCGCGTCCCAGTATGCGCGCGAACGTGCAGCTTGAACTGCCCCGCATCCCCTTGCGGAAAGAAATCCTGACCCAGCCATGGAAACAGTACCGCGATCGAAACCGCGCACATCAGAAAGAACCCACCGATGAATATCCCTCGATGGCACAAACACACCACAAGGATTTCGCGATAGCCGAGACGAATTCGCTCAAAACGGTCTTCAAACCGCATTTGCAGACGGACAAGTGGGTTGCGGCTGCTGCGGCGCTGTTCCAGGTCGCCTTCTTCATGCACATGCAGCAGATATTTCGCCATGGTTGGCACAATCGTGCGCGACAGGAAGTACGACGCCAGCATGGCGAAAACAACGGCCTCTCCCAACGGCACAAAAAGGTATCTTGCCACCCCGCCCAGAAAAAACATGGGCACAAACACAATGCAGATGGAAAGCGTGGAGACAAACGCCGGCACGGCAATTTCCGCCGCGCCATCCAGGATCGCCTGCTCCACTTCCTTGCCCATTTCCAGATTGCGATTGATGTTTTCAATCTCGACCGTGGCATCGTCGACCAGAATGCCGACCGCCAGCGCCAGGCCGCCCAGCGTCATGATGTTGATGGTCTGGCCCAGACTGCTGAGGACGATCAGCGAAACCAGCACCGACAATGGAATCGAAACCGCGATGATCAGGGTGCTGCGCCAACTGCCTAAAAAAATCAGGATCATAGTTGCCGTCAGGCAGGCCGCAATGATCGCCTCCACCACCACGTCATTGATGGCCGCGCGAACAAAGATGGACTGGTCGTCGAGCGGCCGCATCGCCAACTGGGGAGGAAGAGTGGCTGCAATCCTCGGCAGGATTCTTCGAACGTGCGAAACCAGGTCCAGCGTGGAAACGTCTCCCGTCTTCTCAATCGTCATCAGCGCGGCGCGTTGCCCGTCGACACGGACGATGTTGGTTTGCGGAGGAAATCCATTCCGCACGTGCGCCACATCGCGAACATAGACGGTCGCGCCGTTGATGGTTTTGATGGGAAGGTCGTTCAAGCCCTCAATGGTGCGGGGCGCGCTGTTGGTCTCAATCTGGTACTCGTAGACGCCGATCTTTTCGGTGCCGGCGGGCAAAATCAAATTCTGCTTGGCGAAGGCCTCCACAACGTCGGCGGGCGACAGATGCATGGCCTGCAGTTTTGTGCTGTCGATATCCACCTGCACCTGGGGCTGCTTGCCGCCATAGGGCCATGGACTCGACGCGCCCTGCACGGTAGCAAGCTGCGGACGCAGAAAATTCGTGCCCAGATCGAAGAGCTGCTGCTGGCTCAGTCCCGTGCCGGACAGCGCCAGGTCCAGCACCGGCACTGAGGACGCGTTATACGTAAGGATGAGCGGCGGCAACGTACCCGGCGGGAAGTTGCGCAGCATGGTCTGGGAGATAGCGGTGACCTGGGCCACGCCGGCTTCCACATCAGTCCCCGGATGAAAATAAATTTTCGTGACGGAGGTGCCAGTGACCGTCTGGGTCTCCAGGTGTTCGACATTATCGACCGTGGTGGTGACGGCGCGCTCGAACACGCTGTCGATTCTGTCGGCCATCTGTTCCGGCGATAACCCGTTGTAGGCCCAAACCACCCCAACCACCGGAATATTGATGTCCGGGAAAATGTCCGTCGGAGTGCGCAGGATCACCGTGATCCCAAGAATGAGGATGAGCACAGAAAGGACAACGAAGGTGTAGGGCCTGCGTAATGCCAGGCGAACAATCCACATACAGGTCCCAATCTGGGTGGAAGGTTGAAGTTGGTCGACTCACGCAGGAGCGAGCGGCGGATTATCGATAATCCTAAGAATACACCGAAATGTGGCGATATGGACGGAACGCGCGAGAAGAATCGCATGTTTCCGTAAGGGAGCGGAGCGTGCATCGCGGCAAACAGAGTAGATTCGGAGCCAACGCCCGATCACATCCGACCAAATAAGGAAGAGTCGAGCCGCGTAACGGCAAAAGTTTCCGGATGGATGCAACTGCAACAATACGGGGAACGGCCACGCCCTGCCCAACGCCATAGAATAAAATAGATTGCATCAATCACCACTTTGCGCCGTTGTTCTTGCGTCTTGATCGGGATGTATGTTGCGTATTGGACTGCGGCTGTATGTTTCGCGCGCATTGCGTCGCCAGGAGATGAAATGAATTTTCAGAATATGCGCAGAACGAAGTTGCGCATTGCGAACAGTGCGGGGATTGCTTTTCTTTCCGTGCTTGCTAGCGCCTCTCTGGGCTGCCGGCCTTCGCCGCTTCCGGTCATTGGACACACTCCCGACGCCGTGCAGCAGGGCAGGGTCGAGTCCACTGGCAACCCGCAGGTAGCGCGTTACAGCATTGTTCCGCAATCGGCGGCGCAGGTCACAGTGGAGTTTGGCCCCTCCACGGCCTACGGCAAGCAGACCTGGACAGTGGCGGGCCTTGGCGGAAAACCAGCGTGCATTTTTGTCGCTGGAATGCGCGCGAATTCGACGTATCACATGCGCGCCACGGTCCGCTTCCCAGATGGCACGACGCTCAACGATACCGATCACACCTTCACCACCGGCCATTACTCCGCGAAATTGCTGCCTCCCATCATCGTGCAGGCTCCCGGCACGCCCGCGCCGGGAGTGGAACTGCTGAACCCGTCCATTGGACATTACGCGCAGGCAATGGTGACCGATCTAGCTGGAAATGTCTTGTGGGCCTACGATTATCCCGATCGCGAGTCGGCATCGCGGGTGCAGTTTCATCGCTATGTGCATGCCTCGTATCTGACGCTTGCCGGTTGGAGAAATTGGTTGCGACAGAAGCTTGGCTTGCCCGTAACTGGCAAGCCGGCGTTATGGGACTCTTCGCTTTGGAAGCTGCCGCCGCCGGACCGCCGTTTCGCCACCATCATCAATCCGATCAAGCCGCTTCCAAATGGCGACTTCGTCATGGTCATTGGGCTGGCATCTCATGCGCTGGTGGACAGCCCCGATGGAGCGCCGCCGCCCGACACTCCCAGTCTGCTGCGCGAGATCAATCTTGCAGGCCAGACAGTGCGGAGCTTGTCGGTTGCAGCGCTGAACAAGAAGCTGCGTGCCACAGGATACGCGGGGCCGACGCTGGAAATCCTGCATCACGACGTGGCAGTTCTACCCAACGGGCACTGGGTCGTGATTGCGAATGGCACCCGCGAATATAACAACCTGCCCGGCTACCCAGGCATGACGCGCGTCATCGGCGATGTGTTGGTGGAACTCGATACGAACCTGGATCCGGTATGGACATGGAGCGAATTCGATCATCTGGACGTGCGCCGTCATCCCATGGACTTCCCGGATTGGACGCACACCAACGCCGTTATCTACACCAAAGACGATGGCAATCTGATCGTCTCCATGCGCGCGCAACATTGGGTCATCAAGATCGATTATCGCAATGGCCACGGCACAGGCAACATCCTGTGGCGGTTAGGCAACGGCGGCGACTTCAAGCTGATCAACGGCAATGCTCCAACCGATTGGAACTATGGGCAGCACAAGCCCACGATCTTCGGCGACCGCGATGCCGGCGTCTTCGATTTAGGCATGATGGACAATGGCAACAACCGGGTGATGCCCGATGGAAAAGTCTGTGTCGCGGAAGGCGCGCCCCACTGCTATACCACGGCCCCGATCTTTCGCATCGATGAACAGGCAAAAACCGCGACGCTCATCTTCCACGATGTCTTTCCTCCACAGCAGTATTCCATGTGGGGAGGTAGCGTGGAACCGCTATCGAACGGCGAGGTACAGATCGATCTGTGCCATCAAGGCAAAGCTTCCAATATCTATGAGGTCACCGACAGCGCCAATCCAAAAACGGTGTGGCACATGCACATTGCGCGCAACAATGTGTACCGGGCGCAGCGGCTGCCCAGCCTGTATCCGGGAGTGCAGTGGTAGAACGATCAAGCACTGGAGTGCGGCAAGCATTTCCGCCCTTGTCCGGCAATCAACCGGCGACCAGGACCGTCTTTTCGTTCCGCGCGTTGAGGAACGCATCTTCGTGTTCCGCCGGAACCACCACCAGTTCGCCCATGCGCCAGCTAGAAGGATAGTTGGTGCGGCTTACGATTTCCCAGTCGGGAGCGGCAAACTCCACCAGTACCGTGTTGTCCACATCGTTCAACACGATGTTGCCGTTGGGCAGGCGGGTGCAATCCTGAATCCAGCCGCCATCGTAAAAGATATTGCCAGTCACTTTCAGGTCGTCATCCAGCAGCACCAATTCCTTGGAAAGGCTGTTACAAAAAATCCAGCCGCCCGGGACCTTTTCGAGACTGTGCGGTCGCGTCAGGCCTTCCAGAATCACCTGGCCCTTCTGCTGCTCCGGCGGAAGACTGCGATCGATCTGAATCAAAATTCCCTGGTGAAAAAGCAGGGCGAGGATGAAGCGCTCCTGTTCTGGATCGCGCACCGTGGCGCAGTTCACGTGCGTGCTTTGGTAGCGCGTATGGTAATAAAGATTGCGATGCTCGCCGCCGCGTCCGCTGGGACGCGTATCGCCGGAGGGAGTGACGTCGTATCCATGTTCGGCGGCCCACCATTCCCAGATCACATTGCCATGCAGGTCGATTTCGACCACCAGATCGGTGCCGCAGGCCGCCGCCAGTAACCCGCGCTTGGTTCGCTCCAGGCTGTGCAGATCGTTGAAGTACGGATGCGAGATTCGCTGCAGCAACTTGCCGGGTTCCTCGGGTTCGAGTCCGATGCGGAAAATGTTCCCCGCCTCAAAGTCGTTCATGTAGAGTTGGCCGTCGGCAAAACAATACCCGGCTGGATTTCCCAGCAGTTTCTCCCATTCGGAGCGCCAGATGACATCGCGCGTGTCCCAGTCGTAGACCACGAAGGTCCCAGGATAATCGGACGACGCATCCATGGTTGGCCCAAGATGATCGGAAGGCAGGAAACGGTATTCCTCTTTGGTCCATGTCAGCGGGACCTCGGATTGTGGCGGGGCTGCAACGCGAGTGGTCGCGACTTTCTGGCCTGGGACCGGAGGCAAACCGCCCTCGATCTTCCAGCGCGCGCGAAGACGCTCATTCTGGGTGGTGTACACGGAAGCTGCCAATAACATTGTATTAGGATACACGAAGAAATTCACCCAGGGCCGACCTATTCCTCTTTGCCGCGACCGGTTCAGTTCGCTAGAAGCATGCCGCTTTTTCCCTTCGAGCATGCCCCAGTTCCCGCATCGGATCAAAAAGCCATATTTTCAGAAAATAATCTAGAGATTCTTATCATTTTGACCTTACTTAGGTAACGGCTTCGTGGTAAATTGGGCCCATCATTCACTGCTGTGCTGCAAACTTTCTTCAAAAAAACTACCGTGAATTGCATTCATCAAGGAGTTTTGGGATGGCCATGTTCGAAGTACGTTATGGCGCATTGATTTTGCTGGCGGCAACTGGAGTATTGGCGGGATGCGGAACCGGATCCAGCAACATGACCAATGCAACCTCGCCCGCCACGGCCGCCAGTTTGAGCGGCACATCGTACGACTTCGGCCAGAATATCGTGGGCAATCCGGACACCCAGACCGTTGTCGAGGTGACCAATACCGGCACCAATCCGCTGACCCTGAATCCAACTTTGGTCGGACCCGCCGGCAACTTTACTGTCGTTGCCGCCCAGTCTTGCGGGACAACCTTGGCTCCGGCGTCCAGTTGCCCCATCGTGGTGACCTATTCTCCGACCATAGCGGGCTCGCAATGGACGACCTTGAATCTCGGCCTGGCCAACGTACCCATGCCGACTGCTCCCGGTCTGGTCACGCTAACGGGAACGTCGGCTGTCATGACCGCTGGAACGGTGACGGCCACCGCGAATCCGCAGGTGGCGCTGTATACCATCACGCCTCCATATGCCGGCAATGTCACTGTTAACTTTGGACCGACCACCAGCTACGGCAAACAGACCTGGAGTGTGGCGACGCCCAGCGGCGGCGGCCCGGTCAGCATTGAGGTGGCCGGCATGTTGGCCAACACCGCCTACCACCTGCAAGCTGCATTCACCCCGGCCGACGGCGTCACCGCCACCGACGTCGACCATACTTTCACCACCGGTGCCGTGCCCCTGATGGGAGGCCCCCAATTTACTGGCCAGAAGCTTCCTCAGCTAACAGCGACAATTCCCGCGGGAATGAAGCCTCAACCTGGAATTGAATTCATCACAGGGGTCGCTGGACCGGCGCAAGGACTCTATGCGACGGACCTCAACGGAAATGTCATTTGGACCTACCCGTTCAAAGATCAGCTTCTAGATTCCGGAATCAATGGCGCAAAAACACTTCCGAACGGGGACATTGTGCTCGAATTCTGCGCAGATTCCAGCGCGCCGTTGACGGATCCGAGCTTTTCATCGCTGCCATGCATGATCCGCGAGATCGACCTGGCTGGAAATACCGTTCGGCAGGTTTCGATGGCGCAGGTGAACACCGCGCTTGCCACCAACGGGTTTGCAGGGTTGGTTCTGGCTACGTTCCACCATGACATTACGCCGCTGCCCAATGGCCATTTATTAGTCATGGCCAACACTCTCAAGAGTGTTGTCTTGACCGGCCAGACAACGCCAACGCAGGTCCTCGGGGATGTCGTCGTCGATCTCGATCCCAACTGGAATCCTGTCTGGATGTGGAACGAGTTCGATCACCTCGGCGTGAACCGGCATCCGATGCAGTTCCCGGACTGGACCCACTCCAACGCCATCCTCTATTCCTCCGATGACGGCAACATCGTCGTTTCGATTCGGCACCAGAACTGGCTGGTGAAAGTGAACTATGCCAACGGAACTGGCGACGGCAGCATCCTTTGGAAACTTGGATATCAGGGAGACTTCACCCTGATGACCAACGGTCAGGCGGACACCAATCCTGCTGATTGGTTCTACGCGCAACATGGCCCGAGTTTTGTCGGGAACAGCAATGCCGGCATCTTTAGCGTTGCCCTGATGGACAATGGCGATGACCGAGTCTTCGCGACTGGTGTGACCTGCGGCGTCGGCAGTGCTCCCGCTTGTCTCTATAGCACGGTGCCAATCATGCAGGTTAATGAATCGACGATGACTGCGAGCTTCAGCTTCCATCAGATCATTCCGCCGAGCATGTACAACGCTTTCGGAGGGAATGCGGAAGTCCTGGAGAACGGCAATGTGCATTATGACTTGTGCGACATTAACTTCAATTCAGCCGTCTTTGAAGTTACCCCGAACAGTCAGGCGCAAACGGTCTGGGAGTTGCAGTCCATCGCAACCCCGCTCTATCGCTCATACCGGCTCCCCAGCCTCTATCCCGGAGTGCAATGGTAGTCGTCGCAAAATAGAAAAAAGCGGAAGAGAATCCTCCCCCGCCTTTTTTTCAGGCACCAATACTGCAGTTGTAGATATGCATGATGGAGCGGAGTTGCTCTGAGCGGCAAGGTTCTTCGCAAGCAAGATGCGGAAGACGATACGGAGATGGAAGCGAGAGTGGGAGCGGGAACTCCATCTTCCGCAGGAGTGGATCGAAGACCGCGAGCGCTGCCGTGCGGCAGGCATTCCGGAGCAGGTCGAGTTCGCCACCAAGCCGGAGGGCGCGGCGGATGATCGAGCGGGCGCTGGACGCGGGCACGCCCTGCGGCTGGGTGTCGGGGGATGCGGCCTATGGCCGCGACAGCAAACTGCGCCGCTGTCTGGAGGCGCGGCAACAGCAGCAAAATCGATGCAAACCATCGCCTCATTGCCAAAGCATACCATCGCGAAGACGGCGCTGGCTGGTACTCGAATGCCGCGTCGTATAACGTGGAAATGTCTCCGTTGAACATCGCGGCCACCCGGGGAGAGATGCGGACCGAACAAGAATTGCTGCTGGAGTTGCAGCGGAACATCGACGGCGCGGCGATCGTCGCCAGCACTGTGCGCGCCGCTCGTGCTTTGCGCCGGCAGTACAACCGGCAGCAGCAGGCCGCCGGAAACCATGGCTGGAGAACGCCGCAGATTCTGGCCTGGGAGCCATGGCTGAAAACGCTTTGGGATGCCGCAATCCTGCGCGGAGCAGAATCGCGAATCTTGCTGAATGACGCGCAGGAAGCCGAGTTGTGGATGCAGGTGCTGCAGCAGGATGAAGCCGGCGCACAGACCATGTCCATTGCCGGGTTGGCCAGGCAGGCGCAGCAGGCGTGGCGCGCCATGCAACTGTATCGGATCGAATTGCGACATGTGCGCAATGACGGCACCATGGATGCGCAGGCCTTTTCGCGGTGGGCGGCGGAGGTGGAAAAAATCTGCCGGCGGTTGTCCGTCGTACCGTTCTCGCAAGTAGGACCTGCACTGGCATCCGCCATCCAGACCGGGAATTTGCCGTTGCCCAAGGCAATGTTTCTGGTTGGATTCGACCGCACAACTCCGTCGCAAGAACTTCTGATCGAAGCTGTTCGTGTCCAGGGTTGCCAGGTTGAGATGGTCGAGATCGTGCCGACGCCGACCGAGATCCCATCGGATCCCGCCATCGTATATGCACGCACGCCGGATGAAGAGATTGCGAGCGCGGCGCAATGGATACGGGCCACGCTCCTCGAAAATCCAGGTCAGCGAATTGGCGTCGTCCTTCCGGCGCTGGGAGAGATGCGCGACCGAATGGACGCGGCCTTTCGGCGAGTGCTGGCACCTTCTTCCATGGATGTTCATGTATCGGGCCCACGCCTTCCCTACGAATTTTCCCTGGGGACGCCGATGCACCGTATGCAAGCGATTCGCACGGCATTGACGTTGCTTGCATGGCTCGATACATCGCTGCCGCCGGAAGAAATTTCCTGGCTGCTGGTGCATGGCGGATTCGGTTCCAGGTCTTCCGATGCGCGCGCCATGCTGGACAAGAAATTTCGCGATCGCGCCTTCCATCTGGGCGGCAGCGTTTCTTTTTTTCCCTTTCGAGAGTGGCTGACGAACTCTGGGAGCGGGGAGGATGGCTTGCCGCTGCGTCGGACCTTGGAGCGCTTTGCCGTGGCGGCGAAGCGCCATGACATGGGGAAGAAGCGCTCGTTCGCCGACTGGCGAGAGTGCGTCGAAGATCTGCTTGCCGCTGCCGACTGGATCCTGCTGAGGGCAACGGACAGCGCGGAATATCAACTGCTGCGGCGATGGAACGCGCTGTTGAACGAACTCTCTTCACTCAGCGCAGTGACAGGCACTGCGCCGTTTTCCGCTGCGCTCGACCGGCTGAAAACCCTGGCGGCGAGCATGCTTTTCACTCTGGAGACACGAAATGCGCCCGTGCAAATTCTTGGTGTTTCTGAGGCTGCCGGACTAACCTTCGACCGAATCTGGTGGTTGAACGCCCACGCGAACAGTTGGCCACTGCATGGGCACGCGCAGTCTTTTCTCCCATGGGGCGTGCAGCGCGCCGCACACATTCCCTATGCGGACCCGGCAGCCGATGCTGCGTTCGCACTCCGCGTCACGAAGAGAATTCTTGCCTCCTCACAGACTGCGATTGTGAGTTTCGCGCTGCAGGAAAGCGATCCGACCACAGCGAGCGCGCACGTTCCAAGCCCGGAGATCGCCGTGTCTCCGGTGGTCCGCAATGTTCTGTCAGAGGTTCCGCTGGTTGCCATCAAGGACTTTATTTCGGATCAAATCCACATGCAGACGAAGAGCGACGCCGATCGAGATTCTTCCGCGCTGGAGACGGTGGATGAAGAGCCGGCAGTCCCATTACAGGGAAGTCAGGTCCGCGGCGGCGTCAACTTTTTGAAGCAGCAAGCGGCCTGTCCATTTCGCGCCTTCTCGGAGTTGCGGCTGGCGGCCGAACCTCCGGCGGAGCCGGAGAGTGGACTGCCTGCGGCTGCGCAGGGAACGATTCTCCACGAAGCGCTGCAGAATTTCTGGAACGAAATGCGGTCGCGGAAGCGGTTGCTGGAAAGTACAGGGGAACAGTGTCGCCAGATGTTGCATGGGCACGTTCGCAACGCATTGCAGCGCTTCTTCGCCCACGCCGAGGAGCCGTGGCAAAGAGCGCTGCTGGAGATTGAAACGGGCCGCATCGAGGGCCGCCTGCTGGAGTGGCTGGAAGTTGAAAAACAGCGGCCAGATTTCATCTTGCTGAAAACAGAAGACACGCTGGAGCATGTGCATCTCGGCGGAGTCGACCTGCGATGCCGCATCGACCGCATCGACCAGACGGAACAAGGCCTTGTGCTGATGGATTACAAGGCAGGGGTGGTAAATAGCAATGTCTGCGACGGCGAGCGCCCCGATGAACCGCAACTGCCCGCCTACGCTGTGTTGCGGCAGAACTCTACGGCCGAAGAAAAACCGCTGGCTGGAGTTGCATTCGCGGGCCTCCATCCCAGAAATATCGGCTTCACCGTGGTCGGGTCTCTTGCAGGAGTTTTCCCGGACACTCTGGGAGCAACGAACAGCCAGCGCGGAAACTTGTCGCCCGAAGAGTTGTTGCAGATGCAAGAAGAGTGGAGAACAACGCTGACGCGGCTCGCAGAAGATTTTCATGCTGGGGTCGCTGTGGTCGACCCGAAGCGGCGAAACGAGACCTGCCGCTATTGCGCGCAGGGTTTGCTGTGCCGAATTCGTGAAGCGGAAGACTTTGTCGAAGAAGAAAACCTGGACGACGTTGTCGCGGCCAACAGTTCGCAGAGTTTCAATGCATGAGCAACCTTCGCAAATTTCCGTTGAATGAAGGCACAACCGTCTTGCCTGCGCAGGCGGAGGTGGCCGCGCGCGAAGATGCGTGGGACGTGGAGCAATCCTGGATTGTGGAAGCGCCCGCAGGCTCCGGCAAGACCGAGTTGTTGATGCAGCGTTTTCTACGACTGCTGGGCCGCGTCGAACAGCCCGAAGAAGTCCTGGCCATCACATTTACGCGCAAGGCCGCGGCGGAAATGCGAGATCGAATTCTGCAATCGCTGCGCGATGCGCAGCAGAGTGTTCCGATCGATCCGGCTGCAACCCACAAATTGCAGACCCGCGCCTTCGCTCTGGAAGCGTTGGAGGCAGACGTAAAATTTGGATGGGACCTGGTCGGTCGGCCGCAGCGATTCAACATTCGCACCATAGATTCTTTGTGCAGCGAAATTACCAGCCGCCTGCCCGTACTTTCACGGTTGGGCGCGGAGATGCGGCCAGTGGAGCAGGCGCGGGACCTATATCTGGTTGCGGCACAGGCGGCGCTGAAGGAAATGGGCGGAAGCGATATTCGGCTGAATGCAGCGGCCCGCGAGCTGTTGCTGCACCTGGATAATCGCCTGGAAAAGGCGGTGGGCCTGCTGGCGGACATGTTGCGGAGCCGCGACCAATGGGGTCGAATCTTTCCGATTGAGCGTGAATACTCCGACGAAGAATTGGATGCCATCATCCGCCAGCAGTTTGAAGGGCCGCTGCGGCAGGCTTGCAATGAAGCGCTGCAGCGCGCGGCTGACTTGTTACCTGAGAAAAGGTGGGAACAAATCTTCGACCTGGCGCGGTATGCGGCGGAGCAGCTTGAACATTCTGAATATGAGAATAATTTTCGCGAACTGATTGGCACATTCAGTGTGCCGCCGAGCAATCAAGATCATCTGGCCGCATGGAAATCGGCGTTGCACCTGCTGCTGACGGATACATATTCCCTGCGAAAGCCCAGGGGCGTCAGCATTAAGATGGGCTTCGCACCGACACAACCGCGCACGCTGGAACTGAAAGTGCTGCTGGCTTCTTTGGAAGGCGAAGACCTCCTGGTTCGCGCGTTCACCAAAGTGGCCAAGCTGCCGCCCCCTTATTATGACGATCAACAGCGGATGATCCTGCGGTCAAGCTTTCTGCTGTTGCGGCGCGCAGCGGCGGAGTTGAAGCTCGTGTTCGCGCAGACTGGACGCACGGACTTTGTTGAAATCGCGCTGGCCGCCAGCCAGGCGCTCGACGACGAGCCGGACTCGCTGGCGCTTGCCTTTGGAACGAAGATTCAGCATTTGCTGGTCGATGAAATGCAGGACACGTCGGTCACGCAATTTGAAATGCTCGGCAACCTGGTGCAGGGGTGGGATGGGCACAGCCAGACGGTGTTTCTTGTGGGCGATCCGAAGCAGTCGATTTATCGCTTTCGCCATGTCGCGGTGGAATTGTTCGCGCGCGCGCGTCGCGATGGCCTGGGGAGCGTGCAATTGAAGCCCATCCGGCTACGCTCCAATTTTCGGTCGCGGCAAAGCCTGGTGCGTCAGACCAATGAAGCCTTCGCGCAGATTTTCGCCAATGAAGCGGCGGATGACATCGATACCGTGGAGTTTGAGCACTCTGAAGCCGCACATCGCGAAGAAGAAACCGAGCGCCTGTTTTGGCATCCGCATGTGCGGCCTGCGCAGAAAGGGACCGGCGCAGACGGGGCCCCGGAGGAAGAAGAGCCATGCACGGTGGAGGCGCGGCAGATTTGCGAGGTGATTGAACGGGCGCGAAAGCAGCCTGCGAACGGCGAACCGCCGCCGAGCATCGCCCTTCTGGTCCGCGCCAGGAACCATGTTGCTTCCATCCTGCAAGAGATGCGTGCGCGCGGAATTCCATATCGCGCGATCGAGATGGATCGGCTGCCGGATCGACAGCCAATCCTGGACGTGCTGGCAATCGCCCGTTGTCTCCTGCATCCGGCGGACCGGGTGGCGTGGCTGGCAGTGTTGCGCGCGCCGTGGTGCGGGCTCACGTTGACAGACCTGTTGGCGTTGTGCGGCGGCGACGATCTGCAATGGAGCGGCAAGACGGTTGCGGAGTCATTCCGCGAGCGTGCCGCATGTCTCAGCGCCGATGGACAAGAGCGTGCTGGCCGGGTGTTGCGAGCGCTGGATGCAGCGAAGGAACAGTCCGGCAGCGAGCGCTTGTCGCTTCTGGTGGAGCGGACATGGCGAACGCTGGGAGGGCCACACTGTATTCCTGCGAGCGAAGTTCCCGCCATCCAGGAATTTTTTCGAATGCTCGACAAATTGGAAAATGAAAGCGGTTGGCCGACCGCCGCGCAGGTGGAAGAACATTTCCGAAAGCTGTATGCCCCGCCGGTTGCGACCGAGGATTCTCCGGTCGAGGTGTTGACGCTGTTCAAAGCCAAGGGGCTGGAGTGGGATGTGGTGCTGCTGCCGGGACTGCATCGTTCGGCGCGGAGGAATGATTCGCGCCTGGCGGAATGGATGGAGCAGGTCTTGCCGGATGCGTGCGAGAAAGGCGGCGATGCCGTGAGCCGGGTCCTGCTGGCGCCCATCAAGCATGTTGCGGAGGAAGAAGAAGCCATTGGGGCGTGGATACGCGCGGCCAGCAGCGAACGCGATCGGGAAGAATTGAAGCGGCTGTTGTATGTCGGCTGCACCCGCGCGCGGATGCAGGTCCATCTGTTCGGGCAATGCCGCGAGAAGAAGAATGGCGGGCTTGGCAAGGCAACCGCGCAGACGCTGCTGCACGCGGCATGGCCGGTTGCGGAAGCGATTTTTGCGCGCCACTTGAAAGAGACATTGGATCGCGAGAAAAGCGGCGGAGAGATTGTCGAGATGCCAGCCGCGCCGGATATCGCCACGGCCTGGCCGCCGCTTGAATTGCCCGGCCATTTGGACTCGATCGCTGCAGCGGGCGAGGCAAACGAGGCAAATCGAGTGATTCCGCTGTCAAACTTTCAGCGTATTTCTTCGGAGTGGAAACCGCCCGCCGCGCTCGCCGATGTTCCCATGGCGCCGGAGCAGAACTGGCAGCAAGGCAGCGTCGATCTTGCCGAGGAAGAACAGGGTCCCGCGTTTCAGCGTCCCCAGGGTTCGTGGCGGGCGCGCGTCTTTGGGACCGTGCTGCACGCATTTCTTGAGCCGCTGGCAAACATCCTAGTGCAAGATTTGGAACCGGCAGCGCAAACCCGGTCCATCGATGCGCTGGCCCAGCCGATTCGGTTGCAGTTGCTGGGCAGCGGTCATCCGCCCACAGAAGCTGCAAGAGAGGTAGCCCTCATTGTCGCTGCACTTCAGCGCGTTGCTGGCGACGAGCACGGACGTTGGATTCTTGCCGACCATTCCACCCCATTGACTCCAGAACCAGGAGTTCGTGTCCCTCGCGGGTTCGAGATTCCGCTGACTGCGGTCCATCGAAATGTTATGCGATCCATTCGCGTCGATCGCATGTTTGTCGCCAGCGAGTCTCCGCTGACCAGCGGTGCAGATGCGTTGTGGATTGTGGATTTCAAGACAGCATCCCACGGCGCGGGTCAGGTGGAAGAATTTCTGGCCGAAGAGAGAGAGCAATATGCCGAACAAATGCAGTTGTATGGCGATGTCGCTGGTGTCGTATATCCAGAGATGCGCGAAGTACGACTGGGGCTGTATTATCCGTTGCTCTCGCGTTTTATCTGGTGGCCGTTCATCAGAAATGCTGCGCTGCCAGAGAAATCTCCGCAGCCTTAAGCTCTTTACCGGAAAGGTTATGACGAAGGTCCGCGCTGACGTTGACCCACTGTTGCACGCCGATCTTGATGAGCGTGTCGAGGTGCCGGGAAGGTATCTGCGGATGGATGTAGGCACTTGTGGCTGTGCCGGGCGCGATGCCGAAATTCCCGAAGAAGCAGCGAAACGCAAGTGCGGGAAAATTGCCGTCGCTATACTCGACGACATGATTGAAATAGATGCCGAAACACGCTTCTTCCGATGCGTTCGGCGGAATATCTTCAAGCATCGCCTGGACAAAGCCCACAGTGGATGCGGTCACGGAAACGCCCAACTGGAGGCGCGGACCAGGATACCTTTCTGGTTCTCCACGACCCGAATGTGCGGATGGCAACATGGAAGATGGCAGAGAATGGGAAGGGCAGCATCGTTCGGCTGGAAGAAATTGCCGGCTGCACAGAACGGGTCGCAGTGCGGCCATCGCATCTGCATGTTGTTCGGGTGTAGCGGTGTACCTTATTGGAGGACTTTGCGGAAGAAATTCCCGTGACCGACAATGAGATTCGCCTGACGATGAAGCCATTTGGAATTCTTACGTTTCGCTTGAAGATCCGTGTGGAACCGCGGCGATGAAATTGCTTTTGCGGAAAGGGAACCTGTGAACCAGTCAGGAAGACCGGCATGATGAAGGCGTGGAAAGGCCGAAGCGCCTTTCATCTGGGCAGTGATCGGGTGGAAATGACAGTGCTGACGGGGGGCGGACATATCGCGTCGTTCTCTTTTACTCCGAACAGCGGACACCCAACAGAAAACGCGATCTGGGAATCGCCATGGCCTTCTGCCGACCCGCTGACCCCGGAACATGATGAGCTTTCCGCACAGTACGGAGGCAGGCCGATGGGTACTTTCCTCGCGTCGTACAGCGGGCACTACCTCTGTCTGGACTGTTTTGGACCGCCATCCGATTTGGAGGCCAGCCTTGGGATTGCGCTGCATGGAGAGGCAGGCATTGCCGACTGGACTTGCGAAATTGACGGAACGCGCGGGGGGATGGTCGCGCGCGCCGAATTGCCAATCGCTGGATTGCAGGTGCAGCGCAGGATCCAGATTGCGGCCGGCGAATCCGTAGCGCGGGTGGAGGAGCATGTTCGCAATTTGCGGGACACTCCGCGCGAGATTCAATGGCAGCAGCACGCGACGCTTGGAGCGCCGCTGGTGAGTGCTGGGTCAAGCAGCATTGCCGCGTCGGTAGGCAAGGGGCGGACGTGGCCGCTTGGATACGATGGGCCGTGCTTGGTCCCGTCCGACATGCCATTTGAGTGGCCATACGTCGAGACGCAGGCCCATGGCAGGCGCGACTTGCGATGCCCGTTCACGCCGCCGAATGGTGGCTATGTCGTCGCCGTGCAACAGGTCCCGGGGCGGGAGATCGGCTTTATCTCTGCCATGAACTGGGAGCTGGGTCTGCTGTTTGGCTATTGCTTTCGCTCGGCGGATTTTCCCTGGCTGGCGGTATGGCACGAAAATCGTGCCCGAGACCATGCTCCATGGAACGGCGTGACACAGGCGCTCGGCCTGGAGTTTGGCGCCACTCCATGGCCGGTCGGCAAAGAGGAAATGGCGCAAAGGCGCTCGACCTTCGATGGTCCGATTGATCGCACTGTGCCGCCGCATGGAAAGCTGGATGCGTCCTGGCTGATGTTCCTGGCCCACGTACCGAAGACGTGGCGTGAAATTTTGGATGTCACTGTGGCCGAGGACAGGATCGTGCTGCGGGAAGCGGGCGGGGAGCAGGCATTTGTCGTCGCGCGGGGAGCGCTTGAATTTATGCGCAAAGATACTGCGCCAAGTTTATTTAGCGCCGGATAGTAACGCCACAGCCAGCGCCTCCCATTCGGCCGCGAGTGCCGGTCGGTAGAATTCGCGGCCAGCCCGCTGGTACCAGTAGTCTGCGTTCGCCGCCTGTCCATCTTTGCGGTGCAGATAGGCGTGGACAGCCATCCCATCTTTCGTCTCTAACTCGTCTACCAGCGAGTGGGCCCGCGCCCAGTCTCCCTTCGCGTCCCACCACAGGGCCGCAAGCGGAACGGACAGGCCCAAGGGCAGTTCTTTCTCTGCAACCGATATTTTGAATTCATCGAGATTCATGTTTTCCCCCTCTTCCCGATGCAGGCCCGTAAATGAAGTGGATGCATGCTCTGCCGTTCGTGGATAAGTATAAGGTATGCGTAAGGGCAACCACACCTATTCAGGGATGCATGGCTGTGATGAACTGTAAGGTCTGTTCCAGCCGCGCGGTTGAAAATTACTGATGGTTGGCGGCCCAGGCGGTAGGTGTAAGTTC
>JAJYUB010000121.1 GCA_021792795.1 Acidobacteriota bacterium | reverse complement strand
CGCTCCTTGCTTGGCATACTTGCCAGCCTGAAGAGACCATACGAATTATGCCGCCTCATGAAAACCACAAATCAGGCAGGACCGCACGCGCCGCCAATCGCGCGGCATAATCCGGCAGGCGGCATTATCTCGTCAATGCCGCGCGCGGCATTGCTGACGTTGCTGTCTAACGGGGCGCCAACCTGGCGCAAGAACAAGGTGAGGCGATCCCAGCGTTTCTGCATGTAGGTAATGGCTTGCCCTAGTCCGGAGTTAGGCTCCACCTTACGCTCCGCGAACTGCTCGTCGAACCACTTCTCCAGCTTCTCCATCAACGGACGACTGTGCGTCTGGTGGTAGGCCAACCGTTCCTCGGCCGACATCTCCTGCTGCCGGCAGAAGGCATCATGCTTGTAGACCTCCTGCAGGGTTTCCAGCAGGTAACGACATTCGTCAGGAAATTTCGTCACCACGTCCACAAATTTGCGTCTTCCGTGCAACAGACAGTTGCCCACGATGGTTTGAATCTTCTTGGGCAGATTGCGCTCCAGACCGTCGCACATCTGGATGGGGGCGGGGAGTTCCTGCGCTCGCTGTGCGAGCACGTCGGCCAGATTTTCACCCGCATGCTTGCGCCCGGTGAAGAACAGGGCAATCTTCTGTCCCGCTCGCGTGGACACGATTCCCGAGGTGAAGATCCCGGTGCGCTCGGAGTCCTCCTCCGCCGCCATTGGCTCGGACTCCGCATGCCGCCGATCCTTGCCCATCAGGGCCAAAATCTTCATGGTCGTGTCGTCGTTGTAGAGAACCTCCCCTTGGGCCGCCTGTTGGATCAGTTCCTGATAAGCGGGCCGCAAGCCTGGCGTCGTCCTGGCCATGATCTCCCACTGGGTGGAGGCCGGCAGCGGGGTTCCCAAGTTCCCCTGCAACCCTTGCAGCCGGTGAAAAGGTAATCCACTGCCATACTTCAACAGGGCGATCATGCTGGCCGCCGTGGCGTCATACTTGTCCGGTCCCGCCCGGGCGGGAGCTTCGGCGGTGAACACCTCGCCACAGAGATTGCAGCGGAGCTTTTCCAGTTCGTAGAC
This sequence comes from Acidobacteriota bacterium, assembly GCA_021792795.1. Taxonomy (GTDB): domain Bacteria; phylum Acidobacteriota; class Terriglobia; order Terriglobales; family Acidobacteriaceae; genus JAKAAZ01. The sequence continues at coordinate 4,239 of JAJYUB010000121.1, read as the reverse complement.
GGTAGCCGCCACGGGCGCTTGCCCCACCAACCGCACCAGCACTCCTGGTGTCATCGCATAGACCTTGCCCTTTTCGCACTTGGGGCAGCGGTCGCCGGACTTCAAGGTGGGGTGTTTGACCTTAACCTTCTCCGCTCCGGCATAGGCCTGCGCGCCGTTGCGGCCGTGGCCCGGAGTTGGTTCCGACTCTGCCGCTTCGGAAGAGGGCGGTTGCGGAGAGGGGACTCCGTTGGACGGCTCTTGGGCGGTCGAGGAGGTAGACGAAGCTACCGACTTGCCTGCCACATTCCGCAACACCTGCCGGGTCTTTTCGGTGCTGGCCCCGAACACAATCTGCCGCAGCCGTTGCAAAGTAGTGCTTTTGTTCTCCAGTAACTGCGTCATGTAGGCCAAGGTGTCCAGGACGGCGTGCAGCTTCTGGTAATCGTCCCGGGCCAGCGGCGCCGTGAGTGCGCGCTCCAGGATCTTCTCCAGCTCTTGTCGATTCAACTCCAGCGGTGAGATCGTGGGCGGCACGGCTCAGTCTCCGATCTTACCCAGCCGCTGCCGGAAATCCCGGCACAGCGGATAACCCAACACTTCCTTGATAGGAAGCGTGGCTTTCTTGGTCGGGGCATTGTTCCCGCGACCCGTGGTGCGACCCAACAGTACCCAGTTGGCCGCCCGATAGCAGGTGCCGCGGAAACGTTGGGGATCGACGAAGGTCTCCAGAAAGTACACCGGATGTCCATAGAGAGCGGCCCAATCGGCGGGCACCAGCTTGGCCATACGTCCCAGGATGTGCGAAGCCAGGTGCTTGACTGAAATCCAGGGCAAAATCAGAAACCTGGTGTTGTAAGCGAGGAAACGGACATTCTGCCGCCGGGCTGCGGCCGACCAACCGATGAACCGATCGCGGCTGCCGAGGTGACGAGGCGCCGACGACCACGCCACGCAGGCGATGGGGCGCGTTCCGGTGTAGACCAGGTACTTGATATTTTCCCCGACAGGCTGCTGGTAACGAAGATAGTGATGCTGCTCCATCAGGCTGTTGAATAACGGCTCTTCTGGAGTGCGCCGCACTTGCCGAAACTCCAGCGGCTGAATCTCGCTGAGCCTGGCCGTCAGAGGGTGCGCATCGACCGCCACCAAGGTGGGGCGATTTCGCTCCACCAGCGGATTGCGCGGAATCTGCCGCACCGGCGGCAGTTCGATCAGTCCTTCGCGGTTCAGCTTCAACATCAGCCCGCGGCATACCATGTCCCGCAGCGCCCCGTTCGGTTGCACCCAGTTCCAGGCTTGGCAGAGCAACTTGGAAAGCTGGCGCCGGCTGGCTGTCGGATGGGCAGCGATGAGCTGCTGAATGAAACTTACATCCGCTTCGCTGATCAGCCGATGTCGATAGGCAAGCTTGGCTTCCATAACTGCAGCGTAGCCAAGTTTGGACTGGAACGCAAGCCTTTTCTGTCGCGGACAGGAAAAGCAGAACTTACGCCGGCAACGAAAGAGGACGCCACGCGGGAGGGACCTTCGCCGACGTCGGGTCACCGCCCATGATCAGCAGTTGGAACTCGTGGGCCGCCAGCTTCTGAGCTACCTCGGTTGCACTCGCCGGCCAGAAACGGAAGCGGCCCGCCGATAGACGCCGATGGCAGAGCCAAAATCCATTTCCGTCATACCCCAGGACCTTAATGGCCGTGCGTCGCCGATTACAAAACACGTACAACGTCCCGGAAAAAGGATCGCTCTTCAGATGCTGCTTACAAAGCCGAGCCAAGCCATCGATCCCGCAGCGGAAATCGGCCGCCTCCACCGCCACCAGGATGCGCGTTTGCGGCGTCGCCTGGATCATGCCGACTCCCACAACGTGCGGCTCAGACTAGCCAAATCCGGCGCCGTGGTTCCTTTCCACTGGATGCGCAGCTTGCCACGCGGCCCCTCCAACTCAATCACACACTCCAATCCACCCATCGCCGGAGGTGCGACCAACTCCACAAACGAGGTTCGCCCTGTCCTTGCTGCCCTAGCCGGTCTGCGGGGACCGGCTGACTCCGCCAGCCGTCGCAGCTTGCCGTACTCCAAATGTAAAACCTCCGCCGTTCGACAGACCCCATGCTCGTTGGCTAACTCTGTAGCCGCTCTCCATAGGCGTTCTGGAATCGGCTGGCGGCCAACGTGGGACTTTCTCCAGCGCTCGAAGCGCCCGTAGACTTTCCGCATTTCTATCGGGACAGCTGATCTCCTGGATATCATCGGTCCTCCCGGCCCACGCGGGGCTCAAGACCGACGCTACCAATTACACCCGCGCCGAGTCACGCAGGCTCACCGGAAGGACACGTTTGTTCCGGTACTTCGGTGTCCTGTTGTGTCCATACGCCGCTGGCATCGCCGGTAGTAATGGCTTCGTGGACATGCACGAGAGTCTCAAAGGTCGGCGGTTCATCGCCTTCCGTCAGAACGGTTGTTGTAATCAGGGATTTCCAATAGCGAGCCATGGGTCCTCGTTTAAGTTGAATCTTGAGATGGGACAAGAAGGAGGGAAGACGATTGCGTCTCGGTGCGAGGGGTTAGCGAAAGCTGGCGCGGCGCACAGTCTGGCGAAAGTCTTGTCCTTGGACATTGACAGGGATGCACATTTCCTGCAGGCGTGATCGCATGCGCTCTCCAATCCTATCTCCCAGAGTTTCCTCGCGCATGGCGCGCGCTGCGGCGTTGGCCGGACTATAGCGATCCTGACTGGTCAAGGCGGGCGCCTGATTCGGATAGTTGGTGGTGATCAGCGTGGTCCGCTTATCGTTGTAGCGCGTGTTCAAGATATGCGCCACGGTATCCCAAACCCAGTCTGTCGGCTTGACCGCGCCCAGTTCGTCCAACAGCAGGACTTCCGCCTCAAACACGGGTTGCAGAATTTGGAATTCCGTGATCGCGACTTGCGGATTGTACGAATTCTGGATCTGTTTCAGCAGGTCCCGATAATCGCAGAAGATTCCGGTGGCGCCTCGCTGCTCGACTAACTCTCGCAACAGAGCTACCGCCAGGTGAGTTTTGCCGCAACCGATGCTGCCGGTGAACAGCAGGCCACGCCCGTCGGTTTCCAGCGGATATCCGGCTGCGAAACGGCGAGTGGTCATCAGGGCGATACCGAGAGATGGATCCGCGCCGCGAAATACGGCGTCAAAGCTTTCCAGCGAGCAGTGGGCGTAACGCTGTGGAATGCGCGCTTTTTGCAGCCGAAGGGCCGCCTTCTTTTCAATGCGGCAGGAGCATTCAGCGGCAAATTGTTGGTTGCCGCGCTGAATCATCGTCACGCCGAGGCCGCCGCAATGGGGACAGGTGTTCGGGGATTCGTCAGTCGATTTTTCCATGAGAAAAGGTTCCGTAATCTCGCATACAACACGAGAGTATCATTTGGTGGGAATTGCACTAGGGATTGTCGAGCGAGCTCTTATCGAAGGCATCGGCCATCTCGCTTTCCACGCCTTTCTTGAGGGTCACGAGGGACTCACGATCCTGCAGTGTGCGATGACGCCGGACGTCCGATAGAGGACGCCCGAAACTGCGATTCAATAGATGGTCGCAGTGGGCAATCGCGTTGTCGATACACTGCAACTGGTTCACGGCACCCTGGTAGAGCGACCATGCCGGATTATCGGGAATATCGTACCGGCTGCCCTCTCGGATGGTGACCATAGGAAAAACATGCAAGGTCCGAGGGACGCTCACGATACTACTTCCCATTTGCCAACACTGTTGCCGTTGATCGCCCGGCAATCCGTCTCTGTGAAACTGCCGAGCTGCATCCTGTAATGCGCTTTCAATGTCCACGCGAGTTCTCATCGCCACGCTGCTGTTCATCTCGATTTCAAGCATGAATTTCATTGTCTTCCCTCCTGGGGCCGGCACGGCTCCTACGTTTCGTTGTTGTTAACCCATGCTGCGAACGCAGAGATAGCCAGCAAGGGCCTCAGCAGTTGGCCGGAAAGATCAGTTGAAGGCGCTCATCTATATGATCTTCAGGCATGCACTCAGCAAACTGAATCGACAGCAGATGCTCGACTGCTTTGGCCTGCAGGCGGAAGCGGTCTCAAGGAAATGAATCATTTTGCAGTGCATACCGCCGCGGCGGTGCGGTGATATCATCGAACTTGTGCCGGGTCCTACGCGACGCAATCCCGCCAACCCCGCCAGGTCCGGAAGGAAGCAACGGCAACGGGCCCATGCGTGTGCAGTGGGATACCCGGCGCAAGTCATTCAGCCATC
>JAJYUB010000040.1 GCA_021792795.1 Acidobacteriota bacterium | reverse complement strand
TTCGTCGAGCAGAGGCCACACATCGGAGAGCTTTCGCCGCAGGGAAATCTCATCGCCCTTCATGCCGGAATAAGCATAGCTCTATTCGCGGCCAGTTGCCACCTTTATTTATTGACGGTGCCTTAGCAACTATTTTTCCGGGATCAACTGATCAGCAACGGCAAGGTCTGCTGGTTGGAGTAGGCAAGGTCCTCGATTACGACCGAATTGTCGTTGATTTGAACCACCTTGTACCGTCCGTCGACGATATCGCCTTGTCCGGCGATAAAAACATCTTCCCCATGCATCAGGAAAACCAGCTTGCGCCCATTCCGCTCCTGGGCAAAACCATAAAACTTCAGGTCGATGGGAGGCGGAGGAGCAAGTCCAGCGATCGCTGCGGCCGCCCCCGCCATCGTGCGCGCCGAGGCGATGGGCTTCTCGATCGCATCCACCGGGACGGGAGGCAGCGAATCCTTGGAAAAAATATTGCGGCTGGTACCCGTGTAGACGGTGTTCTCCGCTTTCGCCATCGCTTCGGGATGCAGAGTGGGATCGAGACTGGTTGCGCTTTCCAAATGCTGTGCGGGTCTGCCTGTATCCCCGCTCGCGCGGCTTGATGGGCTGGCGGCAGGCGGTGGCGCCGCGGATTCAGTCGTAGCGGGCGGCGGCGCGGAAGGAGGTCCGCTGGCAAGCTGCCAGACGGTGTGCGCGATCAGCGTCAATGCCAGAGACACAAGGACTGTGGCAATCAAACGCTTTTTCTTGTCCTCGGTGCCGAGTCGAATCGCCATCGTTTCTCTACTGCTCCGTGGAGTTGGTATCGGTGGTGGTATTTGGCAAGGCAGCGCCAGCGTTGGCCGTGTTTGCCCGCAGGTATGTGGTAAGGCGCATGCGCAGGCTGACGACACCGTTTTGCTGCCCGTTCAATGCAACGCCATCGATCAGGAAAAAAAGCCTGTCTCGCTCCAATCCATTGATGAAGCGGACGATGGGAGCATAATCGCCGCTCAAGCTGGCTTCCATGTCCATTTCCACCAGGCCCTGCTGAGGTTTGCGGTGGGCGTACTGGCCACGGGCCAGCAGAACGTTATTCTTGACTGCCAGGGCACCCAACTCGGTCAAGACTTCCGAGTCGGTGGCCGGAAATCGCTTCTCATAGAAGGCCTGCTGGTCCAGCTTGGCTTGCTGGATTTTTTTGTCCAATCCGCGCAGCGGCGTGGTCTTCAACTTCATCGCACGATATTCCGCTTGACGCTGTTCAATGCGCGCCGCATTTCCGGCGCTGGCCCGGTCCCAGGCAAACACCAGCCGCACAGCCAGGGTCAAATTCAACATCAATAGCAAAACCAGGACGCCATAATGCCAATGTTGCGCGGTGATGCGAATGTTGGTCCAGGGCGGACGCGAAAGATTCATCGCCCACCTCGCGTTGCCATGGGAGGCGTATGGGCCGGCGCGCGGCGCGATACGGCGTTGCCGCCGGCTGGAGACGCGTTGGTCTCGCCTCGCGTCCGGTGGGTCCCCGATTTCTTCTCTTCGGCGTTGACATCGGTCGATGCCAGACCCCCCGGATTGAACCCGGCGAGAATATCGACATTCACGTCGGTCGCTTCCGACATGGTAGGGCGAAATCCTGCCTGTCCTTGTCCTTGGATGTCGGCGGTCTCTCCAACGACAAGCGGCCCAATGAAGTGTGGCGACTTTTCCAGGTTGCTGACCAGTCCCACCACCTTGTCGCGAGGGCCGTTGACCCGCAGGCGCATCATCACGCGGCCTTCTTTTGTCATCCGCGGATCGATGCTGGTGACCTGCACGCCCTGAGGCAGCACCAACTCCAGGTCCATCATTGCCGTGGTCCAGGAAAAAGACTTGCGGAGAAAAATCTGGTTCAAGAAGTCCGACCGCTCCAGGGTGGCCGCATTGGCAGGCTCGCGCATCAGCGCCTGGTCCTGTTGCCATTCCTGCTGCAGTTGCTGCGAGGCAACCGTCCAGCGATGGACGACAGCCTGGGCCCGGTCGGCCTTGACCTCGGCGCGGCGCAGCAGAAGGAAAAGAACCAGCGCCAGAACCATCAGCGCGCCCGCGACGATCCGCAGTCGCAGCAGTACGGGCCGCAGTTCGAAAAAAGGCCGGGAAGCGAGATTGAGGGTCATACGCATCAGCCGCGCAGCGCCCCCACCACACTGGTAAACCGTCCCGGATCGACCTCGCTGGAGACTGCGCCGGCGGAGAAGGATTGCGAATCGACCAGGCTGCGCAACGGAATCTGCCACGCTTCGTCCGCGGCAAGATGTTGCCGCAATACATCGGTCGACTCGAGGCCCGCCACCCACAGTTCCCGCAGGGGTACGTGCAGCGCATCCTCGTAATAGGCGGCGGCGATCAGGACTGCCTGCGCCATATCGCCCAAATCGGTGTTGACGCGATCGGTCGTCCGGTAGAGCAGCAATTCCCCATTGTGCGTGATGGCCGTCGTCATCGAATCCTGCTCGGTATGCACCAGCAGATGCGAGCCCGTGTCCGGCAGCGCAGCCATCGCCGCCAAGGTCGCCGGCAACAGGACGCCGGGTTCGCGTTGCATGCTTCGCACCATGGATTCGACTTCCTCTCGTACTTCCGCCGACATGGCGGCCGCAATCACCTGCACGGGAGCATCTTTTTTAGCGACGTTGGAAGGATGCAACAACTGGTAGGAGACGGCTGCCACATCGGCGTCAAACGGAAGCATGCGGCGCAGTCGAAAGCGCACCAGGGGCAGGACCTCCTGCGGTTTCGCCGGCAGCGTGTCGAAGTCGAGGATATGCACACGGGTGCATGCATCCGGCAAGACGATCGTCCAGTCTCGTCCGCGGGGATCGACGGAGTCGAGCGCGTTTTTCAGCGCAGCGTGGACAACGGCGCTGTCGCGAAACACGGGGGCAGTCACTCCGACAGAGACGGCGCCTGCCGGCAAGGGCACGAAGACAGCCTTATCCAGCGGGGACTCAATGCGGGCAGCGCCGCCCGCCAGCATCCCATCCGGCGCAATTTCGCAGGCCAGCCGCGGACGCGCTGCAGCTTGCAGTGAAGTTGGAAAAAGACGCATGTAGCTCAAGCTTAGACCGTTTTCACAGTACCTGTGAACTATCAAAAATCGACGATGCGCAGGCGGCGTTCGATGACCGCCAGCGCCCGGAAACAACTCCTCGACAACCCTTCTTGTGAAAGCGGTCTACCGTGAAGCCTCGATGAACGTAACTTTGTTGATCTCTTTCAGCGTTGTCAGGCCCAAACGGACCCGCTGCAACGCCGACTCCCGCAAAAACGACATTCCTTCGGCGCGGGCCGCTTTGCGCACTTCGGAGCTTGGCCTTTTCTCCAGAATAATTTCGCGGATCCTGTCGTTCAGCTCCAGCAATTCGTGGATTGCCGTCCGGCCGCGGTAGCCGGTGCCGCCGCATTCAATACAGCCGGCGCCTTCCTGAAATTCAAAATCAGCCCATTGCCCGATGTCCAGCCCGCTGAGTTGCAGCGTCTCGCGATCATAATGGACCGGCCTCTTGCAATCCTCGCAGATGACTCGAACCAGCCGTTGGGCGAGAATGCAGTTCAGCGCGGAGACGAAATTGTACGGTTCGACGCCCATGTTAAGAAAACGTCCCAGCACGTCCACCACGTTGTTGGCGTGGACGGTGGTGAAGACCAGGTGCCCGGTGAGGGCGGAGTTGATGGCGATCTGCGCCGTTTCCTGGTCGCGGATTTCGCCGACCAGAATCTTGTCGGGATCGTGACGCAGGATGGAACGCAGTCCGCGGGCAAACGTGAGGCCTTTTTTCTCATTCACCGGAATCTGCGTGATGCCGCGAATCTGATACTCCACCGGATCTTCAATGGTGATGATCTTATCTTCGTCGCTTTTAATTTCGTTCAAAGCGGCGTAGAGCGTGGTGGTCTTGCCAGAGCCAGTCGGCCCTGTCACCAAGACCATGCCGTAGGGCTCGCGAATATAGCGGCGAAAGCGGCGCAGGTCCTCCTCCGCGAAGCCGACAACATTCAGCGTCAGGGAGCGGAAGGTTTCACTCATCGACTCCTTGTCCAGAACGCGGAGCACCGCATTTTCTCCATGCACGGTGGGCATGATGGAAACACGAAAGTCGATCAGGCGGCCTTTGTAGCGGACCCGAAAACGGCCGTCCTGGGGAACGCGGCGCTCGGCGATGTCCAGCTCGCTCATGACCTTGATGCGGGAAAGAATGGTCTGGTGATGCTCTCGCGCAATCGGCGCCATGGCATGTTGCAGGACGCCGTCAATGCGGTACTTGACCAGCAGACTGTCGTCGTAGGTCTCCAGATGGATATCGCTGGCCCGCCTCTCCAGCGCTGTAAAGACCATGGTGTCCACCAGCCGGATGATGGGGCTGACGTCTTCCTCCGACGTCAGCTTTTCAATCGAAAGGGTCTCGTCGGGATTGTCTTCGGACGAGAGCACGTCGAAGGTCAATCCTTCGGTGGCTTCGTCGAGCACGCGCTGCGATTGCTCGGTCTTCTTCAGCAGGTCGGTAATCTGGCTGAGCGTGGCGACCTTGACGCCAATTTTCTGCCCCAGAAGGCTGGCAATTTCATCCAGCATCATCAACCGGCTGGGATCGCTGACGGCGATGATCAGCTTGGTTTCCATCTGTTCCAGCGGGACGAAGTTGTAGCGGAACATCATGTCGACCGGCACGGTGCGGAACAACTCATGCTGGATGCGAAAATTTCTGAGGTCGACAAATTCGCAGCGGTATCTGGAGGCAAGCATCTGCGCCTGCGCCGTTTCGTCGCTGACAATGGGCTTTCCGTTGGGGACGATCGCAATCTCCGCCATGGTGTTTCTCCTTCTGTTAGCGCATGACGTAGCCACCGTCAACCGAGATCGATTGGCCGGTGACATAGCTTGCGGCAGAGCTGCAGAGCCACAGAACGGCGTCGGCGATTTCTTCAGGCCGACCTGCGCGACCCATGGGAACGTAGGCCTTCAACATCGCTTCCAGCTCCGCGCCCTGACCCGACGCAATCATCTGGTCGGTCATGGGCGTCTGGATCATGCCGGGGCACACTGCATTGACGCGTATGCCGCGCGACGCGTATTCGAGGGCCGCGCTCTTGGTGAATCCAATGACCCCATGCTTCGCGGCGTGATAGGTCCCACGTCGAGCGCCTCCGATAAGACCGCCCAGTGAAGAGCAGTTGACGATGGCGCCGCTGCCTTGGCGGCGCATCTGTTGCAGCTCGAACTTCATGCAACTCCACACACCGCGCAGATTGATGCCCATAACCTTGTCGTAATCGTCGCGGGAAGAATCTGCGGTTTCTGCAAGAACATTCTGAACGCCGGCGTTGTTGTAGGCCACGTCGAGCCGACCAAAGGAAGCGACGGCCTGCTTCACCATCGCTTCCACCTGCGCGTCATCCGAAACATCGCAGCGAACGGCCAAGGTCGCATGACCTTTATCGGCGAGGTCTTTGGCCGCGGATCGCACGACCTCCTCATTCCAGTCCGCTAACACCACGGAAGCGCCTGAGTCAGCAAACGCTTTCGCAGTCGCAAGACCAAGTCCTGACGCTGCGCCTGTAACCAGGGCGACTTTGTTTTCAAACGTTATATACATGACGAACTTCCTTGTTTAGTGTTGCATGGCGCCGGCCGCGCCCAGACTGAAAATGGGCAGGTAGAGCGCGATGAGGATCGTGACCACCACGCCGCCCATCACGATCAAAATCGCCGGTTCAATGAGAGAAAGCGCCGCGGTCAGCGCGGTCTGCACATCTTCCTCAAAAAATTCGGCAACGGAATTCAACATGCCGGGCAGCGCCCCGGTCGCTTCACCGACCTCAATCATTTCAATCGAAAGCTCAGGGAAAATCCCGGTGTTGTTCAGGCTGGTGGCCAGCCCTTTGCCCTCTCGCACGCTGGTCACCGATTGGCCAACGGCCTGGCTGAGACGGCGGCTGCCGATGGACCTGGCGGCGGTCTCCAGCGACGGCACCAGCGGCAGACCTCCCGAGAGCAGCGTGGAGAGCGTGCGCGAGAACAATGCTACTTGATACTTGACCCAGATGCCGCCAAAAATCGGGGTCTTGATGCGAATGCCATCGATCTGGTTGGCGCCGCTGTCGGTCCGGCTCCAGCGAAACAAGAAGAAAACGATTGCCGCGAAAACAACCAATAAATATGGCAGATAGGATTGGAAATCCTTGCCCATTGCCAGCATAAAGACGGTGATGCCGGGCAGTTTGGTGCCTATCTGATCGTAGAGCGCGGCAAAGCGCGGCACCACGAAGCTGATCAAGAAGATGAACAGGCCCGTGACCATGACGACCAGCAAAACAGGGTAAAAAAGCGACGCGATCAACTTTTTGCGGAAGGTGAGCGCGATCCGCTGGAACGCCAGATAGCGGGTGAGCACCTCTTCCAGGTTGCCGGAACGCTCCCCGGCCAGTAGCGAGGTGGTGTAAATCACCGGAAATCCGCCCTGAGATTCAAAGGCAGCCGAGAGCGATTGGCCGGTACGAACGCGCACGGCGACATCTTCGAGCTGGGCGCGCAGGATCGAGGCTTTTTGCCGCTTGGCCAGCAGCTCCACGGAAGACAGAATGGGCAGGCCGGCGCGAATCAGCGTGAGAAATTGCTGATTGAAGATCAGAAACGGCTCCAGCTTGACGCGCTTGCCCGCGCCCGCCTTGCCTGCGAGTCCCTTGGGTTTGACCCAGTAGACGTAATGGCCGGATTGGGCGAAGCGCTGGCGCAGTTCCTCGGCGGAGTTTGCCAGGTGGACATTCTCCTGGACATGTCCACGCTCGTCCGCGGTTTTGACGATATATTCCAATGGACCCTATTCCTTATGCTGCGCGGGCGCGGCCGTTTTCGGAGCTTGATTCAATACGCGTAGCTGACCCCAAGATATCAGTCTTGCAATGCGTCCGTCCGGACCGACAATGAACGGCAGGCTGATGGCATTCCAGTTTCCATGGTCGAGCGGTTGCCAGGTTTTGCCGTTATCGCGAGAAATGTCGCTGCCGGTTGGGCCGGCGGCAATCCAGGTTGCGTCGGTCGCGTTCCACGCCACGGTTGAGCGATATCCGGCGGGAGGGTGGAGCGCGACGCGCCAGTGGATGCCGTCCGTTGTGGAAGCGGCAGTGTTGGCCCCGTTCTGAGGCTGGGCATAGTCTCCGCCAACCGCAACCCCGTAGGTGTCGTCGTGAAACGCGATGGCGAAGATACCGGCGGACTCCTTCGCGCCGAGCGGCAAGGGCTGCGCATGGGTGCATCCGTCGGCGGCGGCGGTTCCGCTGGTTGCGGAAATCAATTCCAGCGGCGCCAACTCAAATCCGTAGAGCGAACCTCCACTGACGCCGAACCATATTTGATGGTCCATGGCGGTCCCCCGAGGAGAATTTGCGTCCCCGATGGGAAGAACAGCCAGGGATTGATTGCTGGCGGCAAAAGCCCCCTGTTTCGGTCCCGTTGCGCGCAGGCAGGGATTGTTTTGCCGGGTCCACTGACTTCCGCCATCGTAGGTGACAAACATGGTGAAGCTGCCGCGAACGGGATCGCCGAGGACCACGCCAAAACGCGTGCCGTCGAATTGCAGCGCGTCCCAGAAGCCGTCCGCATCCGGATTGGCGAGAACAAGACTCCAGGTGCGGCAGCCGTCATGGGTGGAATACAGTCGCGACTCGCTGCCGGGGCCGCTCGACATGACCATGGCATGGTCGCCATCCCAGGCCCACAGGCTGCGAAAGTCCAGCTTGCCGGCGCCTGCGGGAACGCTGCACGGTTGCCAGCTTTGGCCGCTGTTCAGGGTGCGAAGCACGGTGCCGCTGGTTCCACTGGCCCAGGCGATGTCGGCGGTCACGGCATGAATTCCTCGCAGGCTGGCAGACGTTCCACTGGGTTCGATCTGCCATTGGGCACGCGCCGTTGCAGTTGCGCCAATCAACGCCAGCCCACATAAACTTGTCCGCAAGAATTGAGACTGCAAACCATCCCTCCTGACATTCGATTCCGCGCCATGTCTCTGACCGCGTATTTTCGTACCTGAGGGTCAAAGAATCCCAGGTCTAAAAATCGAGACCTGGGGCACCCGCTGCATGGACAACAACAAGCGGTCAGACACCTAAATCGGGGCCATCCCTTTGACCACCGCAACTCCGGCGGGTGGATGAAAGGAGAACGTATCGGCAGCGAGCGGCGGATTAGCCAGCTCATTTGCGAGCTGAAATTCCGTGGTCGCGCCGTCGGTTTCTTTCCACCGGATGGCATCAATAGCGCCCTCGGCAGTCACCGTCAGCGTAACTTCCTCGACTCTCTGCTCCATGTCTTTGGGAACACCGCGCAGCTCATACTCCGCGCCCTTCTGGGTGAGCGTCAAATTCGCCAGTTCTTTCTCGATACGCGCATGGCCCAGTAAGAAACGCAGGGGCGAGCGAAAATCTTCCAGTTGCTTTGCCGGGTAACGTTCGGCCTGCGCATCCCCAGGTGTGTAGGAGTAGCCATATTTCTCATTGATGACGAAAAGCTTGCCTGCGGGATCGCTGTAATTCCATCGCATGCGGCCCGGTTTTTCCAGCAGCAGAGTGCCGCTTTCCGTGCGTTTCATTCCCATGCCTTGATAGGTCTCTGTGAATTGGACGCTGAGCGAGTGCAGCCGATTATAGTGCCGGTCCACTTGTTTGCATATTTCCGGAAGGCTCGCTGTTGTTGGAAGGTCCGGCTTGGCACTGGCGCACCATGACGGCGCTGCGACAACCAGCCACACCATAGGCAGCAACGTTGCCAGGCGAAGCATGGATCGCGTCATAAAAATGTTCATCGGAGTCATTCTGAACCCTTCGACTTCGCTCAGGGCAAGGTCCTGCGTAGCGGCGGGAAGATCCGAGACAATATCCGCATCGACTGCGCCGCCCTCACCCTCTGGATTCTTCGCTGCGCTCAGAATGACTACCTGACGGGTAAACGATAGAAATCTGTTTACGAAATGGGCTGGGTGCAATTGGTGCCGCCAGCCGGGTCTGCCTTGACTTCGCCCGTCTGGTCCATGCAGAACCCGCGATGCCCGGTCTTGCCCACCGACTGAGGGACGGCGGTCACCTCAAACGAGGTGTAGACATCCTGATTGTTGACGTTCACCTTGGTGCAATTCGTAATGGCAAACAGGTATCCGCTCTTGTAGCCGCCAGCCAGGTCCGGCGGGATCAACTGCGCTGCCTGGGCGCTGGGCGGACCAGACTTTGGATCGCCGCCCAACTGCGTCAGATTGCAGGAAAACCCGTTGGCGGGATAATCGGTCTCGTACTGGATTTCCGCGCTGTTCAAGGTGCGCAATTCTTCCATGGCCGCAGTCTCATTCGCCTGGCTGCGCATGTTCATGTAATTCGGGATCGCGACGGCCATCAGGATCAAAATGACCGACATGACGATCAGCAACTCCATCAGCGTAAAACCAGCCTGACGCAGCAGTTTGCTGGAAACTTGAAAACCTGTATTCATTTCAACACCCTGCATTGGAACCAATGCGAATATATTTCCTACTGTATCAGCAGGCAAGGTGATCGCGCGTGATCTTCAGTCCATTCAGGTTGCCCAGCATGGCCACCGCAACCGACTCCGGAACGAACAACTGTTGCGCCATTCGCATCAGATCGCCGCTGGTCACCTGGCCCACTTGTTCCAGAATTTCGGGCACGGCATAGAAGCGCTGGAAGTACATTTCCTGCCGCGCCAGGTTGGACATGAGCGCGCCGGAGCTTTCCAGGCTCATCAGGATGTTGCCCTTCAACTGGTCTTTGGCGCGTTGCAATTCCTCTTCCTGCACCGGAACCTCTTTCAGACGCCGAAATTCATCGACCGTCAGGCGAATCACCTGCTCGGCATTCTGCGCCGATGTGCCTGCGTAGACGCACAACGAACCGGTGTCGCGGAAGGAGTTCACCTCGCTGAAAATGGAGTAGGCCAGTCCGCGCTCCTCGCGGACATTCTGGAACAGGCGAGAGCTCATGCCGCCGCCGAGAATTGTATTCAGCAGAGCGACGGCATAGCGTTGTTCATCGTTGACCGGGGGGGCCGGGACGCCGAGACAAAGCTGCAGTTGTTCCAGCGACTTCTTCTGCTTGGAGACAATCCGGGCATGCACCTTGGGCGTGGCGGCAAACGGGAGAGCCAAATTGCTGTCTGTCGAGGGCGCGGCCGGCAGATGCGCCAGCTTCTCCGCGACCAGCGTCGCAAACGAATCGTGGTCCAAGTTCCCAGCGGCGGAGAAGATCATGTTCTCGCCTTGAAAGCGGCCGCCGTAAAAGTCGAACAGCATTCCCTGATCGAAACGCTTCACCGTTTCCCGCGTGCCCAGGATCGGCTTGCCGAGCGGATGATCTTTCCAGAAGCTCTGGGTAAAGATTTCATGCACCAGCATGTCCGGGTTATCTTCGTCCATCTTGATTTCTTCCAGGACCACTTTGCATTCGCGGCCAATATCGTCGGGAGCAAAAATCGGTTGCGTCACGAGATCGGTGAGCACATCGAGCGCCTTGGGAACATGCTCGTCCAGCACCTTGATGTTGAAGCAGATGGTCTCCTTGCTGGTGAAGGCATCCAGGTTGCCGCCGATGGCGTCGACTTCGCGCGCAATGTTCTGGGCAGAACGCGACTTGGTGCCCTTGAAGACCATGTGCTCGACGAAATGGGAGACGCCGTTGATCTCTGGCCGCTCATCCCGCGAGCCGGTCTTGACCCACACACCCATGGAGACGGAACGGACATGCTCCATGCGCTCGGTGAGGATGACGAGGCCGTTGGACAATTCCGTGCGGCGAATGTTGCGGCTTTGGGCGCTGTCGAGCGAGTTGCCAAGCGAACTGAAATGCGTAGTATCCTGCGGATTGCCGGTCGTAATCATCTGAATACAATTTTTTCACAGTCTGGACCGGCGTGCAGGCGAGGCCGAAAGGGGCTGGGCTGCAACCAGTTATCCACATTGGATGCAAAGTTTTCCACAATTCGATTCACTTCCCTTCAAGAATGTAGAAAATTCTATTGAACCCCTATTTTCTCTTTCTTTACAGCAACTTGAAGGAGTTACTGCAAGATTAAGCTTAGAGCCATATCGCTCCCGCCAGATTTGGCAGGCACTTTATCAACAGCGGGTCTCCTCTCTGGAGGAGATGACGGCGCTGCCGAAATCGGTGCGCGAATTGCTGGGTCAGTCTGGATTTCAGGTGGGACTGCCGCGCATCGCACAGGCTTTCGTTTCGACAGATGGCACCGAGAGATACCTGGTCACTTGCCCGGATGGCGAGACCGTTGAGACGGTTTGGATGCCGAACGGGGACGATGGCGAGCTGGGCGACGGATCGGATGCTGCGGCTGAGGATGCCGAGGCGAATTCTGCGACGGCGGGCGAGCAGGCGGAGCCGGCAATTCCCTATCGTCGCGCGACAATTTGTGTTTCGAGCCAGGTGGGTTGCGCCGTCAATTGCCAGTTCTGCCTGACGGCAAAATTGGGTATGAAGCGAAACCTGACGGCGGGCGAGATCGCCGGACAAGTGGCGGCGGTGCTGAATCGCCACCAGGTGCGGGTTGGCAGGGACCGGATCAACCTGGTGTTTATGGGGATGGGCGAGCCGTTTCTGAATTACGACAATTTCATGGCGGCGGTCCATCTGCTGGTCGAGGGCATGGGGATTCCTGAGTCACGGATGACCGTTTCGACCTCGGGCATTCTGCCGGGCATTGAGCGGTTTGCGAAAGAGAAGCTGCGGCCCAAACTGGCGCTGAGCCTGAATGCTCCGAATGATTCCATTCGCGAGAGCATCATGCCGATTACGCGCAAATGGAAGATCGATGACCTGCTGGTTGCCCTGCGCGAGGTCCCGTTGAGACCGCGCGAGCGGATGACATTTGAATATGTGCTGCTGGGCGGCGTCAATGATCGCTTGCAGGATGCGCGCGAACTGAGTGCGCTGCTTCGGAATTCCGGCTTGCCGGCGAAAGTGAATTTGATTGTCTGGAATCCGGGGCCTGATATTCCCTATCGGATGCCCGCGCCGGAGGATGTTGCAGCGTTTCAGCAGCATTTGATTGCGAGCGGCGTGCCGGCATTTCTGCGGCGGCCGCGCGGAAGAGATATCTACGCGGCCTGCGGGCAGTTGAAGCGAACGGTCGAATAGTCCTCTCCGGCCGGGATGCTCGGAGAGACCCAGCGGCGCGGCGACCGGCGCCCATGGATCAGGCATGACTGGCGTTTATGCCAGCGCTTTTGGAACCGCTTCTTCCCATCTTCCCTGCGCCTTCAGGATCAGCTCGACGACTTCGCGCGCGGCGCCTTCGCCGCCCTTGGCGCGGGTGACATAGTGGCAGATGGCTTTCAACTCCGGCGCGGCGTTGGCCACCGCGACGGCCAGACCGGCGAGTTTCGACACTGGCATGTCCGGCAGATCGTCGCCGAGGTACGCGACTTCGTCAGCAGCGACGCCGGCCTTCCGCATGCAGTCCTCAAAGGCAGCGGTTTTGGTGGCCTGACCCAGGTAGACATAGGCGACTGATAATTCGTCGGCGCGCTGCTGGACGGCAGGAGATTTTCTTCCAGTAATGAATCCGGTTTTGATTCCCATGATATGGGCCAGCTTGATCGCCAGTCCGTCCTGTGAATTGAAGACCTTCATCTCCGCGATATCGCCGTTGTTGGGCAGCGAAATGAGGCAGACACCGCCGTCGGTCAGGGTGCCGTCGATGTCCATGAGAATGAGGCGAATCTTTTTCGCGCGTTCCAGCAGGGTGGGCGATTTTTCCGGCATGAAAGTGATTTTATCCTTGCCGACTATAACCGAGATCTCAGAATCGAGACCTGGGGCGCCCAGATTTTCGATTTGGCCTTAGACCGTGACAGAAATCTCAATCAAGTTGCGGTCGGGGTCGCGGAGATAGATGGAGCGAAGTTTTCCGATGGCGCCGTCGCGTTCCACCGGGCCCGCTTCGATGTGGACTTTTTGTTCTTTCAAATACTCCATCACCGTTTCGAGCGAGGTCGTTGTCAGGAAGCAGAGGTCGGCGGAGCCGGGCGTGGGATGGGCCGCCTTCGGTTCGAACTCATGCCCGCGCTGGTGCAGGTTGATCTGCTGGATGCCGAAGGCGAGGGCCTTGCGGCCGTCGACTTTGATGAGGTCCATGCCCAGGACTTCCGTATAGAAATCGACGGTGGCATCGATGTTGGCCACAGTGAGAACGACGTGATCCAGATGCTCCAAGACAAATGCCATATGGGTACCATGCTAGACCCTAACCGCAAAAATGCGCGAAAAACAGGAGGGAGCGCCGGCCCAGACGCGGCGGGCAATCGGTTCACAGCGACTTGATCTTAATGTTGCGGAACATGAGTTTCTCTCCCGGCTTGCCCTTCGGTTCCGTTCCCTGCATCGAGACATGGCCCTTGCGGAAGGTCCCGAAGTTGGGCATTTTTGCAAATTTACTATGGGCGACAAGGCCCTTCCACTCCGCCCCATTCAAGTCCGTATCGATGACTTTATGCCCGTTCTGAAACAACTGAACGTGTCCATGGTTCGCGATGATTTCAAATTGATTCCATTCTCCCGCCGGCTCCACGTATTCGACTTTGTCCGAGATCAGGTCAAAAATATCTCCTGACCGCTCCATCAATATCCTGCTGTCGGGTACGGTGCAGGCCAAATCCGCAATCTGCATTTCAGGACCGGTACTATAGGGTTGCTTATACTGCGGCGACTCATGGACATAAAACATGACGCCGCTATCGATGCAGGGTTTCGCCTTCCATTCCAACTTGAGATCGAAATTTTCGAACTCGTCATTCGTTGTCAGGTCTTGAAAATCCTTGTCCGGGTCGGTGTTCCGTTTGTTCAGCACGATCGCGCCATGTTTCACGGACCAATCTTTTCCTGGAGATTTTTCAAGATAGGAGTGCCAGCCATCCAGATTTTTCCCGTTGAAGAGCAATTTCCAGCCGCCCGCTTTTTCCTGCGGAGTCAGCGTGTTCGGCTGCCGGGCCTGTGCCATCGCGGAGAACAAGCATCCACTGATCGCCACGGCCGCCAGCATAGAGAGTTTTATAGAAGGCATTATTTATGACCTTTGCATGTGTCGTTGACGAACTGTAATGGAGGATGCAGCGCAGGCGGTCGGACAACGCTTGTGCGAAATCTTACCCAGATTACCGCAAGCGACGATGGATTGCGACGACGCATTGCGGAGCCGCGGAACTATTTACGCCCGACCAGGATTTAATCGTCGTTCCAGCGCAGGATGCCGAGCAGTTGGGCACGGCCATGCAGCGGCTCTACTCTTCCGATGAAACGCGCCATCGCCTGCGCACCAACGCCTTGCGCTCGCTGCAGCAGATTGAGGGAGACGGAGCCTATCGGCTTTACTCGAATACGCTGGATCGGATTCTTGAACTTGTCGAACGCGGAAAATAATTCTCTCTCTGGCTCCACTGTAACGCTCTTCACTCTCTGTTGACTTTTCTCCACAAGCCACTATCATCACTCGATAATAGGAACTGCATTTCCATTATTTGGAGTGAAATAAAATGAGTTTGCCATCGCTGAAGCAACTAAGGCATCACGTTCATTGTTTGCTTCATCCGCGCCGCAAGATGGCTTTTATATTCTCGGTCCCTAAATCCGCCAAAGTTCTCGATGTGGGTTGCGGCAACAGCTCACCGGCAATAACAATGAGGGCACGCCCCGATCTCCGGTATACGGGACTGGACGTTTGCGATTATGAACAGGACCATCCGGCCAGCGATTATTCAGAGGAGTATCTCGTCGTTTCGCCGGAGAACTTTGCCGCTGAAATTGGAAAGAGGCCAAACAGCTACGACGCAGTGATCTGCTGCCATAATTTGGAGCATTGCATGGAACAGGAAGAGGTTCTGGTCGCCATGCTCCGAGCACTTAGAAAGAATGGGACCATTTTCCTCGCCTTTCCGTGCGCCGAAAGCGTCAACTTTCCAAGCCGCGAGGGAACGCTGAACTTTTATGACGATAAGACCCACACGAAGGTCCCGGATTTTTCCAGCGTACTGCGCACCTTAAAACGCGAGGGCTTTAAGACTACTTTCGCGCGACGAAGGTATCGGCCCTGGCGGCTCTTTGTGATCGGGCTTTTTCTTGAACCCTTCAGCCGCTCGAGAAAAAAAGTCATCCGAGGAACCTGGTCATTCTATGGCTTTGAGTCGATCATCTGGGCAAAAAAAACTTAGAGCAATATTCCCCTCGCCTATTTCTTCTTCGCCACCAGCGTGATGGAGTAATCCGGCCAGTTCATCGCGCGGGTCACTGCAGCATCAAAGAGAGGCGGAATCCAGCGAAACGGCAGGACAATCGGCCAACTGATCATTTCCGATGTCATTTGAGCGGCGATCCGCTTGAGCGAGGTGAGCTTTTGGCTCAGCACTCCGCTGCAATATTCGATCTTCAGCACTTCGAAACCGGACGCCTGACAAAGTCGCATAATATCTTCCGGCGAATATCCTCGCCTCACATGGCCGCCATCTTCGACGGTCGATAGATTGTCGTTGTCGTACGCCATGGGTTTGAAGCTGAGATTCGGCGTCGTCAGCAACAGAACTCCATCCGGCTTCAGGCATCGGGCAATGTCTTGCATCAATTTGACATCATCGAGAATGTGTTCGATGCACTCACAGCAGATGGCAACGTCGAATTGCCCTGCGAGATCTGGACGCTCATCCAATCGGCGGACATCCTGGACCTGAAATGTGGCGTTCTCGGCCTTGCAAATTTTCGCTCGCTGCTGGGCAACGGTCTGGTTTCTTTTGTCCCAGCTAAGCCCCAGGGAACGATAGCCACGCCTCGCCGCGCCCATGGTAAATGCGCCGGTTCCGCAGCCCACGTCCACCAGACTGCGGGAACCATTTTGCACCGCCGGCAAGTACTTTTTCAGCCACAACCAGCGATCCAAGACAAGGGTGTCTCCATGTATCAGCGTGGCTGGGAATCCGAGGATACGAACGAGTCCAGATCTCAATGTTCACCATCACTCATAAATTTATGCGTTGCCAGGAAGCAGCCGATTCCGGAACAAGACGAAGAGCTTTTTTACAATCTCTTGCATATTGAAGAGGAAAAACGACAGTAACGCCATCGTAGCGCTGACCCCGAAACCGGCCGCAAACTGAACCCGATACGCCATAAGATGAGTGTGCGTCAGCACCATGTCGGATGCCGCCAAACCAATGAGACATAAGAATGCCAGCCGGTACACATACTTCAGCCTATGCTCTCCGGTGTGGGCAAAAAGTTCCCGGTTCAAGCCGATGATGCGGATGACCTGAAACATCTCAATCGCGAGCCATGAATACAGAAATCCGAGCATCCCCTGCCAATAGACCATTGGGATGGCGACGATCACCAGAGCGATATAGCTGAAAAACATGATGCGCGCCAGCCGTTCATGAGTGTTGGTCGAAAACTGAAACTGAAACTTGTGCTCCTTGGCGCTCAGTGTCATGGAAATCGCCGACGTGACCACGTAGGGAAGGACTGAAAACAGTTGCGGCTTATGCAACCACACCACCAGCAAAACCGGCGAAACGATCAGCATACCCAGGTTTACGACCGGTACCAGAGAGAATATCAACCGCTCGGAATAGTTGTAGATCGCCGTCAGCTCGCGCCATTCCTGCCGTCCATAGAGACGCGTTATTTCAGGTGCGAGCGCCTGCGTCGGCCAAATCAGGGCCAGGCGCGACACGGAAAAGATGGTCCGCATGGCCGTAAACGCAACCACGGCGAACGATCCAGCTTCACGTTGCAGAATGAGGACCGGGACTTCAAAGGAAAGGAAGGTACTCATGCTGATCAGGCCAAAGTAGCTGCTCGGCCCCAGGATGGCGCGCACCGCGCCGCGGTCCCACAAGCCGACTCGAGGAAAAATCTCCGGCGCCACGCGGCGAATGTGCAGCAGCACCAGCAGAATGCCCACAACATACACGGCCGCTTGGAATCCGGCCAACACAGGAAAGGACCACCGCACCCACGCGCCGGACGAAGTCACGACGACCATCGTCAGCCGAAGTCCGTTCACCCACAGCACTCCCGTGTGGGCGCGGCTGAGCACCATAAACATGCCCGTAAAGTAGCCGAACAGCACCCCGAGCAAGATTTGCAATCCCAGGAAATACAGGGTCAGCGAGGTGACCTGGTGCGACAGCGTCAGCCGCAGCCAGGCTTGGACGGGAAGCGCAAAAACAATCAGGCAAACCACCGCGGCGCTGCCAAGGATTCCGAGCAGCACGCGCAACGAAGTGGATTGCTGCAGGTGATAGCGGTCCAGTTCATGGCGTTGATAACGGACCGTCAGGTCCTGGGTGACGTAGGTCTGGATGCCAAAGTTCAGCGTGCTGAGGTAGGCCACCGCACCCGACAACGCAATCCATTCGCCGTAGAGCGTGGTGCCGTATTTAAAAAGAAAAATGGGCGGCAGCAGCAGCTTCGTGGCCAGGTTGACCACGTTGGAGGTCATCAGCGCGGCCATCACTTTAAGGATGCGTGTCAGTATGCCCATTTGCTGTTCCCTTATTGTCGCAGAGCCGCAAGGGAATCCCTGTCCGCCATGTTAAAAATGGTCATGCCAATCAACCGGGAATTTGTCAAAGAAGTGGGCGCCTTCACCTGGCTGAGAAGGACTTTTGTGCGTCAATTTTCGAAGCGTATCCTCGGCAAAGACAACACCCTTGTTTTGCCGACGGGTCTGCGCATGCGATTGCCGAGGGCAAGTAAATTTGCGTCGGAAGTATTCATCACCGGGGCGAATGTCGATTGGGGCAGCGAAGAACTTTTCGCCAGTCATCTGGATGCTTCCGGTGTTGTTTTGGATGTGGGCGCCAACATTGGGTATTACTCGCTTTACATGCTCCCCAAAGCTGGTGCCGTTCATGCCTTCGAGCCAGATCCGCGAGCTTTGGCTGTTTTGCAGTTGAACCTCGCGGCCCATTCGAATGCTCACATACACAGCGTAGCTGTAGGCAAGCGCCTCGGGAAGTCGTCTTTTATACTGGAGCCGAACAGTGAAGTATCACACCTTGCCGGCCCATCGACCCAACTCGGCGGAGTACGCCACGAAGTTGACGTGACAACGATTGACCGTTTTGTCGCTGAGAGAGAGCTGCGCGTTACTGGGATCAAGATCGATGTCGAAGGGGCGGACCTCGACGCGATTGAAGGCGCGATCAAAACGCTTGGATCGCAGGCGCCCCTGGTGCTGACAGAGACAACACCGGATGAACGTCTTTTTGTCTTGATTCGACCGCTCGGCTATAGGGTTTTCGCTTTTATCAAACAGCCGAACGCTCGTACGTTCCGGTTTCAAGAAATCGTCCGCGAGGGAAACCTTCAAACGAAGATGCTTTTCCTTGTCCCGACGAGGCTAGGTACATCGTTTGAAAACCTCACCGATGCGTAAATCGACATCAAATTTCACCGGTTCACGGATCGAACGGTCGAGCATACGACGCGAGCGGCGCGTTGGCCAGCATCGACAGGAAATTTCCCCAGCAAAGTCTGCGCGGCGCTATACACCTCTGCCACACTGACTTCTTCAATACAATACGTGGGCGGGATTTCTTGTATCGACGGCCCGCGCAGCACGCAATAGCGTTCGGAAGCGACTGGCAACCACTCCAGCGGACTCTGCCAGGCCGGCGCGATCACAACTCCAGGCAGGCCGACCGCGCGCGCCACGTGGAAGGTCCCGGTATCCAGGCTGACGATGAGGTCGCATTGCGCGAGCAAAGCCGCCAGCGTTGCAACAGTCGTTTTTCCCGCCAGCGAGATGCCTGTATCAGGCAGGTCGTTGCGCAGGTCGTCAATGGGCGCAGCGTCCTTCGCTGTTCCTACGAAAATCGGCACTGCACCCAGGCCGCGCGAAAGGTCCGAAATGACCTGCTGAAAACGCGCTGTGACCCATTGGTTCCTCTGACCGCCGCTGTTCTGCGTGACAAAAACAATTCGAGGCGAGCCCGGATGGGCTGCATACGATGCAAGCCATTGCGCTGCTGTTTCGACATCCTGTCGCGTAAAAAATACGTGCGGCTCGCAAAAAGGAACGGGGTGGCCAAGGCCGCGCGCGATGTCGAGATTGCCCTCAATCTGCCCGCGTCCGGGGTCGAAACTCAAAGGCACGTCGTAGAGTTCCGGAGCCAGCGTGTAGCCGACCCGGACCGCGCTCCCCGCCAATACACTCAAGAACGCCAGACGTGTTCGCTGATTCCCAATGGTGGTGACGACGCAGCGCGGGCCCGGCGGCATGGTTTGCAGCAGCCCGCGCGCCGCCATCACACACCGCGCAAAATTTTTGAATGGGTTGGGCGTGACTACGCAACGATCGACGAAGGGGCTGTGTTCGAGAACGCTGGCGGCCATGCGGGACGCGGCCACGGTAATATGGGCCTCCGGCACCGCGTCTTTCAGCGCTTCATACAACGGCGTTGCGTGAATGACACTGCCGAGCGGCGATTCATATTGCAGGACAAGGAAATTGCGGATTCCAGCCAGTTCGGCTTGCGCAGATGGACGGCCGCCGCGCAGATGGTGTTCGGCACGCGCGATTGTCTGGAAGACGGCGTTCTTCCAAGGAAGATGGGCTGACTGCGGCATGGGCGAAATCTTACAGGAAAAGTACCGTCGCGCGACCAGCGCTTACATTTTGTAGCGGCCGAGGTCTTCGTCGTTCAGATTTTCCAGCCAGCGCCGCAGCTCTTCGGTAGAAAAATTCTCCACGCCCGCGTTGGCCATGCGGGTGGTCCGCAGCACCTGGGCAGTCAGGTAGATGGGGCAATCCGTGCGCAGCGCCAGCGCCAGCGCATCCGACGGACGAGCGTCCAGGCTGATCAGTTCCCCACCGCGCTCCATCCAGATCAACGCATAGAACACGTCGTCTTTCAATTCGGTGATGACGACGCGGCGCACTTCGCCATCCAGCGTACGGATCAAGTTCGCCAGCAAATCGTGGGTCATAGGCCGCGGCGTTGCCGTTTTTTCGATCTCCAGAGCAATCGCGTTCGCTTCGAAGATTCCAACCCAGATGGGCACCAGGGCATCGCTGCCAATGTCCTTCAGGACCACCATGGGCATGTTGGTAACAGGATCCATCATCAGGCCGCGAATCTTGACTTCCATTTCGTCGGACTGCACTTCACCTGCGCCGGGTTGGAGCGGTGCGCTCATGCAACACAAATTTCCTCTCCCGCGGAGATTGCGGATGGCTGCCCTGCGATGACCGCTTCGCCGAGCAGGCTGTTCGGGAAACTCTGCGCGATACGCACGTTCATGTAGCTGCCTGCCGCCGGATAAATCGGCGAATCCACGGTGAAGTTCACCACTTTATTTTGCGAGCTGCGTCCTGAAACCTGGTCACGGGCTGGATTATTTCCCTCAACCATTACTTCAACAAGTTCACCGATATGCCTGCTATAAAGCGATCTTTGAATTTCGCGCTGGAATTCCAATAGCGTCTGCAGACGCAGACTCTTCACTTCTTCTGGGATGCTGTCTTCCATCGAAATGGCCGGAGTGTTTGGCCTTGCAGAGTATTTGAAGGCAAACACGGCATCGTAGCCGACCTGCGCCAGCAGGCTGAGAGTCTGCTCAAAGTCTTCTTCCGTTTCGCCGGGAAATCCGACGATGATGTCGGTCGTCAGGCTGATCGGACGCCGCGCCGCCTGAATCCAGGCAATCCGTTCCAGGTACCATTCGCGCGTATATTCGCGCTGCATCCGCTGTAGCACGCGGGATGATCCACTCTGGACGGGAAGGTGGACATGGTCGCAAAGCGTCGGCACGGCATCGATGGCGTCGACAATGTCGCGGGTAAAGTCGCGCGGGTGCGATGTCGTGAAGCGGACACGCCGAATGCCGGGTACCTGGCCGACCGAGGTCAGCAACTCCGCGAAACTCATCTTGCCCGACGAGTCGCGATAGGAGTTTACATTCTGTCCTAATAGTTGGATGTCCGTGTAGCCCGCGTCGGCCATCCGCCGCGCCTCGGCGAGCACGGAGGCGGAGGTCCGGCTGCGCTCTTTGCCGCGTGTATACGGCACCACGCAATAGGCGCAGAACTTGTCGCAGCCTTCAATGATGGTGATGTAGCCGCGATGCTTGTTGCCGCGGGCGGTGAATTCCGTTTCGAAAGTCTCATCGGTCTGCCGGTCGTCGAGGCCCGTGATGCGCTTGTTGCCAGCCTCCAGTTGCACCAGCATTTCCGGCAATTTGCGATACGAGGCCGACCCGGCGACCAGCGACACATAGGGGGCGCGCTCGAAGATCTTTTCGCCCTCCTGCTGGGCCACGCAACCCAGCACGCCGAAGCGCTTCCCTTGTTTGTGCAGGGCCTTATAGTCGTTCAGGCGATTGAAGACCTTCTGCTCCGCCTTATCGCGAATGGAGCAGGTGTTGTACAAAATCAGCGCCGCGTCGACTTCGGTTTCCACCTGGCGATAGCCTTCCTGCACCAGCGTCCCGATGACTTTTTCCGAGTCATGGGCGTTCATCTGGCAGCCGAAGGTTTCGAGGTAAAACGTCTTGTCGAGCAGGGCCATCGCACCTGAAGTATAACGCAGCGCGCAACAGCATTCCTTCTTGTGAATCGCAGCGAAATCCGTATGGGACAAAAATAATTGGAGAAAACATGGACTCATTCTGTATACTTCTCGAAATTCTCAGCCAGAGCGAGATTCAGCGAGGAATCGATGACTCTTGAAAAACGCCCTGCACAATATTCCGGAAACCTTCCGCCTCGACCCACGGCAGCCTCCAGCGGGGCTTGGACGGACCTGATCTGGGCAGGCAGCAATCTGCTGGCCGAGGTTGCAGGCAGCCAGACGGCCGCGCCCGTCTACCGATTGCTGGACCATGAAGGCTCGCTGGTCGCCACCACGGACGGCTCGGGCAACGTGACCGGGACCAACCTGATGATGCCCTACGGCGAAACACTGTCCTCCAACACCAGCGACCCGTACGCGTTTGCGGGCCTCTATCAGGATACGGAGTACGGCGGGGACGATGCCTGGTACCGCAACTACTCCACCGAGCAAAGCCGCTGGCTGACCCCCGACCCCTACAACGGCAGCTACGACATCAACAATCCCCAGAGCTTCAACCGCTATATGTATACCAACGGAAATCCGCTGGCATACACAGATCCCAGCGGATTGGCACTGGGCATCTTAAATAGTGCGGGAGGCAGTATTTGCAAGGCATTTGGAGGCATGGTTGACATTGGTTTTGGTAATATATTGCAGTTCAATCCTTGCTCACCTATTGGATCTGCGGCAGCTATAGGCATCGACCTCTACATAGCCTCGTTTACTGCTGGTTCAGCAGGAAGTTATTTGAGCGCATTAACGGCCCTAAAAAGCGCGAATGTGCTCAGCAGCATTGCGGTTGGGGTTGGTACAGCAATCACTATTGCATGCAGTATCGACTCAGATCCGACGCTCTGCGGACCGTCTGGATGGACTTCGGCAGCGTTCACAGGGAAAAATCAGTGGGTTGGGAAGGGAGTTAACGATCTCTTCGCATTAGCGGGGGCGATCGCATGCGTAAGCGGGCCAGAGGGTTGCCTTGGTTACGCTATCTATAGTGTCGCAAATGATTTGTTCTCGGTTTTCTGGGACTTGTTTGGTCCTCCTCAATTTACAGGAAGCCTACTGCCACGCCCCACCGCACTAGGCGGGTTAGGCACGGCCCCCATTGGGATACCCAATCAGAATCTCACAGTAAAGGAATTACTTAGTGATCAAAGCACCAAGACTTTACCCACGCCTGGGCAGCAAATCCAATGACCTTTACTTGGAAACGGCTATCCATCCACAAGTACATCTTACGATGCACCGTAATGCTTGTTGCTTATCTGTTTCCAGTTTGCTGTTTTGCAAGCCAAGCAGGTAAAACCATTCAGTCAGTTGATGGATTTGTCACATCCGTCGAGTCCCCATCGGAGTCAAGAATTGGACCTCTCAACGTGCTGCTGACTACGGATACAAAATGCGAGCGTCAGCCAACATATGGTGTCTCCGTAGACATTGTCCGTAAATGGGAGAAGGAAAATCCTAAAGACTTCACAGCATTTTCTTGGTGGTTCGGGATGTTCGGTGGTGGGTTACAGGTTGTGGCTATTCCGTGCGACACATCTAGCCTCTCATTTGGCTCGCGTGTACGGATTGAAGGAGTAAAGCGCCAAGATAATGGTCGGATAGTCCCCAGCAGGTTCATTATTTATCAAATTCCGCCGCGGACCACTGTGGGCGACCTTTTCAATAAAAATGAGATCAGCGGCGCAGCTCTGCTTGAAAGTGTTCCAAGTACGCAATCACATCCAAAGACATTGTGGATCGACGGCCTGCCCGTTGAAACTACGCCGCAGTCCACAATTGACATTGCCTCCGCGGACACGCAACTTGCATATCGCGGCTGCATGTCTTGCATGCTGACACCTCACTTAAACTCAGCGCACCCCGCCCCAAGAAATGCCTTGCCCGCAAATTATACTGTTCCGAATACGTGGATCCTCTACGACGCAACGGTCGATCCAAATGGTGCAATCGTTGCAACACATCTAACATTCTGGGAAAATCACGTAA
Source organism: Acidobacteriota bacterium (assembly GCA_021792795.1). Lineage (GTDB taxonomy): Bacteria > Acidobacteriota > Terriglobia > Terriglobales > Acidobacteriaceae > JAKAAZ01. Next base: position 7,051 of record JAJYUB010000040.1, on the reverse strand, counting down.
CCCCGAAACTAAGCGGTTATCTCCGCCGATTCGCTGCTAAGATCGACCCTCCCGATTACAACAGGCATAAGCAGGGCAGCCTAACGCTACCCGGATGCCAAGATATACGGATTATTCCTGATCGCAGAGCACAAGAGTGGGTCTCAGCACTCGGCAAAGATTTGGTACCGGAGTATCAAAAGCAGATGCAAAGCGACGATCCAGCTAAAATTGACTTTAAGTTCTATGTGGTAAGCCCATTCGAAGCGATGCTCGGAAGCTATTTTGTATCTGACACCGGTCCAATGCCAAACTATACATTCCAGATTTGGGATGAAACCAGCAAATATCTCTACACCAAACCCAAGAATACCGCCCTGGTAACGTGGCCAGTGGCATTGCCTACAGGTACGATTCTCGTTCCTGATACTACCCTTGCCAATCTTCACAATACCGCGCAGCTCGCGGCATTATTGTCGTATGCAATAACTTCAGTGTTACAGAGGCAAGCATATCTTGCGTGGCCATCTCGTATATTTTCTAACGACTGGGAACGCAAGATATATTTTTCTTCGAACAAAGATTTTGTGCTTAATTTTGGCTTAGGCCAGAACGAACAGATATTGCGTTTAGGTCTACGCGCGATGCTAAGCCACGGATATGACATCCGCGAGGCTCCGTCAGCTTGGTCCATGGCCTCCGGCGATCAAGTCATTAATCCGGTTCTTAATCAAAAGGCACTTCCATCAACCACAGCAAGAATGAAGCCGTGGTATCTTGCGTACTCGATGGCTGTTTTGAGCGGTCTCTATTCCAATGTGGACTATAGCAAGTTGAAGCGCGGCGAGTCGGAGTACCAGCAGTTCCTCGAAGAACTCTACAAAGCCGATCCGACTCTGAAGCGCCCGACGGCACAGACGGTTAAGCAATGATGGCCTCAGGCGCGGACATGACCGGCGGCGTCAACGCGGTGTATTCCGGGGCGGACGTGGTGAACGAGACCTACACGGTCGATCCCTGGGGCAACCAGCAGGAGTCCGGCAACTTCAATTTCCAGCAGTCGTACAATGCGGCCACGAACCAGATCAACGGCTACAGCTACGACGCGGCGGGCGACCTGTTGGGCGACGGCATGAACACCTACGCCTACGACGGCGAAGGGATGCTGACGGCCACCAACAGTGCGCAATACGTGTACGATGCGTTGCAGCAGCGGGTGGAGAAGACCGGCGGCAGCAATCCGACGGAGGTCGTCTATTTCAACGGGCATCCCATGGCGCTGCTCAATGCAACTAGCGGAGCGTGGACGGACCTGATCTGGGCAGGCAGTAACATGCTGGCCGAGGTTGCAGGCAGCCAGACGGCGACGCCGGTCTACCGATTGCTGGACCATGAAGGCTCGCTGGTCGCCACCACGGACGGATCGGGCAACGTGACCGGGACCAACCTGATGATGCCCTACGGCGAAACAATGTCCTCCAACACCAGCGACCCCTATTCCTACACTGGCCTTTATCAGGACACGGAATACGGCGGCGACGATGCCTGGTATCGCAACTACTCCACAGAACAAAGCCGCTGGCTGACCCCGGACCCCTACAACGGCAGCTACGACCTCAACAACCCACAAAGCTTCAACCGCTACATGTACACGCATGGCAATCCGCTTGGGTACACCGATCCCAGCGGATTAGCTGGTGGATGGGCCACAGGGTGGGGTGGGGTGTGTCATCTTCTCCATCAAACAGTACCTGGCGGCGGACAAGGTGCGCCCCTCACATTCAATCCCTGTAGCCCCGTCACGTCAGCGGTGGCAATCGGAATTTATGAGGCGCTCCATGGAATATGGAGTTCGGTAACCTTTGATGAGGTCTCGCCATTTGTTGGAGCAGCATTGTCAATAGCTTGTAGCATCAATGATTTTAGTAGCTCCGCCTGCGGCCCATCTGGATGGACTTCGACTGCTTTTACCGGAAAGAACCAATGGGTCGGTAAGGCGGCGAACGACAGCATCACCCTGGCCGGCGCTATTATGTGTACCGAGCCCATGAGTCCAGAGTGTACCGGATACCTAGTCTATACGGTTGTCAATGCTCTATTCGCTGCCTTTTGGGATGTGTTCGGCCCCCCTCAATTTACGGGAAGCCTATTGCCACGACCTTCCGATTTTGGCGGCCTCGGTACAGCCCAGATGGGTATTCCAAACCAAAATTTAAGCATTCAGGGCATACTGGGACAGCCATCGGGCAGCGCCATCCCATCGCCGGGGTTGCTGGTTCAATGAGATTTCCAAGGGTTTCAGGCGTTGAGCATGTATGGTTGATGATCGCCTTGTTATCTGCCCTGGCGTTAGGTGCTCCATGTGCTGCTGCCGTCACCTTGGATGGCTTCGTCACGAATATCAATGCAGCTACATCATTCGATGTCGGCGCAACGCACGTCGACCTGAATGAACTGTCGCATTGTGAGATACAACGGGTCTTCCGATCGAAAATGCCCGTGTGGGGGGGCAATGGATGGGAGGCCCCCAGGCTCTCCAAGCCTCGAAAAAGAACATTTGTTGCTTGCGGAATACAAAACCTTCCAGTCGGTTCTCGTGTTCATCTCGTGGGCACCTTAGGTGAAGGCGGTCACTTCGTGGCCAACGAAATGACCGTATACTCAATGCGCTCTGAAGAAATACTTGAAGGCGGAGCATTGCTTGAAGAGCCACCAACTTTGCAGCGGAATACGCAGGTCTTGACCGACACGTCTTGGATTGACGGATACCCAATGAGCATTACTGCTCAAACTAAGTTGCTCGGCGCGCCAGCTGGCACGACCTTCCGCTACCAATTCAATATTCCATTGGAGATCCACGCCCGATTACGCTCCCATTGGACCAAGCGCTTCGTATCTGCAAATTCTCTACGCTCAAACACGTGGGTGATCTATCATGCTATTTCTACAAAGCTTGGATCTGTCATTGCGGACCAGCTTCGCATTTGGGCCAACGAAGTTGACGAGAGAGAGAAGAGCTATCTCAAGAATTTTTGCCCAAGGGTGATCCCCGCCGATTACAGCCGCAATGTCCCCGGAACAATTACATACGGCGACGCGAGGTCGATCACAATCATACCCAATCAGACGGCCCAAACGATGGTTTCCGATCTTGGCGTGCAGATGATTCCGACCTATCAAAAGGAGTTACATGACACAGATTCGACCAAAATTCATTTTCACTTCTATGTCGTGAAGACGTTTTCTGCAATATCTGGGAGGTACTTCGTTGAGACAAGCGGACTGATGCCTCATTATGAGTTGTTGTATTGGGATAAGACGAGTAGTTCTTTTTACCGCAAGCCACAGCCAGCCGCCGTGGTAAAGGAGATTATCGCTTCGCCCGATGGGACAGTTCTCATACCCGACAGAGTACTAGCTTCCTTGCAAACGGAAGCACAGTTGGCCGCGTTGCTCTCGTATGCGATCACGTCTATCGTTCAGACGCAGGTATATCACAGTTGGCCGCGGTACCTCATTCCTAATGTCTTGGAACGAAACGTAGGGTCGAGCTATGGGGATGCGGCCACTTCATGGCCAGTGGGACTCTGGCAGAACGAGCAAGTGCTTCGCATCGGCATTCGCCAGATGTACTTAGCGGGCTACGACATCCGGGAAGCGCCGTATGCGTGGGCGGTTGCACAGGGCAAGCCGGTGAACAATCCGATAATCGATTCCAAGCACCCGGACAAGGAAATTCCCTGGTACGCGGCTTACGCCTTCAACTACATCAGCCAGTACTATCAGGATGTGGACTACAGCAAGCTCAAGCGCGGACGCGCCGAGTATCAGCAGTTCCTGCAGGAATTGCGCAAGGCCGATCCTGAAGCGTTTACAAACCAGCAGTCGAGCCCGAAACAGGCGAGGAAAGCACATTGAGCGACGGCATGAACACCTACGCCTACGACAGCGAAGGGATGCTGACAGCTACTAACGGGGCGCAGTACGTCTATGACGCGTTGCAGCAGCGGGTGGAGAAGACCGGCGGCAGCTATCCGACTGAGGTCGTCTATTTCAACAGGCATCCCATGGCGCTGCTCAATGCAACTAGCGGGGCTTGGACGGACCTGATCTGGGCAGGCAGCAATCTGCTGGCCGAGGTTGCAGGCAGCCAGACGGCCGCGCCCGTCTACCGATTGCTGGACCATGAAGGCTCGCTGGTCGCCACCACGGACGGATCGGGCAACGTGACCGGGACCAACTTGATGATGCCCTACGGCGAAACATTGTCCTCCAACACCAGCGACCCGTATGCGTTTGCCGGTCTCTATCAGGACACGGAGTATGGCGGGGACGACGCCTGGTACCGCAACTACTCCACCGAGCAAAGCCGCTGGCTGACGCCCGACCCCTACAACGGCAGCTACGACCTGATGAATCCCCAGAGTTTCAACCGCTACATGTACGTCAATGGCAATCCACTGGGATTTACCGACCCTAGCGGGCTGGCCGGTGCGGGCGTTTTTACGGGAGTGGGAGGAAGCGCTTGCAAGATATTTCGAGGCTTCAAAGGGATACCCATCGGCGTCGGCCTCTATGTCAATCCTTGCGATCCCGTCGGATCGGCAATTTCGCTCGGGCTCGCCGCATACGGGGCATCATTTCAAACCGCCAGCGTCGGTAGCACCCTCGGTGTATGGAGCAGCAATGAAACCTTGGCTGGTATATCCGCAGCCGTCGGGCTCGGTATAACAATCGGTTGCAGCATTGACTCAAATTCATCCTTGTGCGGCCAGTCCGGCTGGACCTCGACGGTTTTTACAGGAAAAAATCAATGGGTAGGGAAGGCAGTTGGAGACAGCATTGCACTCATAGGAGCCGTCTTATGCGGTACTGGCCCCACGAGTCCTGAATGTTTAGGGTATTCCGCCTACACAATCGCAAATGACTTGTACTCGGTTTTCTTGGAGTTGTTTGGTCCCCCGCAATTTACAGGAAGCCTACTGCCGCGTCCCTCAGACCTAGGTGGTCTCGGAACATCTCCTATCGGAATCCCGAACCAAAATCTTACGGTTCGGCAGCTACTGGGTAAGCTGCCCACAGGCGTAATACCGTCGCCCGGATTCGTCCAGCCATGATATTAGCGACCGTTTCCTACACCACCCGTGTTGTGCGTCAAGTGAGACGCATTTTGGTCTGTATCGGCATGTCTGCGTCGCTATGCGTGAGTGTCAACGCTGTGGCTGGTGTGCCTGCGCATGAGGACGTGGCGCCGCAACGTGGCACGGAACATCTCTTTGGAACCTATTTCAGCCGGAGTGAGCGCGTTCTCCGTGCGTTAGCGCAGCGTACGCCTGAAACCGTCTGGATCGATGGATACCCGATGACTCTATCGGCCCAAACGCAGATTTGCGGGCATCACTCTATCCTACAATTTGGTGCAAATCTTACTCGAAACGGGCAACCCATCACCCAGCCCAAAGCCTCGGTCGTGTGCGACAACCTGGACCTGGGTGAATTGAACGGCGGCGCGTGGTTGCAGTACGTGGGGATTGGTAGAGCGAATCGAAGGGTTGCAGGCACGAGGATAGATGTGTGGCGTCAAGACCGCGGTAAGGTGAGCGTGTCTAGCCAAAATGGTTTGCCTGTACTAGACCACCAAACGCCCTGCGCTTCTAGGGCACCGCATGAGCTAAGGTATCCACACGAAGGTTCGATATCCGTGGTGTGTGACGCCAATGTGCGTGGCTATGTCCAACATGTTCTTGAATCCCTGCTGAGGGTGCCCCCTTTAACGGAAGCCATTCATTCTGAGTCAAACGAGGGAGCCATGGTCTATGTGGTGAAACCGTTCAAGGTAAAGCGAAATGACGATTACGAAGCTATCGACGGTTCTCTAGGCAGCATAGATATGTATGGGTGGGCCTTTTATCGCAACCCTCGTGCCGGTTCCATCGTGCAGCAAATCGTTTTTAGACCTGACGGTACTGTGCTTGTCCCCGAAACGGTACTGGCCCATCTGAACAATGAAGCGGAATGCGCAGCCTTGTTCTCTTACGCGTTAGCAGCGGTGCATCAGCAGATCATCCAACAGCTTGAGCGGGTGCAAAAGTATCGGCCAGATCGATGGAGCTTTAACAATGAAAAAAATGGAAGCGACAACACAAAGTACACCGGGCGCTATATACGGAATATCAATGAGAAAACCTTGCGGCTCGGCATCCGCCAGATGTACTTAGCCGGATACGACATCCGCGAGGCGCCGTTCGCATGGGCAGTGGCAGAGGGCAAGCCGGTGAAAAATCCCATCATCAATTCGAAGCATCCGGACAAGGAAATTCCCTGGTACGCAACGTATGCCTTCAACTACATCAGCCAGTATTACCAAGATGTGGACTACAGCAAGCTCAAGCGCGGCGAGAAAGAATATCAGCAGTTCCTGCAAGAACTACGCAAGGCCGACCCGGAAGCGTTCGCGAACCAAAAACCGAGCCCGAAGCAGGAGACGAAATCGAGATGAGCGATGGCATGAACACCTACACTTACGACGGCGAAGGGATGCTGACCTCCACCAACGGGGCGCAGTACGTGTACGACGCTTTGCAGCAGCGGGTGGAGAAGACCGGCGGCAGCTATCCGACGGAAGTGGTCTACTTCAATGGGCATCCGATTGCTTTGTTGAATGCCTCCAGCGGCGCGTGGACGGACCTGATCTGGGCGGGCAACAATCTGCTGGCCGAGGTGCCAGGCATCCAGACGGCCACGCCGGTCTACCGCCTGCTGGACCATGAAGGCTCGCTGGTCGCCACCACGGACAATTCCGGCAACGTGACCGGAACCAACCTGACGATGCCCTACGGCGAAACACTGTCCTCCAACACCAGCGACCCGTATGCGTTTGCCGGTCTCTATCAGGACACGGAGTATGGCGGCGACGATGCCTGGTATCGCAACTACTCCACAGAACAAAGCCGCTGGCTGACCCCGGACCCCTACAACGGCAGTTATGACCTCAACAACCCACAAAGCTTCAACCGCTATATGTACGTCAACGGCAGCCCGCTGGGGTACACCGATCCCAGTGGGCTGGCGG
>JAJYUB010000039.1 GCA_021792795.1 Acidobacteriota bacterium | reverse complement strand
CGGTTTTGTGGACACCAAGGTGGACACCAAGACGGTATGTCATTGAGAAGAAAGAGACTGGTGCCGAAGAAGGGACTCGAACCCCCACACCCTTGCGAGTACATGGACCTGAACCATGCGCGTCTGCCAATTCCGCCACTTCGGCCTGTGTTCCAGGGCCCAGTGCCGTTCCACGATGGCGATACCTAGGCCAGAAATCACGCGGTCCCGCTTTCCTTGACGGAGAAGCTGCGCGAAAATCCGGTTCCGCTGGGGACACCTGCCCTGGAACTGCACTAGCTGGCCGCCATGAAATCAGCGGCAGTCCTTACTCTTACAAAGACGGCAGTTGCTGTCAATATCGCTGCCTGACGGAAATCGAGGTCGAGAGAGAATTCACCGCCGCCCCAGCGATTCCGCAAGCAAGTTTTTCATCTAGGCAAAGCATCCGATTTCATAGCTGTTTTTCTCTTTGATCGAGAGGAGAGCAAATTCGCATTGCGATTTCGTGCTTGCTTTTCGTCGCGTGCTTGTATAATGTAATGATATAGGATACAGGATATGGTCGAGCCCTTCAACCGCGCCAAACTCTCTGCTGCCGAACGCGGATTCCGTTCCCGCATTGCCCAACTGGCCCTCCGCCAGCGCAAGTCCAAAGACTTCCGGGCAAGAGTCATGGCCGCGGAAATCTACCGACACTTCATCCCAGCCACCCCGCCTGGATGATCTGCCGCATTCGCGCCCCTGGCGTTGCTCAATCTGTCGCGTCGCGGTCAAATTCGCCTTCTTCAGCCACCGGGGCCGTGGTGTCTCTCATTGCTCTGTTTCTGCCTCGCCGCAGCCCAAAAATAACCATCACGACCCTCCTCTTCTGGCCCAAACCCGGCCATCGCCAAGACTCCACTCCGGATTCGGCTTAATCTCCCACTCGGTTCCGGAATCGCTGGCCTGACGCGCACTCTGTTGACTCAAGCGCGTCGTCTTGAAAAACTAGCATCGCAAAGGTACAACGAAGTCGCTGGCACAGTCCCGACTATCAAGACTGGCGAAGAGGTGTGAGATGGATTCTGTCTCACCCGAGGTTCGCTCGAGGGTGATGGCCACAGTTCAATCTCGGCGAAATCGTTCAACCGAATGGCGTGTACGTGCCGCCCTAATCGGGGCCGGGGTCAAAGGGTGAAAGCTTAACGCAGGCGATATACTGGGCAAACCTGATTTTGTCTTTCCAGTTGAGAGAGTCGCCGTTTTTGTCGATGGCTGTTTCTGGCACGGTTGTTCACGTTGCAAACGCGTATCCAGTTCAAACGTCGCGTATTGGAAATCCAAAATCCAACACAATAGGGTCCGAGACAGGGCGATCAGTCGCAATTTGAGACGACAAGGCTGGCAGGTAATCCGCGTATGGGAACACCAATTGAAGACAAGCTAACGCGTATTGAAGCGCATTCGGACTTGCTTGCAGCTTCACCCTGAGCTTGCACGCGACATCTAGCGCGGTTTCTGGAACCGCCATGGATTGGCGCACCATTACATCCAACCACGCAGCACCACTTGCTTCCCCAATTTTCAACAATGAAGGAGATGTACGCAGATGAGTTATGCGCCCGACGAGAAACGCTATCAGCAGCACGAGTTTCGCCGCTGCGGTCGATCTGGAATCGTGTTGCCGCCCATTTCTCTGGGCCTCTGGCAGAACTTTGGCGGCACCGACGTTTTTGAAACCGGTCGCGCCGTCATCCGGCGGGCCTTCGATCGCGGCGTCACCCATTTCGACCTGGCGAACAACTACGGCCCTCCCTACGGCTCCGCGGAAGAAAATTTCGGTCACATTCTGCGCAAGGATTTTCGCGACCACCGCAACGAGCTCATCATTTCTTCCAAAGCCGGCTGGGACATGTGGCCCGGTCCCTACGGCATCGGCGGCTCACGCAAATATATGCTGGCCTCCCTCGACGAAAGCCTGCAGCGCATGGGCCTCGACTATGTCGACATCTACTACTCCCACAAGCCGGACATGACGGTGCCGCTGGAAGAAACCATGGGCGCGCTGGTCACCGCCATGCGCCAGGGCAAGGCCCTCTATGTCGGCATTTCCTCCTACGACGCCGACCGCACCCGCGAGGCCGCGAAAATCCTGAGAAGCCAGGGCGTTCCGCTGCTCATCCATCAGCCGTCCTACTCCATGCTGAATCGCTGGATCGAAAAAGAACTGCTCGCCACTTTGGATGAACTCGGCGTCGGCTGCATTGCATTCTCTCCCTTGGCCCAGGGCCTGCTCACCGGCAAATATCTCAACGGCGTCCCGGAGAATTCCCGCGCCAAGGCCGGTCAGACCTCCCTACTCAAAGAATTCCTCAGCGAACAAAACCTCAAGCGCGTGCGCTCCCTGAATGAACTGGCAAAAGGCCGCGGCCAGACCCTGGCGCAGATGGCGATCGCATGGGTGCTGCGCGATCCCCGCGTCACCACTGCCCTCATCGGCGCGCGCAATGTAGATCAGCTCAACGATTCGCTTGACGCCGTCAAGAAACTTCAATTCGCCGATGCCGAGTTGAAGGAGATCGACCGCTTCGCGCAAGATGGCGGAATCGATCTCTGGAAAGATGCTCGCGAAGGACGCGAGTAACCGACGCCGCAGCTTTCAAGCGTCAATTCCTCGCATCTTCACCGCTCCTGCCAGCATCCACTGCATGAGACACTTGGCATGTGCGCTGGAGCCTGCGGGTACCCGGTACCAGCCGCGCAACCAGAGCGGATTTCCGATAGTTGTGGACCGACGCCACACAGATCGCGCGGCTTTTCCGCCAGGAGAAGCCGTTCTGTGATGGATCCGGCGGCGCATAGCCATAGGAAATCCGCTCCAGCCCATCCATCAGGAGCGACGCAGAGTTGAACCCAGACTGCTATCCCATTACGGCGCTGCCGCACGTCAGCCTGCTCTATCGCGACTACGTGTCCGGCAACTGGGAAAAATTGCGCGCGTTTTACCCTGAGGCCGCCGCCAACGACGGCCAGTGGATGAAGAACGCTCCACAAATGGAACTCGCCCGCCGGGCCGCCATCGTCGATTTATTGCGCGGGCAGAATCGCAATTTCGGCGGCGGTGCCGCGACCGAAGCCAACCTCGATCGTCTGGCTGCCGGAGCAGGCGCCGTTGTCACAGGCCAGCAGGTCGCGCTGTTCGGCGGTCCGCTGCTCACGCTGATGAAGGCCGCCACCGCCATTCATCTGGCTGCGGAAGCCACCCGCGCCGGCCATCCTCATGTCCCTATCTTCTGGCTGGCCAGCGAAGACCACGACTTCGACGAAGTCAATCAGGCCACCTTCCCGTGCGGCAACGACATCACCACGCTGCGCCTGCCCGCCGTCGCCGAAGGCCGGCCCGTCGGCAACTTGCCGTTCGGCGATGCCATCCTTCCGTTGCTCGATCGGCTCCGCCGATGTCTCGGCGAGAATGCCGTCACCGATCTGATCGCTACCCTGTACACTCCCACCGCAACTTTCGCCTCCGCGTTTGCCGCCCTGATGGCGCGCATTTTTAGCCGCCACGGCTTGATCCTCATCGACCCTTCTTCGCGCCCATTCCACGCGCTCAGCGCTTCCACGCTACGCTCCGCTATCGAAGACGCAGACGAACTCCACGCCGCGCTGCTCGAACGCGGCCATGCGCTGGAACAAGCCAGCTACCACGCCCAGGTCATGGTCGCGGAATCTTCAAGTCCTCTGTTCCTCATCGACGAAGCCACCGGCGTTCGCACTGCCCTGAAAAAAGTCGCGCGCGGTCAATGGTCCGCCGGTCCTGCGCATTGCACCACCGCCGATCTCGTCGCGATTCTGGACGCCGCACCCGAACGCCTCAGCCCCAACGCCTTGTTGCGCCCCGTCCTTCAGGACACGCTGCTTCCCACCTCCGCGTACATCGGCGGACCGGCGGAGATCGCCTACTTTGCCCAGTCGCAGGTGCTCTATCGGCGCATCCTCGGCCGTACCACCCCGGTCCTGCCGCGCTATTCGGCGACTTTGCTGGACCCGGCGATGGCGCAATTGCTCCACAAGCATGCCCTCACGCTGCCCGATGTGTTCACCACTCCCGATGCGCTGGCGCATCGCCTCGGAGCGCGTGCCATGCCCGTCGAAGCCAAACGCAAACTCGCCGCTGCCGGCAGCGCACTGCATGACGAGCTCGAAGCCATCGCTGCCTGGATGCGCGCCCAGGATGAAGGGCTCGGCCACGCCGCCGACATCGCCGCATCGAAAATGCTGTACCAAATGAACCGTCTCCGCCGACTCTCCGCGAACTTCCAGTTGCAGCGCGACCAAAGCCTGCGCCGCCACGCCGATGCCCTCTGTCTCAATCTTTTTCCCAACGGCAATCTGCAGGAACGTGTCCTCGCCGGCGTTTCCGTTCTCGCCCAGCACGATCTGTCGCTCATCGACACGCTCGTCGAGCAGGCCCGCACCGGCCAATGCGGTCATCACGCGGTCTATCTCTAATGCATTTTTACAGATAGTGCAATGTTCTGGGATAGGGCGCAGCCAAGGTTCGCGCTGGGCCAAAAGTTGTATCCTGATGCGGAGATGCAATTGCAGAAGGGATGCGCCCCATGACCGCCAAAACCTCCACCATTTTTGACATTACCTGCCCCGACTGCGGCGCCGTCGTCAAGGTGGATGCGACCACACACGCCGTCATCGCCCACACCCCGGCCCCGCGGAAAAAAACGTTTGAGGATTTCGAGGCGGCCACCCGCGCTCTGAAGGACCAGGAAGAACGCAAACAGGCCCTCTTTCGCCAATCCGTCGAAGCGGAAAAGAACAAGGACGATGTGCTCGAGAAGAAATTCTCTGAAGCCCTGCGCCGCGCCAAGGAATCGCCCAGCGAGGCCCGCCCCTTGCGCGACTTCGATCTGGACTGATCGCAGAAAAGCTTTTCAGCGGCGACGGTGCCCCACTCAAGCCGCTCCTTCGGCTTGAGTGGGATGGAAAAGGCGTGTCATCCCGATCGCAGCGCAGTGGAGGGACCTGCGGTCCCTATTTATACCTCTACTCCAATGCCCGCACCACCGCCGCCGCAGAAATCTTCCAGTCCGGCAGCCTGCAATCGAACTCCCGCGCCAGCTTCGCGCAATCCAGTTGAGAATTCTTCGGCCGCTCCGCCGGTGTCGGATAGTCCGCGGACGGAATCGGCGCCAGCCGCGCAAACTTCGTCCCTTTTGCAGTCGATGACATGGTGCGCAGCCGAACCGCCTCTTCCGCAAAGCCATACCAGCTTGTCCTGCCCGCCGCCGTCATGTGGTACACGCCCGACTTCTCCGCCGAAAATTTGCCATGCCGCCAGCGCTCCGCAATCGACGCCGTCGCCTGCGCAATGTCGCGCGACCATGTCGGCGCGCCGATCTGATCGTTCACGATCCGCAGCTCCGTCCGCTCCTCCGCCAGCCGCAATATCGTCAGCAGAAAATTTTTCCCCTCACCGCCATACACCCAGCTCGTCCGCAACACCAGATACGGAATCCCCGCCACAGCCAGCGCCTTCTCTCCATCCAGCTTGCTTTTTCCGTACACGCTCAACGGATGGGCCCGGTCGCTTTCCACATACGGCGTCTCCTTGCTGCCATCGAACACGTAATCCGTGGAGTAATGGATCATCGCCGCGCCGACAGCTTTCGCTTCCGCAGCCAGTGTCGCCACCGCCTCCGCATTGATGCGATGCGCAAAATCCGGCTCGCTCTCCGCCTTGTCCACGGCGGTATACGCCGCCGCATTCACAATCAACTGCGGCCGCACTTCATGGACGACATCGCCAATCTCAAAGTCGGATGTCAGATCGAGTTCATCGCGACCCGTGGCTGTCACTTCGCCCAACTTCGCCAGCGAATGGGTCAGCTCCCGGCCCACTTGTCCGTCGCGCCCGGTAACAAGAATGCGCAGGCCGCCAGCATGTTTCACCGTCACGCCTCCGCCTCGCACAGGACCTGCAACAAATAATTCCCATAGCCGCTCTTGCCCAGATGGGCAGCCAGTCGTTCCATCTGCGCTGCATTGATGTAGCCCAGGTGATACGCAATCTCCTCCGGGCAAGCCACCTTCAACCCCTGCCGTTTTTCAATCGTCTGGATAAAGGTCGCCGCCTCGATCAGCGAATCCTGCGTGCCCGTGTCCAGCCAGGCAAATCCGCGCCCCAACACTTCCACGTGCAGTTGCCCCCGCTCCAGGTACCAGCGATTGACGTCTGTAATTTCAAGCTCCCCGCGCGCCGAAGGCTTCAGCGATTTGGCCACGTCCACCACTTGCTGGTCGTAGAAATACACGCCCGTCACCGCAAATCGAGACTTGGGCTGCCGCGGTTTCTCTTCAATTGAAATCGCTCGCCGATTTCCGTCGAACTCCACCACGCCGTACCGCTCCGGGTCCTGCACCGGATAGGCAAATACCGTCGCGCCTTCTTCCCTGCGCGCCGCCGTCTGCAACATCCCAGAAAGATCGTGTCCGTAAAAGATGTTGTCGCCCAGCACCAGTGCGGAACGCTGCCCACCGACAAAGCGCTCCCCAATCAAAAATGCTTGCGCCAGGCCGCCCGGTTCCGGCTGCACCGCATATTCAAACTTCAACCCCCACTGCTCGCCGCTGCCCAGCAGCGCGGCAAATCGCGGCGTGTCCTCGGGCGTTGAAATAATCAACACCTCGCGGATGCCAGCCAACATCAACGCCGACAGCGGATAGTAAATCATCGGCTTGTCGTACACCGGCAGCAATTGTTTGCTGGCCGCAATTGTCAGCGGATACAACCGCGTCCCCGAACCGCCGGCCAGAATGATTCCCCGCACACTCGCTCCTTTATTCCTCGACTCTATGCTGTCCCGCTCGCGCCTGTTCGGTCGCTCGACCGTCATCGTCTCGACCGTCGTAGTTCTGCTCAATCCATTTGCGATACGCGCCGCTCAACACATCCGCAATCCATTCCGGATTGGCCAGGTACCATTCCACCGTTTTACGCAGACCTGTCGAAAATGTCTCTAGCGCCCGCCAGCCCAGCTCCCTCTCCAGCTTGGTCGCATCGATGGCATATCGCCGATCGTGCCCCGGCCTGTCCTTCACAAAACGGATCAACTGCTTGTGCGGGCAATGCGGCGAGCCTGGCCGCAGCTCATCCAGAATCTCGCAAATCGTTTCCACCACTTCACGATTGCTGCGTTCGTTTCTGCCGCCAATGTTGTACGTCTCTCCCGGCCTTCCTTTTTCCAGCACCAGCCGCAGCGCCGCGCAATGGTCGCCCACATACAGCCAATCGCGCACATTCATCCCATCGCCATAAATCGGCAGCGGCTTGCCTTCCAGCGCATGCGTAATTATCAGAGGAATCAGCTTCTCCGGAAAGTGATACGGCCCGTAATTGTTCGAGCAATTCGTGATCATCGTCGGCAGCCCGTAGGTATGGAAATACGCCCGCACCAGGTGATCGGAGGCCGCCTTGGTCGCAGAGTAAGGACTGTTCGGCGAATACGGCGTGGTCTCGCAGAACGCGGGATCGTCCGCCCCCAGCGAACCATACACCTCATCCGTGGATACATGCAGAAATCGAAATCCCGCCCGCTCCGGCCCAGCCAATCGGTTCCAATACGCTCGCGCCGCCTCCAGCAACACAAACGTTCCCCGCACATTGGTCTCCACAAACGCATCCGGTCCAAGGATCGAGCGGTCAACATGACTTTCTGCCGCAAAATGTACAATCGCCCGTGGCCGATGCTCTTCCAGCAGCGCATCCAACCGCGCGCGATCGCAAATGTCCGCGCGAACAAACTTGTATCCCGGATGCGCCCTCACCCGCTCCAGGTTTTTCAGGTTGCCTGCATACGTCAGGCAATCGACATTGACCAGAGGTTGCGCCGTGCCTGGCGCGCCTTCCAGCCACTCCAATACAAAATTCGAGCCGATAAATCCAGCGCCGCCAGTCACCACAACCGGGAAGCGCTTCCAGGAAGGTTCCGTCAAGATTGTTCGTCCTTACAAAGGTTGAATTCCAAATTCGCTAACGTATGTCCCACGCCACCGCAGCCATCCGCCAGCGGCTGAGGCTCTGAAAGGTCAGTCTACTGGATTTACATAGCGCCGAGGGGCCCTCGATAGAGGTTACACTTCTAACTATGGAAGTCATTGCCACACACTTGCCAGGCGTGCTGCGACTGCGTCCGCGCGTCTTTACCGATGACCGCGGCTGGTTCGCGGAAACGTGGAACCAGGCCGCCTTCCAGCAAGCCGGACTCCCCTCCCGCTTCGTTCAGGACAATCAGTCCCGCTCCCGCCAACATGTGTTGCGAGGCCTGCATTTTCAACTGCAACATCCTCAGGGCAAGCTGGTACGCGCTGTCGCAGGCCGCATCTTCGACGTCGCCGTCGATGTTCGCCGTTCTTCCGCCCATTTCGGCCACTGGGTTGGGGTTGAGCTCAACGCTGAGGCCCCCGAAATGCTCTGGATTCCTCCCGGTTTCGCCCACGGCTTCCTGGTCCTGTCGGAATCTGCCGACGTGCTCTACAAGACCACCGATTTTTATGCGCCTGTCTCGGAACGCACCATCCGGTGGGACGATCCATCCATCGGCATCGAGTGGCCTATGACCGCCCAACCCATCATCGCCGCCAAGGACGCATCTGGTACTCTTCTCCACCAGACCGACTTGCCCGATTAAGCAACATCCGGCGTCGCAACTCCCGTCCCTGCCCTTGCCGAGGCGTGGACCTCGAAATCCAGCCCGCCCCTTCCCGTTGTGGCCCTCCGAGGTAATGCATCTGCCTGCGGTAGTTTCTGTCGCCGTCAGGCCCGGGCATTTCTCCCCCGCTCCAGGTTTGCAATGAGATAAGTGCTTTAGCTGATTCCTGTGGATTTGTACAGATGACGGAAGTTTTTTTATCGTTTTCTTTCCTGAAATGGGATAGACTCAAGCAGATATTTCTTCCACTTACAAACGTTTACAGATGTAGGCACTGGAAACTAAAGTGCGCGGACGTACTGGAGTCGCACTACTGCAAGTTGGATGAGGCATTTAAGTTGCACACGATTTCGGCCCTTCTGCCCGCGACGATAAGGGCCGCCAGGTACAACGGCGCTGCCTCGGGAATGAAACTCTCTAGGGTCCGCCTCGCGCGGCACAGGTCGGGAAAGGTACCGCTCACCCGCCTGGCAAAATCTAGCCGCCCCATGGAAACCGGAACCTTCGCCCCGAATAGGGCCAATGTTTCGGACTGATTTCTGGGTGGTCCAATCTGGCTGGCGCCAACGCAGGACTGGCCGGTCTGCCACTCAAGCACCTGACGCATATTTACCGTTTTTTTCGAGGTCAACATCATGTCCCGATTCACCCGTCGATTCGCCAGCGCTTCCCCTCTCCGGCTTGGTTCCATGACCCTCGCCGCAGCCACATTCGTCTGCGTTCTAGCGTTTCCCGGCTCCGCCCGCGCCCAGGCTTTCTACCAGAGCGGCACTTCGTCCTATACTACCGGCGGAACTCCCCAGGGAGTTGCGGTTGTCGACCTGAATCGCGACGGCAAGCCCGACAGCATCACGGCAAACGGCACTGCCAACACGATTGCAGTGCTGTTGAGCAACCCTGCGGGCTATGCGGTGACAACCGTAGGCACAGGCACTGGAACCAACCCGGTTGCGGTTGGCGTATTGCCGGACTTTGCCCGCAGCGGAATGCCCGCGGTGGCGGTGGTGGAACAAGGGACAAGCGAGGTTGCGATCTATACGGCCTCTACAGCCGGGGCCCTGACGCTGGACACGACGTACGGAACCGGCGCCGCACCGACGGCGATCGCGGTGGGAGATTTCAACAACGACGGAATTCCGGATATGGCTGTGGCCTATTCCACAGGCGTGACTGTTCTATTGGGCAGCGAGAATGGCGCCTTCACTTCCGGCGGCGGGGTCGCAGTTGGCACGAAGCTTTCCGCAATTGCGGTTGGCTATTTCAGCGACGCAAGGAATGCCGACCTGGCGGTAACGGACCAGACTGACGCGACGGTCCATATCCTGACCGGAGCTGGCAACGGGACGTTTACGTCGGGCAATTCCTACGCCACAGGGACCACGCCGGAATCGATTGGCGTTGGAGATTTCAACAAGGACGGCAAGGTAGACATCGTAGTTGGCAACTACGGCGGCGCTTCGGTGAGCTTGTATCTAGGCAATGGAAATGACACGTTTAACGCGCAGACTGCCTATCCCGCCGGCGGCAACGTGCAGGGTCTGGCGGTCACGGACGTAAACAACGACGGAATTCCCGACGTGGTGGTCACAAATCCACCGGCCGGCACGACCGGCCAGACGCTGGGAGTTCTGATCGGTATGGGGACGACCACAAACAGTTTCCAGCCAGTCCTGAACCCCGCGCTGTTTGGCAGTCCGTATGGCATAGCGACTCTGGACTTCAATCGAGACGGCAAGCCGGATGTTGTGGTAACGCAAAGTGCGGCAGGCTCCGTGAGCGTTTTAACCAACAATACTTTGCTGAACGCGCTGCCGGGCGGAAGGAACTTCCTGGCGGCAACCCAAATGGGCCCCGGCAATATGGCGGACGCGGTGGCAACGGCGGATTTCAACGGCGATGGTTTTCCTGACGTGGCGGTTGCCTACCTCGAGGACGGTACGGTCGGTGTGATGCTGGGAAATGGCAACGGCACATTTGGCGCCCAGACCCTCTATAGCGTCGGCAAGCACCCGTACTCCATTGCAGTTGGAGACCTGAACCATGACGGCAGCCCGGACATCGTGGTGGCCAATGAGACCGATGGCACGGTGAGTGTGTTGCTCAACAACGGTTCCGGTGGATTTGGAACAGCCTCTACCTACACCGTAGGCCGCCTCCCAACCGGGGTCGCAATCGGCGACCTGAACGGCGATGGCTTTCCCGATCTGGCAGTGACCAACTACGGCGGGAACGACGTTTCCATCCTGATGAACAGCGGCACCGGCACATTTACGCCGGGCCCGACGCCGACCTTGGCTGCCGGGACGAACCCTTACAACGTGGCGATTGCAGACTTCCGCGGCGACGGCAAGAATGACGTTGCCATCACAAATTTCAAATCCGGCAACGCGGAAGTTTATCTGGGGAATGGCGACGGCTCATTCCAAACCCCGACAATCCTTACGATTCCCAGCCTCCCTGGCGGCGGCGGCGTTGCGCCAGTGGGGGGCATCGAGCCATCCAGCATCGCGGTCGGCGACTTTAACCGGGATGGCAATCTGGACATTGCAGTTGGGACCGCTGCCGGAAACACGATCGCCATTTTTCTGGGTAACGGCAGTGGTGGATTTACGTCCAGTGCCATACAGACGCTCAACTTCCCTGTATCGATTGCCGTGGGGGACGTGAACGACGACGGCATCCCCGACATCGTGAATGTCAACCCGAACTTCAACAACGTTTCCGTGCTGCTTGGCAAGGGCGACGGGACCTTCACTTCCCGCTGGCAATTCCCCACAGCTACAACCACGGCCCCCAACACGGTGGGAGCGCAGCCATGGGCGGTTGCGCTGGCCGACTTCAACCAGGATGGCAAACTCGACATCGTTACGGCGAACACCATCGCTCGTATCAATCTGACCATACCGGCCTACCAGCCGGCGCCGGGAGCAGTGCTCAGTCCGGCAAGCCCGAACAGCGTCAGCGTCCTGCTGAATAGTTCCGGAACCAACAATGTGGTGACGGTTTCGCCCAATGGCAATAACGTCCTATATAACAGCCCGATCACGCTTTCAGCGCAGATAACGCCCGCGTCGGGAGGAGTTACGGCCACCGGATCGGTCTTGTTTGAAGATACGAACGGAAGCCCCGCCAGCAACACGCCAGTCCCGCTGACGGGAGGGAATGCTTCTGTGACCCTGCAGAACCTTGGCAGCGGAACGCACATCATCAGCGGTCTGTATTCCGGCGATGTGAACTATCAACCCAACACAACGGTGGCTGGCGGACAGCAGGTGGTTGTCGTCAACGGAACCCAGGTTACGCTGACGCTGAATCCCAGCACCATGCCGTATGAAGGGTCATTCACCGCAACCATCACGGTGACCGGAACGGCAGCCGGCGGAAACCCGACAGGTTCGCTGAATCTCTACATTTACTTCCCGGGGACCGGCTACGAATATGCCACCACGGGGCAACCGTTCCCGCTGGGGAACTTCGACTGCAATAACTACGTTTGCACCTATTCCGTGCAGATTAGCGACCCAGGTGGATATCTCACTCCCGGCACGTGGCTCTTCTATGCGGTCTATAACCCGAACAATTCCAATTATCAGAGGGGCGCGTCGCCCAACGAGGGGTTGACAGTTACGCCTACAACCCCGGACATCACATTGGATTGCGCTTTGGCTAAAGGCGGCGGTAGCGAGGTCTGCTACTCGGAAGTAACGAATCCAGCCAACGGAAACCCGATCCAAACCGGCAATGTTACATTCTCGTTGAATGGAGGGGCTGCGCAAGCCGAACCGATCCAATTCCAGACTGTCCACACAGCGTCTGGCAATACGAAAGGCTATTATGCCGTCCAGACCTATTCCTTAATCCCCGGTTTCTTCACGGAAACAGCAACCTTCCCGGCGCAAGGCAACTACAGCGCTGCAACCATCACGGGCTCGTTCTGCTCCTCAGGTTGCGGTCCCGCGGCTGCTGCGCGCAGAAGCGCGTTTTCGTCGCTTCGTGGAGCAGTTCCTTTGAACCTTGCAAGCCCAGACCACTTGAGCAGGCAAGCCAATTTGAATGATGCGCGTCGGCTGCGGCAGACGCCAAATGCTCATCAGGTGACGGTCGTGCCGAAAGGCGGCAGCGCATCGGGACCTGGCGGTGGCGGGGTGACAATTGGGCCCGGCGCAGGCCCCGGATCGGGACCTGGCGGTGGCGGGGTGACGATTGGGCCCGGCGCAGATCCAGGATCGGGACCTGGCGGAGGCGGAGTGACGATTGGGCCCGGTGGAAGCCCCCGGATCGAGACCTGGCGGCAGAATAGTCACTAGGCCTGATCCATGAATCATGAATTAGGTAGCACGCCCTGGCGCTCCCAGGTCGAGTCACAAGATCGGGTAGGAGAAGGGATTACCCCCGCCTCCTACCCGATTGTTTAGCGGCGATCTTCAATTGACCTCCGCGTGCGACGAAAAAGCGGGTGGTTCAGATCTCCTCAACTCTTCACAATGTGGGTGTCGCTCGATCTCTGCTCGCGTTCTGGGCGGGAAGAGCGTAACCGTTGACAGTCGCACAACCATGGACGTAGGCTGGCAAAGATTCAGGGCAGCATGAACGACCTGCGATGAACTACGCGATCCGGCTTCCGATGGGCCTCCACGTCGTCGGCAACATTCATGAACGGACCTGAAGGTTCTGACGGTAACTACTGTTGCTGGATTGTTGCTTCCTGCAACACGGCATCCTAAGCAATTCCACGAACCAGACGCAGTAATGGGCTCACACTGCCGGTCAGTGGGAGACCCGAAAGAGAGGTTTCCATGAAGTTTCGCCGTTCGTTGTTCAGTGTCGCGATTGCCGCGGCATTTTCCGCCACTCTGCTTGCCCAACAGGCGCCGACTGGCTATCACCGTGTTGCCTGCATTAAAGTGAAGCCCGGCCAATATGCCGCATTCCGCGCGTGGGCCGCGGGGGACGCTCACAAAGTGGTCCAGGCCGAGGCGGATTCCAGTGAACTTTCCACTTGGTTCCTGCTGCGCTCTGTCATTCCGGACGGCGAGTCGGCGGCGTGCGACTATCTTGCGGTTGCAATGTATCCAGGGTTGCCGCCGCAGCCGAGCAACGGTCTAGAGCATCTGGCGGCCACGCTGAAAAAAGCGGGACTCACAGAAAGCGCGCAACAATTTGTGGACCAGCGCGACGCACTGACGACCTTGGTCTCCAACAATATGTTTCAGAATGTGGCCGTCGTGGGCACGGTGAAAAAGGGCGACTACTTTCGGGTGAATTACATGCAGGTGGCCGATCCAAACGATCTGGGAAGTTACATACGCTACGAGATGAAGGTTTGGCGGCCGCTGGCAGAGCAGATGACGAAAGATGGCGTGAAATCCGGATGGTCGCTGAACGTGGAGGTGTTGCCTCGGGGGAGCGACCTGCCGTATGACGCTGTCACTGTGGATGTGTACCCGACCTGGGATTCCGTCTTCCAAGCCGATCCGCAGTTTGCGGCGCGCTTTAGCAAAGTCCACCCCGATATGGACCTGGGCACAACCATGGAGACATACGACAAAATGCGGTCGATTGTCACAACAGAACTGTATTCAGTTGTGGACATGGTGACACCGGCGAAGTAGCCGAGAGTCGCGAACGATGGAAGGCGCCTCGCGTTGCGAAGAGGCCGTGGGATTGCGTGGGGCCGGGTGGCTCCCATCTCGCGAACACCTTGCAAAGTGAGGCGCACCTGCTGAATTCGAATTGCCCGCGCGGGCATTATCCGTGGCAACAACCCCCAGAATGGCCCTCGCCGTTTCGATGTTGACAAGCCGCAACCGCTGGCCGAATGCGCCTCTCGGTGCGAATGCTGGCCGCAGCCTTCGCCGTGCTGTTTGGTTGCGGACACGCCTTCATCCCAGCTGCCGCCCGCTGCCCCGCGCGCAGCAGGAATTTGCTCAACCGGTGCCGCGCCCGCGCCAAATCCCGCAGCCACGACCGGGATCGCGGCCTGCCCCGCAACATCGGGAGTCTCGCCCCGCGCCGCGGCGTCAGCAGGACAATCGCGGGCCAAACTGACGGTCTGCTCTAAAACAAGTCCGGAATGGTGTGGAAGGCAATGCGTGTCGGAGCCGCCGCTTTCGCCAAATGCATGCTGGCGAAGTAGAGCGTCTCGGTCCCGTATTTCCGGTTGAGCCGGTCCATGGTCGCGGCCAACTGGTCTCGGCTGGCTTCGCGGTCGAGCGCACTGAAGAGGCTGAGCGTGTGCAGCGCGTCCGGAACCAGGTTGATCAGCGTGACGCTGACCAGAAATGGCTTTTCGTACAGCGATCCAGTGGGGCGCATCGACCACAATTTTCGCAGCCCTTCAATCAGGGTTTGCGGGTCCTGGCATTCCACCAGCCGCAACTGCCCAGTCCAGGCCTGCTGCGGAATTCCCGATCCGTGCTTCCCAGTCGCCGCGTTTTTCGGCACCGTAAATCGCAAGGAAAGCGAAATACCCGCGGCCCACAACTTCTGCATGCGCAAACGCATCGCCGCTTTGTGCAGCAGTTTATGCGCGGTGGCGTAGGAGCCTTCCAGCGTGCGCAGCTCCGGGCCCAGAACATGTTCGTGGCCAATGGATTTGGCGTGTTCCAGCTCGGCATCGTGGAAGTCTTCGCCGCGCAGCCAATGCCACAGCCGCTCGCCCTGCACTCCGCCCCAGGCCTGGCCAAGCTGCTCGGCGTTCGAGGCAAGCAAGTCCTCCATGCTTTTCACGCCGTGGCTGTTGAGTCTGCGTTCCATGCGGCTGCCAATGCCGACCAGGTCACGCAGCTTGAGGCGCAGCAACGCGTGCGGCAGAAGATCGTGGGTCAGCGCGATCAGGCCGTCCGGCTTTTCCATGTCGGAGGCGATCTTCGCTAGGTATCGGTTCGGCGCCAGGCCAATGGAACAGCAGAGCGTGCTGCCCACCCGTTCGCGAATCGTGGTTTTGATCCGCCGCGCCAACTCCATGGCGGCCAGCAGCGGCTGCTCGCGGCCAATCAACTCGCAGGCCATTTCGTCGATGGACCGCACGGACGAAACCGGCACGCAGCTTTCCACCGCCTCCACCACACGGCGGTGGTAGTCGACATACAGTTCATGCCGCGCCTCGACCAGCACCAGCCCGGGACACATCCGCTTGGCTTCGCCCACTTGGGTGCCAGTCGTCACGCCGAAGGCCTTCGCCTCGTAGCTGGCGGCAATGCAGCAGGTAGTGTCCGCCATCAACGGCACCACCGCGACGGGACGGTTGCGCAGGCTGGGTTCCTTCTCCTGCTCGACCGAGGCGAAGTAGGAATTCAGGTCCAGAAACAGCCAACGTACGCGCGGCGCCGCCGAAACACAGGACGCTGGTCGCTCGGAATTTGGGCTCGACGGCGCCATTTATTTCGCCAATCCTTCGCCATTAGTGTGCGCCTAAGAGGGCCGCATGCGCAACGATTCCCTGCGCTTTGCACGATTGCAAGGGCGTCTTACAAGAAAACCGCTTTGGATTCATTTTTTTGGTCTAAAGTCAACCGAAGTTCGTAAAATGGAATCTATCTAGACAGAGGAATCAACTTCAACACAGGAGCAGCGCTATGAGTTGGACACATCTTGCAACTTTTCGCGTGGGATGGCAATCCATTGAGTCTATGTTGCCCCTTGTGATGGGGGGCATCAGCCTCGGCATTCTGCTGGGATGCGCCGTCGCCAGTTGGCTCTGCCCTTCCAGAAAAGAAGACTGTCTGTTCCATCGCCACGTAATGTAGTGACCTCGCCTGCGTTGATTTCGTAGTTTGGAATCAACCTTTCCCGGAAGCCCCCTGATTTTTTGCGATCTTACCTGCCTGAGTCGCTGCGTCTTCGCCCTTGTGGCCCCGCGCACATATTCTGCCGTTGCAATCTTTCTATGATCCAGTCGTGACCGTACAAGAGAAACTTCTGGAACTGGAACGCTGCAACGCCCTGGCGGAAGAGGGCGGAGGCGCGGTGCCAACATCGCGAAAGCAAGCTGTCGGCGCGGGAACGCATCGAGCTTCTTCTCGATGCGGGAACGCTTGAGGAGATGGATCGCTTCGTCACCCATCGCCGCACCGACTTCGGTATGGATGCGTGTTCAAAGAAAACGACAAGGTAAAAATTCTTGCCGACACACGCCAGGAAAAGGTGGAGGAGTTCCGCGAGCGCTTCGCCAACCCGTATGTCGCCGCCGAGCGCGGCCATGTCGATGCGGTCATCGAGCCCAGCGAGACGCGATTGCATTTGATTCGCGCCCTGGAAATGCTCGACACGAAGCGCGAAAAAATCCCTCCCAAACACGGCAACATCCCGCTGTACAAGCAGTGGATGGTGGCTGGGCTGCCTCGCTAAATCGGCTTGCGACTGCAAATTATTGCTTCTCTAACTCCGCATCCAAATTGGCGGGATCGTCCGTCACCATCAGCTTGCGCTCCCACGTTTTATAACCGTCTTTCGAAACTGTTATGGTATGGGCGCCATCCGGCAGGTCGAGGCGTGACGGAGTATTTCCGACAAAGTTGCCGTCGATGTTGACATCCGCGCCTGCTGGGCTGGAAACGATCGAAATCTTGGGCATTTTCTGCGTTGCCGGGGCCAGCACAACAGCGGAACCCGGTTGACCCGGGGCGGCGAATCTCGCTGGATCAAGGGGCACATTCCCATTCACAAACGATGTAATCGGAGTTCCCTTCGGGATGGTGATGTTCTTGCCCTTCACAAACAGAAAGAGAGGAGCGGCCGGGAAAAAAACAATGGCCGTCGCAACCATGGCGCCTGTCATCGCTCCAACATGGCTGCCCCCCTGCGCATCTTTGACGGCGCGCAATGCGACCTTTTCATCGTCGTTCAGATGGACGCTGTCGATGTTGACGTTCAATTTGCCGGCGCGGCCCATTCTCCTGCTGGGTAGCGCGCCCGTGACCGTCCCCTTTGCCACTGCGCCGCGTGAGATCACAACGTAGCCGTTCACCAGAACATCATCGACAACTTCAAAGGCCACTTCTTGCCCTACCTTGGCATCGGCAGAAGATAAAGTTTCCTGCAACGTCAGTCGAATCGGGGTTCCGTCCTCGAGCACGTTCTTGGAAGGCGGGGCTGGGGCGGTGGGCGTCTGTGCCACCGCATAAAAAGTTGTCGAGAACATTAGGCAAATCGCGGCGAAACGTTTCATATACACTCCCGGGACGATCAAACGAATGACTTATGGCGAATGTTTTCCAGTGCGGTGCAAGTATACTCTGCGCGTGAAAATCAAAGAAAATTGTTTTGGCTCCGCAGTGGCGGACGACCCTTGTCCTCGCCCATCCACCCTGTTTCGCCGATTTTGCATCTCTTTAAGATAAGAACCGGATTGGAGGCCATCCCCGATGCATTCCCCATCCAACAATTCGCCGCGTGTTTCCCTTCCCTTTACAGTTCGCAAACTTTCCGCCGCCGCGCGCGTGGTGGGCCCAACGCCCGCCGATGAGCCGGTCCGCGTTTCCGTCATCGTCAAACGCAAACAGCCGCTCCATCTTGCCAGCCTGCAAGGCCGGCAGATCTCTCGCGAAGAATTTTCCAGCAAGTATGCCGCGGACCCGGCGGCCTTCGATCGACTGCGCGCCTTCGCGGCGCAACACGGTTTGTCGGTGGATAAAAACGCGTCCAGCCTCGACCGCCGCACGCTGGCGCTTACCGGCACGGCGGAGCAGATGCGGCAGGCGTTTCAAACCGAGTTGCAGCAGGTGGAACACGAGGGCAGGCAATATCGAATCCATACGCAGGCCATTACGCTGCCTGCGGACTGTGCCTCCGCGGTGGATGCGGTGCTGGGCCTGGACACGCGGCCGCAAGCGCGGTCGCACCTTCGGCGATTGAAAGATTTACGTCCTGCAGCAGTCGGCGCGCAGAGCTATCTGCCGCGGCAGGTGGCGGAATTCTATAGCTTTCCCTTGAACGCAGACGGCAGCGGTGAAACCATCGGCATTCTGGAGCTTGGCGGCGGCTTCACCACGACCGACATTCAGCAATATTTCCAGAACCAGAGCATCACTCCACCCACCGTGGTTGCCGTGTCGGTGGATGGAGGCACAAACTCGCCGACCAATCCCAACGGTGCCGACAGCGAGGTGATGCTCGACATTGAAGTGGCCGCCAGCGTCGCGCCCGCGGCGGAGATCGCCGTGTATTTCACTCCCAATACGGACCAGGGATTTCTCGATGCGTTGACGACCGCAATCCACGACGCGACCAATCATCCATCGGTGATTTCCATCAGTTGGGGCGGCCCCGAATCCAGTTGGACGCAGCAGGCGATGACGGCGTTCGACGACGCGTGCCAATCGGCTGCGGCCCTTGGCATCACGATTACGGTTGCCTCTGGAGACAATGGCTCTACGGATGGCGTCAGCGATGGCGCCAACCATGTCGATTTTCCCGCATCCAGCCCGCACGTGCTGGCTTGCGGAGGAACGAAGATCACAGTGAGCGGGACTACCTTGACGAATGAAGTGGTTTGGAACGATGAAGCGCAAAGCGGTGGCGCGACCGGCGGCGGAGTGAGTGCCGTGTTCGCGCTGCCAACGTGGCAGCAGAACGCGAATGTCTCCGCCGCAACGAATGGCGGCAGCGGGCGCGGCGTACCGGATGTTGCGGGAGATGCTGCGCCGGCAACCGGCTACTCGATTGAAGTGGATGGGCAGACGGAGGTCGTCGGCGGCACCAGCGCGGTGGCGCCGTTGTGGGCTGGCCTGGTTGCGCTGCTGAATCGGAAACTGGGCAAGCCAGTGGGATTTCTGAATCCGCAAATTTATCCGCTGCTGGGCAGCGCCGCATTTCGCGACATCACCCAAGGCAACAATGGCGCATTCAGCGCCGGGGTGGGCTGGGATGCATGCACCGGGTTAGGGTCGCCGGTGGGAAACTCTCTCTTGGAGAAATTGTAAATCGTTATGTAACTTGAAAAGTTACAGTTGTCCGTCAATTGGGCGCAGCGTTGGCTTGCCCTTCTCATTCACCTGAATCGTCCCCATGGGATGGTCGTGGTCATGGGTAAACAGGACCAGCCATTGTTCTGGAATGGCCCGCCAGTAGAAGCGCTTGCGCTCTTCAATGCAGGTCAGCGGATATAAATCGTAGCCCATCACCCAGGTGGCGTCTAGATGCGCGCTGGTGGGGAGCAAATCCGAAATATACGTGGCCCGCTTGCCCGCGGAATCGATATGGACCGCCATCAACTGCGCGGTGTGGCCGGGAAACAGTTCACACGTAATCCCAGGAACGATCTCAAAAATCTTCCCTGGGGTGTTGCCGTCCACCAGTGTCATTTGTCCCGACTCGATCAGCGGATCGTAATTTTCGCTAATGTAACTGATACGGTCACGTTCCAGTTGTTGGCGGCCGTGCTCCACTTCTCCTTGATGCGCAAAGTAGCGCGCGTTGGGAAACATCGGCACAATCTGGCCCGATTCGCTTCTTACGGTGTTCCATCCGCAGTGATCGAAATGCAGGTGCGAATTGATGACGATGTCGATCTCGTCCGGCTGCACACCCGCTGCGGCCAGGCTTTTCGGCAGCATCTCGCTCGACTTGTAAATTTCTCTGAGCTTGGGCGACAGCTTATTGCCCAGTCCGGTTTCAATCGCCACCGTGTGCTTCCCTGTGCGAACAATGACCGTATTGGCACCCAGCAGGATTCGGTTTTTATCGTCCGCGGGCGCGCGCTGTTCCCACATCGGCTTGGGCACCACGCCAAACATGGCGCCGCCGTCCAATACATAGGTACCGTCGGTGCAGATTGTCAGTTCAAAGTCGCCGACCATGGTTCGGCCGCGCACCAGGTCGTGGGTGCGCGGGCCTTCGGCTGGATGAGGCATGCGCGGAGCGCTCCTATTTACTCGCCGGCTGCGGAGGGCCGCAGGTTGGTTTCAAATTGCTGCAGAATTGCATTGAACAAATGGGTGCGCGCGGGCGCTCCTGCAATCGAATGCGTCTTGCGCGGATACAGCATCAGCCTATAGGAAACATCCGCAGTTACAAATTGTTGGATCATCTGGATTGTGTTCTGCATGTGGACATTGTCGTCGCCAGTACCCTGCACCATCAGCAGATTTCCGTGCAAGTGCGCCGCGCTGTTGACGACCGAATCATCCTGGTAGGTCTGCTGGGTTTCATCCGGCAGGCCAAGATACCGTTCCGTGTAGATGGAATCGTAGAGCCGCCAGTTGGTGACCGGGGCCACGCAAACTCCGGCGACAAACCTGTCGGAGTGGGTCATGGCGTAGAGCGTGAACGTTCCGCCCCAACTCCAACCCCACCAGCCCATGCGCCTGGCGTCCAGTTGCGGATATTCCCGCAGCACCTGATCGACCATCGCCATCTGGTCCTGCAATTGCACCGGTCCAAAGTCGCGATAGGCCGCTTCCTGAAAGGTCCGATCGCGATTGCCCATGCCGCGATTGTCGACATGCAGCACTGCGAAACCATGCTGCATCAACAGTTGGTCGAACAGGAAACCTTGCCCGCCAAATTCATCGCGGACAGTCTGCGCGTGCGGACCGCCGTAGGGATTTACAATCAGCGGCACGCTGGCCGTCGAATGCAGATCGGGCGGCAACAGCAGTTCGCCATACAAAGTTTCTCCATCCACCGCTTTGCCTGCAAACATCACCGGCGCGACCAGTTTGTATCCATCCAGCGGGTGCGAGTTCCAAAACGGCGTGCATGCGCCGGCCATGTCGCAAACGCTGACCGCCGGCGGCTGCATCAGGCTGGACGCGGAGTCCACATAGTGCGTTGCATCGGGAGAGAGGGTGATGCGATGGACGCCGTGGAACCTGCTGAGCATCTTCTTCCCATTGCCATCCAGGCCGATCTGCCACAGCATTTCTTCTCGCGGGTCGGTTTCGTTCGATGTGTAGTAGACGGTCCCTTGTTTCTCATCGACGCCGGCCACGCTCAGCACTTCCCAATCGCCGTGCGTCAGTTGCCGCGCCAGGGTTGCGTCCGCCGTCATTGGATCGTTGGCATCGTAGCGATAGAGGTACAGGTGCGTATTGCCGTCGCGCCAACTGCTCCACAAAAATTGTCCGTGCTGCAGAAAATGCACATCGTAGGCTTCGTCGAAAAATTTATTGGCCGTCTCCTTTAGCGCGCTGCGAACGGCCCCCGTCTCCGTGTCCGCGAAAAACAGTTCCATGTGGCTATGATCGCGGCGCAGCACCTCCATCCATACGTGGTGGCTGTCGAGCCAGCCGAAGCGCGGAATGTAGTCGTTATGCTGGCTGACGGGCACATGCAGCCACAGCGTATCTCCGCCATTTGCCGCCACAATGCCGACGCGCGCTCCTGGATTGGGGTCGCCTGGCTGCGGATACCGTTGTTGATCGACCGTGCTGTGGGTCGGAATCCAATCCGTAATGGGGTAGGTCGGCACCGTGGCCTCATCCATTTGCAGATAGGCAATGTGCTTCGAGTCTGGCGCCCAAAAATAATTGCTGCGGACGCCCAGCTCTTCTTCATACACCCAATCGACCTCGCCATTCAGCAGGGTTGCTTCGGTGGTGTCGGTCAGCGCGGCGTCGTGCTTGCTATCGAGCGACAGCACATGCAAGTTGTGATCGCGAATAAAGGAAACTGAAGCGCCGTCCGGGGAAAATTTTGGATCGTCGCCGCTGCCGGCCCCCGTTTTGGCAGCCTCGGACGCTGTTCCCTTCGATAGATCGTAGATCCACAGCGTGCCGGTGTTGTCGAAGATCAGGTGCTTCGAGTCCGGCGACCACAGATAGCTGGAGACTCCGTAGCGGGCGCGATGGTCGCGGTCTCGCTCGTCGTTTTTCACTCCATAAATGGCTGCCAGGCGCGTTTCCGGCACCAGCACAGAGGCCGCGCCGTTGGCCGCGTTCACCGTGACGACATCGTCCGGCTGGCCGTGCTCGGAGTCGGCGGATAGATACGTGACACTGCCGCTGTCCGGACTCCACAGATAATCGTGGGGCGGACGTCCGGTCGGACCGCCGGCTCGCCATATGTCGGCAACAGTCCATGCCTTGCCTTGGTCGTGGGGCGTTGTTTGTGCGACGGAATTCAGTCCGGCCAAAAATAAGGCCGCCAATAGAAACGATCTTCGCATGGTGGTGAAAACTCCCGCATCCATTGTAACGACCACGGCAGTTTTCGCGCTTCCAGCGTGTCCTGGCGCCTGTAGTCCCTCCGTGGAATGACGTTAGTTTTGACGCGCCGACAGGTTGCTATTGAATCTCTCAGTGCATTCGCGCATCATAGTGGCAGATACAACGGTCATGGGGCAGAACCTGACTTAAATATCGGCGTGAAAGAGATGGAGGCAGTCGAGTGAGTTCTTTGCCCAGACGTAAGGTGGAGCAAGCCCCAAGTCTGTTCGAGAAGTTTGTGGTAATGCCAAGGCAGGACCCTGAAGCGGTCATCAGGTGCCAGGACAATCTCGCCTTCATGCGTCCCCTGCCCGCCGAGTCTATGCAGCTCATTGTGACTTCTCCTGCGGTACGAACGCCACATCGACCTACATGAGGATTTGCTGGGCGAAAGGGAAAGAAGACGGTATGAGTGTGGCTCTATGGCGAACGTTACAACGCGAAAGATTATCGCTGAGATTGAGGCGTGCTTTGGAGAGATGCGAAGGCTCCCGAGAAGCAACTCAATGTTCGTTGTCGGAGACGAGGCAGCGCGGGTGTATTTTCGCTATTCCAAGGTTCACAAGAGACGCGAAGCTTTCTTCGGTCTCCGCAAGGTTGATCTGCTTCAACTTGAAGGCCATAACTCGTTTATTGCTCTGCTCACCGATGACGTATCACAACCGGTCTTTCTTCCCTATGCTGCATTTGAAGGGATGTTTCAACAGATCAGCCCCGCTAGGGACGGTCAATACAAGGTTCTGCTTCTACGGGGTCACGGAACGCGGGAACTCTACGTGCCGGGCCGGGGTCGGTTCAATGTAAACGCATATACCGGTCTGGAGACCATCCGGCAGGGTATCGAAGCGGGCCGACTGCGGGAGCGGCGCGATCTGACGCATTGTCAGGTCCAAACGATGTTGGGGGCAATCGGCGTAATCAAGGGCTACGAGGTTTTCGTCCCGGCAAATGACGCTTGCTCGCTCGATTGGTCGCTAACACCCCGCTACCCTCTGCGCAACACAATACCCGCCGGGTTTGCCGACATTCATCCCATTCTGTCCGAAATCGATGTCATCTGGGTGGCAAGCGGGAGGAACGAGATTGAAGGACTTTTTGAAGTGGAACACTCGACGCCTATCTACTCAGGGTTTCTTCGCTTCAACGATGTACTCTTGACGAATCCAAATGTCTCAAGATTCTTCATTGCCTCGAACGATCAAAGACGCGATCTCTTTATACGGCAACTGGCGCGTCCTACGTTTCGGCGCAGCGGGCTTTCTGAGCTAACCAGCTACCTCGAATATGCGAACGTAGCCGATTGGTTCGCTCGCGCCAACAAAGGAGTCGACAATGGCTGATACCGAAGAGCAAGTGGTTTGGACGGTTGTGGAGGTATGGCGCGGCTTTGCCAGTGGCGCTCAAGTTTTTGGCAGATTGTCGGATGCTCAACGAACTTTTTCGAGGCTGAGGCGGAGATGTAATTTGCTTGAAAACGATGTTCAAATCTTCGAGTCGCGCGTCGTCAAACCCTCTAGAATGCGCCAGCGGCGGGTCTCACCGCCGTAGAGTCCGTAACTGCGTTAGCATCGGTAAATTTCCCTAATAAGCCTTTGGAGGGCCCACGTAATTATCCTATAGCCAAACGGAATATATTAAGGATCGAGTGGCTGTTGAGATCCAATTTGGTAAATATTCATTCGTGGCCTATGACCTTTTCGTGAAGCACATGGCTTTTTATGTTGGCGACGTGATCGATGTAGGAGTTGAGATTCTCCCCATGAAAGAGCTTCAGGCCGAAATGTCGTCCGGACCTTCCTACTATGAAGGGGAGCTGTATAACCTGATCCGAGAAGGCAGAGGGGTTCCAGCGGTACCACTCATAATCGTCGGAATCGCTCCGTAGCTGCTAGACTGCGTTTTTATCCTTCCTTGTATGCACAATGAGCTGGAAAAACTCGTCCACCTGCAGGAGCTGGAGCAGCAAATCCAGGTGTTGAGCGTGCAAATTGCGCAATACGGCGGGCGAGTTGAGGTGCGCGAGGCTGCGCTCTACGACACTGGCCGCCTGCTGGAACGGAATGCCACTGCGCTTGCCAAAGAGGCGTCCTTGCGACGCAAACTGGAGCTGGATGCGGAAGATATGCGCGTGAAAGCCGCCCGCTATCGCGTCCAGTTGGACGATGCCAAGAGCGATGGCCAGGTAAAAGCGCTGGAACATCAGCTGAAATTTTGCAAAAAGGAAATCGATCGCATTGACGAGTTGGAATTTGCCAGCCTGATGGAAACCGAGGCCTTGGAAGTGAAGCAGCGGTTGTTGCATGAGACCCGCGCCAACCAGCTTCAGGCGTTGGAGAATGAGAAGGCCGCATCTCAACTCGGACGCGACCGCGACAAGGCAATCCTGGCGGAACTTCATCGTGAACGCGATGCCGCGCGCCAGTCGGCGGACCCGCAATTGCTGTCGGAATACGATCGCATGGCCGCCGCCCGCAAAATGCCCATTGCGACCGTCGAGCAGCAGCGTTGTTCCGCCTGTCAGATGATGGTGCGGCCGCAGCGATGGAATGAGATTCGTCAGGGCGCCGTGCATTTCTGTGAATCCTGCGGACGCTTCCTCTACTACAATCCAGCCGTCGACCTGAGCGATGCCATCCACCTTCCATCTGCCGGAAAAAAAACAGCAGGCTTGGCCAACGATGCGGCGTGCGCAAAGCCCACCGGCTTCGACCGCTCCACGCGAGAGGATTGAAGGCGGGCCCGTATGCAGCGAATCGCCGTCGATATGGATGAGGTTATGGCGGACACGCTGGGCGAATTGCTCGCCCGCTACAGTCGCGAACAACATGCCTCGCTGACCAAGCAGGACATTCAGGGCAAATGGCTTTGGCAGGTGCTGCCGCCGGAAGGGCAGAATCGGATCGATTCCTATCTGCTGAGCGACGGTTTTTTTGAGGACATTCCCGTCATTCCAGGCAGCCAGGAAGTGTTGTTGCGGATGAGCCGCCGTTACCAGATTTTCATTGCAACGGCAGCTATGGCATTTCCAAGTTCCTTCGACTCAAAGTATCGCTGGCTGCGCCGGCATTACGATTTTCTCTCGCCGCAAAACTTCGTCTTCTGTGGCGATAAAAGCATTTTGCATGCGGATTTTCTGATCGACGACATGCCGCGCAACCTGGCTTCCTTCCAGGGCGAAGGCATTCTTTTTACCGCGCCTCACAACGTCCACACCTCCGGCTATCGCCGCGTGGACAATTGGCGGGACATCGAGGCGATGTTCCTGGACTGAAGGGCTGCGGCCGGCAAATAGCTGCGCCCGCGAATGGAGAATTGCGGGGGAAGTTCGACGGATTCAGGATGAGGAATGCACCGCATTGCGGTGGAAGACGTTGAAGGGCTGGAAGAAGTTGGGCCCGACCTCACTTGAAGAGGACGTTCCGGATGTACGGTCAGCCAGCAGGCAGCGCTGATAAGTGCAAGCGAGGCAGCAATGGCAAAAGAGGTCGTCCATCCATAACGCTGCGCAAGCCAGGGAGTGAGCGATGCTGTGACGGCTCCTCCGATCTGCCCGCCCATATTCATAATGCTGGAGAAGATACCGGAATTATCGCCGGCGATGTCCGCCGAGACCGACCAAAACGAACTCTGCGAAACATACAGCGCGCCTGCTCCTCCCGCTAGTATCAACCCTGCCAGTTGCGGGCCCTCCGCCTGCGAGCCAATCACCAGGAAAATCGCCGTCCCCACCATGGACGCGGACGCCAGAATGCACCTGCCGACTCGCAACCCATATCGCTCGGTCAGCCTGTCGCTCAGCATTCCTCCCGCCAGACAGCACACCGTCATCGACAGAAACGGCAGCATCGCATAGCGGGCGCTCGATCGAAGATCGAATCCCCGCGCCTGCGCCATGTACAGGAAAAACCAACTGAAGTATATCCATGCGATATAGCCGAAACTGAAATATGCCGCCATCAATACCAGCAGGTCGCGACGATGGAAGATCGCTCTCCAGGAGATGGCCGGCTTCCCGCTGCCACCCGCCTTGGCATGATAGTTCAGCCCTTCGCGAATCTCCTGCAACTCCGCAGGCTGTACCGTCGGATGCTCCTCCGGCGTGTCTCGTGCAATCAGCCACCACACAATTCCGACAACAAAACCAACAATCGCACTGAACCAGAATGCCGCCCGCCAACCGTGATGGCTGATCAGCCAGCTCAGCAATGGCGGCGTCAGTCCGCTGCCGGCTCCTACTCCAGCGAAGATCAGCCCATTGATGACGCCTCGCTCCTGTAGCGGCACCCATCGCGCCACAAACTGGTTGGCCGCCGGATAAATGACCGACTCTCCAGCCCCCAGCACAAAGCGCACGCCAATCAACAGCAACACCGCATGCTCGATTGTCGTTGGCAGCATCGCCGTTAGCGCCGTCGTCGCGCCCCATAACAGCACTCCCAGGGTCAACACTCGACGCGGTCCGAACCGCGACGACAACCATCCTGCCGGTAATTGAAATACCGCATAGCCGATCAGAAACGAGCTAAAAATCCATCCCAGCCGCTGGTTCCCCAATCCGTATTCCCGGCTGATATCCAGCCCAGCTATCGATATATTTGTGCGGTCTAAGAATGCCACCGCGCTCAAAATAAATAGCCAGAACGCCAGGATGTAGCGGAGTCGTATACCTTTCACTTTCGACATCGATCGACTACTCCACCCTGCAAGCGCGTCGCTGCATTCGAAGGCACACGAATGGAACCGGTTGGTTGAACCAGAAAAACCCTGGGGTCACACTTGTCAGAATCATAAGTAGGCCAATTGTCCGTGGAGACAAGCCATCGCAGTTAACCGTAACGCGATGCTTCCTTCCAGGGAGTCGCAATTTCACGGGCGATTCGACTTAGATATAGGCGATTAAATCTATCTCGACCAGAGAATTGCCAGGGATGCCTCCTGCAGGAGCAACTGTCGTCCTTACGGGTGGAATATTGCCCCAGGGTGCGTCCAGGTAGACCTTATTCATCGCGTCGTAATCCTTCAGGTCATTCAGATAAACATTCACCTTCAGCACCTTCTCCATCGACGATCCAGCGCTGGCAAGGTTCTTCTGTAGTTCATCGAGGACATGTTGCGTGTGCTCTTCAATGGTGCCTTTAAAATGGGCGCCCACACCCGAAAGAAAGAGAAGATTGCCGTAGGAAACGGCGCTTGAAAAGAGCTGCTTTTTGCCTGGCTGGCTCGCCGGATAGCTTTTCTTTTCGAGTTTTCCGGTAGTTTGCGCAGTTGCAGGGTCGGTCAACATGGAGCCGCCTGCCGCAGCGACTGCAACTTTGGCCGCATTCTTGATGAGAGATCTTCTTGACGGTTCTTTCATTGCACCTGTTCTCCTGTAGATAACGTGTAACAACATAACGCAAACAGTTGATGGCGATTGTCCTCTTCAGAACTTCCTACACACGAGACACGGTCGGCGACCCTGTTCTGAATTAGAGTCTTCCAAATCGCTTGACCGCTTCTTCAATAGAGTGAAACTTCTCAATGTACGGATACATGGAATGTTCGCTGTAATCCAGCTTTTGCGCTAGAACCAGCACATCGGCAGCATTTGCACGGGGGACCACAACAACACCGTCTTGGTCAGCCACGACAATGTCGCCGGGGGCCACAGCTACACCATCGCAGACTATGGGCACATTCATGCCGGCAAAGCGGTAATGTCCAACAGAAGTAGACGGTACCGGCCCAAGCGCATAGACTGGAAAACCAATTTTTTTAAGCTGCGGCAGGTCGCGTACGCCGCCATCGATCACGGCGCCGGAAAAGTTGCGCGCTAGCATGGCTGTACCCATTAGGCCACCCATTCCAGCAATGTCCGCGCCGTCCTGGACCGTCATCACAAACACAAAACCGGGGCCACCCGAGTCGATGGCCCTAAGCATCCCCGAGAGCGCATTGGGGTCATGGTTCTCCTCTTTCACAAGGGCGACTGTCAGTGCGGGACCTGCAAATTTAGCAGGAAAAATAGACCTCATGCGATGCGACATGTAGCGCTTCTCGTGCAATAACTGCTCAATGGCGTCGGACACGGAAGCCGCCTCAACATGGCGATAGGCGCCGATCATTGCCGGCGGATCTGCAGCATAGTCCGCGGCAGTCATCGGGGTATCGGCACGTACGATTTGCGAAATTGTAAGTGCCAGGATGGCAATGACAACTGCAAAAAAAACAATCTGTGCCCGAGAACGCGAGCGAGAAGAAGATATAGACCGCACTGATTGGCACCCTCCGTATTGTGTGCATTCTATCAGCAGGTCGCTGGAGCAATTGTAGGCATCCCGTGCCTGGCAAGCAGTTACTAGCCGCCATTTCTCACAGGGGTCGATTTTTGCGGGGAGTGGCGGGACTTTTTCAGTGCCGAAGTTGGATTTGGGGCATAGCTCCGCCAGCCTCCTTGTGCGGCCGCAGTGGAAAAGTCTGTTTGGGTGTCTTTTGGCTCTCAGCAGCGCAGTGCGTCGAAGGCGCGGGCGTAGATGTGCTTCCACGGATAGAAGGAGTTCATCTCCAGCCACACGCGCCGGGCGCCGATGCGGACCCGGGCGCCGACTTTGAACGGCTTGAGGCGGATGGTATCCACTTGCGCCTCGGCCCACTCGGCGCCCTTCAGAGCCAGCCGCCTGAGCGCTTCGACCAGCGTGTAAGCCAGTGCCGACAGGTACAGCCGCTGCCGATTGCCCTTCATCTCCTCGGTCGATAGGCGATAGGCGAACAAGCACATCTGCTCCTTGATGCGGTTCTCCATCTCGCAACACTGGCAGTAGAACCGCTCGTAGAGTTCCCGCGCCGCCCACTCATCGGCGCCCAGCGAGGTAACGACGAAGCGCGGGTTTTCGCCCTTGTCGAGATATTCGGCTTTGGCGACCACGCGCCACGGTCGCGCCCAGCTCTTGCGGGCCTGATAGTCGAACTCGGTAAACACGCGCGCCGCCTTGCCGGTCGCGGCATGTTCCAGCTTGGCTTCCTGCATCTGTTTGCCGATGATCTTCTGCAAGCGGCTGTTGCGCGCCAGACCGAACGGGAAGTCCACCTTGTTCTCGCCGGCCTCGCACCATGCCATCAGTTCCTCGCGGCAGAAGCCCGAGTCCCCGCGCAAGACGATGCGCACCTTGGGCCACTTGGCGCGCAACTGGGCCACGATGAGCTTGACCTCGTCGAGCGCATCGGCGGCGCCGTCCACATTCGAGGACCTGAGCCGCGTGCACGGCAACTGATCGCCTGCGAAAATGTACAGCGGCAAGTAGCAGTAGTCATCGTAATAACCATGAAAGAAACGCTCCGGCTGATGGCCGTGGAGCGGGATGTCGGTCGCATCCAGATCGAGCACGATCTGCTCCGGCTGCCGCGCGCGAGGCTCGATGAACGCGTCCACGAGCAGCGCGTCGATCTTCTCCGGCGCGTAGTGGATCTTGTGATAGCGGTTGCTGCCGCCGGGAAGCTCCAGCCGGTTCAGCGTGCTCTTGCCGGCCAGGGGCTCTTCCAGCTTGCGCCGGCCGGCCAGCACCGCCATCAGCGGATCGTGGCGCAACTGCTCATGATCGTTCAGGTCCTCGTAGCCCAGCGCCAGCCCGTAGATGCGCTGCGAGAGCATCTCGCCAAGCTGGTGCTGGATCGGCAGCGGCGACCGCCGGTCGGTAAAACAAGACGCCACCCGCTTCAGCAAACCGATCTTGCCATCGGCCTGACGCAACAACAGCGCTCCGCCATCGGTCGATACCTGACCCGCGGTGAAACTGACCTCCACGCGGCGAGAAAAATGAGATGCAAACGAGAAGACTTCTCGATTACACTCCGTCATGAGAAAGGCCGCCCTTTCCGCAGCCATAACACGCTTCGACAACGCAGTTATGACATAGAAAAGACGGCCTTTCCAGCAATATTTTTGCCCGCAGACTCTCCCCTTTAACAGTCGGCGCGTGAGATATGCAGGCTAAGCCTCCGCCGCCACCCTTTGCTGGGGTCCCCGGGATGGACCTGCGTTTGCTTTAGGTTCCGTATCTCGCGCATGACGATCATCAAAACTTCAACAACTTATTTCGACTGCGCCAGCCCCGCAACCACCGCGGCAATTTTATCGAGGATCTGGTTCCAGCCCTCGAGCTGACCGCTGTTCTTTGCGCTCTCCATCGGTTCATTTCCAATGAAGGTCAGCTTCGTCTGCCCGTTCCCAAGATCCTCAAAGAGGGTCACGTCGGTCGCATCCTCGATGGCCTCATGTTCTATTCCTAATTCCGCAGGGTCAA
>JAJYUB010000120.1 GCA_021792795.1 Acidobacteriota bacterium | reverse complement strand
AAACTGGAAGCCGCCTACCACAAGGCCGACAAGGCCATTGAGAACATCGTTGACCTGTTACAAGCCGCCTGATGTACTTTGCATTGTTGAACTATTTTTGTCTACAAATGAAGATTGAAGAATCTATCGGACATTCCCGGACTGGCAGAGCATAGCCGAGGCCGGGCCGGAGTCAAGGTCGCGCTGAAGCGCGCCGCTTCGCGGTCGTGGAACCTTGACACCGGCCCTCGTGCCTCGGCACATCTTCCAATATCCGGGGAATGTCAGCTTCTATGAACGGCTATTCGGAAGCAGACGCGATCCGCTCCACCACAGACAGCTTATGCGCAGGGGAAAGATGGCTGTACCGCGCTGCCATCATGATCGTCTTGTGGCCCGCAGCTTCCTGAATCTCTTTGATTTGATGGATGCGCCCGCACGCAGGATCGGGCGTCGAAGCGATTCAATCGCTGTCACCGCATCCGAATTCAAGTGAACCGTCCGGGCCGACCCGTTTTTCGTCTTGGTCAGTTCGATGGTCCTGCGATCAAGGTTAACCTGTGACCACGTACAGGAGTATTGTTCGCCGAGGCGCATTCCGGTATGAACACTCACCACGAATTCCGCCAGATGCTCGGGGAATCGTTTGGTGATCACTTCGCACAGCCTGTCATATTCCTCGCGGCTGAGGAAGCGCAGACGGCCTCCACCTTCCTCCGATACAATCGCCTTCCAAGTTCCATCGATGTTTTACACGCAGATCGGTAAGCCTTGCCACGCATCTTCGACAATGACAATATCGACCAGCAGTTATTACTGGCCTGAAGACGACAGTGTCCGTCTCCCATCGGTCCAATTTTCGTGTCGGTTAATGGCGACCCTCAACATGCCTGCTGGGGGTACAATCTTCATAATGGCCGAGTGGTGAAATTGGCAGCCACAGCAGACTCAAAATCTGCCGAGGGCAACCTCATGTCGGTTCGAGTCCGACCTCGGCCACCATCTATGGCCTTCCCTAATGTGATGGAATTTCTGACGCTATCCGAACTCTGCGGGTAAGATGCCGGAATTTTCTCAAGAGCCGATCCAGCCCAGTCACTCTGTGAGCATTTCCATCCACAATTCCTCGTCAGGTCCTCACGATCCGGCCTTCCCAGTTGCCAACGCAGCTCCGCCTCGTAGCGTTGCTGAAGAATTGCAGATCGAATGGGATCGACTGGCCCAAAAACCGGACATCATCGCGGACCTTCCGACTATTCCGTTCGAGCTTCGACAGCGCGATATCGTACGGATCGAGAGCCATCAACCTGAGATGGCGGTGCGCCCCAGGGAGCATTTCGATTAGCCGGTCTTCGTAGTTCTCAGGAACAGCCGCAACTGCCACACGATCAAAGTAGATCCGATGTTTTCGGTGGAGCGGACCTCCTTGCAATGCGATCTGCATGAGTGTCTAAGACGCCTCTCTTGGTGCAAGTTCGATCACGTCCACATCCGCTGTGGGCCGAGCAAGTCCGTAACGCTGTGCGACAACGAAACCTCCAATGCCGTCCACGCGTGCGGTCGATTGCAAGGCTTCATCAAGATCGCTAAGGAACGAGCGCAATGGCTCGTGAGTGGAAACTTACTCAGGCTGCTCGCATGGGAAACCTGGAGCACATGGCTGCCCCAACTGCGTAGGACCTGTGGTTCACATAACGCTCACGATTGTCTTAACCTTGAGTTGAATCGCTGGTCTCCGCGGCCCGGTTGGCCACTGTCTTCTCAACAGCGGACTGAACCGTACAGCTGGAGTTCAGCAGTTCTTCTTGCCCCGGTCAAATCAGTGGTTCTTCACCGCGTCGCGGCGGTGGGAGAAGTGGAAGTCCCACCGTTTTTGCGGGATTTCCAAGCACAGCGCCTTTTCCACCGCTCACTCACCCACAAATACTGCTGTAGGGCCGGAAATATTTGCCCGGTTAGGGAAATTGTTGCCCATCCCCACAAACTCGCCCGCAGATGGACTTATTCCACCGTGACAGACTTCGCCAGATTGCGCGGCTGGTCGACATCGCATCCGCGCCGCACCGCGATGTGGTAGGCAAGTAATTGCAGCGGCACCACTTCCATAATCGGCAGCAGAAGCTCCGGCGCGTGCGGAATGTAGACCACGTGGTTGACCAGTTGGGCGATTTCCTGGTCGCCTTCGATGGCCACCGCAATCACTTGACCGGACCTCGCCGTCACTTCCTGAATATTGGAGAGCGTTTTTTCATACCGCAGCTTTGACGTTGGATCGTTGTTGTCTTTTGTCGCCAGCACCACCACCGGCAAAGATTCGTCGATCAACGCATTCGGCCCATGCTTCATTTCGCCCGCCGGGTATCCCTCGGCGTGAATGTAGGAGATTTCCTTCAGCTTCAGCGCGCCTTCCAACGCGATTGGGTAGTGGATACCGCGGCCGAGAAACAAAAAGTCGCTGGCGTTCGAATAGATCTTCGCCAGCGCCTCGCAGGGCGCATTGCAGTGCCTCAAAATATCGCGGATCTTGTTGGGAACGCGGGCCAGCTCTTCCACCAGCGCCAGACTTTCGGCAGCATCGACTGTTCCGCGCTGCTGCGCCAAATACAGCGCCAGAAGAAACAGCGCCGTCAGTTGCGCGGTAAATGCCTTGGTCGAAGCGACGCCGATTTCCGGCCCTGCGTGCGTATAGATCGAGCCGTTGGCCTCGCGCGCGAT
Organism: Acidobacteriota bacterium; assembly: GCA_021792795.1. Taxonomy (GTDB): domain Bacteria; phylum Acidobacteriota; class Terriglobia; order Terriglobales; family Acidobacteriaceae; genus JAKAAZ01. The sequence goes on along the minus strand of JAJYUB010000120.1, from coordinate 2,853 downwards.
CATCGCGCCGACGACATTGCAGATGGCCAGCGTCCTGGAACCCTTGGCAGCGATCTCCCTTTGGGCGGCAATCGTGTCCGCCGTTTCGCCGGACTGTGTAATCAGCAGTCCGATCGCTTTTGAATCGGCAATAGGATCGCGATAGCGATATTCGCTGGCATAATCGACCTCAACCGGCAGCCGCGCCAGCCGCTCGATCATATATTTGCCAACCAGCCCCGCGTGCCAACTGGTGCCGCAGGCCGCGATATTGATCTTTGTCGCCGCACGAAACTCAGCTTCCGGAATCTGCATTTCATCCAGAAAGACCTTGCCCGTGTCGAAGGACACTCGACTCAGCGTGGTGTCGCGGACCGCTCTTCCCTGCTCGAAAATTTCCTTCAGCATAAAGTGCTTGTAGCCGCCCTTTTCCGCCTGTATCGGGTCCCACAAAATGTTCTGCACTTTTCGCTCGATCGCGTTGCCGTCGAAATCCGTCAGGGTGACGCCCTCCGGCGTCAAGACCGCCATGTCGCCGTCCGCCAGAAAGTACAGCTTGCGCGTGTGGTGCAGGATGCCGGGAACATCGGACGCGATGAAATATTCTCCATCGCCCAGGCCAACCACGGCGGGCGGTCCGCTGCGCGCGGCAATCAGCGTTTGCGGAAAGTCGGCGGAAAGCACTCCGATGGCGAAGGCCCCCGTCAGGTGGCGAACAGCCCGTCGTACCGCTTCTTCCAACGGGATGGCGTTTCCATTTTCTTTCGCCGCGGTCAATTCCGACTCGATCAGGTGCGCGATGATTTCCGTGTCTGTTTCTGTTACGAATTTGTGGCCCTGCACCGCCAGCGAATGTTTCAATTGCAGATAATTTTCGACGATGCCGTTATGCACCACCACCAGGCGTCCGCTGCAATCGCGATGCGGATGAGCATTTTCTTCGGTGGGTCGGCCATGGGTCGCCCAGCGCGTGTGGCCAATGCCGTATGTTCCGTGCAGCGGCTGCTGGCGTAAAACCTCTTCCAGATTTTTCAGTTTTCCCGGCGCGCGGCGTAGTTCCAGGCCGTTCGGACCGCCGGCAACGGCGATGCCCGCGGAATCGTAGCCGCGATATTCCAGCCGCCGCAATCCCTCTAGGATGACCGGGACAGGATCTTTGCTCCCCACATACCCAACAATGCCGCACATAGTTTCCCTATTGTACGTGCGCGCGTTCGTTTTTTGCGCGATGATGGCGCATCGGCGCATCGGTACCACAAAGCTCACGTTCCTTACATGGCAAAGGACACGATCATGCTCTACGAAACTTATAGAACTGAGATGCCAAGGCTGAAAATGCTGTCTCCCGCCTGTTAACTACCTCGACATGAGATGAGTTACCTTCTTCATTTGCAGGATTCCATACGAATTGTGCTTCCTCAGCAGAATTCGTGGGTGGATTCGGGTTCTGGCAGTCGTCCAAGCGTGTGATAGAGGGCCATTTCCATCGCTTTGTAGGTGCGAAATCCGTAAGAACGTCTGGTCACCACACGGATCTTGTTGTTGAGGCCCTCGACGGTGCCGCTGGAAATCTCCCCTTTGGCGCGAAACCAGTTCAGCAGCAGTTCCTCATGAGCGCGTAACATGCGGGCAACTTTCCGCATCGGTTCCAGACGGCTGCGCATCGCCCGCTGGCGCCAGCAATCCAGAAAGGCCCCGGCCCAGAGGGGCGATTTGTATTTCCAGAAGTGGCCGAACGCCTCCTTCAGTTTCCACGCCCGGGCCGGCGGCAGGAAGAGCAGGCCCTGACGCCATTGGTTGGGGGTGATGCGCTCCGCCCAGTTGCGCAGGGCGGCGGGCCAGCGCAACGTCAGCGCGAGCAGCAGGACGAGGATGGCCCAGGCGGCGCCGCCGAAGTCGAGCAGGGTGCGCAGGCGCGTGAGGGTGATGGCCTTGGCGAGGATCGCGGGCGGCAATGTGTACGCCTGGGCGTTATTCGGGGGCTGCTGCGGTTGCGTTAGCGCGGGTGCTGGCCGCGGGGGCGATTGCTGGGCGCGTGCGGTGGCTGCTCCACTGACGAGGAGGAGGGCCAGGAAGGGAATCAGGAACCGTGCTCGCGTGGGTGGAGGCATGGGAAGAGCAATCTAATAGATGAGGATAGTGCAAGGGGGCGACGGGGGGCGTACAAAGTTGAAGGATTGTACTGCGTAGTTGAAGGGTTGTGCAGCACGCTTTTTGCGGGAAGCGCTTTCGGTGCAGCGGTATGGCGGTGGGAGGGTGCTGATCTCTATTTTATCAAGTTCGGAGTAGTCGAAGCGCCAATCGTGCTGGCCGGTGCTGGCCGCACGGGCTACTATGCGCAGGCGTTGCGGGCGGCGTGGGCGGGGGCTGCTCCGCTGACGAGGCAGAGGGACAGGAGGGGAATCAGGAACCGTGCTCCGTGGGTGAAGGTGTGGGAAGAACGATCTATTGAGAGAATAGTGCAGGGCAGTCGCTTCGACGCAGGTTGATTCGGTGGTCACTTGCCGCGATTCACCTGGCGCGCGGTCGCACATTCGGCTTGTTGGTCGATTTGCGTGCTGCCGGCTACTGAACAACTGCGGAAATAGCGACGTGGGTATTTCCCATCATCATGTTGTAGTGGTTTTTCTGTCCCAACTTAACAAATACTTGCCGAAAGATTTCTAGGTATTTTGCCGTCGTGCCGGTGTCAAGCGCCATGTAAATGTCATCCGGCACAGAATGGGATCCCTCATTTACCCAAGAAAGAAGTGAAAACCACCGCCTGAAGGCGGTGGCTCTGATAACGGGCTGTAAGCCCTGTTCCGGCCAAAGGCCGGCAGAATGTATCCCGCACCAAGCGGGCTTCAAGAAGTAGATGGACTTAACCATCTA
>JAJYUB010000038.1 GCA_021792795.1 Acidobacteriota bacterium | reverse complement strand
GCAGTACGACAAAGCCATCTACCGCAAACGCAATGAGGTCGAGCGACTCTTCCGGCGGCTCAAAGGCTTCCGCCGCATCTTCTCGCGCTTCGATAAACTCGATGTCGTCTTCCTTGCCTTCGTCCACCTTGCTCTCATCGTCGAAGCCCTTCGATAGTGTTAACACACACTAGCAGCGGTAGCAAGAGCGTGGGTGTCGGCACCGCCTCGACGAATCTCTACCAGTGTCCAGGTCGTAGAGATAGCCAACACAATCGTGAAAATAGCGATTACATAGGTTGCATTGGCGGTGCGCCGCGCCGCCCTATCGGCGGGTGTTTCGTCGGCTTTTTTCTTTTCGCGTGCGGTGCGGTGCTTATGAAGTTCGCGTTTTATGTGGCGGATGAGCCGTGTCAACCAATTTTGACGAGGCTTCTTTATTTGGGGGTGGGCTTGCTTGTTATCGCTTGCATTTGGATCGCCGTCTTGCTTCTCGTCCATGCTTGCACCCTCTCTGGGGGCACGGAAAATGTATCACACGTTAGGGACCTGCATTCTTTGATCTTTGGGGGTAAAGTCTTCAACCAAGAAAAAGGCAGGAACCGTGCGGCCTGTGGGAGCCCGCGCATATTCCTGCCAATTTCTATTCTTGCCTTCTCGCTCAGATCACTCGCAACAGCAGCAGGACGATCACGATCAGCAAAATCAGCCCCAGCCCGCCGCCGCCGTAGTAGCCAACTCCCGGGCCCATGCGATACCCGCCAAAGGCGACAATCAAAAGTATAACGATCAAGATAAGTAGCATTCTCTATCTCCCCCGCGGCGAACATCCTCCGCCATGTGTTAGCGAATTGGATGCAAACGATTAAGGACACGTCGATGTCGCCATCAAATTTTTCCAGGCTGCGCCATGCCCATCCCGCGACAAGACCGCCGACCACTCGCAATCTTGACCTTTCTCAGCCGATCGACCCCTAATGGGCAACTGCAAACTGCGGGTTCGTCAAAGTTCCGGTCAGCCGGACGGGAAACATCAGGTGCCCATCCTTTTCCCGGGCCCCTTTGAACCAGCGCGCAAACGTGTTCATAAAGAAGCCCTGCCTCTTCTCGATAGTGGCGGTCCCGCGATAGTCCATGGGTCCTCCCGTCAGCGACATGCTTCCGGCCCCATCCACGGCGATGCCGTAAAAGTCGATGCCGATCCGCTGGCTGTACATGCGCTGGTTTTTCAGCTCCATGTCGCCCCCAAACGCAGAAAATGCCGAAGGCGGCAATCCAGCCGCTGCTGCCATGCGGAATCGCTCCATCTGCTTCATGCTCGCGTTCTGGTTTATGCGCGGAAGTTGCCCCTGCCGCACCGTCATGGTCCCAGTCCCATGCAGGCCCCCCAGCGGGCTGGAGGAGTGCGCAATCACTCCGCCCACGTCCAGCTTTGCGGCCATCATTCCCGTCATCTTGGGTGGGCCCGAGTCGAATTCAGCCAGCAGATAGGGCATTCCGACGCCGCTGACCTGCACCCTGGTCTGGAACGTCGTTTTCTTGCCCTGGAAATTCAAGCTGAAATCTCCGCTGGCCTGGCCGCGATAGGTTTTTGTTGCAAAGTTCTTGAAGATCAGCTCCAGCGGCTGAATGCGCACCTCCGAACGGAGGTCCCGCGTATGTATGGATCCGAAAGCCGCAGTCGCCGCCGTCAGCCGACCCTGGATTGCGTTCAGCGGAGCGCCCTGTCCGTGCGGATGAAAATGAATCTGCTGCAGGTCGCCGGAGAGGTCCCGCAACTCCAAAATGGTCGGTCCCGGTCGGTCGGAAGGGTCGATCAGGTTTGAGCCCAGCAAGACACCGTTCTTTACCGTTAGCGAAGCGACCGAACCCGTCGAAAAGCGCTTCGGTTGTTCTTTCAGCCCGGCAGGATTTTGAAAGTTCCACAGACCGTCGGGATCGGAGATGAAATCGATCTCCGGCTGGTCCAGAACCAGCGAACGGACCACGATGTTTCCTTGCAGCAGCAGAGGCGTCCATTCCACGGACGCTTCCAGCATGGGGACCTTCAGAAAATCCCCGGCCGGAAACGGCTTTGGATTTTTTATTTCCAGTCCGTAGACACGCACCAGTAACGGAAAATATCGAATCTCGACGTGCCGGACGTCGATCTGCAAACCTGTTCTCTTCTCGGCATTCGCAATCGCCATGGGAAGATAGCGGTCGGGGTTGCGCAGCCAGTACCACCCCAACGCGCACGCCACGACGAAGGCGCCCGCAACCACAACCAACGCGACCTTGAGACCAAAAACCATCCGACTCCCCCGAAACGGGATTGACATCGCTGCGCGTCTCAAATTTAGATGCAATTCGCCCGCTTCCACTTCGCGGCATTTCGAAACGGCTGTGGCTACTGTTCCCCAGCTTGCTGAGAACAGCCCGCAGTCGAGCTGCCCATGCCAAGTCGTTGCTCCATCAACCGCGGCAGCAGAAACTGGAAAAAGCGGTCTGAGTCGGAATGCAGACAGACGAAAGCGTTCGGCGTTCCCGGTCCCACGCGCGTATACCCTTGGTCATCCACCCGAATATGCATCGGCTGCGCTGGACAAAGCTCTCCGTCGATCGTCGCTTCCACCGCCATCACATCGAATAGCGTCGGCGTTTTGCCAACGCCCCACTCGTCCGTCAGCACGGCCAGCGAATCCGTCAGCGGTGTGCTCTGCCGAAACAGAACCGACCGCATCCCCTCATTCAGCTTCAACTGCGTCGAATCGAGCGGCACCATCGTAATTGGCACGCCGGAAGCAAACAGCTTTTGCGCAGCCGCCACATCCGTTTTGATGTTGTATTCCGCCGACGGCCCGCGGTCCGGCGCATACCCCAGATCGCCGTAGCCCCGATAGATCGATCCGCCCATCATGACCACCCGCTCCAGCATGTGAAATGCGGCGGGGTCTCGATCGATGAGCGCCCCAATATTGCTCGACGGTGCAATTTCAATCAAGGTGATCTGGCCAGGATTTGCGCGAATCGTCCTGGCCATCCATGCGATCGCGTCCGTGTTTGTGTCTGGCGGCGCCGGAAAACGGTTGGCCCAGGAAGCCTGGCTCAGTGGATTCTCCGCTTTCGTCGGAACTCCGGCGATCACAGGAATGGCTTGCTCTCCCGTTTCGCACAAAATTCCTTCCGCCAGACGAGCGCGCAGGCTTGTATCGCCCCATGCTGTCGTCACGCCCAGCAGCTTCAGTTCCGGGCTCGACAACACCAGCGCCAGCGCATACGCATCGTCGATATCGTCGCCAATATCGGTATCGAGAATCACTTTCTTCGGAACGGGCAGTGGTTTTTGCGGCCACGCCTGCAGAGAGAAACCGGCTAGCAGGCAAACAAGAACGATAGACAAACGGACCCAGCGCATGATGCAAGCCATTCTATCTTGCCGCCAAAACAGCGTCGGCATCCATCCCCGGTCGGGTTGCACATTGCGAAACCCGCACCGTAAATGGCCTTCTCTCGTATGTACCCACTGGCTACCAAGAACTGGAATCGCTGCGATCAAAAAATATCTTGGATTTAGCCATGGTGGCCTTCCAAGGTTCTGTCGTATGCTGCGGGGGACGGCATATCGTTCTCTGTCGCAGTCGGCAAACACGAACTCGCGTCGAGTGTCCCGACGACGTCCTATAAGCGATGTTCCACCCGATGAGGAGCCTGTAGGTGAAAACTGCCGCTTTTGTCCTGCTTTGCGTTGTGGCGTGCGCTCCCTTGCCAGCGCAGAATGTTTCCACCGTTGCGCAACAATTCCAGAATCCCGCCAAAGCTTACCGGCCTATGGTGCGTTGGTGGTGGCCCGGCGGCGATGTCACGGACGCGGAGTTGCGCAGAGAGGTTGCACTGCTCGATCAGGCCAATTTTGGCGGGGCCGAGATTCAGCCGTTCGTCATCGGACTCCACGCCGACATGCCTGCCGAAACCCGCAAGCGCGTCGATGACTATTTAACGCCGACGTTTTACGCCCACGTGCAGGCTGCCTTGGAAGAGGCGCGCAACCATGGCATGTGGATGGACTATACCTTCGGTTCCGGCTGGCCTTTCGGCGGCGCGGGTGTCATCACTCCGGAACTCTCCTCGGTGCAGCTACAATCCACGCACGAAAGCATTCGCGGCCCGGTTCATTTTCACGCCAGGCTGCAAATGCCCCATCTGGGCGAGGCCATTACAGGGAACCGCGACCTGCCGGCTGGCTGGCTGCAGCGCTTTCAGAAACGAGAAAAGCTGGTCGCCGTGGTCGCGATTCGTGGCGATGTGCCTGAGTACTTTCAGAGTCAATCGCCGAACCGGCAACCGGCAGAGAGATTGCCGGGCCAGCTCGATCCCGGAACTTCTGTGGTGCTGACAAGCCGCATGATGCCCGATGGAACGCTCGACTGGAATGTGCCGCCGGGAACCTGGCAGGTCTTCGTCTTTAAGGAAATGCCGACCGGACAGCAAGTCACGGGCGGCACCGGCGCCGGAACGCAACTGGTCCTCGACCACATGAATCGCGACGCGTTTGACGCCTATGCGGATCGCGTCGGCGGCACCGCCAAACAGTACGACGGCCAATTCTTCGGCCACGGACTGCGCGCCATCTTCTGCGACAGCCTGGAAGTCCAGGCATACCTGTATTGGAACGACGATTTTCTCGATCAGTTTCGTAAGCGGCGCGGCTACGACCTAACACCGTATCTACCGATCCTGAAAGTGGCCGGCTTTAGCGTGCCCTACGGGGCGTCTCCGGTCCGTTTGCCGCTCTACGACATCGCCGGTATCGGCGATCGTGTCCGCCAGGACTATTGGCAGACCGTCTCCGATCTGATGATCGAAAATTTTTACTCGCCCTTCATCCAGTGGGCCGCGAACAACAACCTGTTATCACGCTTACAGGCGCACGGATCGCCCACCGATCTGCTGCGCGTTTATGGCGCGTCCAGCATTCCAGAGACGGAAGACCTCTACGACAACGGCCGCTACGACTTCCTGAAAATGTCATCCTCCGCCGCAGACTTATACGGACGAAAGATCGTGTCGAGCGAAAGTTTTGTCTGGCGAGGCAAGGCCTACCAAACCACGCCGGAGAAAATCAAACGCTATGCCGACGAACTGCTGACCGCCGGCATCAACGAGATTATTTATCACGGCTATCCCTACGAATATATGGACCGCCCGGAACCGGGCTGGCATCCCTTCGCGGCCAATGGCTCCTTTTCCTCCCACATGAACCAGCACAATCCGTTCTGGCCTTATCTTCCGCGCCTGAACGAATACATCACCCGCGTGCAATACATCTCCCAGACCGGCACGACGGTGGTGCCCGTGGCGCTCTATCGCGGCTTGCTCGCCTACGATTCCATTGAGCCCGCCCCGCCGGAACCGGAAATCGCCACCCGCATGATGGCTGCCGGCTATAACTACGACCACATCGATTCCTATGTGCTGATGCACTCGAAGGTGGTCGGTGGTAAATTGATCTCTCCCGGCGGAGAAGCCTACAGCGTTCTCATGCTTCCCTACCGGAAGACCGTTTCCGGCCCCGTCGCCGATCAGTTGACGGCATTCGCGCATCTGGGCCTCCCCATCGTTTTCCTCGGCGGCACGCCGCTGGCAGAACGGAACGTTGTCGATGGCCAACTGCCCACCGCAGCCCCGACGAATCCGCTGACGAAACTTCTCGCGCAGAAGAATGTTCACACAACCCCAAATGCATCCGGCGCTGTAAAGGTTCTGATTGCCGACATTCAGCCTAATCTCCAATTCGGCGGAGAGTCTGTCCCGTTCATTGAAAAACGCATTGGCGCGCTGGATATATTTTTCCTGCGCAATCCATCCAGCGCGGAAAAACTCGTCACGGCGGATTTCCACGCGACCGGCAGCCCGGAAATCTGGGACCCATGGACCGGCGAGCATCATCCGTTTACCCGCTTCGAACAGCACGCAGGCGCGTTGCGCGCGCATTTGGAGATGGACCCCTACGGGTCCGCACTGCTGGTCTTCAATCCAGCAGCCAAGCCGGTCGCGCCTTCCGCGCCGTCGTCGGCCGTCGCCGTTGCCACCGCACAAATTGAGATCGGTCAGGATGGCTGGAAATTTCACGGCGTCGGCATGGGGCCCGGCAGCCAGCCCGAAACCCTCGACATGAATTTGCCGACGCTGGTGGACTGGACATCGATCGACAAGCTGAAAAATTTCTCCGGACGCGGACTGTACGCGACCACGTTCGAGGTACCCGCAAAATACCTCGCCAAACATCCTCACATTTCGCTCGACCTGGGCGACGTGAAAGACGTCGCCGAAATCTCCATCAATGGAAAGCCCGGGCCAGTCCTCTTGCTGCGACCCTATCGCGCCGATGTGACCGCGTTGTTGCATTCCGGCGAAAATACCCTGCAAGTAACGGTCGTCAGCGCTCAGTACAACGCGCTTGCCGCGCGCGGTCCGGATCGAAACTTTATCCCCGGCCCGACCGACACCGCAAATGACCGGATGCCTTCCGGCCTGATTGGGCCGGTACGGTTGGAGGCAGACGTAGCACAATAGAAATTTAATTCGCCGTATCGGAAGAATCTTATCCGGGAACGAATCGTCGAGACGCGTTCACAAATCGCGCGCATGCACGCCGCATGGAGAGCTCCGCGATCCATGCGACGGCTGCGGCTGCTTCCGCTGGTCGCGGCCACCTACTTCATGGTGTCCGGCGGCCCGTATGGCCTTGAAGATGTCGTCGGGCAGGCGGGCTATACGCGAGCCTTGCTCCTGCTCTGCGTCGTCCCCTTGCTGTGGAGTCTGCCCACCGCGCTGATGGTGGGAGAACTGGCCAGCGCGTTGCCGGAAGATGGCGGCTTCTACATCTGGGTCAGCCGCGCCCTGGGCCGCTTCTGGGGATTTCAAGAGGCATGGCTATCGCTGGCCGCCAGCATCTTCGACATGGCCATCTATCCCGCCCTCGCCGTCGCATATCTCGGGCAACTCTACCCGGCGCTGACAGTCGGCCATCGCGGCCTCGTCTGCTCGCTCCTGATTGTTGCGGTATGTGTCGCGTGGAACCTGCGCGGCGCGTATTCCGTCGGCCAAGGTTCGTTGTGGATGCTGGCTTTGTTGCTGACGCCCTTCCTCGGCATCGTTGGCCTTGGGTTCTGGAGTAGTGGGCTGTTGCATCTCGCGGGCGATCCGGCGCAGCACGCAACCATGGCGCGAACGCCTCACGGCAGCCTCGTCACCGCGCTGCTTTTCGTGGTGTGGAACTACATGGGATGGGACAACGCCTCCACCATCGCAGCCGAGGTAGAAAATCCGCAGCGAGATTATATTCGCTCCATGCTGGCTGCGGTCCTGCTGGTCACGGCCAGTTATGTGCTGCCCATCGCAGTCGTCGCGCTCACTGGAATTCCCGCGTCCATGTTCGTCACCGGTTCGTGGGTGGCGGCGGCGCGGATTTTAGCGGCGCACCTGGGCCCGCGCTTCGCCTCCTGGCTCGCGTTCGCCGTTGTTGCCGGCGGCGCGCTGACCGGCATTGCCATGTTCAACGCGCTCATGCTTTCTTACGCGCGCGTTCCCGCTGCCATGGCCAGCGACGGGCTGCTTCCCAAACCGCTGGAACGCCGCATGGCCAATGGCGTTCCCTGGGTCGCTGTGCTGGTGTGCGCGGCTGCGTGGGCGCTTGCGCTGGGACCCAGTCTGACCCCGCTGCTTGAACTCGACATCCTGCTGTATGGACTGAGCCTGGTTCTGGAATTTGTTGCGCTCGCGGTTTTACGCTGGCGAGAACCGTCTCTTGCCCGGCCCTTCCGCGTTCCCGGCGGCCGCTGGGGCGCAGTGACGATCGGCATCGCTCCCACGGTGTTGGTTTTCTTTACCATCTTCGCGGCCAGTGCCGATCGCATTACCCCAAGGTTACCGGCGATTCTTTTCGGGACTATCCTGGCTGCGGCGGGTCCGCTATTCTATCTGTGTACGCTCCATCGGAAGCGGTAGGCGGACAGAACCCCCGCGAGATGCAGTGTGGCAGGAAAACGATGCTCGCGAAGGCGGAATTTCGTCGGCCAAACCTACCCGCTGTCGATTCAAATTCGGCATTCAACATGCCCTTTCACCAGCCTTGGTGCAGTTTCGAAAAGAAATGAATTTGAGCCGAAAACACTGCTGCCCACCAGCACTTGAATGTGCTAGTATCGGCTTTCGCTAACGTCATCCGAACAACCCGTTTCCTGTGCTCCGACCGCCCCAGGCCGACCACTTTCCAGCGAGTATCGGACAAACCGTAGTCAACATTTCTCACGACCTTTGGCATTTCAGGTTCGTAACATGGAACGTGGAATATGCCGTATTGTTTAGCTTTGAAAAAGCAAGCTTCAATGTGAATTTCTCGGTTTACATTGGAAATCGCTCCGCAACGTTGAAAGTGAAAAAAGTATGTCATTTCCCGCTACAGCTTCCTCGACCATCAATCCCTGGCTTCGCATTCTGACGGCGCTTGAGAAAAAGATCAACCACCAGTCCTTCGACACCTGGTTCAAGCCCACGCGCTTTAGCCGCATTGAAGGCCGCGTGCTTGTCGTCACCGTGCCCACGCGTGAGTTTGAACACATCGGCGAACGCTATAACGATCACATTCTGGAAGCCGTCGACCAGCTTGGCCTGGAAGTCGACGAAGTTTCCTTCGAGGCCCTGCAGGAGGAAGCTCCGCCGCCCCGCGTGCGGCAGGATGGCGGCTTTGCTCCGCAGCCGACGCGTTCCTCCAGCCCGAGCCGCAATCGCTACAACAACAATGCCGCTGCCACGCCGCAGCAGTCTCGCTTCGACTGGGACACCGCCGCGCAACTCAATCCGAAATATACCTTCGACGCCTTTGTGATCGGCAACGGAAATCAATTTGCCCGCGCCGCCGCCGAGGCCGTGGCCGAGCGCCCGTCGAAGGCGTACAACCCGCTGTTTCTCTACGGTTCGGTCGGCAACGGCAAAACGCACCTGATGCATGCCATTGGACATGAAGTGAAGCGCCACCAGCCGCAAGCCTCCATTTGTTATGTGTCGAGCGAAAAATTTACCAACGAGATGATCAACTCGCTGCGCTACGACCGCATGTCCAGCTTCCGCGACAAGTACCGCTCCGTGGACGTGTTGCTGATCGACGACATCCAGTTTCTGGCGCAAAAGGAACGCACTCAGGAAGAGTTCTTCCACACTTTTAATGCGCTGCACGAAAGCATGAAGCAGATTGTCATCGCGAGCGATCGCCCGCCGAAAGAGCTGGCGGAGATCGAAGACCGCCTGCGCAATCGCTTCGAGTGGGGCTTGATTGCCGACATTCAGCCGCCCGACCTCGAAACGAAAGTCGCGATTCTGCAAAAGAAAGCGGAGAGCGAGCACGTCACGCTGCCGGTCGATGTGGCTCTGTTCGTCGCCTCCAACGTGCGCACCAATGTGCGCGAACTGGAAGGCGCGCTGGTCCGTCTGCTGGCGTGGTGCAGCCTCCACGGCGTGGAGATTTCGCTCGCCGTCACCCAGCAATGCCTCAAGCAGTTTATTGATACACAGGTGCGCAAGGTCACCATTGAAGTGATTCAACGCGCCGTCGCCGACCAGTTCGGCATGAAGATCACGGAGCTGAAACAGAAAAACAATTCCCGCTCCATCGTCGTGCCGCGTCAGATCGCGATGTATCTCGCCAAGCAGTTGACGGAGGCATCGCTACCGGAGATCGGCCGCCACTTCGGGGACAAGCACCACACCACCGTGATGCACTCCATCGCCAAGATCGACGAGCTGCGCCACACCGATACCGACCTCAACCGCATGATCAACAACCTGATGGAGCAGTTGAACAAGTAAGCTGTCCTCTGGCCTCGAACGACCGCTTCCTCGACATCGGCTGCGGCTGTGGAAGTCTATTGCTGCTTGCGTCTTCCCGCTTCGGAGCCAACACCTACGGTACCACGCTCAGCAAGGAGCAGGCTGCGGTCGCTGCCAGTCGGCCGAAGAGGGGCGAGCCATCGCTGCCGCCGGAGCCGACGCGACTGGAGCGCCAGGCCGGGATGACGCTGGAGCAAATGCTGGACGATCTGCCGCGAGCCTCGAACGTGGGCAGCAAGAACAACAGCAAGGGATACAAGGAAACATGGGTGGGTTACAAGTTACATCTGGATGTGGCCGACGGGCAGATACCGATCAGTTGCATCCTGACTTCGGCGTCCCTGCATGATAGTCAGGCGGCGATTCCGCTGGCGCGACTGACCGCTCAGCGCGTCACCCATCTTTACGACTTGATGGACTCGGCCTACGATGCGCAGTCGATCCATGAGCAGGTCCGCTGTCTGGGGCAGATACCGATCATCAATGCCCATCCGCGCCGCGATGCGGCACAGAAGGCGGAGTTGTAAGCCGAAGCGAAACGGCGCAAGCTGCTGAACTTCAACTATGCCGAGGACGTGCGTTATCGGCAACGTACCACCGTGGAGCGGGTCAACGCGCGCTTGAAGGACGAGTTCGGCGGGCGAACGATACGGGTGCGAGGTAACGCCAAGGTGATGTGCCATCTGATGTTCGGCATCGTCGCGCTGGCCGCCGATCAGATCCTGCGACTCATTACGTAGGCCCCAAGTCCGGTCGGAAATCCTAAAACCTTGAACCATGTCAACCCGAAGCACAGTCGCGGCGTGCCCAAAAAAAGCGCGCGCGATACTTGCCGCAGCCGCCTATCGATGGAGCAACGATTTATCTGCCTCTCAAATCGAGTGCTATCAACCCCGCGACCCAAGCGGATGCCGCTGCTGGGGATTTTGCAAGAGGCTCAATGGCATCAATCACAATAACCACCCGCTCCCGCATACGCTTCTGTACGACCAGCAACTGCCGCGCGATGCCCAGATGCAGCTAGGCCAGGAAGCGCCAGAAGGTACATGCTGAGGCAACTCGGCCACGCGCAGAATGCCGGTCAGCATCGGCTCGAGCTTCAAGAAACCAAGATGATGCAGCCGGGAAAAGCCCACGTAGCAGGCCAGGATCATCCCCAGAATGAAACGGAACACCGGCATCGAGCGCGTCTGCCGCTTGACCGTCAGGGTTTCCTTGACCAGTTGCTGGAAACCCAGCTTTTCCAGCATGATCGCCACTGGAAGCAGACCACAGTAGGCGGTCAGATTGTGCGCGGAGAAGTCATAGGGCGTCAAAGCCCCGAGTTTATTAGGCTTTGGAATAACGCCTAAACCCCTTGCGAGACGGGCCTGCGGTCGTTATGCTGATTTCCATTACTCACCATTTGGGTGACTCCTGGGAACTGGTTTGCGAAGCGCTCAACTTCGCGTCCTTACTGTTGTAAAACAGAGTTCTCAGGAGTTGCCAAATGGCCTCTGTGCATTATTCAGGTGGTAACGAGTAAGAAAATGGGAAGAGGTGGGCGTGAGAGTTTCAACCGGATGGAAGACTTTTCAAACCGCAGTCCGTGCGGCGAGATTTTTTTTGGGCAAGACCGTTGCATTCCTAATGTGCTTTCTGCTGGCCGGATTTTGTGGGATGGCAGCCGCGCAGCCACTCTCTCCCCGAGAACTGGTCAACCATGTCGTAGCGAACGAACTGGAAGCCAACCAGAACGATCACTCCCACTGGATGTACCGCGACTCCGACAAATTGACCGCCAAGAGCACCGTGAAACTGGTCGTAGAAACTAGCGAGGCCACCATCTCCAAAACCATCGAGCTGAACGGCCGTCCCCTTACCCCGCAGGAGCAAGCCGAGGACCAGGCCCAGATGGAGACGTTGGTCAACGATCCTTCTGCCCGAGCCAAGCAGCGTAAAAAAAGTGCGCATGACGACGAGCAGGGCGTCGAACTGACGAAAATGGTGGCCAATGCCTTTTTATGGACGGAGGCCGGCGAATCCAATGGCGAAATCACTCTTCATTTCAAACCCAATCCTGCATTTCAACCCCCCACCTATGCCTCCCGGGTCTTCGCCGCGATGGCTGGCACGATGGTAGTGGACGCCAAGCAAAAACGTCTGAAAGACCTCAGCGGGACTCTCATACGTCCCGTCGAGTTCGGCTGGGGATTGCTGGGAAAGTTGGAGAAGGGGGGCACCTTCCGCGTGGTTCGATCTGAGGTTGCTCCTGGCGAGTGGGAGATCACTGAAACTCACGTCCACATCTCCGGGCACGCGTTCATTATCAGAAGCATCAATGAGCAGGAGGACGAGATTACCAGCGATTACAAACGAACTCCGTCGTCGATGACCCTCCGTAAGGCAATTGACCAGTTGAAGAGCGGCGAGATTGCAAAAGAGCTGGGCATCGGGCCGGAAAAGTGACCCCTGTGCATTGATCGGTCCCCGCGAATCACCATAAAAATTGGGTGAAAACGAGCTTTGCACATCCGATCCAAGAAACTCACATGGGCATATACCTCGCTTGTGGAGAGTGTGGAGATTAAGGCGGAGAAATTTAGGTAGAACCCGCATTGTGCCTAGCTTTTACTGGTTTTACTTTTTTTTTATGTCCAATTTTAGAAAATAGGACATGATCCACACCCCAGTTTTCACTGGCGAATGGCTGATTATCCAAATTTCCACCGCCATCTGCTACTACTACTGTCTTTATGTATCTATTTAATTTTTTCTAGAAGTACCCAGAAAGCCCGTCTGCAATCACCGACCAACTCGTCCAAAAGTATGCAATCTCCAACTCCCCGCTCAGGATTGGCAGGTGTCTTCTTTTCATCGTATTTGTCCTATTTTTCCGCAGCGAATTTCCACTGCATATAGAAGGTTTGTTCTCTACAATAAAGGCAATATCAAGTGTGGGTTCGCAGTGGGACGCTCCCGTGGTATATAAAGTTGAAAAGAGAGACGTTCTGAATGCCAAATCTGGAAGTCCAGTCGGAGAAGCCAGTGGTCGAGAGTACTGCGATGGAAATCAGCGTGAATAGGCAACTATTGCTGCGCGAATTGACTGCCACTCAAGGCGTTGTCGAACGCAAGACGACAATTCCGATATTATCGAATTTCTTGCTGGAAGCGGATCAGGATCGACTGACGATTACGGCCACAGATCTCGATCAGAGCATTCGCACTTCGTGTGCCGCTATAGTCAAGAAACCTGGTTCCTGCACCATTCCAGCGCGCAAATTGTTCGACTACATTAAGCTTCTGCCCGATGGCGAAATCAGCATCAAGTTAATGGAAAATCATTGGGTCCAGATTCGTCTCGGCCGCTCCAATACAAAAATGGTGGGCATGGCCCGCGCAAATTTCCCGCAGGTGCTGTCCTTCCCGACTGCGGGCGCGATCCGGCTACCCGCGTCTGTACTGCGCAACATGATTAGCAAGACCATCTTCTCCGTGGCCAATGAAGAATCGCGCTATACGCTGAACGGTGCTCTGTTGCTGGTAAAAGCCGGTAGCCTCACCATGGTGGCAACCGATGGCCATCGTCTGGCGCATATCGAAAAAACAAACGAAAATCTTGCCGTCAGCGGAGAGAAAAGACTTCTGATTCCGCGCAAAGCGCTTTCTGAACTGCAATCGCTGTTGGCGAATACCGAGGAAGAATTCATCGACTTCTCCGACGACGAACAGACCCTCTATTTCCAGGTTGGCAATCGCGTGCTCACCTCGCGCAAACTCACCGGTCAGTTTCCGAACTACGAGGCGGTGTTACCCCGCGACAACAACCGTTTCGTCATCGTCCGCACCGCCGACCTGCTGGCTTCCATCCAGCGCGTTGCGCAATTTGCGGATGAACGGTCTGGCGCGGTAAAAGTTCGCCTGGAACAGAACGAGATGAAGATATCGTCTTCGTCAACCGAGGCCGGCGAATCGGAAGACACCATCGAGACACCCTACAGCATGGACCCGCTGGTGATTGGCTTCAACTCCGTCTACATGGTCGATTTCCTCAAGGCCGTTGGAGATGTCAGCGAGGTGCGCCTTGAGTTCAAAGACGCCCAGACCGCGGGTCAGGTTCGCCCGGAAGATGCCAAGGACGACTTCCGCTATCGCTACATCATCATGCCCATGCGCATCTGACATTTTCTTCTCAGGTGAAGATGATCTGGGCCCCGGCAGCCTTTTCGTAGAATTGGCCGACTGAGATGACTTCGTCCATCTCGTCGCAAAAATCCTCGCGTTTCAAATGAAACATATCCACGGTGGCGCGGCAGGCGTAGATTTCGCAGCCGGCATCGTGAATCATGGCGATGAACTCGCCGATGGGAGGAATGTCGAGCTTCTCCATCTCTTTCTTCATCATCCCTGTGGCAAAAGCCGACATGCCGGGCAGCGCACCAAGCAGTGTGGGCATATGCATTCCAGGATTTCCGACGGTTGCGACCTTTAGGCTGTTCATCCTCTTCTTGATGATTGCGTCCAAGCCGAAGAACGTGAAAAAGAGGGAAGCTTCAATTCCTTCCATTCTTGCGCCGTTCGCCATAATCAGGCCGGGATACACTCCCTCCAGCGATCCGTGAGAAATGATGATGGAGACTTTTTGAATCGGTTCAACTGTGTTTGTCTGTGTCATGGTGTCACTCTCCTTAAATACAGCCCTTCGGTTTTGGCAGCCCAGCAATTTTGGCGGCTCGTTTGGCGGGACCCTTCGGGAAAAGTTGATACAGCGTCTTTGTATCGACGCCGCTCTCCTTGGTCAGACGGCGGATCGAGGGTGCATCGCCTTCCTTTTCGAAGACCTTGCGCATAAAGTTGACGACCGTCCAGTGTTGCGGCGTCAGATCGGGAATGCCTTCCTGGGCCGCAAGTTCGCGGGCCAGGTCTTCATTCCAATCGCTCCGGTTGGCGAGATGCCCATCGGCATCCAGTTGAATCGCTTTTCCTGTTACGTTCATTGTTTCCATGTGTCACCTCTCTGTGGTTTGTGCTGCAGGCGTCTCGGTCGGGCCGGGGGAAGGAGTGCGCGATCCAACGACCTTCAGAAATTCAACGAGGATCGCAATGCCCCGACGGGCATCCGGTGAGTTCATATCGCGCACAAGTTGGAGGAGGGATTTATCCACGTTCATTGTGGCCTGAACTCTTCCAAAGCCATGAATAATCGCTTCCAGGGCCTGCAGTACCTCAGGCCGGGTAAGTTCGCGCAGGAATCCGACAAGTTGCGGCACACTTGCTTCCACCTGCTTCAAATCGATGCTGGAGTGCGACTGAACCAGCGCATCCCCGATCCGCATTCCTGCGGCGGCAGCCTCGAAATAGCCCTTCCTTTGCAACTGCTGGCTACCTGCAATCGCCCGGCGGAACAGATCGCGAACGATGGGTTGAGCGTCCTGGACGAAGTCTGCCGCACTCTCCAACTGTTGCAGCGCATCTGTCAACAGCCGGGCATCGATCAGCACACCCTTGAACATCTGGACGATCTCGTCCGGTCGCAACGCAGCGGACCCAAGAGCTTCCACTGCGTCTCCCATCGCGTCTTTGCCCACCAGGGTGAGATCGGCGACAAGGTCCTCGGCGCTGTTACGAACCCGCTTGAGGTGGGCGATCTCCTCGACGATAAAGTCCAGTTTGCGATCAAGCTCGGCAATGTGGTCTTCCGTGACGGCGCCGGTCATGATTGCACCCGCTTTCCTGCCATTGACATCTCCGCTTCGATCGGCAATTCCATGCCGCGCAACAGGAGGTTCCAATACACCCAGCGGAACATCATCTTTCCGTAGTGGTTGATGGGGCTCTCCTCCAGCAGCTTGAAGGGACCGATGCCGGGCAGCGGAAACTCGCCCGGCAGAGGCTCGGTTTCGTAGTTGAAGTCGATCAGCAGCCCTTTGCCGAAGCCGGACTCAATAAAACAGTTGGCATGGCCATCGAAGTGGGCGCAGGCAGGACGACCCTCAATGTGTTCGAGTATGTTCTGGAAGAGAATTTCCGATTGGAAGTGGGCGACAGAGCCAGCCTTCGAACTCGGAAGATTGGATGCATCGCCCAGCACGAAGACATCCTCAACCCCGTCGGCTTTCAGGGTTTCCTTATTGGTGGGAACGAAATTCAACTCGTTGCCCAGGCTGCTGCGGGCAATGGCGGCGTCTCCCATGTTGGTGGGGATTGACACCAGCAGATCGTAGCTCACCTCGGTCCCGTCCCACGCCACCAGTTTCTTCTCCTGGCTGTCGACGCGCCCAAGATCGAATTCGGGCGTTACGGTGATTCCCTTGCGCTCCAGGAACTCGCCGAGCACCTTGCTTGAGGTGGGCTTTGTGAACGCTCCAGAAAGCGGCGTGACCAGGTGCAAATCTACTTTGTCGCGCATGCCGCGCTTGGTAAAGTAGGCATCGGCCAAAAAGAGGAACTCCAGTGGCGCCACCGGGCACTTAATGGGCATCTCGGTGATGCTGAGCGCAAGCTTGCCTCCCTGCCAGCCCTTCAGGAACTGGGCCAGTTGGTTGGCGCCCTTGGGAGTATAGAAATCGAATTTGCTGCGTCCCCACTCCTCGTCAAGCAGTCCTTCGGTTTGCTCGGGATGAATATCGGCCCCAGTGGCAAGGATCAGGTAGTCGTACCGAAGTGCTTCCCCGCCGGACAATGTCACCGTTTTCTTTTCCGCATCGATGTGATCGATGCTGGAAAGGATAAACTTGATCCGGCCCGGCAGATACTGACGACGGGGCTTCACCAACTCGCGCATTCGATACATACCGAATGGAACGAACAAAAAGCCGGGTTGGTAGTAGTGCTCCTCCGTCCCGTCCACGACGGTGATTCGCCAATCCCGCTCATCGAGTGCGGATGCTAGCTTGTTGGCCATGATGGTTCCGGCGGTTCCGCCACCGAGAATAAGCATATGCCGCATGGTGTCTCCTCTTCTGCGTTCTTTCCTACTTATATAAAAGACCGACAGGGTTCGTGGCGTTACATGAATACTGGCATTTTGTTGGCGACGCCATGACTCCTGAAAAGATTTGCATTACTGCGGAGATCTGCTTTTCACGCGATCTGCACAAACCAATATTCAATTTTTGGACTGAATCGGATCACAGCGGTCTATAGTCTACGCACAACCCAATCTACCGGGTTAGGCCAGAATCTGATTGAATCAGCGAGCCGGCTTGCATGTGGACCGCTAAAGCACATTTCCCCTGTTGCTATAGAGGGTCGTCGTTCTGAGGTCGCCGCGGCAACCTCAGAACGACGAAAACCTACACTCTACACCAATAAGAGAAATACTCTAGAAGAATTCTAGGGAATGTGTGATCGCCTGGATTGTTGTCGCGCGAGAAGAAAGAAGTCTTAGACGCCGGTGGCTTCGATTGTGGCGCCGATCATGGCGTCAAATCCCATGCAGGAATTGAGCATCAGGTGGTAGATGCGGTAGTCGTTCCAAACATTGTGATAAAAGTGTTCGACGTAGTCGGCACGCCGCTGGTCCGTGGCTGCGAGCTCTCGCTCCGCCAGCGCTTTCTTGTCGGGAAATGCCTGCTCAAACCATCGGATCTTCCGCGCCGTGGAGGCATATACAAAGGCGTGGAAACATCCGGGGACTCCATGCAGCGCGCACGCTGCGCCGCGGCCCACAATCACGCATTTGCCGACCCGCGCTTTTTCCACCATCACCGCCTGTGCCAACTCCGTCATTCGGGTCGTATCGAAAATGTCCTGCTCCAGGATCGCCGTGGCCCGTTCGTTGCTGCCGTGCCAGAAAGCGCGTTCCACTTTGCTGTACCAGGGATCGAGCCGCTCATCTCGGCGCCGGGCCTCGGCGGCCGATACGCCGGCGCGCTTGGCCACTTCATCGATCAGCGATTGGTCCAGCAATTCCCACTTCAGGTGCTGCGCCAAAAGCCGGGCGAATTCTCCGCCACGGCTTCCATATTCTCGCTCTACGGTAATGACTTGAATCATCGTTCGAATCTCGCCTGAATTTTAGATGCAGTGAACTGTGGACGCGGTGATGGTAGCATCCATCGAAGTAGTTTTTCCAGCGCTTTATGCGGAGTTATTGCAGCGTCAGCGTTCCCCGTCCTAGGTCGAGGCGGCAGGTGCCGCCCCCCGCTATGTAGGTAGCCGCAATCGTCTTCCCATCCTGGGAGAGAGTGCCGGAGATGCTCAACGTCGCCCCGCCCCCTCCGTTCATCGTGACCCCGAACTGATTGCCCAGGAACCCAGAGTTCTGCTCAAGCGGCGTGGCCGCCGCCGCGGACGTCAGGCATGGATACCCGCTGAATGTCGCCGTGCCGCTCACGTCGAAAAATCCGCGCGTATTCACAGTGGCGCTCTGCTGCAGCGTGGTTGAGAGGCTGTAACTGTTCCCGGTGTCCACCGATGTCACCGTTCCCGCGTAGGTCCCGTCCAGCGTTGGCAGTGCTACTCCGGTGATCGTTCCCTGGTCCGGGCATGGCCCCGTCAGGCTAAACGTCCCGTTTGTCATCGTTCCCCCGCTTACCACGGCCGTCATGGTAAAAACCGGCCCGCCGTTTGGCACGGCAGACCCCAAAGTCAGATTTCCCTTATCATCGAGCGTTCCCGTCAGGGAGCCGTTGAATTCGGCAAAGGGTCCTCCGCAGCACCCATTGCCGCTGCAAAGCTGAGGGAAGGCCAACTGTACCGACGCGGTCCCGAAAACGGCGCTGCCCATCGAAGTGAGGGCAACACCCATTGGCACAATGGGACCACCGCTGAACATAGGGGTACCGCTGTTGGTGAGCGTGAGTTCCCAGTTTCCCGGAATGCCTGCTGGCGTGGTGATTTTTCCGGTGCTGCCGCAACCGGCAAGACCGCCGGAGATCAGGCCAAGGAAGACGATCAGTGCAGCGCAGTTTACAATAGCCGCGCATCGATAGGAAGCCATAGATCAAGCCCCTCCCCGAGCCATTGCATTCGACGAAATTATAGTCCAGGGTTAGCAGGCCAGACTACTCATTGCCGCAGATCCACAACCGTAGCGCCGGCTCCGCCCTCATTCTGCGGTGGCTCGCTCACCTTGTCGACCTGCGGGTGGTTGCCCAAGTAAGTGCGTAAAGCTTTGCGCAGGATGCCCATGCCCACGCCATGCACAATGCGCACCTGCGGCACGCCTTCCAGAAATGCCTGGTCTAGGAACTTTTCCACCGCGTCCGTCGCCTCTTCCACCGTGCGGCCGATCACGTTGATCTCGGTCGCGCCTGAACTCATCTTCCCGGCATGCTCTCGATTCAGCGAAACCCGGATCCCTTTACTGCGCGCTGCCGCGACCGGCGTCAACTGGCATGCACGGTCGGAAGCAGACGTCACAACTTCGGCAATATCGTTGCGGCGAATCCGCATTTTCAACTGCCCCACGGAGACCTCAAAATTCTCATCGTCTACCTGCCGCTCCACCAATGCGGTCTTGCCCAGCGAACGCAGTTTTACCCTGTCTCCCACATGCACATTCCGAATGATGTGCGGCTGCGCATTTGGATCGCCCCGGTCCGCACCGGTTTGATGCGCCACCACCGTGGCATCCACCTGCTCACGAAATTCGCGCCGCAGCTTTGCCAGTCCGCGCTCCGCCTGCTTCGCCACCTTCTGCTGTGCGCTGCGGTCTTCAATGCCGCGCAGCACGTCCCGCACCTGGGCCTCAAACGCCTTCAGCAGCGACGACAACTTCCCTTCCATCTCCTGCACCTTGCGCTGCTGCTCCTGTCGTCCCTCGCGCTCCAGTCGCAGGCGCTCTTTGGCAATCTCTTCTTCGCGTCGCTGCAGATGCGCTCGTTCGGTATTTACCGCCAGCAGGTCCGCATGCAGTCGATCGAGAAAGCGCCCAATCTCCACCGTTTGCTTTCCCAGCCGTTCCTTCGCGTCCGCCAAAATCGCAGCATCCATTCCCAGACGCTCCGCAATGTGAATGCCTGCCGACACCCCCGGCACGCCCACGCGGATGTGATACGTGGGCGCGAACGTGTCTTCCTCAAAGCCTGCCGCCGCATTCTGCACGCCCGGGGTGTTCGCCGCGTATACCTTTAGCGACGTGTGATGAGTGGAGATCAAACACCAGGATTGCCGCGCGGAAAAATGCGCTGCAATCGCCGCCGCCAGCGCCGCGCCTTCTTCCGGGTCCGTCGCCGAACCCAGCTCATCCAGCAATATCAGGGAGCTGGCCGTCGCAAGCTTCGATATTTCGTTCAATCGCGTAATGTGCGCCGAGAAGCTGGAAAGGTCTTGCTCGATCGACTGCGCATCGCCAATGTCGGCCAGTACCGCGTCGAACAGCGGCAGCTCGACCGCTTCCGCCGGAACGGGAATCCCGGCCTGCGCCATTAACGCGAGCAATCCCACCGTTTTCAGCGCCACGGTTTTGCCGCCCGTGTTCGGTCCGCTGATGATCAACTGCGGCGTGGCTGCGGGCAACTCCAGGTCAAGGGGAACAATTGTTTTCGCGTCGGAAGCTTGTTGGTTGCGCGAGGATTGTCGCGACAGGGCTTCTCCGCGCAGACGTTTTTCCAGCAGCGGATGGCGCGCCGCTTTCAGGAAAATTCGTTCCGATCCCGGCGTGGAGAATACCGGTCTTGTGCATTGGAAGTCCGCCGCAAACCGCGCCCGCGCAAACAGCGACTCCACTTCCGCCAGAATCGCGGCGCACGCTCGAATCGCATCCGCATGTTCGCCCACCTGCCGCGTCATGGCGGCCAGGATGCGGCGCTCCTCCGCCTGTTCCTCTTCCAGCAGCCGCTGCAGCTCATTGTTCTGCTCGATGGTTTCAATCGGCTCAATGAAATAGGTCTGCCCGCTGGAGCTGGCTCCATGCATTACGCCGGGAACGCGCCGCTTCCACTCGGCTTTTACCGGCAGCACAAAACGCTCGCCTCGCACCGTAATCAAGTCTTCCTGCAAGGAGCCTTCCGGGCCCAGCCGTCGCAGCATCGTCCGCAAGCTCTCTTCAATGGTCCGCTGTTGCTTCTCCATCTGGCGGCGAATCCGGGCCAGCTCCGGCGAAGCATGATCCGCAATCGATCCATCCGCTTCAAATTTTCCATCCAGTGCCTGCATCAGCACTGCGAAGCGAGCTTCGATCAAAGGTGCCGCAAGCTGGCGGAGAGAATCCGGCTGCATGGGTGCCCCAAGTCTCGATTCTGAGACCTGGGATATTTCGGCGAAGGGCGGGAAAGAATCTCGCGGCAGCGCAGTCATCCATTCCTGAAACGCGCGAAAGCGGCCGACCAGCGCCGACAAGGCCCGCAGCTCATCCACTTCCAGCACCGCTCCGTGGATCCGAGCGCGATCCAACCAGTCACCCGGATCCATCAGCCCATGAAAATCGAAACTGAGGCCAGCGCGCAGCAATCGCAGCGCTTCGCTTACTCGTTGCTGTTCTACGCTGGCCCACCCCGCATCGCCGGAAGGCACCAGCGCCAGCACCCATATACGGCCGGGGTCGGTCGTGGCATACCCCGCCACCATCTCCCGCAGACGGCCAAACTCCAGCATCTCCTCACTGGTATACGCTAGCGGCGAAGGGACATTGGGGAACATAGGCACGCTCCCATGGTAGCTGCATTCGCCAGTGCGTTGTCAGCCGGGTGCCCCAGGTTCGCGAAGCTAACCTGGGATGAAGTAGGTGCAAATCTTTCAGACTCCGGCCATTCTGTTGGAAGATGCCTGCTGCCTCGAAGATGGAATTTCAGCCCTGGATGAAGGCCAACAGATCGGCGTTGATTACATTTGCGTGAACCTGGCACATCCCGTGCGGATAGCCCGGATACACCTTCAACTGCGCGTTCTTTACCAGTTTGGCGGACATTCGGCCGGACGCATCGATCGGTACAATCTGATCGTCATCCCCATGCAGCACCAGCGTCGGCACGTCGATCTTTTTCAGGTCTTCGGTGAAGTCGGTCTCGGAGAACGCCTTTACGGTGTCATATTGGCTCTTCACGGATCCCTGCATTCCATGGAGCCAAAAGTTCTGCCGCAGGCCCTCGGAAACCTTCGCATTCGGGCGGTTGTAGCCGTAAAACGGCAGCGTCAGGTCTTTATAGAACTGCGACCTGTCCGCAGCGACGCCCGCACGAATGCTGTCGAACGCAGACATGGGCAGTCCGCCGGGGTTCTTGTCCGTCTGCAACATCAGGGGCGTAACCGCCCCGATCAGTACTGCCTTGGCCACGCGTTTGGCGCCATGACGCCCCAGATATCGCGCCACTTCCCCGCCACCCGTGGAATGTCCAACCATGACGGCATTCATCAGGTCGAGCTTCTCAAACAGCGCGGCTAAATCGTCCGCGTAGGTATCCATCTCGTTTCCATCCCAGGGCTGGCTGGACCGGCCATTGCCTCGCCGATCATGCGCAATCACGCGATAGCCGCGTTGACCGAAAAACATCATCTGGGCGTCCCATGCGTCAGCAGTCAGCGGCCAGCCATGCGAGAAGACGATGGGCTGTCCAGTTCCCCAGTCCTTGAAGTAAATCGTTGTCCCGTCTTTCACGGTGAGGGTATTCATTTGAGTTTTCTCCTCGGGTCCGATTGTTGCTTAAGTTCGTGCGATGCGCGATGGCCCTCAGGTGTTGGCTGCGCGTCTTCGGCAGGGCTGACCGCGCATTCCCCCCAAAACGATCAATGGCTACTCGTATCACCCTGGAGGGATGGGTAAGAGTAGCCATTGCGTTGCTGTTGGCGCGCTTTGTCTTGAACCGTTCTACAAGAACAGAGGCACCAACACCAAAATCAAAGTCGCCAGCAGCTTGATCGGCACTTCTAACTTCCAACTACCGTTCAGCGCTGCTGGCCTTCAACTCAACCTACGACTTGGAGTGAGACGCTGCGGGAGAAACGTCGCCTCCGATGCGCATCGAATAAAACGAGCGGTGCACGAAATAGAACGAGATGAGAAAGAATACCGCCGCAAGCACGTGGGTCAACACCGGGTTGGTGGCCGACAGTTGGACCGCTAACTCGACAGCGAGCAAGCCAAACAGTGTGGTGAACTTGATGACCGGATTGAGTGCCACCGCCGCTGTGTCCTTAAAGGGATCGCCCACCAGGTCGCCCACCACCGTCGCCTCATGCAGCGCCGTTCCTTTTTCATGCAAGTCGACTTCGACGATCTTTTTGGCGTTATCCCAAGCTCCCCCTGCGTTCGCCAGAAAGATGGCTTGGTAGAGCCCGAAGATGGCAATCGAGATCAGATAGCCGATAAAGAAAAAAGGATCAAGGAAGGCAAAAGACAACGCGGCGAAAAACAGCGAGATGAAGATGGTCAACATCCCGCTTTGCGCGTACCGGGTACAAATGGCCACCACCTTCTTGCTGTCTTCGGTGGAGGCTTTGGCGGCTCCTTCGATGTGCATGTTTTTCTTGATGAACTCGACCGCACGGTAGGCGCCTGTAGTGACCGCCTGCGTGGAAGCGCCGACGAACCAGTAAATGATCGCGCCGCCCGTCACCAGGCCCAACAAAAATGGAGCGTGGAGAATCGAGAGTTTGTCCAGATTCACAGTGAGCGAATTGGTCAGCGCCATAATGGTGGCGAAGATCAGGGTTGTCGCGCCCACTACGGCGGTCCCAATCAGCACCGGCTTGGCGCTGGCTTTGAACGTATTGCCCGCGCCGTCGCCCGCCTCCAGCGTCCTCTTGGCGCGCTCGAAATCCACCTCCACGCCGAATTGCTTTTTCACTTCCGCAGCCACACCCGGCTCGTTCTCGATCAGCGACAGTTCATAGATGGATTGAGCGTTGTCCGTGACCGGGCCGAAGGAATCGACTGCGATGGTCACAGGTCCCATGCCCAGGAAGCCGAAGGCAACCAGCCCAAAGGCGAACATTGGCGCAGCCAGAATCACAGCACTGAATCCCAGCGTGCTGACCCCGTAGCCAATGGACATTAAAAGGATGACCGCAAACCCCAAGTAGTAGGCGGAAAAATTCCCGTCGACAAAGCCGGACAGCAGACCGAGGGCTGCTCCGCCCTCCCTGGCTGACGCGACCACCTCCTGCACGTGGCGGGCCTTGGTTGAAGTAAACACCTTCACCAGTTCGGGAATCAGAGCACCGGCCACTGTCCCGCAGGACGTGATGGTCGCCAGCTTCCACCAAAGCGTGGGGTCTCCACCCAAATTGGAAAGCAACAGCCACGTGACCGGATAGGTTACGGCAATGGTCACGATGGAAGTAATCCAGACCAACGAGGTGAGCGGCGATTCGAAGTTAAATTCGGCCGCTTTGCTGAACCGCGCCTCGGAGATGATCTCGTTGATGTAGTAGCCCGCAACTGCAGCGACCAACATGGCCACGCGCACCGCAAACAGCCAGACCAGCAATTGCACTCCGGAGACGGCACTCTTCGCGCCCAGCATGATAAATGCGATCAGGGCGACCTGG
Organism: Acidobacteriota bacterium; assembly: GCA_021792795.1. GTDB lineage: Bacteria > Acidobacteriota > Terriglobia > Terriglobales > Acidobacteriaceae > JAKAAZ01. The sequence goes on along the minus strand of JAJYUB010000038.1, from coordinate 7,459 downwards.
ACGACGCCATAAGTCTCGAAACCGTCGGCAGTGGGGCCGACCGAATCGCCGGCATTGTCTCCCGTGCAGTCGGCAATTACGCCGGGGTTGCGGGCGTCGTCCTCTTTCACATGGAAGACGATTTTCATCAGGTCGGCGCCGATGTCGGCAATCTTGGTGAAAATACCGCCGGCCAGACGAAGCACGGCAGCGCCGAGCGATTCCCCGATAGCGAAGCCGATGAAGCACGGTCCCGCATAGCTTCCGGGAACGAAGAGAATAATGCTGAACATCATCAGCAGCTCGATGGAGATCAGCATCATGCCGATGCTCATGCCCGCCTTCAAGGGAACGTTAAATGCGCGATAGGGGTTGCCGCCGAGCGCAGCATAGGCGGAGCGCGAATTGGCCAGCGTGTTCACCCGGATGCCAAACCAGGCCACAAAGTAGCTGCCGGCCATTCCCAATATGCTGAACCCAAGAATGATGGCCACTTTCAGGGCGCTGAAGTGAAGCAGCACGGCGAAATACGCCAGGATGACGACCGCGATGAAGCACCAGAGGAGGAGCAGGAATTTGCCTTGGTTGATCAGATAGGTTTTGCACGTCTCCCAGATCAACTGGGACACTTCCGACATCGATCGATGCACCGGCAGTCCCTTCAGGTGGACGTACATGACGAAGCCGAAGAGCATTCCCAAAAAGCAAAATAGAGGTCCATACATCAGCAGGCTATGGCCATTGAGTCCAAAAAATTGGACCTGAGTCATGTCCGGCAACTGTAGATTAGCTTCGCCCCCTACTGGGGCCGCAGGTTGTGCAAAAGCCGCACTTCCCCCCAGCAGGATGAGTGTCGTCATCACGCTGGCGAACCTGCTCCAGCGCGACGAAGGAAAACTGGTTTTCATGCGTTCTCCCGTGCTCCCTCGTCGGAGTTGGGCGGCGACTTGCCGCATCGCCGGTGTGCCAGTATCGGGAGACAGGACCTGATGCTGAAACAGCCACGCCGCGACAAGCGGCAGCACGCTGACCACTAAGACAAACCACACCCATGCAATTACAGTCACGAAATCCTCCTATTAGGACGGCCGATCTGAATCCTGCTGCAATCGTTTAGATTGATAAATCTGATGTTTCTCAAGGAACCACGAAGTGTACCACCGGATTTTACAGGGCGAATGTGACGTATAGCACAGCCACCGGGAGGATATTCTTCGCTCCAACATACAAGTGTCAACAGAAAAAATGCTGTCGGATCAGGGGGCTTTACGCCATCGCCAGAATTTGACCTTACCCGCCAGTCGCTTCTGTCGAAAGTAGGTTCTTGTCTGAACCCGGCTGAATTTGGTGGGAATCGGGCCAAAGTCCATCCACCTCAGCCCGCGTCCCTCGCCAGATTTCAATGGCTTTTGGCGACATAGGCATCCATGGTCACCGGATTGGTCCGCGCCGCCGTCTGAGTGCCGGGCGCGTCCGTATCAGGCGAAAGACAGATAGGGCGAGGAAGAAGGTCTGCGACGGGCAGGGCTGCAAACAGAGGCGCAAGGGGGATTCTTCAAAAAAACGGGAACGAAATCGCCGGCCCCGGCGTATCTTCGATGGAACCAGAGTATTGGACCAGGAAAGAGGGGGGGGTCGATTATGTATTGCAGTCAATGTGGTCAAGCAGTTGGAACGCAGTCGCGCTGCCCGAATTGCGGCGCACCTACCGGTGTTGCCGGTGTCGCGCCGCCGGTCGTTCCCGGGCCTGTTCCGCCAGGCTATCCTCGGGGGGTGCCACTGGCGGTTTCGCGCGTCGCCCGGCATCTGCACACTCTGGGTATTCTGTGGACGGTTTTCGCCGGCTATTCCGTGCTCCGCTGGCTTTTGGTACTGCCCATTCTTCATGTCGTTTTAGGGGGCGGAATGCCGTGGATGACTGGGCCAGACACATGGGTATATGCTCCCTTCCATCCCGGCGGATGGCTCCTCCACTTCATCACCGTCATCGTATTTGCGCGGGCCATCCTGTCGCTCGCTGTCGGGCTGGCCTTGCTGACGCGCCAGCCCTGGGGCCGCATCTTTGCCATTGTCGTGGCCGTTCTGACGCTGATCAAGCCCTTCTTAGGTACGATCTTGGCAATCTATACCCTGTGGGTCATGCTCGAGTCCTCCGCCGACCAGAATTACGCGCAATTGTCTGCCGAGCGGTACTCGTTTCCGCCGCCAGCCACAGGTCCGCCAATGTAGCTCAAAGACTTACCATCGCGATCGAACCTTGAACGAAGTCGAAGGGGGCAGTGGAGGGGCCTGCGGTTTCGGTGCAGCGAAGCGAACCCGGGTTTCCGCCCATACGCGGTAAAATCGAACCGACTATGGATTTCCCTCCCACACGAGTGCCGATACGAATGCGGCGTTTGCGCCGTTCGGAGCCGATGCGCGCCTTGGTGCGCGAGACCCGGCTCCATCCCGGCGCGCTGATTGCCCCATTGTTTATCTGCCCCGGCGAAGGCGTGCGTCGCGCCATCTCGTCTATGCCCGGCGTCTTCAACCTGTCGATCGATCAAGCCATCCAGGATGCCACCGAGGCCGTCAGGCTCGGCATTGGCGGATTTCTGCTGTTTGGCCTGCCCGCCACGAAGGATGAGCAGGCCACAGGTGCTTGGGATCAGAACGGTATCGTGCAGCAGGCCCTCCGCGCCATGAAGCGCGAACGCGCTCTCGATTCTACTCTGCTGATTGCCGACGTCTGCCTCTGCGAATATATGTCGCACGGTCATTGCGGCATTGTCCGCGAAGCCGCCAACGGCGCTTACGAAATCGAAAACGATTCCAGTGTCGAGCTAATCGCCCGCACCGCCGCTTCGCTGGCCCGAGCAGGCGCCGATATCGTTGCGCCCTCCGACATGATGGATGGCCGCGTGACCGCCATCCGTGATGCCCTCGATGCGGACGAATTGCAGAACACGCCAATCCTTTCCTACGCGTCCAAATTCGCCTCCGCGTTTTACGGTCCGTTTCGCGAAGCCGCCGACTCCGCCCCGCAATTTGGCGACCGCCGCAGTTATCAAATGGATGGAGCGAACCGCCGCGAAGCGATGCGCGAAATTGAACTAGACCTGTCCGAAGGCGCGGACATGGTCCTGATGAAACCCGCCATGCCCTATCTCGACATCATCCGCGAAGCCCGCGACCGGTTCGATGTTCCGCTGGGCGCATATCAGGTTTCCGGCGAATATTCCATGCTGCGTGCCGCCTTCGAGCGCGGCTGGCTCGACCGCGACCGCGCTATTCTGGAATCCTTAGTCTCCATCCGCCGCGCCGGCGCCGACTTCATCGTCACCTACTTCGCCCAGGCCGCCGCAAAACTGCTGTAAGGCGTCCCCGGTTCTTATAATGGATCGTAGCGGCATATGCCGCAGCGAGGGAGACGCATGAGTTTACTCACCCATCCCGAAACAAAGACATCCGCAGTGTCAGCCACCGAAAACAGCGCCGAGCAAGCAGCTCTGCTGTTTGAGTACAGTTCGGCTGCCGACCCAGTCGCGTCCGGAAGTGTTCCCCCGATTCCGTATGCTGAGTTTGCCGCCGGCCTCTACGCATCCGGCCCCAGTCGCATTATCCCGCTGGATATATCGCAGGCGCTGAAATGTGCCGCGCCCGCCAGCACGCCGTCGCTCGCCGCCAGCTTTTTGCGCATTGAAGCCGGAGACACCCTGGAAACCTTTGTCAATTCCACCTCGGAACTGTTTTACGTCATCCGTGGAAAAGGCGTCTCGGCGATTGGCGATCGCGAGATCTACTGGTCGCAGGGAGATTTTTTCACGGTGCCCGGCGGAAGCGCGCGCCACCGCTCAGCCGAAACATCCGCGTTGTATTGGGTCAACGACCAACCGATGCTTGAGTATCTGGGAGTGCAGCGCAGTCATCCGCGCTTCATCCCGGCCCACTACACCCGCAGCGCGTTGACCAAAGCGCTGGAGCAGGCCGCCAACGATCCCCAGGCCGCCACTAGAAGCCGCGTCAGCCTGATTCTCGGCAACCCAAGCTGCATGCAAACCATGACCGTCACCCATGTCCTGTGGGCCATGTACGGCCTCATCGAACCCAACACCAGGCAGTTGCCGCATCGCCATCAGTCCGTCGCGGTGGACTTGATTATCGATGCCAAGCCCGGCTGCTACACCCTGGTTGGCACGGAATTAGGCTCCGACGGCCACATCAAGAATCCCACCCGTGTCGACTGGAAATCCGGCGCCGCCTTTGTCACCCCGCCAGGCTACTGGCATGAGCATCGCAATGAGTCCGGAGCGCGCGCCTACCTGACTCCGATTCAAGATGCCGGGTTGCATACCTACCTCCGCACCCTCGACATTACGTTTTACAAAGACGCCGACTGACGCGACTTGAAACCTTGGGTGAGAATGCGGGCTCCATCCTTTTGCGGTCCGATCCAAATCGAATCGTAATGGCGGGGTGGATCAGCTTCCGAGCGGATCATCGTTCGGGAACTGACGCCGCTACCGATACACAAGGCAACCGCGCGCCTCTAGAGAATCGAGCCATGGCGGTGAGGATAAGGAATTCACCCAGCGCAAATCCAGCTTTTCGAGCTTAGGAATTTCGGCGATCGTAGCTGGTAGCGATTCGAGTGGGTTTCCGCGTAGGTCGAGTTGTCGAAGCTCTGGTATTTTTCCAATGGTGTCCGGCAATGTTGTCAATTGATTGTTCCGAAGATGTAGTTCTCGCAAGTTTTTCAATCGCCCAACGCAATCAGGTAAGGTCTTAAGCCGGTTGTCAGTAAGACGCAACTCAATCAGACTCGACAAGTTGCAAAGAGACTTGGGAAACTCCGATAATGAGTTCTCGCTGACATTCAGGTAGCGCAATTTCTCCAGCCGTCCAATCGAGAGAGGAAGCTTCGAAAGCCGATTGTCATGCAAGTAGAGAAACTTGCTTAGCCCTACAAGATCGCCAATGCTTTCCGGAAGCTTGGTCAACTTGTTGTGGCCAAGGTCGAGCGTGCGTAAGCTGCCTAATCGGCCTAACTGCTCCGATATCTCTGTCAACTCGTTGCCGGCCAGAATCAACACTTCCAGATCGACTCGTTCCCAAATTGCTGCAGGAATGGAACCGAGGCCATTCTTCCAAAGATTAAGAACCGGATCGCTCGACATGTTCATCATCCTAGGTTGCTCAGCCATACTGTTCAACTGCCGAGTTGTCGATCACTAGGAAACGCATTATCCCAAAATCCTAATGTCTCTCGACGCGCAGCGGCAAAACCCAATATCCTACAAGTTGAATCAGGAAAAAACCCATGAACATAGATGCAAAATCCATTCAGGTACAACTGCCCGACGGCAGCGCCCGCACAGTGCCCGCCGGAACCACGCCTCTGTCGATTGCCGCCAGCATTTCGCCGCGGCTCGCTGCGGCCGCCGTTGTCGCCCAGGTATCTCCGCTTCAGGCTCGCTCTGACCACGCCCCTTCCATCGAGACCGGCGAGGAGAAATCCGCCAGCGAAGCTTTCATGTATGCGGCGGAGGATGCCGCCAGCGAGCGCCTGGTCGACCTGACCACGCCGCTGGAAGAAGACGTCACACTGCGCCTGCTGACTGAAAAAGATGTTGAGGCGCTGACAGTCGTGCGTCATTCCGCGGCCCACGTCATGGCGACCGCTGTACTGGAATTGTTTCCTGAAACCAAGCTAGGCCACGGCCCCGCCACCGACAGCGGCTTCTTCTACGACTTCTACCGTCCCACGCCCTTTACTCCAGAGGACCTGAAAGCCATTGAAGATCGCATGGCCGTCATCGTTGCCCGCGACGAGAAATTTGTTCGCGAGTGGGAGCCGCGCGACGAAGGCCTGCTGCGCTTCAAGGCGGAAAACGACTTTATGAAGATGCATTTCATTGAGCGCTTTACCGTGCCGGGAGAAAAGATCTCTCTCTATCGCAATGGCGCATTTGTCGACTTTTGCCGCGGCCCGCATGTACCTTCCACCAGCCGCGTCAAGGCCTTTAAGGTGCTGACGATTGCCGGAGCCTACTGGCTCGGCGATGAAAAGAATCCCCAGTTGCAGCGCATCTACGGCACCGCCTTTTTCTCGAAGAAAGAGATGGACGAACATTTCGCGCGCCTGGAAGAAGCGCAGCGCCGCGACCATCGCGTGCTCGGCAAGCAGCTCGACCTTTTCTCCATTCAGGAGATCGCCGGACCCGGCCTCGTGTTCTGGCATCCCAAGGGCGGCATCATTCGCAAGCTGATGGAAGACTGGATGCGCGAAGAATGTATCCGTCGCGGTTACGATATGGTCTTTACTCCGCACGTCATGCGCAAGGATCTGTGGAAGATCAGCGGGCATGAGGGTTTTTACGCACAGAACATGTACGCGCCCATGGAGCTGGACGACGCCGACTACCGGCTGAAGCCGATGAATTGCCCCGGTCACATCCTCATCTACAAGAACACGCCCAAGAGCTATCGCGATCTGCCGGTGCGTTACGCGGAACTCGGCAACGTCTATCGTTACGAGCGCAGCGGCACCATGCACGGGTTGCTGCGCGTGCGAGGCTTTACCCAGGACGATGCCCACATCTTTTGCACACCAGATCAGATTGAAGATGAAGTTGCGGCGTGTATCGACTTTGCCGATGCGGTCTTGAAGACCTTCGGCTTCGCAGAGTTCAAGGTCGAGCTTTCCACCTGGGACCCCAAGGACAAAACTAGCTTCGTCGGCTCGGAAGACAATTGGGCGCTGGCGATTGGCTCGCTCGAACGCGTGCTCCAGCGCAAAGGCATTCCCTACAAGACCATCGCCGGCGAAGCCGCGTTTTATGGCCCCAAGATCGACATCAAGCTGGTCGATGCGCTGGGTCGCTTATGGCAGCTTTCCACGGTGCAGTTTGACTTCAACCTGCCCGCTCGCTTTGAGCTGGAATACGTTGGCGAGGACGGAGAGCGCCATCAGCCCGTCATGGTCCATCGCGCCTTGTTCGGCTCGGTGGAGCGATTCTTCGGCGTGCTCATCGAGCATTACGCTGGGGCGTTTCCGCTGTGGCTGGCCCCGGTGCAGGTGGGCCTGGTGCCTATCAGTGAAAAGCACATCGATTACGCAAAAAAAGTACAGGAACAGTTACAATTCGCCGGTCTGCGGGTTGAGCTCGACGACCGCAACGAAAAAATGAACGCCAAAATTCGTGACCTGACCATGCAGAAGATCCCCTACCTGCTGGTCATGGGCGATAAGGAAGTCGCCGCGGATGCCGTCAGCGTCCGCACCCGCGGCATAGGCGACCAAGGCTCCATCCCGCTGGACGAATTCATCGAGAAGGCGAAGAGGTTGGTGGGGGAGAAGAGCCTTTCGCTCTAATTCTAATGAGCGTTCAAGGCGAGACTAACAATCCAGGGCCAAGCGGTTAGGCTTCGAAGTCCGTCCGCATGGGCAGCCAAACGGGGCAAGCCAACTTCCAACTGCTGGATGACCGCATCCAAGTGG
>JAJYUB010000003.1 GCA_021792795.1 Acidobacteriota bacterium | reverse complement strand
GCGCATTCCGGGATAACCTCACCGAAAGTTATGTTATCCCGAAACATCATGGAACCGCCGAACACCCTGTCAATCCAGCACGGCAATCAAGGTTCCCCCTGCGGAATGCGCCGGATTCAGGTATAAGGCAACCATGCGAGTAGCTGCGGCGTCGCCTACGCCGGTGTGCTGAGCTAACCATCTTTTGGCTTTATCCTTTTCATGGACTGGGTCGGCTGCCGCGTCGCGTAGTTCTGCGGGATAGACTTTCTGCAATATTTCTTTGCAGACTTCGGCATAATGTTGATCATCCCTCCAACGCTTCGCCCTTTGCGTTGGTTTTCCCTCTTGATCGGTGATTCCGAGTACCTTCAAAAAGGGGAGTACATTGGCACGGGCGGAAGTCGCTGCCATACTCAAGACAGTTGCCAAGTAGGTGTCTGTAACAACACCGGGGATGCTTTGTTGAAACTTCTTACGGAGTGTCCACCAATGAGATATTGGCAGCATTGGAAAACTCTTGCGGTTCTCACCTTCAGCCATCTGTCCACCTCGTTTCAAATGATAGCGTCCCTGAACTAATACTCGCCGGGTGCCCCAGGTTCGGGTGCCGCGGCGATCTAACCTGGGTCTTTCTGCGGGTGCCCCACATCTACCCGCGTTGTGCGCGGGAAGATGTGGGAGGGTCTCACTCCCTCACCACACTGTATATCTTTTTCCCAGATGAGCCGCAAACAACGCGGCGCATCTGGGGCACCCCGGTTCCTATTCATAGAGAGTCATTCTGAATAAAGGACGTTCGCTGCGGCGAACGTCCAAAGTGAAGAATCCAGAGAATACCGAATGAAAATACGGAGCCAACATCGTCTGGATTCTTCGTCGGTCGCGGTGGCGACCTCCTCAGAATGACTCGTTTTCTATGGGCGCTGACAACATGGCAGGCTGGCGCATAGATATATGCAGCGGCACGCACGGAGAGCGGCTTCACCTTGGTGCGCTTCTTTTGCGAAGCCTCCCGCAGATCGCGCTGCATCTGCAGTCGAAGCCAGAAATCCGCCTCAGTATGGAAGGCTTCCGCCAGCCGTAGCGTCATGTCCGCCGAGATTCCTGCGCGCCCATTCAGCACGCGCGACAGTGTCGGACGAGTGACTCCCAGGTGACGGGCCACTTCCGGGCAGCCCTGCCGGCAACATAGTTCGCGAGAATTTTTCCCGGATGGGCTGGGTTGTACATACGCATAATGGAAACCTCCCCTTCCCGAGGCACAGACCTCCGAAGGATCGTTGCCATCAATGTAACCCGTCGCGGCACGCGATACCAAGAAAAATGGCCGTCTGCATTTACAGCCGTGCGAGCGTTTGCGGATCGAACTTCCCGCCGAAATACTTCTTCAACGCCTCCAGAAAAATCCGGTTCTCCTCGGTGGCATGGGCGAACAGCGTCATCGAAGACCGGAATTTGAGATTGTCGGGATGGCCAAGAATCTGCTCAATCGATTTGCCCTCGATTCCGCCGACCAGCGCTGTACACTCGCGCAGCCTTGACCCCAGCATCGGATGCTCCAAATATGCCTTCGCCTCCTCGCGCGACGAAATGGCGTAATACTGCGCGGTTTCGCTCGCGCCAAGGCCGCGGACTTGCGGGAAGATAAACCATATCCAATGACTGGTTTTTCTGCCGCTACGCAGCTCCGCGCATACCTGCGGATACACAGCATCCTGCGCCTCCGCAAAACGCCGCAAGTCGTAGGGGTCATCCAGTTCCATCGTCGTGGCAGCCTTTCAGCGTGAATGCCGACGACGCACGCAGCGCGCCGGGCTGATACCCTGTTTTTATACCAAGGAGCAACTACACGCATGAAGGTCCTTGTCATCGGCGGCGGCGGCCGCGAACACGCGCTGGTCTGGGCCATCGCCCGATCGCCTCGCGTCCAGGAAGTAATCTGCGCGCCTGGCAACGGCGGCATCGCCGCGCTCGCCCGCTGTGTTCCAGTGAATCAGCAAGACCTTGACGACCTGGTCCGCGTTGTTGTCGCCGAACAGCCCGACCTCACCGTCGTCGGCCCCGAAGTCCCGCTGAGTCTCGGCCTGGTCGATGAACTCACCCGCCGAGGAATGCGCGTCTTCGGCCCGACGCGCCGCGCGGCCATGCTGGAGACCAGCAAGGTGTTCGCCAAAGAATTCATGCAGCGGCATCATTTGCCCACCGCGCACTATGCCGTCTGCGGTTCCGCCGAAGAACTTCCGGCAGCGCTGGCGCACTTCCACGCGCCCATTGTGGTCAAGGCCGACGGCCTGGCAGCCGGCAAGGGCGTCATCATCTGCGAGTCGAAACAGGAAGCGGAATCCGTCGCAAAGAAGATGCTGGCGGGCCAATTATTGGGCGAAGCGCAACATCGAGTAATACTTGAGGAATTCCTCGCAGGCGATGAAGTATCGTGGCTTGTGTTCTCCGATGGTGCGCATGTGCTACCCCTCGTCGCCGCCCAGGACCACAAACGCATCGGCGAAGGCGACACCGGCCTGAACACTGGCGGCATGGGCGCGTATTCCACAGATACATTGCTGGCGCCGGAGATGCGCGACTGGCTGGTGCATCACATTGCGCAACCGGTGATCGATGGAATGGCGGCGGAAGGCGCGCCCTTTCGCGGAGTTCTCTATTGCGGCCTGATGATGACGGCGCGCGGTCCCATGCTGCTGGAATTCAACACGCGATTTGGCGACCCGGAAACAGAAGCCATTCTTCCCCGCCTGCACGATGGCGCATTGCTGCAGGCGATGGAGGCAGCGGTCGACGGGCATCTGGACGAGATTCATCTCCAGTGGCGTGGCGAACCCGCCGTCACAATTGTTGCCGCTTCCCAGGGATATCCAGGGGCCGGGCAGACCGGTCACGAAATCACAGGCCTTGAGGAAGCCGCGCAAACGGAGGGCGTCACCGTTTTTCACGCCGGCACCGCACTCCACGATGGCAAAATTGTCACTGCCGGTGGACGTGTCCTGGCTGTAACGGCCGTTGCTGAAACCTTGCAGTCCGCCTGCGACCGGGCCTATGCCGCCTTAAGCAAGATTCATTTTGACGGCATCTATTTTCGTCGCGACATTGCCCATCGCGCATTGAAGAACGCCAAGAAGGGCCACTAAGCTTTCTATCCATCCAGCTTTTTTGTCACCAGTTCATTCAACAGCGCGGGATTGGCCTGCCCCTTCGATAGCTTCATCGCCTGGCCGACAAAAAATGCCGCTACCGTCTTTTTGCCGCCGCGATATTGCTCCACCTGCTTTGGATTGGCGGCGATCACCTCGTCAATCATCTTTTCCAGCGCGCCGGAATCGCTGATCTGTTGCGGCTTCTCACGTTCGTAGACGACGCCAAAATCTTCGCCCGTCTCAAAACACCGGTCGAAAAGCTGCTTCAGCATCTTGCTGGAAAGCGCGCCGCTTTCCGCCAGATCTGCAGCTTGTGCGATCCCCTGCATCGAAATCGGCGACTGCGCCAGTTCCAAACCGGCTGCTTTTAGCCGACCGACTAATTCCCCCTGCACCAGGTTGGCCACGCGTTTTGGACTCTTCGCGGCCTTGGCCGCCTGTTCAAACTGGTCGGCGAAGGCGCGGCTGCTGGTCAGTACTTGCGCGTCCTGCGCGGTAATTTCATACTCGTCAATCATGCGTTCGCGACGCGCTTCCGGCAGCTCCGGCATGGTGGCTCGAATCTCCTCCTGCCAGGCGTTGCTGACCACCAGCGGCGGCAGGTCCGGGTCGGGAAAATAACGATAATCGTGCGCCTGCTCTTTTGATCGCATCGAATACGTGCGTCCTTCGGCGGAGTTATAGAGGCGCGATTCCTGCACTACGCGGCCGCCCGCCTCTATCACCTCGATCTGCCGCTCAATCTCGTGTTCCAGCGCCGCGCGAACGAAACGAAAGCTGTTTACATTTTTCACTTCCGCCTTGGCGCCAAACTTCTCCGCGCCCTTCAGCCGCACGCTCACGTTGGCATCGCAGCGCAGCGAGCCCTCCTCCATATTGCAATCGCTCACTGCCGTGTACAGTAGAATTTCCTTGATGCGCGTCAGATATTCGTAGGCTTCGTCGGCGGAGCGAATGTCCGGCTCACTCACAATTTCCACCAACGGCGTGCCGCACCGGTTCAGGTCGATATAGGTCCGCTCGCGCGAGTCGTGGAACCCTTCATGCATGCTCTTGCCCGCGTCCTCTTCCATGTGCAGCCGCGTAATTCCGATGCGCTTCGTGCCGGCGGGCGCGGGGACATCGATCCAGCCATGTTCGCCCAGCGGCTTGTCGAACTGGGAGATCTGGTAGCCCTTGGGCAGGTCGGGATAGAAATAATTCTTGCGCGCAAAAACAGAGGTTTCGTTGATCCGGCAATGCAGCGCCATCGCCGCCAGCGTCGCGAACTCCACCGCGCGCCGATTTAAAACCGGCAGCGCTCCGGGCAACCCCAGGCAAACCGGGCACACTTGCGTGTTCGGCGCGGAGCCGAAGCGGGCCGAGCATCCGCAAAATGCCTTGGTTTCCGTCAGCAGTTGGACGTGGACTTCCAGGCCGATGACCGGCTCATACTTCGCAAGAATTTCTGGAGAAAGGATCGAGGTGGCTGGCATGACAAATTCAATTTTAGCAAGCGGATAAAAACAGTTGTCATCCAGATCGAAGGTCGCTGCAGCGACTGCAGTCGAGGGACCTGCGTTTCTGTCCGCGTTGCAGTGATTCTGAATGGCGATAATTCCTCTTGCAATACATCGAATCGCAAGGTATCATCGTTCTCGATGGCGCCACGCGAAACCAACCCGAATTTTATGAATGGAGTTCCGGAACTCATCATCCTCCGACTCCTGCAGCACGAAGAGATGTACGGCTATGAGATTGTTCAGGCCATCCGCGAACGAACCGACGCCGTGATCGTTGTCGGAGAAGGCGTCGTGTATCCGGTGCTGCACGGGCTTGAACACGACGGAGCGCTGCGGTCCCGGCGCAAAACGGTCAACGGTCGCAGCCGAATCTATTACTCTGTGACGGCCACCGGTTCGCGCCGGCTGGCGACTCTGTCGAAGACCTGGACTGACTTAGCGGCCGCAATTCAAACCATGCTCACAGGAGGACACCATGCCAAAACCGCTTCATGAACTGCGCGAACGATTGCTGCGCGCCGGCGTCGCGCCGCGGCATGTGCGCCGGTACCTGACCGAACTCGCCGACCACTTGGCAGACTTGCGGACAGACGAGGTGCGTGCCGGTCGCAGCCGCGCGGATGCCGAATCCGCAGCACTCGCCCGGCTCGGCCGCATGGATGACCTTGCCAAAGCGATGATCGAGAAGCGCCACTTTCAATCCTGGTGCGCTCGGGCCCCTTGGGCGATGTTCAGTCTGGCTCCCGCATTGGTTCTGGCGGCGACCTGGGCCGTCGCGCTGTTCATCTTGTGGTCGGGTTGGCAGATATTCCTACCGGGAGCCGACACGCCTTTCGGCACGGGGCACTATCGACTCTTCGATCTCCCGAATATCTATTTTCAATTCGGCAAGGCGATCTACTTCTTCGCGCCGATTCTCGTCGGCTGGGGAATCGGAGTCGTCGCCGCCCGTCAACGATTGAAAGCGATTTGGCCCGCCCTCGGATTGGTCCTGATCGCGTTGATCGGCGGCGCTTCCAAGGTTCAGGCAGGTCGCGCAGCCGTTCCCGGCGGATTCGGACATATCCGCATGAGCTTCAGCCTTGCGCCCTCCATGCAAGACGGCTATCCCTACGGCCTGATACATGCCGCCATCCTTCTCGCGCTCGCTGCGCTGCCCTATCTCACCTGGCAAATACAGAAGGCTATTCGTGCCTAGCGCCGCGAAACAATAAATAGATGATCGGCCTCGATCAGCCGGCGGGCCTGGCCGCGCGCGTGGTTCGACCATGGCCCGGTCGGGTCCAGCCTGCTGTAGGTCATCCAGTGCGGCAGCGCTTTGCGATGTTCGCCAATGCGCTCATAGGCCAGCGCCAGGTTGTAGTGGGCATCCGCGTACCTTGGGATAATTCGGATGGCGGCCTTGTAGGCGTCGATCGCCTCAGTCAAACGCTGCAACTCGTCCAGCGCATTGCCAAGGTCGAAAAACGCCAGCGCATAGTTCGGATCGGCCTCGGTCGCGCGGCGATACGCTTGCTCCGCCTGAAGATATTGCCGCTGATTGTAATAAATGGTCCCCAAATTGATTAGCGCGGCGGCGTGCCCGGGATGCAGTTCTATAGCACGTGTGTATAGCTGAATCACCTGCCCCAGCAACCCCTGCTCATCTTCCATCCGGACAGCTTCATAGAACAGTTCGGCGGCTTGAGACTCGCGATACCTCTGGTGGGCTGCTTCGCCAACCACAGTGCAAGCGCGCCCCGGAGTACGACCGTCAAAATCGAAGACAAGCTGCCTCGACAACGGATCGACAATCGCGCCCTGGTGGCGGAAAACGACGCGGCTGCCGCCATACACCATGCCCGCTTCCAGCAGCGGATTGCTCATGCCGGAAACGCGCTGCATGGCCGCCACTGACGCAGAAATACGCGAACTTTTGATCCGTTGCAACGACAAAAGCCGAAGTTTCCTGAGTTGGGAAAGCTGTTGAAATGTGTAGGTTTCCAGAGAGTCGATGAGTCCGGCCCGTTCCCAGCCTTGCAGTTGGCGGGCGGACACTTGCAGGATCCGCATTACATCTTGACGGTTGTATCGGGTCACAGATAAGTGCTCGCAGGTACCGTCTCTCGTCACGATTATGCAGTGTTTTGGCGGCGATCGCAAGAACATTTGATAAGTTTCCGAGGAAAACCGGTACCAAATCCTCCTGCGCTGCGACTGGAGATTTCTTTGCGCCGCCGCTGCCGCACCAGACCCGCGCATATCAATCTCAATGCGCTTCCTCGCAAAACCTATACTGACATCGTCGAAACGAGCGCAGACCTACTCAGCAGTGATTTGCCTCGCGACTCGACGCGCCCGGCCCTGCGTCCCTCGATTTTCCGCGCGTCATTGCACCTCGCGCGACGGCAGAGTCCCAGCCGATTCATGGGCGATCGGAGACAGCAGCGAGCGGCGCAAATGAAAGCCCATCGGAGAGGCGTGGAATCCAGCGTCCAACAAAAAACGCGCAAGAAAATGCTCCGCAATCGGCACATCGTTCACAGTGGCGAGCAGCAATCCTGCGTGGCGCCCCGACCCTTGCGCCTGTAAATCCTGCTGGCCGAGCTCGACAAGAAAATTCGCCAGATCGCGCGCCGCATGGCCTCGGTCCGGCTCATCCACGGGTAAGAAGGCAATCGGATTTGGATTGTTACGGCGCATGTAGGCGACCAGTTCGCCATTTCGCAGAATGATCCGAGCACCCACAGCTCGCGCCAGCGTCCGCGTGCTTGTCTCCTTCGTAGGCTCCGCATCGGTCCTATCGTCGCTCGCAGGCCCGCTCTCCGCCACAGCCGAAAAGGCCGGCCACCGCAAAACCGAACCGTAAAGATTCGCAGGGTCCGTCGCCGCCAGGCACAGCATCTCCGCTTTCTCCGGCGTGCGATCCGCCCGCAACGACCGCAGCAGGTCGATGGCGGAAGGTAGCGCAAATTGTGCTCCGCCTAACCCCTCGACAAAATATCCTCGCCGCGCGCGACCGGATTCCTCCAACGCCTTCAACACGTCGTACACCGCGCTGAAACCGCCCGCAACATTCTCCAGGGCCATCGATTCGCGGGTCGCAATGCCGTGCCGTTTCAGCATCTGCAACGCAAGCGCGTGGCTGCGAATTGTAGGCGATGTCGGGTCCGAGTCAGCGGAATCCACCAGCGTCCACCTGCCTTGCGCACTCGGCGCCAAAGTGCGCCGCGAGCGAAAATTGGACTGCACATGCTGTCGGGAGGAAGTCCGCGTGCTCGCTCGCCGCGCCATGTATGCGCGCAGCGCGTGAAACGTGTCGTTCGTCACCCGTCCCGCCCACACCAGTCCCCACAGCGCATTGAGTGTCTCGCCCGGAAATCCACCGCCAACCGCCTCATGCAGCGCGGAGAAAAACATCGCTCCGCGCGTCGTCAGCATCTCGAGAATCTGCTTCTGCTTTTCTATCGGCCCATTTTGTAACTCTTGCAGTTGCAATCTCGCTGCCACTGGGGCGTGCAGTTCCGCCAATTTGTCCGCCAGATACAGCGCGATGCGTCCATCCGTTTCGCCAATCGGTTCCACCCCGCACCACGCCACTTCTCCAGCGCCGATCAAGGTATCCAGATCGCTCGCCTGGTACCCTGCCACGCGAGCCGGCAATATCTCGCGCTCGATGACGGAGGCCGGCAGTGGTGCGCCTTGCAACTGGTCCACCGCATCCAGCACGGCATCCAACCCGCGACGACGGTGGAGACATCCATGCCAATGCGTGGCCATGCGCGCCAGCGTTTGCTGCTCGACCGGTTCCACTTGCTTGCGCAGCCGCGCCAGAGACTTGCGCCGAATTGTCCGCAGCACTTCGGCATCGCACCACTCGCGATGGATTCCTCCAGGCCGAAAATCGCCTTCCAGCAACCGTCCCGCATGCGCCAGCGTGCGCAACCCGCGCTGTACCAGCTCCGGGTCCCATCCAAAACGTGCCGCTGCATCCTCCACCGTAAACGGTCCGTGGGTGCGCGCATACCGCTTCAGAATCTCCAACTGCGGCTCAACTACGGGCCCAAGAAATGTTTTTGGGACTCCCGGCGGCAACGGAATTCCGAGGGCATCGCGGAACTTCGCCGCGTCCTCGATGGCAATCAGTCGCCTTTCGCCAAGCATTTGGATTTCCAGTAGTCGCCGAGCGCGGATCAGTTTTGCAGCCACCGCATCCAAATCGATCCCCACACTGCGGCGCTCAAGTTCGGCGCGGGTTAGATCGCCCAGCCGCAGCAGCAAATCATGAACGCCGTCCATATTCTTGGCACGAAAATTCTCAACCAGCGCCTGCAATTGCTCCTCTACCTCTTCCATGGCCGCGGCATCCAGCAGCTCTCGCAGATCGGCGTCGCCCATCAGCTCGCGCAATTGGTCCTGGTCGATCGTGAGCGCCTGCGCGCGTCGTTCCGCCAGTGGAGCATCGCCGTCGTAAATAAAATTCGCCGCATACCCGAACAGCAGCGACGCCGCAAACGGCGAGAGTGTGCGCGTATCGGCAACGTGGACGCGAATGTTTCGGTTCGCAATGCCACGCAGCGCCTCAAGAAATGCAGGCATGTCGAAGACGTCCCGCAGTGTCTCCCGATACGCTTCCAGCAGCATGGGGAAGGACGCGTAGCGCGATGCCACCGACAGCAGATCGTAAGCGCGCTTGCGCTGCTGCCACAGCGGGGTGCGCCCCTGCGCGCGGCGGCGCGGCAGCAGCAGCGCTCGGGCCGCGCTCTCGCGAAACTTCGCCGCAAATAACGCCGTCGATCCCAACTGCCGCAGCACCAGGTCCGTCGCTTCCACCGGCTCGAGCATCAGCACCTCTGCATCGGGCGGCTCGGCGGTCTCTGGAAATCGCAAGACGAACCCGTCATCCGTCCATAACGTCTCAATGTCCACATGACCGGCGGCCCGTAGCCGGCCATTCACCGCCATCGCCCAGGGCGCATGGATACGGCTTCCGAACGGCGTCAGCACGCACACACGCCAATCGCCCAGCTCGTCGCGACAGCGCTCGATCACAATGGTCCGATCGTCGGGGACCTCGACCGTCGCAATCTCCTGATCGGCCAAAAAGCGCAACAAATTGTCCGCCGCCTGCGGATCCAGGTCGTGCTCGCGCGTCAAGCGGCTGACGGCGGCGTTCCGTTCCATGCCGCGCAGCTCGCGCACCATCGCTCCAATGCGCCGGCCAAATTCCAGCGGCCTTCCCGGGCCATCGCCATGCCAGAAAGGCATCTTTCCCGGCTCGCCCGGCGCGGGAGAAACCAGCACGCGATCATGCGTGATCTCATCGATCCGCCATGTGGTTGCGCCCAGAACAAAGGTGTCGCCCTCGTGGCTTTCAAACACCATCTCCTCATCCAGCTCGCCCACGCGCACCGGCTTTTCCTTGGCGCCGGAAAGAAATACTCCGTACAGCCCGCGATCGGGTATCGTCCCGCCATTCAGGATCGCTAGGCCCTTGGCGCCCTGGCGCGGCGTCAAAGTATTTTGCACCCGGTCCCAGGTAATGCGCGGACGCAGCTCCGCAAATTCATCCGAGGGGTAGCGGCCCGAAAGCATGTCCAGCACGCCATCGAAGGCTGCGCTGCTCAGCGTGGCAAACGGCGCGGAGCTCGCAATCAACCGGTGCAGCGCGCCATACTCTACGGGAACGATTTCCTCGCCGTCGCCTCGCTGACTTGCCGCAACGTCCGGGTGCAAGCTCTTCTTCCTTCCGCCCGGCCTGTTCGCGCGCGGCTTCTCCGGCGGCTCGGCCACAATCGCCACAATCTGCTGCGCCAGCACATCCAGCGGATTGCGCAAGTAGCGCGTGGACTCGACCAGCCCCTCGTGCATGGCCTTGGTTGCCGCCGCGCATGCAATCAAATCGGCACGAAATTTCGGAAAAATGGTCCCGTCGCTGACTGCGCCCACATGATGCCCAGCACGGCCGATGCGCTGGATGCCGCTCGTGATCGAAGGCGGCGCCTCAATCTGGATCACCAGATCGATCGCGCCCATGTCGATGCCCAGTTCCAACGAGGAGGTCGCGACCAGCGCGCGAATGCGCCCCGCCTTCAGCAACTCTTCAATCTCAGATCGCTGCGCTGCGGCCAGCGATCCATGGTGGGCCCGTGCAATCGATTCCTGCGCCAGTTCATTCAATGCGCCCGCCAGCCGCTCCGCCACGCGACGACTGTTGACGAAAATCAGCGTCGATTGTTTTTCGCGAACCAGTTCCAGCAATCGCGGATGTATCGCCGTCCAGATGGAAGTCCGCTTCCGCGCTTGCGATGCGGGCCCGTTAGGCAATTCTTCTGCCTGACCCAGCCGCGCCATGTCCTCCACCGGAACTTCAATGCGAAGATCCAGCCGCTTCGGCCCGCTCGCGTTGACGATGGTCACTGGCCGAAAGTGCGGCGCGCCTGGCGTTAAGCAATTCGCAGAATTCGCCAACCATTCCGGCTCCATCCCACCCAGCGCTTGCGCGTTTTCTCCAGCCAGATCCAACTCCGCCCTGGGCGCGCCCGCCGCGCAAAACTGGTCCGGCGAAGCATCCACTCCGCCAAGGAATTGCGCCACTTCCTCCAGCGGCCGCTGTGTTGCCGACAATCCAATCCGTTGGATCGGACGTCCGACCAACGCCTGCAATCGCTCCAACGATAACGCCAGGTGCGCGCCTCTCTTCGTAGGCACAAGCGCGTGAATTTCATCGACAATTACGGTCTCGACTGAACGCAGCGAGGCCGCCGCGTCGCCGGTCAACAACAGATACAGCGATTCCGGCGTGGTGATTAAAATCTCCGCGGGATCGCGGCGAAACCGCGCTCGCTCACGCTGCGGCGTGTCTCCCGTGCGCACGCTGATCCGCGGCTCGCGCACATTGACGCCGGCGCGTTCCGCCATCTGTTTGATCCCCGCCAGCGGCGAGCGCAGGTTCCGCTCCACGTCGACCGCCAGCGCCTTCAGCGGACTTATATAGATCACGCGGCATCCGTGGGTGTCCGCCGGAGCCGGTTGCAGCATCAATTTGTCGATGCACCACAAGAACGCGGTCAGCGTTTTGCCCGTTCCGGTCGGCGCCAGTATCAGCGTCGAGTTGCCACTGGCAATCGCAGGCCATCCCAGTCTCTGTGGCGTTGTTGGCTTCTCGAAGACGGCCCGCAGCCACGAAGCCGTTACCGGATGAAACAGCGAAAGCGGATCGGGATCGCTCTGAGCAACCGGAATAGGGGGTTTCAACACCGCAGGCGCAGATTTGCCATCGTGGGAGTTTTCTCTGCCACGCTCTTGCGTGGCTGCTTTCCATTTCGCCACAGACTCGTCTCCGCTCTTCCTCAGAATATCTGGTGGCCATCCCCGCCGCCTGGGACCTTTGGATGCGACGCATCTTTCTTTTCGCATCGCGCGAATTACGTAAACTTGAACCTCGGGAGGTTACGATGAATTCCGATTCAGGGCCCCAACCGATCACCGACCCCGCGCTTGCCGAGGTCCTTGCGCAGCTCATCTCTCGCGAGCCCATCTTCCATCGCCCGGAGTTCGGCACGACAAGAGCGGATTTCGAGAGGATGACGACGAACGATTATTGGGAGATCGGGGCATCGGGCCGTCGCTACAGCAGAAACCAGGTTCTGGACATGCTGGAAGAGCGCTTCCAACTGGATCAAAGCGGCGATGTCTGGGAGGCCAGCGACTTTTACTGCAAACAACTGGCTCACGGCGTCTACTTGCTAACGTACACACTCCTGCAGCACAAGCAACGCAAGACGCGCCGATCCACAATCTGGCAGCAAACCGCTGAAGGCTGGAAGATTGCATACCATCAAGGAACCATCACCCAGGATGCGTAGCGAAATCCTCAACCCACCGTGAACGCAAGGTTCTTCGGTCTAATACCCGGCCAGTTCCACCATCGCCTTGCGAATGTCTTCCGGCTGCGGAAGGATCTCGTCTTCCAGCAACGGCTGATAGGCGACGAACACGTCCTTGGATGCGATGCGGCGCACCGGCGCGTCCAGATCGTCGAAAAGCTCATCTGCAATGCGCGCCGCAATTTCTGCCCCGTATCCCCAACTGCGCATGTCTTCATACGCAACCAGGGCGCGGCTGGTCTTGCGGACCGAGGTTGCAATCGCGTCCCAATCGTACGGGCTCAGCGAGCGCAGATCGATCAGTTCCACATCCAGGCCGTTTTCTCGCTCCGCGCGTTGCGCCGCTTGCAGCGCGCGCGGCACCACTGCGCCAAAGGTGATGACGGTCAGTTGCTTGCCGGGTCGAACGATGTTTGCCTTGCCAAATGGGACCGTAAAATCAGGCCCTGGGTACGCGGCGCGGCCATAGGTCTCCCGATAGAGTCGCTTGTGCTCCAAAAACAACACCGGGTCGTCGCAACGAATCGCGGTCCGCAGCAGGCCGTTGGCGTCCAGCGCATTTGAAGGGTAAACGACCATCATGCCGGGTGTGTGCGTAAACAGGCTCTCGCCCGATTGCGAATGATAGATTGCGCCTCCCGTCAAATAGCCGCCGGTGGCCACGCGAATCACCGTCGGGCAGGAGAACGTTCCATTGCTGCGCCAGCGAATCAGCGGCAGCTCATTCCGCAACTGGTGCATGGCCGGCCAGATGTAATCGAAAAACTGGATCTCCGCGACAGGTTTCAGCCCGCGGGTGGCCATGCCGACCGCCCGGCCAACAATATTGGCCTCCGCCAGCGGAGAATTGAAGACGCGGTCGGGACCAAATGCGCGCTGCAGGCCGCTGGTCAGCTTGAACACACCGCCCTTCCCTTTTACCAGGCCCTCGTCCAGACTTCCTTCGCGGCTGCAATCCGCCACGTCTTCGCCAAAAACAACGACGCGTTCATCGCGCTTCATCTCGTCGTGCAGGCAGGCGTTGATCAGGTCCGCCATGGTGCGTTCCTGCACCGCGCGCGCAGGGTCCGCTACGGTCGGCGCCGGCTCCTTCAGGAACGATTCTGTTGTCGGATCCAGGTCCTCGGAATAGACGTGTTTGTAAATGCTGCCGGTCGGCGGAAACGGCGAGCGCAAGGCAACTTCGGTTGCAATGCGAATCTCCTCGTCCACAGCCTTCTCCAGCCGCGTGATGCCCGCTTCATCCAGAAGCCCCTCCCGCAATAGCCGCATCTGCAACTTCGGCAGCGGGTCGCGCATGGCGTCGGCCTGGCGCTCGGCCTCGGACCTGTAGGACCGCTCGTCGTCCGAAAGGGAATGCGAATAGGGCCGTGTGACATGGCCGTGCACAAACGCGGGTCCGTGCCCGGCGCGGCAATAGGCGACCGCCTGCTGCATCGTCTTGTGGCACTCGATCGCGTCGGTCCCATCGATTTCCGCAAAGAAAAAGTCGGGAAAATTGGCGACGAGTTTTGAAATGTTGCCGCCCGCCGTGTTCACTTCAACCGGCACCGAGATGGCATACCCGTTGTCCTGCACCGCAAACAGCACCGGCAGCTTCAGGTTGGCGGCGGAATTCATCGCCTCCCAGAATTCTCCCTCGCTGGTGGTGCCATCGCCCAGCGAGCAATACACCACCTCATCCGCGTGGAAGACAACATTTTTATAGGCGCGATAGTCCTTGTCGCCATCCGCATACTCCGGTTTTTTTGCCGCCTCCGGACGATGTCTGAAATAACGGCCGGCTTCGGCACAGCCCACCGCCTGCAAACATTGCGATCCTGTCGCAGAGGATTGTGTAACGATATGTAGCCGCTGGCTGGCCCAGTGGGATGGCATCTGCCGCCCGCCGCTGCTTGGATCGGCCTCCGCGCCCACTGCGGCCAACAGCATCTCTTCCGCCGTCATCCCCAGCGCCAGGCACAGGGCGCGATCGCGATAATACGGATAGAACCAGTCGTACCCGGATCGCAGCGCCATTCCGGCAGCGGTGGACAAAGCTTCATGACCCGCCCCGGAGATCTGGAAGAAGACCTTCTGCTGGCGTTTCAGCATGATCTCGCGATCGTCGATCCGGCGGGACTGGTACATCAGCCGGTACATCTGAATCATCTGTTCCGGCGAGAGACCGCGCGTATCAGCCAGCGTTTTGACGGTGGTGACGGTGCGAGTTGCTGCCATGTTGGGCCCTCTTCAGATCGGATTGCATCGGCGATCGCCGTACCCTCGGAATTCGTATGGCGAACAGCTATTTTACGGCAACCTGGAATCTTGCGTCTTGTTTTGTTTCGTGCTGTTTCCGGCAGTCCCTGCCTGCGGACAGCTTCGATTGCCTTGCTGCGCTTCGAGGTCCTTGCTACCATCCGACACAATGCGGGAATAAAGGGCCATGTCGCCTCGCCTGTTGCATCGGACCTGGCTGGCGGCGCCGTTTTTTGACCTCTGCGCCAGTAACCATGTACCTGCGTCCACGGCCATATTCTCGCCGTCGACGGCGGCTGGCTCTGCCGCCAGCGCCGTCCCATTGCGAGTGTCGCCCATGGTCTGTCATGGAACGTTGATGAAAAAGTTTTCCACAGCGTAACTCCAAGGCCCTTGTAAGGGTCTTAGAATTACTTCGGGAGGTTTCCCGCCATGAAACGCATCCTGACAATTGCCGGCGCAGCCCTGGGCGTACTCATCCTCATCCTGCTCCTCATTCCGCTGTTCGTCAGCGCCAACACCTTCCGCCCGCAAATTGAAGCGATGGCCTCGCAGTCCCTGGGGCGCAAAGTGCGGATCGGCAACCTATCCTTCTCCATCTTTTCCGGCTCGCTCACCGCCGACAACCTCTCCGTCGCCGACGATCCCCGCTTCAGCCAGTCGCCCTTCCTGACCGCCTCTTCGCTCAAGATCGGCGTCAAGATCTGGCCGCTCATTACGTCGAAGCAGCTTGAGATCACCGGCATCACGATTGAGAAGCCAGTCGTTCACCTCATCTCGAACTCGGCCAACCAGTGGAATTATTCCACGTTGGCCACGACCGGAAACTCCGCGCCCAACCAGCCCAAGGCGCAACCGGCAAACAATCTCAGCGTTGCGAAGCTCAACGTCACCCATGGCGAGGTGACCGTCGCGGGGGCTGGCGCCAAGGCCCCCAGCGTCTACAACAATGTGCAATTGGAGACGACCAACTTCTCCCTCGCGTCCGCCTTCCCAATCACGCTTTCGCTGGACCTGCCCGGCGGCGGCACCCTGAATCTTACGGGAAACGTCGGCCCTCTCAACTCCACCGACGCGACCCTGACTCCCCTCGAAGCCGATGTCAAGATTGACTCCTTCGACATCGCAAAGAGCGGTTTTGTGGATCCCGCCAGCGGCATCGGCGGACTGGTCGATCTGACCAACCACCTCAGCGCCGCCAATGCGAAGGCCCATCTGAAAGGCGTCGCCACCATCCGTAACCTCAAGCTGGCTACCAACGGCGCGCCCTCCGGCGTTCCCATCGCAATGGATTTCGACCTCGACTACAGCCTTCCCCAGACCTCCGGCGTTTTAAACAGCAGTCTGCTGCATATAGGCCACGCCCAGGCCAACGTCAACGGTACCTTCGCCAGCCAAGCGGCAGTGACCTCGATTGATATGACCGCTGCCGGCCAAGGCATGCCCATCGACGATCTGGTCGCCGCGCTCCCTGCGTTCGGCGTCATCCTGCCCTCGGGTTCATCGCTCCATGGCGGAACAATGAGCATGAACGTCCACGCGCAGGGCCCCAGTTCGGCCCTGGTTGCCGCCGGCAACATAGGAGCCTACAACACTCGCCTCGCCGGGTTTGACCTAGGCTCCAAGCTCTCCACCGTCGCCAAGCTTACCGGCGGCCACGCCCCTACCGGCGACACGCAGATTCAACAATTCACCAGCAACATCAACTACAGTCCGGCAGGAATCCAGGCCTCGAACATCGTCCTCGTAGTCACTGGCATCGGCCAGGTGACCGGCAGCGGCACGCTCAGCGCCAACAACGCGCTCAATTTTCACCTGGTGGCCCAGCTTAGTTCCGGCGGCGGCGTGTTGGGCGGCACGCTCGGCAGGACGGCGTCCATGGTCAAACTCCCCTTCGCCGTGGAAGGTACGGCCAGCCAGCCAAAGATCATTCCCGACGTTGGCGGAGCCATGGGCGGAGTAGTGTCCGGCCTGCTCGGCAGCGGGGCCAAAGGCGCCAGCAGCGCCGCAGCGCCCGTGCAGCAGTTGGACAAGAAACTGGGGGGCTTCTTCAACAAAAAGTACTGACATCGCGTCGCGCCGATTCGGAGTCCTCCGCGCCCCGTGCGGCAAGCCGTCCGAGCGCGTCGCAGTACTGTCCCCGGCAATCGGACGCGGTTCCGGCTCATCCCAGCGTCCTCCCAGGACCGGAAAGTCGCGCATCGGGGTTCTTCCGTTGCGCCCCGTGAACGATGTTTTCCTCCTGCGCTGCCGAACCGAAAACAATCTTCCTATTCGACCCGTCCACCCCAATCCGCAAATGCCGGCGCGAGGGAGACCGCTACAATGGGTCTGACTCACTTCTGGAGGTGCGATGAGAAATCTGTTGATCGTTGTGTTGCTGGCGATGTTCGCGGTTCCGGCCCTGGCCCAGGGAGCGCCGCCGCAGGGCGCGGCGAATGCGCCGTACACCGTGGAGTACTACTACAAGACGCAATGGGGCCACCAACAGGAATTCCTCGACCTGTTTTTGGAGAACCATTACCCGTTGCTGCGGAAGATCGCGGCAACTGGCCGCATCGTCGGGCTGAAAATCGAGACGCCCGCCAATCACATGACGGAAGACGCTCGCTGGGACTACCGCGTCACCATCACCTATAAGAATTCGACTGTTGCGACCACGACGGACCCAGAGGAAGAAGGATTCATCCGCCAGCTCTATCCCGACCAGGAAACCTACAAGCGCGAGGAGCAGCGGCGGTTTGAAATCTTGCTGGCGCACTGGGATTTACCGGTCACCAACATCACCCCTGAAAATAAATAAGGCATTTTCAGGTCAAGTGTGAACAATACCTGGGGCGCCCCGCCCTGGCCGCGTTGTTTGCGGCCAGCGTGGGAGAGCATAACTCTTTCCCCCAAACGTGAATCCTCCAAACGAAAATGCTATGGCGCTGCAATTTCTCCCGGCAGTGGAAATCGACGTGAACGAGGCGGAGAAATTGTCGAAGCCTGAAGATTTTTTTCTCGTGAATTGGGCGCGGGCCAAGATAGTTGCCTTAGCAACTACTTTGCGCATTTTCGGCCAGAATGGTTGCTAAGGCAACTAATTGTTTTGCTGCATTTTTAGTGCATTTCTCGGCTCAAAAACCGAGCCGAAACCTCTCGCGAATGTCATACTGGGAGCCGTTCGGTCGAGTGAAGCTTTCATAGAGAAGAAATTCCTCCGCCTCAAACCGGCTGAATCTCGTCTGCTGGCGAATTTTCGCTTTCAATGTCTCCAGTCCAATTGCATTTCTTCGGCCCTTACTCCGCGCCAGCGTAATGTGGGGACGGTACGGGCGATCCTCTTGAGTGAAGCCGCACGGGATGGTGGTTTTCGCCACTCGTTGCTGGAGCGCCAGCAGTTCCGGCGAGAGCGCGACGCCGGCAAAGAAGATTCCAGCGCGATCGAAGAATCCCAGCTCGTCCAACTCAATGGGAATGGGGGCGGCATGCAAGTCATGCAGTCGAGCGACGACGCATTCATATTGTGTCTCGCTGGTATTGCCCAGGAATTGTAGTGTGATGTGCCACGATTCCGGAGTGGACCAGCGCAGCCCATCCCCCTCGGCGCGATGACGCAGTGAGATCGCCGAGAGTTCATCGATCACCGAAGCGGCGAGTGGAATTCCAACGAAGAGTCGCATACCGAGACAAGTGTAAGACGCGCTCGCCGCCGCCATCGAACTTTATGCAGGGCCATCGCCCGCAAGCAATCGGCACCGGCGCGTTGAATCTGACGTTCATTCAACAATTTCGATGAATTGAAGCGATTCAAACAACAGCATTCAGGGGCCCAAGCCCAACTATTTTCTGCACCATGTACGGCACCCTTCGGCTGCGCTCAGGGTTGGCTCTTGAAGCCGTGCCCCGATACGAGACAAGAGACTATTTCTTTGTGGAAGTTAAGTCCCAGGACAGCCGGGCTGCTTTGTAATCTTTTTGTCATCGCATTGTGGATTGCGTGTGCGAGCAGGACAATGATCGTAGGGCCATCTTCCACGATTCCACTGTGGCCGCCGCCCTCACCGCTCCGTGACGGCCCTCTCGGTCCATCGCGAATGAACGCTGAACCACCTGTACCCCCGAAGGTGAATGATGAATGCAGAACTGATCGAAGCACAAGCCACACATCCCAAAGGCGCGCAGGCGCGTGTCCTGCTCTCCTCGGTTTTCGGCCCGTATGCGCAGGACGACGCATTCGGCAGCCGCCGCATCAATCCCATGGAGCTATATCACAACCAGGTCACGCGGATGCAGGGATCGTTTTCGCTGCGGATGTTCCATCGCTCCTGGGGCATCATGATGATCCAGCAGAATATTTCCGCGCCGTCCACGGTCCTCGATTTTCCGACCCGCGAAAAGTTTGCCGAAGAGTTGCGGGCCAATCATTACGACGTCGTCGGCATTTCCTCCATCATCGTCAATATCGGCAAGGTTGCGGAGATGTGCCGCATGGTGCGGGCGATCTCACCGCATTCCGTCATCGTGGTGGGAGGACATGTGGCCGCGCTGCCTGACATTGCGGAACGGGTCGATGCCGACCACGTCGTACGCGGCGACGGCATCGCCTGGATGCGCGCCTACCTGGGCGAGGATACCTCTGCACCCATTCGCCATCCGCACATCGTTTCCGGCTTTGACGTTCGCGCCATGGGCCTGAAAGCGTCGGAAACCGGGAGCGATACCGCGGCCACCATCATTCCGTCGGTAGGTTGTCCGCTGGGCTGCAACTTCTGTACGACCTCGGCTTTCTTTGGCGGCAAGGGCAAGTTTCTGAATTTCTATAACACCGGCAAAGAACTCTTCGACGTGATGTGCGAGATGGAGCGGACGATGAAGGTCCGTTCCTTCTTTATGATGGACGAGAATTTTCTGCTGCATCGCCAGCGCGCCATGGAACTGCTGGACCTAATGAAGGCTGAAGGCAAGGCCTGGGCGATGTACGTCTTCTCGTCGGCGAATGCCATCCGCAAGTACAGCATGAAGGAATTGGTGGAGCTGGGAGTTTCCTGGATATGGATGGGACTGGAATCGCCGCGCGCCGGCTACGCCAAACTGCAAGGTCAAGACACGCGGTCCCTGACGCGCGAACTGCGCCAGCACGGCATCAAGCTGCTGGGCTCCAGCATTATTGGATTGGAGCATCACACCCCGGACAACATTGGGGAGGAGATTGAACATGCTATTGCGCATGAAACGGATTTTCACCAGTTCATGCTGTATACGCCGGTACCGGGCACTCCGCTGTATAAAGAAATGACTGAGAAGCATCGGATGCTGGACGTGAACCTGGCCGATATTCACGGGCAAGACAAATTCAACTTTCAGCACGCTGCCATTTCGCGCGACGACTCCAACCGTTTTCTGAATCTGGCCTTCCTGCGAGACTTTCAGCGCAACGGGCCCAGCCTGTTCCGCATTTGCCGGACCACCATGGACGGCTGGAAGCGGTACAAGAACGATGCCGATCCGCGCATTCGCAAGCGCTTCCAATGGGAGGCCCGCTCCATTCGCACGGCCTACAGCGGCCTGTTATGGGCCATGGAAAAACAACTGCACCGCAGCAACCGGGCGGTCAGCGACCAGATTCGAGCGTTGCGATTGGACATCGGTTCTGAATTCGGCATGATGACGCGCGCGATCAGCTGGGTGCTGGGACCCGTGGCCCTTTGGACCAGCCGTCGCGAAGAGCGGCGCCTGGCGGAAGGCAAGACCTACGAGCCGAAGACAATTGTTGAGCACCGCAACTGGAAACATGCCTGACGAGCGTTGCGGGCGGAATGAGAACGACGTGAATTCGGCGGCGAATGCAGATCGGCTAGTTCGACGAGTCGGCCAAAACTGTGTCGTCGGACGGGACGGGCAAGTGAATCTCGGCGCGACAGCCGGGTCCGTCGGTGCGGTTCTCCAGGGTCAGCGTGCCTCTGTGCCCCTCGATGATCTGGAGAGCGAGAATCAGGCCGACGCCCATCCCTCCGGGCTTGGTTGTGTACAGCGGAACAAAAAGATTGGCGGGGTTGGCGAGGCCGGCGCCGTTGTCTTCCACCTGAATGACGATGCGGTCGGACTGCGGTCCGCAAACAACGACGACCCGCGCAGCAGTTATGTCGTCATACGCCTGCATCGCCGCATCCACCGCATTGCGCACCAGATTGATGAGCGCCTGCTCCAGTTGGGCAGCGTCGGCGTAGATTTCCAAGTCGTCCGCAACTTCGAGAACGACTTCGGCCCGCGTCTCCAAATGGCAGACCCGCGCCAGCAGTGGAGCAGCGGCGAACATGGTCTTGACCGGCGGAGGCAGCTTGGCAAGCTGGCTATATGCCTGTAGAAAACGATTCAGCGACTCGGCACGCTCCTCAATGATGGCGAGCCCGTGCTCCATGTCCACGGGATTCATCTCCTGCCTGGGGGCTTCAACTCCGTTCATCGCGTCGGTCGGGCGCGCTGCGAAGTTGCGCACCATCCGAGAGCGAAGACTGCCGGCAATCGACTTGATCGGCGTCAGAGAATTATTGACTTCATGGGCCAGCACGCGAATCAGCCGCTGCCAAGCCTGACGCTCCTGCTCGCGCAGCACGCCGCTGACATCTGAGAGCAGCAACAACGCGTGCGGCATTCCATCCTGATAGAACTTGCTGCGACGCACCATCCATCGACCCTCCCGTCCGTGCATGGTCAACGAGACAACGCTGCTATCTGGACAATGAAGGATCTCCGTCAGCCCCAGGGAGCTTGCGCTGCGATGCAGCATGGAGTCCGCGGGCAACTGGAGCATTTTCCTGGCTGCCGGGTTGGTCAATTGCAGCTCTGTCGCCGCGTTGAAGGCGAATATGGGAAGATCCATGCTCTCAACGACGCGCTCCAACAAGGCAAACGTCTCCGATTCGCGGTGCCGGCGCAGGCGAAGATCGCCGGCCAGCTCATTGATCTGCGCGGCCAGGTCGCCCAGGGCATCGTCCTGGCCAATCTCGCGGGCACGAAAGGAATACTCGTTTTCGCGCAACGCTGCGACGACATTCGAAAGCGTCTGCAATGGCCGAACGATATGGCGGAACACCGCCGAACCCAGCGAAGCCAGCAGAAGGAGAAGAGCAGCCAGAGCACTCAGCCAGCCCACGATCGATGCATGCCATAAGACCAAGGCGACAGTGCCGAGGATGAGGGCGGGGAGAGCGAACAACACGAGAAGCGCAGCCAGACGGACCTCAAAACGAAGCCGCGGAATCCTGAATCCGATGGCGGGGCGCGACCATGCAGACGCGGAGGAGCGTACACGTTTTGCCGCGCTAGATGCCATACTTTTCCATCCGCCGGTACAGCGCGCCGCGGCTCAACCCAAGCGCCTCGGCGGCCTGGCTTACATTGCGAGAGTGCCGAGCCAGGGCCTTGCGGATCAAAATATTCTCCACCGCTTCCAGGCTCATTTCGTCGATCGAGTTGGAGCTGCGGCCGGATTGAAGATTCAAATCCGCCGCCAGAATGCGGCTGCCGCGACTCATGAGAACAGCGCGTTCCATGGTGTGTTCCAGTTCGCGCACGTTGCCGGGCCAGGGGTGATCGAGCAACGACTGGAGCGCAGCCGGGTCGAAGCCTTCAATGGATTTGCGGTAACGCGCCGCATACCGAGCAAGAAAATGCGCCGCCAAAATTGGAATGTCTTCCGCGCGCTCGCGAAGCGGGGGCAGGTGGATCTCCACCGTATTCAGCCGGAACAGCAAATCCGGACGGAAGCGGCCTTCCTGCGATTCCTTCGTCAGGTCGGTATTGGTTGCCGAAAGCACGCGGACGTCCACCTTTCGCGTTCGCGAGGAGCCGACTCGTTCCATTTCTCCCGCCTCCAACACGCGCAGAAGTTTTGCCTGCTGACGGATGGGGACGTTGGCGATTTCATCCAGAAACAAGGTGCCTTTGTCGGCGAGCTCAAAGCGGCCAATGCGATCGGTTCGCGCATCGGTGAACGCGCCTTTGACGTGGCCGAAGAGTTCGCTTTCAAATACGCCCTCGGAAAGCGCACCGGTGTTGACGGCGATCCATGGCTGCTCCGCACGAGCAGAGAGCGCGTGCAGGGTGTGGGCCACAATCTCTTTTCCGGTGCCGTGCTCGCCGGCGATCAGAACATTCGCGTCGGACGGGCCCACACGAGCCATCGCATCCAAAACGGGCTGCATGGCTGCGGAACCGGCGATCATCTCTGGCCGTCCGGTGGCCCGCAGCAGTTGATTCTCCGCCTCCAGCAGTTGCGCGCGGCGCAAGGTCCGATAGAGCGCGACCTGATTTTGCACGACCGTCAGCAAGCGCGCATTTTCCCATGGCTTCGCAATAAAGTCCCGGGCGCCGCGGCGCATCGCCTCCACCGCCAAGTCCACACTGGCCCAGGCTGTCATGACAATGACGGGAAGCTGCGAATCGATCTCCAACACTTGCCGCAGCAGATCCATTCCTTCATGGCCGGAGGTGGTGTCGCGGGTGTAGTTCAAATCCATCAGCAGGGCATCGTAGGATTGATTGCGAAGCGCGTGCAGCGCCGCTTCCGGAGAACCGACAGCATCCACGCGGAAGCCTGCCGGCTGGAGCAATAATGCCAGCGCTTCTAGAATTTGCGGCTGGTCATCGGCCGCCAGCACCCTGGGCAGGGACGCGGTCGGGGCCGGATTCCGATCGAGAAGCGCGGATTGATCTGCCATGGCAGCTCCTCGACTAGAGTACCGCGATTGTGCCCCAGCACTTCACGGTTGGCGAACCTGGCCGGTTTTCGCGTCCGCAATGGAAACGCCCATTCGCTCCAGCGTTTCTCCGGTGGCGCGGTCGATATCCACCCTGGCCTTTTCATAGGCTGTCTTTGCAGACGCGAGAGCGGATTCGGCGATCGCCAGATCGTGTTGCGCGACCAGCACATCGTAGGTGGACTTGGCGCCAAGTTTCTGTTCCCGTTCGGTGATGTCGAATGTGCGTTGAGCCAAATCGCGGGCCTTCTGCACGGCATCGACACGGGCCTGGGCCTGTTGAAGTGCGAACTGCGAGTTGCGCACGTCGAAACGAATGCTCTTCTTCTGCTCCTCGAAGGATATTTGGCGCTGCCGGTATTCCAGCGAAGCCCTGAACTGATCCGCCTTGGCGACGCGATTGCGAAGAGGTATCTGCAGCGTCATGCCGACTTGATATTCCGGCGAAGAGTAATTGAAGGTGTTTGCGAACATGCCGCCGAATCCTGTGGGAAGATCGGTGACGCACTCGGTGCCCAGGCTGCAGTTCGGGTTTGCCGGTCCGGCACTACCCGCGCCATCATAGAAGCCATAGGCATTTAACGTAGGCAACAGCTCGCTCCGGATCGATTTGAGGCTCATCTGCGCCACCTGCATCGCAAGTTCGTCCTCGGAGACATCAGGCCGGTTCTTTTCGGCCTCGGCGATCAGGTCGTCAATCGGCATGGAAGCGTTGGGATCGGGTGGACCGATGCGATCCAGAGGAATGACGGACATCTCATCGATTCCCGGATCGTCGCTCTTGGTGAGGGCGTTGATGATGAGCAGCTCATTCAAGCGGAGATTGGAACGCGAAATGGTGAGGTCGCCTTCGCTGGTAGCCACATCCGACTCGTCCTTGATGACCTGCATGGCCGGAATGGCGTTCAACTCAAGCTGCTTCCGGTCATCCTGAAGGGTCTTATGGGCAAAAGCGACCAGCCGCTCCTTGATCTGCTCGTCCTCATAGGCATTCACAAGGTCCCAGTAGATGTTTTCGACCTGCGTGATCGTCGCAATCACCTGCGCGCGAAAGGCAAGATCGTTAATCTGCATGTTCTTTTTGGCGATATGCATATAGCGCTCGTTGGTGGCGATGCCGAAACCGGCGAGGAGATGTTGCGTGAGTTCCACCTGGAGATTCGAGTAGAGCGTGGGATTGGTGGCTTCGTAGGGGCTGTTATTTGCGAAACGCTGGCCCACATAGTTGACGTTCAGGCCCGTTCCCATCGGAAAGCTCTGGGTGTAACTGGCCAGCGCTTCAATGGTGTTCTGTTTGAAAATGGGAACACCGACGGAGAAAGGGTTCGTTTCCTGGAAGACGGTGTGATCCACGTAGCCCTGGAAAGTCACGTACGGATCGAAGGAAGCGACTGCGGTTCCGCTGCCAAGCGTCGAAGTCACGATACCGCCTGCGCCGGCGGCCGCCGATCCTGAACTGGCGCCTGCGGAGCCGGAACTTCCTCCAGAGAAGCCGCCCTGCGTGGACGACTGCACGATTCCTGTATTGACACCATGCGTCCGGCCGCCAGCCTTGGTGCGTGCATAGTCGGTTTGCGCAATGGGGAAGTTATAGCGGAAGTAGGCAAGATCGAGATTGTTCTCGATGGCAAGAGCGATCGCGTCGCTCAACGAGATGTACAGCTTTCCATCGCGGATCAAGTTTTGAAGGCGCGGCGAGTTGCTTAAGTCCAGCGGCGGCGCATCGGTGGGTCTATACGGCGACAATGGATTGCGCGAGTGCGGCAGGGACACGTGAAAAGGCTGTTGTGGAGCAAACGACAGCTGCTGCGCCTGTTGTATTTGTTGCGCCAGCGAAGAAGACGCCGCCGTTTGGGGGTTCGCCGCAGGGGCAGGAGCCTGCGGCACAGCCGAAGTTGCCTGCGAATCGGCTGCCGGTAGGGCTTGCTGCGCAAATGCAACTGTGGCAGTTACGAATATGGCAATCGATGCACAACCAGTAAACAACGCCTGCGTACGAGATGTCTTAGGATTTATCAATCTCTTCCGCCTCCCGTCTGCTGTAACTCAGGACGCGCAGTGTCGGAAATCATCCAGCCGTCGGCCAACTGAACGGTTCGCGTGCCATACGTGGCGTTCAGGTCGGAATGGGTGACCTGAACGATCGTCGTTCCCTGCCGGTTGAGTTCGCAAAAGAGCTCCATAATTTCTTTGGCCTGGACGGAATGGAGGTTTCCGGTGGGTTCGTCCGCCAGCAGCAGGGCGGGCTTATGGATGACAGCGCGCGCGATGCCGACAAGTTGCTGTTGTCCGCCGGAAAGCTGGGACGGGAAGAGGTCTTTCTTGGCCACCATGCGGAAACGGTCCAGCACATCGGCAACCATGCCCTGCCGCTCCGCGGCGGGAATGTTTTTGTAGGACAGAGGAAGGTCGATGTTCTCGGCGACCGTCAAATCGTCCAGCAGATGATAGCTCTGGAAGACCATGCCGATGCTGCGACGGGAGAGGTCGGCGCGCAGTTTGCGGTTCAGCTTGTGGACAGGCTGATCGCCAAACCAATACTCCCCATGCCAATCGTCGTCCAGCAGGCCGAGAATATTCAGGAGCGAAGACTTCCCCGAGCCCGACGGGCCCATAATGGTGACAAATTCGCCCGGCTGAATCTCCATGTGGATACGGCGCAGCACCCACAATTGGCCGGCTCCCGCTTTGTAACTGCGATCGATATTTTTTAGTTGAATCATTCGTCTCCCTCAATTTCCCTTGCTGCTTTTATCTCTACTGTTCGCTGCGCAGCGTCTGCTTGAAAACGATTCCGGCTACTCCTCGCGCAAAGTTTTTGCCGGGTCGATACGCGCGATGCGTCGCGTGGGCAGGAATGTCGCGGCCATCGCAACAACGCCGAGCACGAGACAAGTTCCCACCAGCGTCGCAGGATCGTAGGCACCGATGCCGTAGACGAAACTCTTTAATGCCCGCAGCGTCAGAAACGATGCCGCAAGCCCGACCACCAGCCCCAGGACGGTCGCGAACATTCCTGAGCGTCCGATCTCCAGCATTGCCTGCCGGATGGTAGACCCCAGCGCCAGACGAATGCCGATCTCGCGGGTGCGCTGGACGACCAGATTCGCGATCAGCCCATACACGCCGATGGCGGACAGCAGTAGCGCAAGCCCAGCCAGCATGCCAAGCAGCATCACCTCCACGCGCTGCATTCCGAGCGCGTGCCGCTCCAGATCGTTCATGCTATAGAAGCCGGAGAATGGGAGTAAGGGGTCGGCTTCAGCGAGAGCCCGCTGCATGTCGCCGGTAATGCCGGCGATTGGCCCGCGCGTGCGCACGATCCAGCTCGGTTGGAACCAGACGTGGGCCATATTGACCAGCGACTGTTTTACCTGTGTTGCGGGTACGTAGATCGTGGGCTCGGTCGTCAACGGCGCGGTCCTGTCGAGTCCCGGATTTTTCACCACATTCGACACAACGCCTACGACGGTCATTGGCTGCCAGCCTTTTTCGGTCCCGCTCGTCGAGGCCTCCACGCTTTCGCCAATCGAATTTATACGGCCTAAATACTTGCGCGCAAAGGCCTCGTTGACGATCACGACAGGCTGAGTTTCCGATGTGTCATTCGCGGAGAACCTTCGCCCAGCCAGCAGATGCATGCGCAGAGTGTCAAAATAGTCCGGAGTAATGTATATGGCGTTCGTCCCAAAAATCTGTCCGGCGCTCTTTCCATTCGGCAGCCGCGCACCCACATTCAGTCCACGCTCATAGGGAAGACTGAGACCCACCGCGGCATTCTCCACGCCGGGAATGCGCCGCATGGCGTCCAGGCTCGCAGTCAGCAGATGTTGAAAGGCCGTGGCATTGTGATAGCGCGCATCGTCCAGCGAAACCTTGCCAGTCATCACGTTGTTGGCGTCGAAGCCCGGCGGCAGCGTCTCCAGATAAATCAACGAATGAATCAGCAGGCCCGATGCGGAGACCAGCACCACCGTCAGCGCAATCTCCCCGGCGATGAGAAGCGCGCGCATTCTGCGATTGCTAGAGCCACTCGACGCGCGGCTGGCCCCCACAGCCATGGCGGAACGAAGATCGATGCGGCGCAGCTCCAGCGCTGGAAGCATTCCAAACAGCACGCTCGTCAGCAGAGAAACCGCCAGCGTAAACAGCAGCACGCGGCCATCCAATGCGAAGTTGCTCGTGGGCAGCAAGCCTTCTGGGAGAAGATGTTGCAGCAAGACCAGCCCGCTCTTGGCGACAGCCAGTCCTGCCGCGCCGCCGAGCAGCGCCAGCAGCATGTTTTCTGTCCACAGTTGACGCACCAGTGCGAAGCGTCCCGCACCCAGCGCCATGCGGGTGGCCATTTCGCCGCTGCGCCGTCCGGCGCGCACCAGCGCCAGCCCAGCCAGGTTCGCGCAGGCGATCAGCAGAATGAAGCCCACAGCGACCATGAGTCCGAGAACTGCCGGCCGTAAGGGCCCGGCCTGGCTCTCCTGCAGCGGAAGAACTTCGAGGCGAAAAGACATTCCAGCATTGGCGGTCGCCTGGCGAACAAGTGACGCTGGTTTTATCCGGCCCAACTGCGCGTCCGCCTGCTGCAAGGTGCTATCGGATTTCAGGCGCAAAAGCACTCCGTAATTGGTCCCTTCGCCCTCGCCCCTCGTGCTCGGTTGCAAGGGAGTCCACACATCCACCGCCTGCGAGACTCCTTCGTTGAGCGGCGATTGCGCCCCGCGCGGCAGCACGCCCACCACAGTAAACGGCGCGCCCTTCAGTCGGACCGCCCGGCCTACGATATGCGGGTCGGAATGAAACGTCGTGCGCCAAAGGCTGTTGCTCAACACCACTACCGCAGGCCCGTTCGGACGGTCTTCCTCTCGCGTAAAGCTGCGTCCCATCCGCGGCGGAATGCCCAGCACATCGAAATATTTTGAGGACACGCGCAACTGCTGCACATATTGCACGCTTTGGCCGGCCTGTAGATTGACGCCGCCTTCCATGCCCTCCGCAGCCGCAGTCACAGCGGGTACCCGATCTCGCACTGCGAAATAGGTCTCGCCATCCACGCTGTCATCGTCCTCCGCGCCCTTGGGGCTGGTCCAGTGCGTTATCAGCGCGCCGAGTCTGTCCGGTTGCGGATAGGGCAGAGGGCGCAGCATCAGCGCATTCACCACGCTGAAAATGGCTGTGTTTGCGCCGATGCCGAGCGCCAGCGTGAGGACGGCTGCGATGGCGAAGCCGGGCGACTTGCGGAGCTGGCGGATTGAGTAGCGAAGATCGGCCCAAAGGTTCGACATAAACTTTCCTCCTCTATTCGGAACGCAATGCCTGCATGGGGTCGATGGAAGCCGCACGACGCGCGGGCAGCCATGATGCCAGCGCCGCAACGATCAGCACCGTGAACAAAGCGCCGAGCATGGCCAGCGGATCATCCCAAGAAAGCTTGTACAACTGCGACTGCATCGCCTTGCCTGCGACGAGCGACAGGGGCGCGCCGACCACAATTCCAAGCGCGACCATCCCCAGACTTTCCCGCAGGACCATCCATTGCACGTTCTCGCGTGAAGCGCCCAATGCCATGCGCACGCCAATCTCCTGGGTGCGGCGGCCCACGCGATAGGCCAGCGTGCCGTAGAGGCCAATCGCCACCAGCAATGCGGCGAGCAGCCCGAAGAAGGTGGTCAGTTCCGCAGTCAGTGTATTGAAGAAGTAGGAGCTGTCGAACAGCGCTTGTTGCGTCTGTGGGTCTTCCAGCGGCAGGTTCGGGTCGATCTGGGCGATTGCCTTCCGCACCGTCGGCAGAATCGCCAGCGGGTCGCCAGTGGCGTGCAGCTCGACGCTCATCGGCAGGACCGCCGGCACCTGCATATATGGATACCAGGCCATCGGCATCTTTTTCTCGTCGACGCTGGTGTACTTGCTGTCCCGCGCCACGCCGACAATTGTGTACGCGTATTTCGCACCACCAATCGTGTGGCCCAGCGGATCGGTATGCGGCAGGAAACGGTCCACAAACGTCTGATTCACGATCACCACGGGTGGCGCGTTCGCCGTATCCGCAGCGGTAATACCGCGCCCGCGTAGAATCGGGATGCCGAGCACATGAAAAAAACCCGGCCCGACGGTGTCGGTGCGCAGTTGTGCATACTTTTGCGACCGGCCATGCTGCAGCACGCCATCCAAAACCAGTCCATTGTTATCCGAGACTTGCCGGCCCGGGACATCTTCCACTACAGTGGCCGACTCCACGCCCGGCAGCGCCCGCAGTTTGTTAAGCAGGTCCCGATAGAACTCCGCCGCCTGCTCCGGAGTCCGATTTCCTGTCGGTGTCACGCCGAATGTCAACAGTCCGTGAGTCCGGATGCCCAGGTCCTCTGTCTGATACTGCCGCAGTGTCCGCACCATCAGCGCCGCCGCCACCAGGCATACCACGCAGAGCGCCACCTGCGCAGACACCGCCGCTCTGCGGCCCAGTCCGTGGGTGCGCCCCATGTTCGCCGTCGCGCTGCCAGACTTCATCGCCAGCGTGGGGGGGACGCGGACAACGCTGACAAACGGGGCCAGCCCAAACACCAGCGTGGCCAGCGACGCCACCGCCAGAGTGAAACCGAGCACGCCGCTGTCCGGCGTCATGTTCGTCTGAAAATCCATCTGCGCCGCCAGCGACCTGGCCAGCATGGGCGCGGCCCAGGCAGCGAAGGCCCACCCCAGCCCGGCTCCTGCGACAACCAGCAGAACGCTTTCCGCCAGCAACTGTCGTAGAAGCGTTGCTCGGCCCGCGCCCAGCGCCACTCGCACGGCAAACTCCCGCTGCCGCGCGGCATTGCGGGCCAGCACCAGCATGGCGACATTGGTGCAGGCAATCAGCAGAACCAGCAACACCAGCCCCATGGCCATCCGCAGCGGCGTCTGAAATGTATCGTTCAGCGGCCCTATCCCAGTCGCCGGAACCAACGTGACGCCGAGATTCAACTTCGGCGGAATCGTCCGGCCCAGCGTGCTGTACCAGATGCGGACCAGCATCGGATTCAGGGCCGCTTCTGCGCTACGCTTCGTCTGGCCCGGCGCGAGACGGCCCATCATCATCAAGCTCTGCCAGGGTTTCGAACCATACAGGCTCGAGCTGCTTGGCGGGTAACCCCACGCGGGCAAATCCGGCCGGTCCTGCAAAGGAATCCAGAAATCGTCCTTCGTCGCCGGCTCCACGCCCACGAAATTTTTCGACGCCACCCCGACAATCGTGAACGGCACCCCCTTGATGAACATCGTCTGGCCGATGACGTCCGGGTTGCGAGAGAAGGCCCGCGTCCAGAAGTTGTAGCCCAACACTACAACCTGCGCGTGGCGCTGTTCGTCCTGGAGGCCAAAGGCGTGGCCGCGCAGCATCGGTACGCCGAGCATTTGAAAAAAATTGCCGCTCACCATGTCGGCTTCCGTCGTCATCGGGATATGGCCAACGCGCGCATCCACCTTGCCGAACGAAAGCGGGACATAGGCAGCTACTCCGCTGAAAATCTTTTTTTCCTGGCGCAATTGCTGAAACACCGGCATGGTGAAGGTCCACGGACTGTTGCCCGTCTCCATCACATTGTCCGGCGAGTTGTTCTCCGTGATGTAGACCACACGCTGCGCATCCTGGATGGGTAGCGCGCGCAACAGCATCGCCTCCAGCGCAGTAAACATGCCGGTATTTGCGCCGATGCCGAGGGCGAGGGTCAGAATTGCGGTGACGGTAAAGCCGGGCGACTTGCGGAGCTGGCGGATTGAGTAGCGAAGATCGGCCCAAAGGTTCGACATAAACTTTCCTCCTCTATTCGGAACGCAATGCCTGCATGGGATCGATGGAGGCGGCGCGGCGCGCGGGCAGATAGCTGGCCACCAGTCCGACGGCGAGCAGCAGAGCCGATACGGCCGCGATGGTCAGGAAGTCATGCTGGGCGACCCCATAAAGGAAACTGCGAACCAACTTTGTGGCGAAATATGCGGCGAGAATTCCTATAAGGAGGCCGGCAATCAGAAGCCGACTGGCCTGGCGCAGCACCATGCGAAGGACATCTTCGCGCTGCGCGCCGAGAGCGATGCGCACGCCAATCTCCCGCGTCCGCTGGCTCACGC
Organism: Acidobacteriota bacterium; assembly: GCA_021792795.1. Lineage (GTDB taxonomy): Bacteria > Acidobacteriota > Terriglobia > Terriglobales > Acidobacteriaceae > JAKAAZ01. The sequence continues at coordinate 94,365 of JAJYUB010000003.1, read as the reverse complement.
CGTAACTCAGCAGCCCGTAAAGTCCGGCGGCGGCAATCAACACCGCCGCAACGGCAAAGATCCAAAGCAGCCGCGCCGCCAGAATTTGGCTGCTCATCAAAATGTCGATCTGTCCTTTGGAGGTCTGCACATTCCGCACCACAAAGGCCCCGTCGAGCTGTGCGGCCATTTTGCCGATCGTGGGCACCATCGGCGCCGCTTCGCGGTCGGTCCTTACCGCCAGTGACCCGCCGTAATTCATAATCGGGTAAAACTCGTCCGTTACCGGCGGCTGATACAGGTCCACATCCACCTCCGGTTCGGCGGCCTGCCCAATCCGGTCCAAGGGGGTGTCGTCCACTACTCCGATCACCGTTGTATCTCCCAATACACTCTCGGTTTTGGAGTTGGTGTTGTCCGTATCGAGGTTCAGCTTCTTCCCCAGCGGATGGGCCCCTAGATACGCATGCGCGAACGCCTCATTCACCACCGCTACCGGAGGCGTTCCTATGCGATCCTGGCCGGTGAACGTCCGGCCCTGAAGCAGACGAATGCCCAGCGTCCGATAGATGCCCGGCGTCACAGCTTTCATTTCGACCTGGCGGTGGCCTGTGCTTGCAGCAGGATCCCCGATCACGGCAAAGCTGTCCTGCATGTCGAAGCCCTGAGCTAAAGGGGCTCGCGACACGAACGCCGCAGACTTCACCCCCGGCAGGTGCTGCAACTTCTCCAGCAGCGGCTTGAAATAAAGTTCGCGCGTATCAGTAGCGGTTTGCCCCGGCGCGGGAGGCGTGAATCCGCTTTTAGTAAAAAATTGCGCAACGATCAAGTGGCGTGGATTGAACCCGACATTCACTTCGCGCAGCGCGTAGATGGTCCGCAGCAAGAGCCCTGCAGCGACCAGCAGCACCAGGGACAACGCAATTTCGCCTACGATCAGCGCATTGCGCAGCCGCACTTGCTTGGCCCCTGTACCAGCCGCCTTCGACCCTTCATGCAGCGCGTCCTGCGGATCGGCGGATGCAGCATCGAACGCCGGCGCAACGCCGAAAATCACCGCGGAGAAAATCGATAAGGCAATCAGCATCAGCACCACCTGCCAGTCGAGTCCCACTCCCGAAGCGCGATTTACGCTAGCGTCGATGGAATGCCGCAGCAGCTTCAGGCAGCCCTCCGCAATTCCCAGCCCAAGCACTCCGCCCATCAGCCCCAGCAACAGGCTCTCCGTTAGAAATTGCTGCACAATGCGCCCGCGTGCGGCCCCCAGCGCGGCCCGCACGGCGATTTCACGGCGGCGTCCCGCCATGCGCGTCAACAGCAGTCCCGCAATGTTCGCGCAGCCAATCAGCCACACTAGAAGCACCGCGCCTTGCAGCGCCAGCAGCCCGGGCCGCACCGTGCCCACCAGCGAGTCGCGGAAATCCTGGATGGCCACCGTTTTCGCGCCGGCTTTGGTGCCGTACTGTCGGACGAGGTTGCCCTGGATGCCATTCAGCTCGGCGTTCGCGGCAGCGATCGAGACGCCGGGCCTCAGCCGCCCCATCGAATACAGAAACCCATTGTCGCGCTGCTCCATGTCCGGGGTGTGCGGCAGGACCGTCCACACGAGTGGGGCGCGGTCATTCAGCGGAAGATACATCTGCGGAGGCATCACTCCGATCACTGTATCGAGGTCCGTCCCAAGCTGCACCCTTTTGCCGACAATGTTCGGGTCGCCATGGAAATTGTTCTTCCACGCGGAATGGCTCAATACCACCACGTTGCCATCCTTGTCCCTCGGCAAAAACGTCCGTCCCATCAGCGGCCGTGCCTGCAGCATGTCGAAGAAGTTCGCGCTGGCCTGGATGTTGAAGGAGAATTGCTCGGTCCCGTCGGTCTTCTTCATGTTGAAGAACTTCATCGTGTACCAGGCGATGTCCTGAAACGATTTGCTCTGCGCCCGCCAGTCGCGAACGTTGGGCAAGGAGGAAGGCTCCGCTCCCACTCCATTGCCGCCCGGAGACGATAGGGATACAAGCTCGGAAGAATGCGGCACCGGCAGCGGCCGCAGCAGCACTCCGTCCACCACAGCGAACATCGCGGCGCTGATGCCGATGCCGAGGGCCAGGGTCAGCACCGCGGTGATGGCAAATGCGGGCGACTTGCGTAGCTGTCGGAGTGCGAAGCGAACGTCGTTGATCAGAATGGTCATCATCCTTCTCCTATCTATTCGGAACGCAGGGCCTGCATGGGATCCACGGAGGCTGCGCGGCGAGCGGGCAACAGACAAGCGGTTGTGCCAGCTAACAGCAGAGACGCGGCTGCAGCGGCTGCGATCCAGGGATTGAATGCGTTCACCTGGAACAGCAGGCTGCCGATCAGCCGTGCAGACGCGAAGGCAACCGCGATGCCGACCACGGCTCCAGCAAAGACTGGCGTCAAACCCTCGCGCAGCACCTGAGCATAAATATTTCCGCGTTGTGCGCCGAGCGCCATGCGCAGACCAATCTCCTGTCGGCGCTGCACCACGGAGTAGGTGACCACGCCGTAGACGCCGAGGCCGGCGAGCAGCCACGCGCTGATGGCAAACAGCAGCAACAGGTCCATTTCAAAGCGTCGCGTCGCAACCGAATCGGCGACTACGACTCCCAGCGCACGCACGGTGGGCACGGCAGCTGCGGGATCGACGCTCCAGATGGTGTGACGGACCGCGTTGGCCATCTGCGACGGGTCCTGTTTGGTGCGCACCACCAATCCCGCGGTGTGTTCGGCACGATACCAGTACGGCACATAGACCATCATGGGGTCGGGCTTGGCGAGCGAAATCGTTCGCGCGTCGCCCACAACCCCGATCACGGTGAAGGGTTTCTCGTTGTTCCCCCCGTGCCTGAACTGACGGCCAATCGGGTCTTTCCCGGGCCAAAGCGTTTTTGCGGTCAACGCCGAGATGACGGCATCGTTGCGGCCATAATCATCGTTGCTGAAAAAATGCCCTTCAATCAGCGGCAGACGAAGTGCCTGAAAATATTCAGGACTCGCCCAACGCCAATGCTCCGTCGGCATCTGGAAAACGGAACGCGTGTCGCCGGGAAGGAGCGCCATGTCGATCCAGGAATCTCCTGCCAGCGGCAGCACGCTGATGATGGCCGCACTTCCGACTCCCGGCAATTGTTGCAGCTTGGCCAGCATGTTTTTATAGAGGTCGACGCGACTGGAAGACTCTTTGGCTGGCAAGTCGATGGTCGCTGTCAACACCCGATCCGACTGAAAACCGCGGTCGACATGCATCAGACGGTAGAGGCTGGCAGTCAACAATCCCGTCATCAGGACCAGAGTCACGCTGACGGCGACTTCCGCAGCGACCAATGTTTTGCGCAATTGTTTGCCGCTGCGCGACTCGCTTGCCGAGCGCGCGTCGCCGCGCAACGCCTCTTGCGGCTGGGTGCGCCAGCTCATCCATGCAGGAGCAGCACCGGCCAGCAGGGTTGCAATGACGGCCAGCAGTACGGCGAAGGCCGCTCCAGTCCAATCCACGTGGAGGTTGCCGCGGAAGTTCAGGTCCTCAGGAAGGAATTGTTGCAAAACGGGCACCAACACAGCCGCGAGCAGAATTCCCAGAGCACCGCCGATGGCGGCCAACACGCCGGCTTCTCGCATGGAGGCCCGTAGCAGGTCGCCCCGGCTGGCTCCCAGGGCGGAGGCCACGGCCATTTCCTGCCGGCGGCCGACGGCGCGGGCGAGAAGCAGATTCATGATATTGATGCAGCCGACGAACAGCAGCCCCGCGACTGCGAAAAGCAGGATAATGAGTGGCTTGCTGTTGTTGCCTACCAGGTATTGCTGGAACGGAATCAGAATTGCCGACAGCGTCATTTTTTCATCCGCGGAAAGGCTGGCGGATATGGCGTGCTGCAGTCCGTTCAACTCGGCCTCCGCCTGGGCCAAAGAAGTTCCCGGCTTGAGACGCGCCAGACCAGGATAGTTGAACTCGCCGGCAACTTCCTTCAACTGGTCTGCGGTGAAGGCCAGCGGAACCAACGCTTGCGCATATCCGTGGATATTGGCAAAGCCGATCGCTCCCGACAGAGTCTGCGAGCTGGGCAGATGAAACGATCGCGGCATCACGCCGATCACGGTACAGGGATATCCATTGAGCGTGACGGTCTTTCCAAGGATGTTGGGATCGCCGTGGAATTGCGTCCTCCAGAGGTCGTACATCAGGATCACGACGCGCGGCTGGCCGGGCTTGTCCTCTTGCGGAGTAAATCCACGACCGAGTTGCGGCCGCGCGCCGAGCACGGAAAAGATCCCGGAGGTGGCGCGCAATACGCCAATCTGGCGCGGATGGCCACCCGCGCCCAGGGGAACGTTCTCCGGCTGCATGACTGCCATCGATTGAACGCTGCGACTATGCTGCTGCCAGTTCTCAAAGTGGTTGGCGTTCATCGGAACGGTGGGATAGATGTCTTTGAATTCCGCCACCTGCTCCTGCAACATCACCAGTTGGCCGGGATGCGCATACGGCAACGGCTTGAGCAACACGTCATAGACCAGAGTGAAGATCGCCGTTGTGGCGCCAATGCCGAGGGCGAGGGTCAGAATTGCCGTCAGCGCAAAGCCCGGCGACTTGCGCAACTGGCGGAGAGCGTAGCGAAGATCGTTGAGAAGATTCGTCATGATTCGACTCTCCTATTCGGAACGCAATGCCTGCATGGGATCGACACGCATCGCGCGCCGCGCTGGAATGTAGCAAGCGAGCAGTGCAATCGCGACGAGGACTACCGACACGCCAAGGTAGGTCGCCGGATCGGTCGCGCTGACCACGATAAAACTGCGCATCAGATGCGCCGCCGCCAAGCTGGCACCCAGCCCCACCCCTAGGCCAATGCCGACAATTCGCAAGCCTTGCCGGTAAACCATCCGCAGGATGTCCGACCGTTGCGCGCCGAGGGCGATGCGGATGCCAATCTCATTCGTCTTCTGGCTGACGACATAGGAGAGCACACCGTAGACGCCGACAATGGCGAGGATGAGGCCCAGGCTCCCCATAACAGCGGCAAGCGCTGCCGCCACTTGATACAGGAGCAGACCGCTCGTGGTGTACAGCCCCTGCCGCAAGGTTTGGACCGAAAATACAGGCAGCGTGGGTGTCAGGTTGCGGATCGCGCGCTCGACCTCGGGGATCATCGCTGCGGGATCGCCAGCGGTGCGCAGCTCCAGGGATTCTAGCGTGTACTGTGCGTAGTGCTGGAGGTAGGGCACGTAGAAGAGTGGGGCGATAGCTCCGGTGACGCCTTGATAGCGCGCGTCCTTCGCGATACCGACGACTTGCATGGGGTGCTTTGGATCGGTCGTCATGGTGAACTGTTTGCCGATGGGGTCCTGATTCGGCCAGAATTTCTTCGCCATTGCGTTGCTGACGATAGCGACGTAGAAATGTTTCTCGTCGTCGGAATCGGTGAAACTGCGCCCCTTAAGCAGCGGAATCTGCAAGGTCTTGAAATAGTTCGTGGCGATGAGGTTGTATCCGGCGGTGGGCACAGGCTGCCCCGCTGGAGGCTGATAGCCGGCGATAGTTACGGTATCGTAGCCGCCGCTGTTGATGTTGCTCATGGGAACGGTCGAGGCGGTGGTGGCGGAGATGACGCCGGGCAGCGTGCGGACGCGCTGCAAAAGGTTTTTATAGAAGTCGCGGCTTTGTAGACCGTTGTAGCCGATCTCGCTGGGGTCCATCATGAACGTCAGGACATGGGATGGATTGAACCCGAGATTGGTATGTGTGGCTTGGTTGAGGCTGCGGGTGAAGAGGCCCGCGATGATGAGCAGCATCAGCGCACTGCCGACCTGGAGCATGACCAGCGCGTCGCGAAATTTGCTGCCGCCGCCGGTGACGCCGCGTCCGCCTTCCCGCAGGATCAGGTTCAGGTTGGCGCGAGACAGACGCATTGCCGGAACCATGCCGACAATCACGCCAGCCACCAAAGCGACGGCAGCGGAGAAGGCAAACACATGCCAGTCGAAGCCAAAATTGATGTAGAGCGGTACATCGGTGTGCAGGTTCACGGAGCCGAGCAGGGAACTGCCCCACAGTCCCAGGCCGATGCCGACCGCGCCGCCGAACAGCGCCAGCAGGATACTTTCGGTCAGCATCTGGCGGATGAGTCGCGACCGCTGCGCGCCGAGAGCGGAGCGGATGACCATCTCGCGTTCCCGAACGCTGGCCCGCACCAGCAGCAGGTTGGCCACATTCACGCAGGCTAGCAGCAGCACCAATGCGGCGAGGCCAAGGAAAAGCGCGGAGACGACGCCGATGGTATTGTTGGAATCGAATCCACTTCTCCCGGCGTATAGCGGAAAGCTTCGCAGCGCCGCATCTTTTTCCGTGCGCGGATGCTCGGTCGAGAAACGGTGGGCCACGACGGCCAGCGTGGCGTTCGCCTGCTCGCGGGTGATGCCAGGCTTCAGACGGGCATAGACAGATAGGCCGCGGCTCGTGCGCTTGTTGAGGTCGTCCGCAGGAGTATCTTCAATGGGCACGACCATCGCCAGAGGCAGATAGCCTTGCACGCCCAGCACAGTTTGGACGCCGCGAAAATCCATGGGAGCCACGCCGACGATGGTGACGGGATGTCCGTTCAGCGAGACTTGACGCCCGATGAGATGAGGATCGCCTGCGAAGTGCTGTTTCCAGTAGGCGTAGCTAAGAACCATGACGGGATCGGCACCGGGAGTTTTGCCTTCCGAAGGCAGAAAGAAACGGCCCAGAAGAGGTTGCACTCCGAGTACGGAAAAGAAATTTCCACTGACATAACCTGTGAATACGCGGTCGGGTTGACTGCCCCGCATGCTGAGGCCGTCGAGACCGTACTGCTCGGCAGTCAATCCAGAAAAAACATTCCCGGTCTGGGTGCGCAGCTCGCGATATTCCGGAAAGGAAAAGGTCGGCTGCCAAGGCGTGCTCTTCTGCTGAAACCCGAGAATCACGAGTCGACTCTCCTGCCGCACATGCAGCGAGCTGAACAAAAGCCCGTTGATCACGCTGAAAATGGCGGTGTTGACGCCCACGCCGAGCGCCAGGGTCAGAATTGCCGTCAGCGCAAAGCCCGGCGACTTGCGCAGTTGGCGGAGGGCGTAGCGAAGATCGTTCCACAGGTTGGTCATAATTTTCCCTCACAAGAAACCCGTATTTCTATCCCACTCAAGCCAAATGAAGGCTTGAATGGGGCACCCTCATCCCCAGGTAGACGCGCGCGACGCTGTCACTGCAATAATTCCCTTTCGGCAGCCAGTTTTCTGCGCAGGTCTTCTTCTGAAACGACCTGGCCGTCGAACAGATGGACTTCGCGGTCGGCAAGCTTGGCGAAGCGCGGATCGTGCGTGACCATGCAGATGGTGGCGCCATCTTTGTGCAATTCCTTGAGCAGTTCCATGACGGCTTCGCCGTTGCGGGAGTCAAGATTTCCGGTGGGCTCGTCAGCCAGAAGAATTGAGGGAGAGCCAGCCAGCGCGCGGGCGACGGCGACGCGTTGCTGCTGACCGCCGGAGAGCTGCGAGGGATAATGCCGCAGCCGATGCGCCATGCCGACGCGGCCCAGAGACTCATCGACACGGCGTTTGCGCTCGGCGGATGGCATGCCGGAGCGATAGGTGAGCGGCAGCTCGACATTTTCATACACGGTAAGATCGCCGATCAGGTTGAAACTCTGAAAGATGAAACCGATCTCCTGATTGCGAATGCGCGAGCGCTCCGCGAAGCTGAGATTTTCTACCGGGCGCGTGTTGAGCAGATAGCTGCCGCCGCTCGGCGTATCCAACAGGCCGAGGATGGAAAGCAGGGTCGACTTGCCGCAGCCGGAAGGGCCGGAGATGGCGACGTATTCTCCGCGATCGATGTTGAGATGAATGCCCGACAGCGCGTGGGTCTCAATCTCATCGGTATAGAAAACTTTGGTTAGAGCTTCAATGTGGATCAGCGATTGGTCGGAAGCTGCCATGTTGTTTTGGTCCTCTCTGAGTCGAAATGAACTGCCTGTATTTGTTGCTCGTCAATCTGGGGTCGCCGCAGCGACCGATAAATCCCGAGGGCGATGGATGCGCGCGCCCGGCGAATATTCTCTGGATTCTTCACTGCGCTACGCTCCGTTCAGAATGACTCCTCTCAATAAGAAACAGAAAAACTCCTAATCCAGCCGGATGCGGTCCACATTGTCCCAGCGCGACATATCGGAAAGGACCACGGTGTCCCCTTCTTTCAAGCCGCCCAGGATTTGAATTTCGTTGACGGACGCACGGCCCACCTTGACTGCAACGCGCGTGGCATAGTTGCCGCTGGGGTCCAGCTTGAACAGGCTGATGGTGGAATTTTCATTGCCAAACGCCGGCCTCCCCACGTAGAGCACGTCGTGCAGCCGTTGCAGGTCAATGGTCCCATCCACGCTCAAGTCGGGTCGCGCACCCTGCGGCAAAGTTCCATCCAGATGTACGTCAACCGTGACAGTTCCGTTCACAACCGCCGGATTAATTCGCGTGACCGTGCCCGCAACGACGCCATTGTGCGTATCGATTTCGGCAGGCTGCCCGTTGAGGACATCGTGCGCCTGCGTTTCTGGAATCTGCAACTGCGCCTTCAACTGATCGGGCTGGATGATCTGCGCCAGCTCCGCGCCGGCAAGAACGTGCTGGCCCATCTGCAATGGCATCTGGATCAGTTGGCCCTCAATCCCGGCTCGGACGGTAAGAGCATCGACCTCGCGCTGCTTCAGTTGGGCCAGAGCCTGGGCCTGTTGCACCTTTGCTTTCTGCACGGCCAGTTGGGTTTCGAGAGCTTTTTGATTGATGGAAACTTCCTCCTCCTGCAGCTTCTGGCGGGTGGTCAATGCGTCCGCCTTGCCTTGCGAATCGCTATAGGTGAGGCCGCTGATGACGCCGAGCTTGTAGAGGGCCTTGTCGGTCCGCGCCTGCAACTGGGCCTGCTGATATTGCGCGTTGATGTCGGCGGCGGTGGAGCGGCGATCCATCAAGGCGCTCTCAATGCTGACCTGGGTGTTGTGGTAATCCGCCTGCGCTTCGTTCAGTTGCAGCGCGGCGTCCTGCGCCTCCTGCATGAGTTGGGGATTGGTGAGTTGCAGAATCACCGTGTCCGGATGGACCAGGGCGCCGGGCAGCTTGAAAATACTGACCACGGTGCCGTCGGTTTCCGCGGGGATGGAGCGGATGCGGTCTTCGCGGGGGACGAGCGTTCCCAGACCGCGGACCTGGCGGACCATGTTGCCGCGTTTGACGGTGTCGGTCCAGACCGTGCTGCGATCGACGGTGGGAGCGGCCGGTTTCAGCCGCATGACAAACACGGTGAGCGCAGCCAGCAGGGCCACTCCAGCGACAGACCAGAGGATTTGGCGGCGGATTTTTTGCTTTTTCAGATCGGGCCGAGCGATATCCATTGCTAGTGTTCAATGCAAGTGGCACGCCAAAATAGATGGCAGAGAAACGGCATGGATTCAATGAGTTAGGATGTACTGAAAATGCGAGTCGGGCGGCCACTGTCCAGTATTGAAAAACGGTGTTCATTTTTGGACACCTTGCGGCGGCCACCGAGAACGCCTAATTCGGTTAGAAGATCAATTCCGGTGCCGGACGCCTGTAGCGCCAAAACACCAGGCACCGTGCGGCCGATACGAGACCGAGCCCCTTCCCCTTGACATTCGACATGGGCAGGAGCCATCCTGTTGTCGAGCGTCGAGGGGAAACATGCCGCCGTCCACTGACCTGCTCCAGGGAACCCTGGATGTATTGATTTTGAAAACGCTGGCGCTGGAGCCGATGCACGGCTGGGGCGTGGCCCAGCGCATCCAGCAAATTTCCAAGGATGTGTTGCAGATTGGGCAAGGTTCTCTCTATCCGGCGCTGCACCGGCTGGAATACAAGGGATGGATCGAGTCGGATTGGGGAGCCTCGGACAACAATCGACGGGCGAAATATTATTCGCTGACTCGCAAGGGGAGAAAACAATTGGAAGCCGAGTTGGCCACCTGGGAGCGGCTTTCCACTGCGATTGCACTGGTGCTGGAGACACCCGCGTCATGAGAGAACTTCTTAGCCGGTTGCGATTCTTCTTTTCGCGAACTCCTGCGGGCGCGCTCGACGAAGAACTGCAATTTCATCTGGAGCAGGCGACGCAGGCGAATATTGCCGCTGGGATGACGCCGGAAGAAGCGCACAGGCGAGCGCGGATCGAGTTCGGCGGAGTGGAAAGCGCGCGCGAACAGACCTTTGTGCAGCGGCCCGGTTGGTGGATGGAGACGGTGCTGCAGGACACTCGCTTTGCGCTGCGTCAATTGCACAAATCCCTTGGGTTCGCTTTGACTGCCATCCTTACGTTAGCTCTTGGTATTGGTGTCGCCACGGCGATGTTCGCCATTGTCGACGGCGTCCTGCTGCGACCGCTTGCCTTCCCACATGCGCAACAGCTTTACACGCCTGTCGGAATTGATGCGACCGGTGAGGAAATGTACGGCGTCAGTTATGCCGAAATCAAGCAATGGCAGGAGGCAACGCGCAATTCCGCAGAAATTGCCTTTGAACGCGGCGATGCGGACATTCTGGATACGCCTTCTGGCGCGCAGTTGATTTACAAGGAAACGATCAGCGCAAATCTGCTGCGGACCCTCGGCGTGCAACCCATGCTGGGCCGGGGGTTTCTGCCGCAAGAGCAAGAAGAATGCCAGTCCCATGTTGCTTTACTGAGTTACGCTACTTGGCGGGCGCTCTTTGCTTCAAATCCGAAGATATTGGGTCAAGCCGTGCGCATTGGTGGGCAGACGTATTATGTCATCGGCATCATGCCGCCGCATTTCGAATACCCCTTGTGGGGAAACAAGATCGAAGTATGGACGCCGGTGGCGCGAAGCGCATTGGAGAACAAGCAAGAATATATGAACCATATGCCCATCCTCCGTCTGAAGCCGGGAGTCAAGCCGGCAATCGTACAGGCAGAGCTATCGAGCGTACAAGCGCACATCGCCCAGGCGGCCAAACCTGGAGACGAGGTTGCTACCCATGTTCGGTTGACCGCCTTGCGAGATTCCATCGTTGCCGGTGTACGACCCGCACTGACTGCGCTTGAGATTGCTGTCGTCCTGATCTGGCTGATCGCCTGTTGCAATGTTGCCGGGTTGCTGCTGGCACGCCTTGCCTCCCGCCGCGTGGAAATCGCCGTGCGCGGCGCGCTGGGAGCCGGAAAATGGCGCATCGTGCGGCAGTTTCTGACCGAGAGTCTGCTGGTGAGCGCAGCCGGAGCTGTGATCGGACTTGGCCTGGCGGTATTCACGCTGCAAGTATTTCGGCGCACGCTGGAAAAGCAATTGCCGCTTACGCGGAACATTCATGTCAACCCAGCAGTTTTGCTGGCGCTCGCCGGTTTTACTCTGCTAACCGGTCTCATCTTCGGAAGCATTCCGGCAATCCTCGCGGCCCGTGCTCCCCTGGAAGAGACTCTGAAGAGTGGAGGGCCAACGAGTAGCAAAGACCGTGGGCAAGCGCGGCTACGCAATGGGTTGCTGATTGGCGAAATCGCCGTCTCGATGATTTTGCTGGTGGGCGCGGGTCTGATGTTGCGTACCGTCTATGCGCTGCGTCACGTGCCGCTGGGATTTCGGACCGACCATATTGTCCTCACGAGTTTCACCGTTCCCAATTACGATTACAAAGGCCGCGACCTGAATACCACGCTATGGGACCCTCTCCTGGAACGCGTGCAGCATTTACCCGGCGTTCAATTTGCCAGCCTTTCCACAGTCATGCCCATCGGCCATACGATGGAACTCCTCACCGATGTGTCTACGCCGGGCACGACCAAAAGCAATGTTACGGCGGTCGTACGTGCTGCCTCGCCAGACCAACTGCGGGTGCTGGGAATTCGCATGTATGCAGGGCGGTTCTTCAATGCGCAGGACACACCAAGCTCCATGCCCGTTGCAGTCGTGAATCGGGCTTTTGTCCAGAGATATTTCAACGGAAAGAATGCAATCGGGGAACCGATCCGGTTTGGCACTGTGCCCATGCGCGCAACGATTGTGGGTGTGCTCGACGACGTGCATCAGGAGAAGGCTGCAACGCCAATCCAGCCAGAAATCTATGTCTGCATGGACCAACTCAAGCCGGGAAACGGTCTCTACATCCCTTTGCTGGGCTGGTTTATGGAATTAGCGATCCGCACGCAGACCGCACCGGGTGCGATGATTCCAGAGTTGCGCCGAGTGATTCATCGCGAGAACCCCGATTTAGTCGCGGGAGATTTCACCACCATGAAGCAAGCCGTTGAGGATTCCATCGGCAGTCAACGACTGGCCGCGCGGGTGGTTGGCATCTTTGGCGGCCTGGCGCTGCTGATTACAGTCGTGGGTCTGTACGGCCTCCTGAGCTACTCCGTTGCGCAACGCACGCGTGAGATCGGCATCCGGATGGCGCTGGGCGCGGATCGTGCCCGGGTCATGGGGATGGTACTGAGACAGGCGCTTATGCTACTGATCCTGGGTATTGCAATGGGACTGGCGCTGGCCTTTTGGAGCACGCGCCTGCTGCACAGCTTTCTGTATGGGGTCAGCAAACACGACCCGTGGACACTGGCGGCGGTGCCGTTGTTGCTTCTGCTGTGTGGGGTCATCTCCGCTTTTGTTCCAGCCCGGCGCGCAGCCTTCGTGGATCCGATGGTCGCGTTGCGGCACGAGTAACCTTCTTGCCTTATATAGACCGGCTGCGGCGCCAGTTCCCTTTCCGCCCTCTGCGCGCGCAGATAAATCCTCGTCAAATTCCGTTCGCGAGGATAGATTAAAGTACGAGAAGAAATTGGCTCTGTTGACATGCTCAATTTCATGGCCGTGGATGGAAGCGGGAAAGGTGGATTGGCGGCTGAATGAGCAAAAGCAGGTCCCTCGACTCCGCTTCGCTTCGCTCGGGATGACAATTCAAGGAAGATTTGGAAGCTTGTCAACAGAGCCAGAATTTTTCAAGTTATGCCTCGAACAGACGCTGTGGCATAGTTGAAGGCAGCATCCTGAAGAAGAAACCAGTTTCGTCCAAGTAAATTGTGAAATGTGGAGACCAAAGATGATTTCATCGCGATGGCTGTTTGCCGTAGTTTTCGCCGCAGTCGTGATGCAGGCCCAGCAGCCGCAGACCCCGGAGTTGTTGCAGGGGTATTCTCACGATGCGTCGGCGAAAGAAGCGCAATGGGAACAGCAATTTCGCGCGATTCCGTCGCCTGACAATTTGCGCAGCTACATGCAGCGGCTGTCGGCGCATCCGCACAACGTGGGCTCGCCCTACGACAAGGACAATGCGGAATGGATCGCGGACAAGTTTCGTTCGTGGGGCTTCGATACTTCGATCGAGACATTTTATGTGCTGTTCCCTACTCCCAAAGAACGTGCGTTGGAGTTGATTGAACCTACGAAGTTTACCGCGAAGCTGGCGGAGCCGACGGTCGCGATCGATCCAACCTCTGACCAGCAGGCAGAGGCGCTGCCGCCTTACAATGCCTACTCGGCGGACGGCGACGTGACCGCTCCGCTGGTGTACGTGAATTACGGTGTCCGTGAAGATTACGACACGCTGGCAAAGATGGGAGTTTCCGTGAAGGGCGCGATTGTGATTGCGCGCTATGGCCACGCGTGGCGCGGCATCAAGCCGAAAGTGGCGGCGGAGCATGGAGCGGTGGGCTGCATCATTTATTCCGATCCGCAGCAGGATGGCTACGGGGAAGATACAACGTTTCCGCAGGGGCCTGCGCGGCCGACGGAGGGGGTACAGCGCGGCTCGGTGGCGGACACCTATTATCCCGGCGACCCGCTGACTCCGGGAGTGGGCGCGACGAAAGACGCGAAACGCGTTCCGCTGAAAGACAATCCGGAAATTACAAGAATACCGACGCTGCCCATTTCTTACGGGGACGCGCAGCCGCTGTTGCAGGCATTGGGCGGCCAGATGGTGCCCCGCCCATGGCGTGGAGGATTGCCGATTGCGTATCACGTCGGTCCGGGCGCGACGAAGGTGCATTTACGCGTGTATTCCAACTGGGACACGAAACCGATCTATGACGTCATCGGACGGATGACCGGCTCGACGGAGCCTGACCAGTGGGTGATCCGCGGCAACCATCAGGATGCGTGGGTGAACGGCGCGGAAGACCCGATCTCCGGCCTGGTGGCGGAAATGGAAGAAGCGCGCGCGCTGGGAGAACTGGCGAAACAAGGATGGAAGCCGCGGCGCACAGTGATTTACTGCGCGTGGGACGGCGAAGAACCGGGGCTGCTTGGATCAACCGAGTGGGTGGAGACGCACGCAAAAGAACTGAACGATCATGCGGTGTTCTATGTCAACTCCGACAACACCGACCGAGGTTTTCTGCAGATGGAAGGCTCGCACTCCGTCGAGCACTTTCTGAATACCGTGGCGGCGGAGGTGGCGGACCCGGAAACGAAATATTCCGTGCTGGAGCGGGCGCGGCTGCAGCAGATTGGCGAGGCGAAGACGGAAGCGGAGCGGACGGAGCTACGACAACGGCGCGACCTGCGCATTGGGGCGTTGGGAGATGGCTCCGACTACTCGCCGTTCCTGGACCATCTTGGAATTCCATCGGTCGATCTGAGCTTCGACGGCGAAACCAAGGGGGGCGTGTATCACTCGGAGTATGACGATTTTTATTGGTACACGCATTTCTCCGACACGAAGTTTGTGTATGGCCGCGCGTTGGCGCAGTTGGCTGGAACGGCCGTGATGCGCATGGCCGATGCGGAGGTGCTGCCGTATGAGTTCACCGATGCGGCGGACACCATGCACCAGTATGTGGACCAATTGAAAAAGCAGATGACGCAAACCCAGCAAACGATCGCGGAGACCAATCGACAGATCCAGGAGGGAGTTTTCACGGCGATGTCCGATCCGCAGACACCTTCCTATCCGCCGAAAGAAGAACCGGTGCCGCCATATATGAATTTTGCTCCGTTAGAGAACGGAGCTGCCGATTTGACGATCAGCGCGGGAAAATATCAGGCGGCGTTCGATCAACTCGGAAAGGACGATGCCCTGCTCGATGGGGCGCAGGTAGCTTCCTTGAATCATCTGTTGATGCTGACGGAGCGCGCGACCCTGCTGGAGGCGGGGTTACCGGGCCGGAGCTGGTATAAGAACCAGATTTACGCTCCTGGCGCGTACACGGGGTACGGCGTGAAAACACTGGCTGCGGTGCGCGAGGCGATGGACCAACATAATTGGCAGCTTGCCGGCCAGCAATCTCCGGTAGTGGGAAATGTGCTGGTGGACTGGAGCCGGGCCATCGATGCGGCGACGGAGAAGCTGGACGCGATCGAAGCGAAGAAATAATTATTTCTTTTGCTTGCCGACGGCGTGCCAACTTGCGTCAATTTCTTCCAGGGTGCGGCCTTTTGTCTCCGGCACAAGCCGATAGACGAAGAGCCAGGCGACAATGCCGATGACGGCGTACAGCCAGAAAGTTGCGGGGCGTCCCAGAGAATGCAGCAAGCTGAGAAACGTCAGCGCAACGATTAGATTGGAGCCCCAGTTCATCATGGTGGCGACGCCCATCGCACGACCGCGAATCTTGAGGGGATAGATTTCCGAGATCAGCAGCCAGAAGACCGGCCCCAGTCCGATGGCAAAGCAGGCCACGTATACCGCAAGGCTGATCACGGCGAGCCATGCAACGATACTCGACGAGCTGGCGAAGAGAAATGCCGCGCCGAGGACCCCAAGGCTGAGGACCATCCCCACCAGGCCGTAGAGGAGAAGCGGACGTCGCCCGACGCGATCAAGCAACCGCAATGCAACAACGGTCAGCAATACATTGACGACGCCGACGCCGACAGTAGCCAAAATTGCCGCCGAAGCCGAGTGAAGTCCAGCCAACTGAAAAATTGTTGGCGCGTAATAAATGACGGTGTTGATGCCGGTGAACTGCTGGAAAGCTGCCAGCCCAATACCAATGATGAGCGGGCGCCGCAAAGAAGCGTTCAGCAACTCGCGCCAGCCTCCTTCCTGCAGGCTTAAGTCGGCTTTGATCTCGGCCAGCTCCGCGCTTACGTCACTGGACTCGCGGACCTTTTGCAACACGGCGCGAGCCTGATCGTCCTGCGATCGGCCCATCAGCCAGCGCGGACTTTCCGGGACAAACATGAGACCGATGAGCAAAATCAGCGCCGGAATGGCGGCCAGGCCAAACATCCAACTCCAGGCCTCCGAGTTTGCCAGTCCATAGTCGGCCAGGTACGAAACCACGATGCCAATCGTAATCATCAGTTGGTTCAGCGAAACCAATTTGCCGCGAATGGCGGGCGGCGAAACTTCGGAGATATAGAGTGGCGCGGTAAACGATGCGATTCCGATGGCAACGCCGACCACCACGCGGCCGATCGCGAGCCAGGTTGGCGTGGGAGCGAGAGCGGTGCCGATGGCGCCGACGATGAACAGAATCGCGACCTGGATGAGCAATTTGCGGCGCCCGAAGCGGTCCGCCAACTTGCCGCCGAAGGAGGCGCCCGCCACCGCGCCCAAAAGAACGGCCGCGACGACGACTTCTTCCTGGACGGTCGAGAGCAGGAAATCTTTTCGGACGAAGAGAATCGCTCCCGAGATGACGCCGGTGTCGTAGCCGAACAGCAGCCCGGCCAGCGCGGAGATGGCTGAGACCATGGTGACAAAGCGGCTGGTTGCCGGTTTGGTGCTGCGCGATTCTGGAGATGACAAAATTGGCCTCCGCGTGGACCGGTCGATGAGTCTTTAAAACAGATTTACAGTTGGCGTAGTCGAATCTGAATGGGAGTCATTCTGAGCGAAGCGAAGAATCCAGAGAACATCTGCCTCGTCCACGCTGCTGTCACACTCTGGATTCTTCGCTTCGCTCAGAATGACCAACTCTCCTTCAACTACGGAACCTGTAAATCCGGTCTAGTTCTGGGGACACAAGATACGTTGTGGGCTGGCGAGTCGGCCCATGAGCAGCATACCTGATCCTGGCAGTTCTTCGATGCGCGCGAACTTCAGGCCCTACGATGCCATCTGTCGTTGCAGCAGTAAGGCGACTGTCGCTTTCGGACCGATGAGATGCAGGCGGCCGACGACGCTCGGTGTCGCGCCATCCGATTCGCCTTCCACCGGGAGCGATGCCTAATAGATGCACAAATCCGGGTGCATCCTTCGCCTAACGCCAACCGATCGGAACCTGAAATCGCCGAAGGCCCCGCCAGCGGCACACTCTGAGAACAGGATTTACATCGATGCTCCGGCCCACGAAGTTGCAACTCGACGGGACCATTTTCTCTTTCCAAACGCGCCTGTTCGCCTGCTTGCCGGAACAAATTTGCACCCACACCGTTCCTGACGTAAAGTTCAATTCGTAAAGCACATTCCATTATGCGACGATCCGTAGGCTTTCCCTTGATGATTTCGGCGGTGCTGTTGCTTGTGCCCGTCGTGAGTATCGCACAAAGCAACATGCCTGCCAGCCGACAAAGCGACCCCGCTGCCGCCGCGCAAAGCAGTGATTCCGCCCAGCCTGCCCGGTGGAGCGAAGCCCAGGCGAACGCCTGGTATGCGAAACAGCCGTGGCCGGTTGGCGCAGATTACATCCCGCGGGACGCCATCAACCAGTTGGAGATGTGGCAGGCGGCGACGTTTGACCCGCAGGAAATCGACCAGGAGTTGGGATGGGCCCAGGCCATCGGCATGAATACCATGCGAGTTTTCTTGCATGACCTGCTATGGCAGCAGGATCCAGCGGGATTTCAGCAGCGGATCAACACGTTTCTGACGATTGCGAACAAGCACAAGATCCGGCCTGTTTTTGTGCTGTTCGATTCCTGCTGGGAGCCTTATCCGAAGCTGGGGCCGCAGCATCCTCCCATTCCTGGCGTCCACAATTCCGGTTGGGTGCAGGGTCCCGGCATGACGGCGCTGGCCGACCCTGCGCAGTACCCGCGACTGGAAGGCTACGTGAAGGGAGTTGTGGGCGCGTTCGCGAACGATCCGCGCATATTGGCGTGGGACCTTTGGAATGAACCCGACAATGGCAACGACGATAGTTATGGCAAGATCCAGAGCGAAAAAGGAAAGAATGGCTTGGTAGCGGAGCTGCTGCCACAGGTGTTCGCATGGGCACGGTCGCAGCATCCGATCCAGCCGCTGACCAGTGGGGTGTTCTATGGCGACTGGAATGACTTCTCCAAGCTGAAGCCGGTGCAAAAAATCCAAATTGGCGAGTCGGACATCCTGTCGTTTCATAATTACGGCTGGCCCGAGGAATTTGAAAAGAAGGTCCTGGAACTGCAGGGCTATCATCGCCCCATCTTCTGCACGGAATATATGGCGCGGAGCGCGGGCAGCACCTTCGATACGGTCCTTCCCATCGCGATGAAGTATCGCGTCGCTGCGATCAACTGGGGACTGGTCAACGGCAAGACGCAGACGAACCTGCCGTGGGATTCATGGCAGCGGCCGTACGTCCTGGAAAAGCCGACGATCTGGTTCCATGATGTTTTCTACCCGGACGGCAAACCCTATCGTCAGCATGAAGTGGACCTGATCCGCCAGTTGACCAGCGAGACAAACGGGAAGTCCCAGTAGAGATTCAGCCTTCAGCACTGCCGGATACTATAACCAAAACGTATGCTCCGATTGAAGAAGCTGTCTGCCGCGCTGCAGTCCGCAAGCCCCAAAGCGGACGCGATGCTGATTACGCATCCCATCGATGTGCGATATTTAACCGGATTTACCGGATCGAACGCGGCCCTGGTTTTGCCGCTGGAGCGGCCAAGTCCAGGCAAGACGTGGCGGCGCTTGCGCGTTCCGAAACCGGTGATGTTTACCGATGGCCGATACATTCAGCAAGCCAAACAGGAAACAAAACATGCGGGCGTGGCGATTGCGCAGGGGCCAATCTTGCGAGAAGCCTGCGCCTGGATGGTAGATGCCGGCGTGCGCCGTTGCGCGTTCGACGCAGAGCACACCACTGTGGCAACGCTGGATATGCTGCGCCAATGGATCCCCGGCAAACAGCGGCGCAGTTTCTTCCAGCCTGTTCCGCCTTTGGCTGCGGGGCTTCGCGAGACCAAGGACGTCGAGGAAATTGGACGAATCCGAGCGGCGGCGCAACTGGGCTGCCGCCTGTTTGAGGACCTGCTGACGCAGATCGAAGCAGGAAAACGTGAAATAGACGTGGCCGCGCATCTTGAATTCGCCGCACGCATGGCGGGGGCGGAGGGCATGTCGTTTGAGACCATTGTGGCCAGCGGGGCGCGTTCTGCGTTGCCGCACGGGAACGCAACCGGGCAGCGCATGCCGCGCCGGGGATTTGTCGTGCTCGACTTTGGCGTGATGCTCAAGGGGTATTGCTCCGATATGACGCGCACGGTACACCTGGGCCGGGCCACGGCGGCTGAACGCGATGCCTATGAAGCGGTCCTGGAGGCGCAGTTCGCGGCCATTGCCGCCGTCAGGCCGGGAGTCCAGTGCGGCGAAGTCGACGAAGCTGCGCGAAGCGTATTACGGCGCGCAAAATTGGCCGATTTCTTTACCCATTCAACCGGCCATGGCGTGGGTCTGGAGATACACGAAGGCCCGCGCATCGCTGCGCAGCAGCAGCAGACGCTGAAAGCCGGGATGGTGATTACAATTGAACCCGGCGTCTATTTGCCCGGCCGTTTTGGCGCGCGGATTGAAGACATGGCGCTGGTCACCCGCAGCGGAGCGGAAATCCTGACTCCGGCGACGAAAGCGTGGATTGAGATGTAAGTCCGCAGCTTCCGGAATTTTACCTCCGCCCATTGCTATTTCGGGGTCCTGGATGCAACCATGGACGGCAGAAACCACTATACTTGCAAGGACGCAATGGAATCGTTTGAGTGCCTGTTAAGGAGCACGTGAAACTTATGAATGCCGGACAATTGCAATCGTTGAAAGACCTTATCGAATTTCTCAAGCAGCAGGAAGTGGGCGAATTCGAGTTGGAGCAGGAGGGCCTGAAAGTCCGCCTTAGCTTTGCCGGCCAAGGCCGTTCCGCGGGCAATAATGTAGACCTGGGCCAATTGAGCCATCTGCTGCAGTACGCACCGGCTGCATCCCCCGCCGCAGTCGCTGCACCCGCCCATCTTTCGAATGTAAGCGCCGGTCCTTCGGCGGTGGAATTGTCCACGGCGGGAGAAGAGGCTGGCCTGCATATTATCAAGTCTCCGATCGTTGGGACCTTCTATGAAGCGTCCGCGCCGGGCGCAGAACCTTATATCAAAGTGGGAGACCAGGTTGAATCTGGACAAGTGGTCTGCATCGTGGAAGCGATGAAACTGATGAATGAAATTGAGTCGGATGTGGCCGGAGAAGTGGTGAAGCGCATGGTGGCGAGTGGGCAGCCCGTGGAGTACGGCCAGCCTCTGTTTGCCGTTCGCCGGCGCTAGGTTACGCCCGGAGTGCCGGGCCATGCGATTCACAAATTCCCTAGAATTCAACACCTTCACAGAGTTGAGGTTTATGTTCCGAAAAGTCCTTATCGCCAACCGCGGCGAAATCGCACTGCGCATCATCAGCGCGTGCAAAGAAATGGGCATTCGCACGGTCGCGATTTATAGCGAAGCCGATCGAAATTCGCTCCACGTCCGTTTCGCCGACGAAGCGATCTGTATTGGCCCGCCTCGTTCCGCCGACAGTTACCTGAATGTTCCCGCCGTGATCAGCGCGGCGGAAATAGCCGATGTGGATGCCATCCATCCCGGGTACGGACTGCTGAGCGAGAATGCGAATTTCGCCGAGGTCTGTCGCGCCTCGAACATTAAGTTCATTGGACCGCCGCCGGAAGTGACGCGGCTGATGGGCGAAAAAGAAAAAGCGCGCATGTCGATGAAGAAGGCAAAAGTGCCGATCCTTCCCGGCTCTGAAGGCGTGATCCAAAGCGAAGAGGAAGCGTTGGACTGGGCGCGGCAGATCGGCTACCCGGTGATTCTGAAAGCCTCCGCCGGCGGCGGCGGGCGTGGAATGCGTGTTGTGCGCAGCCCAGAGGAGCTGCCGAATTTCTTTCGCGCGGCGCGCACCGAGGCGCAAAATGCCTTTGGCAATGGCGACCTTTATATGGAGAAATTCATCGAGAGACCGCGCCACATTGAATTTCAGGTCCTGGCGGACGAACACGGAAACGTGATGTCTCTGGGGGAACGGGAATGCTCCATTCAGCGGCGGCACCAGAAACTGATTGAAGAATCGCCTTCCCTGCAAGTGACGCCGAAGATGCGCGAAGAGATTGGGGCAACGCTGAAACGATGCCTGGAGACCATCGGCTATATGAACGCCGGCACCGTGGAATTCCTGATGGATGAAGACGGCAAGCTGTACTTCATCGAGATGAATACGCGGATTCAGGTAGAGCACCCTGTCACGGAATTGGTGACTGGCGTGGACCTGGTGAAGGCGCAATTTCGCATTGCCGCCGGAGAAAAACTGAGCGAGATCGTCACCCGACCGATCGAAATGCGCGGTCATGCGATCGAGTGTCGCATCAACGCGGAGCACCCGGAAAAATTCACGCCTTCTGCGGGCAAAATCAGCGTATTTAACCTGCCCGGCGGCAACGGCGTGCGCGTCGACACGGCGCAGTATGCCGAAGGGATCGTGCCGCCGTATTACGATTCGCTGATCGCGAAGCTGATTGTGCATGGAACGAGCCGCGCGGAAGCGGTGGCGCGCATGGAGCGGGCGTTGAGCATGTTTGTGGTGGAGGGAATCCATACCACCATCCCATTGCATCAGCGTATTTTTGCGGATGAAGACTTTCGGGTCGGCGCGTTCGACACAAAATTCATGGAACGATTCTTCGAGCGGGAGAAGTTGCGCCGGGAATCCGCGCAGTAGTCGATATGCTTGCCCGCCTCTACCCTATCCTGGACATTGACCTGCTCGCCGCTCGTTCGCTGGATATCGCGTCGGTGGCCGTGGATTGGCGTGCAGCCGGAGCGACGCTGGTACAGTACCGCAACAAACAAGGCACTGCGCGGGAGATGCTGCACGATGCCGCCCTGCTACGCGAACTATTTCCGGCGGGCGGAGATGTGCGGCTCATTTTCAATGACCGGCCAGACCTTGCCCTGCTCACCAGCTTCGATGGCGTCCATGTAGGTCAGAGCGATGTGTCCGCGGAAGACGCCAGGAAAATCGTTGGCAGCACGCGATGGGTTGGCGTGTCGACAAACTCCGCCGAGCAAGTGGTCGAAGCCGACCAGACAAGCTGCGACTACATTGCGTATGGTCCGATCTTCCCGACCGCATCGAAATTGCATCCAGACCCCACGGTGGGACTGATCGGACTGAAGGCAGCGCGCGCCCGGACCGCCAAGCCGCTGGTGGCGATTGGAGGCATAACGCGCAAGAATTGCCGCAGCGTGCTCGATGCCGGAGCGGACTCCCTTGCCGTGATTTCCGACTTGCTGCCTGTGGGCCACAATGGAAACGCAGACGTAGACGTAGAAAACCCGCGTCGGCTCGCCGAGGAATTTCTCGCGTTGCTGGGCTGAGATCGCTCGCTACTAGGAAATCTCGGCTTACGGTACTATCGAGCTACACAAGCCTTGCTGTTCAATCGGTTGATGTGCGTTCAGATTGCATAGAAACATCGGGAGAAAGCTCTTACGATGGCGAAACTCGGGGCGATCAAGCCTATGTCCGCGCTTCTTTCAGAAGCGCACAAAGAGGGCGAACACGAGCTGAAGCGGGCGCTGGGCCCTGTCAACCTGATCACGCTTGGCATTGGCGCAGTCATCGGGGCGGGCATCTTTGTACTGACAGGGCAAGCTGCCGCAATCCACGCGGGTCCCGCCGTCACGCTCAGCTTTATCGTGGCTGGCATTACCTGCGCATTTGCCGGCCTTTGCTACGCTGAGTTCGCCGCTTTGATCCCAATCGCCGGCTCCGCCTACACCTATGGCTATGCGACCCTGGGCGAATTTGTGGCGTGGATGATCGGCTGGGACCTGGTGCTGGAATACGCGTTTGGCGCGGCGACCGTTGCATCCGGCTGGAGCGGGTATCTAGTCAGCCTGTTACAGGACTTCCATATTTATGTCCCGCCGCAACTTACCACTACCCGTGGCGATCTACTGTATTTTTACCAAGCCCACTGGCTGCCGATAGGTTCTTTGCCCATGGGCATCAACACCGCTGGAATGCCACACGTCACGGGAGTATTCAATCTGGTCGCCTTCGTGGCGATCCTGGTTGTCACCCTGGTCCTGGTGGTGGGCATTGAGGAGTCGGCCAATCTGAACACGGCCATGGTGCTGATCAAGCTGTCCGCAGTCGGTGTTTTTCTGGTCATCGGAATCGCATTCCTGCTGCATCATCCACACTTGGCGAAGATCAACTGGCACCCCTATATTCCACCTTCAGAGGGGCCGGGGCGCTTTGGTATCGGAGGCATCACTGCCGGAGCTGCCTCCATTTTCTTCGCCTATATCGGCTTCGATGCGGTCTCGACCGCAGCCCAGGAAGCAAAAAATCCGCAGCGAGACATGCCAATCGGAATTCTGGGAACGCTGGTGATTTGCACGCTCCTCTATATTGTCGTCTCTGCGGTCATGACGGGAATGGTGAGCTACAGAACGCTCAACGTGGCCGACCCAATGGCGGTCGCAATCGACGTAACCGGCATTGCGTGGGGCAGCATCCTGGTCAAAGTGGGCGCGGTGTTCGGACTGGCCACGGTAATGCTGGTCATGCTGCTGGCGCAAAGCAGGATTTTCTTCTCCATGTCGCGCGATGGACTCTTATGGAAGTGGGCCGGCAAAATCCATCCACGATTTCGGACCCCGTATATGTCCAACATTGTGGTGGGCGTGATCGTGGCATTTCTGCCTGCCCTGCTGCCGATCGACAAGCTGGCGGAGTTGGTGAATATGGGCACATTGCTGGCCTTCGCGATTGTCTGCGCCGGGGTATGGATTTTGCGGCGACGCATGCCCGATCTGCCCCGGCCTTTCAAAACTCCGTGGGTGCCGCTGGTGCCAATTTGCGGCATCGTGACAGCTCTCTACCTGGTGTGGACACTTCCCGCATTGACAAAAGAAGTCGTGCTCGCATGGCTGCTTGTCGGACTGCTGATTTACTTCACCTACAGCGTGAAGCACAGCAAGGTGCAAAAGGCGTTGGGCACGGCACGCTAGTAATTGGAAGGCACGGCCTTCCTGAGGGCGTTTCCGTTGAGCGTCCTGGGCGGCGGTATTGATTGCGGTCGAATGGGCCAAGGTCGCCAGTTCGATTCGCGGCGAAAAAGCCTAAGGCCGCGGGGCAGCCAGGACCTCAATTCTGCTGCGCTGACGTATGGCGATTTCGATATGCCGCGTGCAAAGCACAAGCAGCAGGGGGATTGGTCATCTGTTTGGCGAACACTCCATAGCTGAACGTTCCGGGGCGCAATGTGGACCAATAGGAGTCGTGCCACAGCAATGGCCGGTGCAGATGGATGATCTGATTCTCCAGAATCATGACACCGCAGATGAGGTTATTTTTCGGCTGAAGAATCGTTCTCGCCGGATCGCCGGATGGTAGCCCTCTGTCCGCTGCCTGGTCGAACGGACAGCCATATCGCTGCTGGTCGGCATAGGCAAGCTGCAACAATCCTTCCGAGCGTACTTTGGTCACCCCCACATCTTCCTCCTGCGCGAGTTTGGGCTCGGTATGGCGAACATTCGCGTCCGGGTCCAGGCCTGCTTCTGCGCCTGCGAGCGCCTGAAAGAAATAAGCCCAGAACGTGCGCTTGTCAGTATCACTGAGGAGATAAAAATGGGGACAAAAGAGGCGCACGTCGCGCGGGACTCTGCTGGAGAGCATGCTGACTGGAAGGGACTGCGCGACTATCGAATTCCACTCTGGGTCCCAGGTTTTCTCGCCAAGCTCCGCCGCCTTCTTGTCGATGGGCGTGGGCGGTACTGGCTTCACAGTCTTGACGGGCCCTGCGGGCTGACTTCTTGGATTGGGCTGCTGCTCTTGGGTGGCTCATCCGGCGAACGACATCCCCAGACAAACGATCGCGCCACATACTTTCAGCGCCGAGAGAGTCACACAAACCTTCCCTGGAAGCTACAGACAGACATTCCATAGCATAAGATTTGGATGCGCGGGCCTGGAATTCCGTTGCCATCGAGAATGCTATCTGGGCCTTTTCCCGCACCTGGCAAGGAATAGCCCAAGACCACATTTCATCTAAGCTATTTCCCTTTTGACAAGGGCTCCGTGCTGGCTGGGCGGCCTGTAACTAGGTTGCCTCGCAATACAACGATGGAAGCCGCAGGTATTTCGTATTCCGTCGACGTATCGCCGCGCACGATGGATTCTTGAATCGGCCCGTCTGGATCTGCGTAGCCGTCGGTATACAACAAGGGAATCTTATCCATGGTTTCCGGAATGTGGGATGTATCGGCGTGTCGAAATGCCGGATGCCACTTATACTGTTCGCTTCCAAAGGCGGCAACGTGTACATCGCCGGAGAAATAGCTGACGGTTTTATCTTGCGAGTTATTAAAAACCACCCGGACCTTATGCGCCTGCTCCTGATCGCGATTGACCAACATGACGGACCATTGCCGATCTGGCCGCAACACCGAGTACGCCGTGACCATCGTGTGGCGCGCGCCATCGTCGTATGTTCCCAGCGCGGGATAGACGGTATGCATGCCGCCGTCATGTTGGAGCCATTCAAAATTGATCATGCGGCTGGCGAAGTATTGCGACAAAGGCTGCTGGATTTGATAGTCCGCATTCACGGTAAACATTCCGAATGTACCCGGAGAATTGTTGCAACCGTTTTCCATTTGCAGCGGGAGATAGTGAAAGTAGTAGAGGCCTTTTCCTCCCGCATTCAAAAAAGAGCCTACATAGTCGGCCAACCATATACCGCCGAAGATGTCCATGTATGTCTCGGAAGCCGCGGAGGACAGGTTCGACTCCGTAATCAGCATGGGAACATTCGCGGGCAAACCATCGTTGCGCCACGTTTGCATAATATTGGCGACTAACTGCGGTTCGCCATACAGACTGCTCCATGCGATTTGGCAAGGACCCAGGGGATAGTGCTCGAAGGAAAAGAAGGCCAGATCCTGTAAGTGGCCGTGTTGTCTTAGATAATCTAGAAATCGTCCGAGCCACGAAGCCTTACCGTCCGCAGTGGGCCAGTACAGGATGTCGCGATTGACGCCTTCAAAAGAAGGACCGCCCAATTTGACGTTAGGATCGACGCGGTGAATCGCAATCGCAAACTGGATGTACAAAGCTGCCACATCCTCAGGCGCAATGTACTGACCATCGGCCTCTTCCCCCATTTCAACATAGGAGATGGGATAATGACGGGCCTCCAGATACTTGATCTCGGCCGCCGCGTTGTCTGGGTTGTCGTAAATCAGCGCAATGGGAACAATCGCCGGAAGTCCCTGGGTGACGCCGCTGGTGTAGAAAAGGTCGAACCCCATCTGGGATTCTTTGGTGGTCAATAAATCCTTGGCAGTGTGCCACGAATCGACAGAGGAAGCCTCGGTGACCGTCTGTTCTTGATCCGCCGTATGGCGCACCACGTCATGGAACTGGCCATCAGCGCTGGTTGTTCCGGCGTATAACTCGTCGATCGCATAGCCGACACAATTGCGCGGATCGGAGGAACCATGCGAATCGCATGTATTGGAGGAATGGGTCATAACGATGCGCACATATCTTGCGGGAATCAGTTGGTCCGAAAGATGAACTGTTTCGACCCCGCCTTTTCCAGGGTTGACGACGCCGTGCGGAAATGTTTGCCAGACCCCACTGGTGGGAAAGTCGAGTGGGCTATCATAGGGGACAATCCCGGTCCAATACTGGACAGTGTATTGGGTCGCGTAAGGATTCGCCCATGCAATCTTGATACTGTCGATGAACTGGACGCTGCTAAGGTCCATCATGACCCACTGAGGATGGAGCGCATCATCTTCACCCGTAAACCGACTGGCGAGGTACGGATTACTCTTCCAGTAGGTTGAAGTATCGCCGTCCGTCAATCGCGAGTAGCCGGTGACAGAACCTCCGTCACGAGTGATTCCACGATGCGGCAACGCATAGCCGAATGAGTGCCGAATAAACCCAACCGGCTCGGCTGAACCGGTGAAATACCCTTGTTGATTTTTCGGATCGCTCCATGCGCCGTCCGGATTCCAATGCCAGGCCTCGATAGCAAGCTCCGTGTTCTGGCGATAGGTCACCGGCTGCCAGCCTGCCGTGAACACCCGGTCCAGAATGGTCTTGTTCATCAACTTGTCGATGGCTACGGTTTGAATGCGGTCAATGCCGGCACCGAGCGTCTGCTTCGGGACAAAGCGGTTTGTCGCATGCGCGGGCGTTATATCCACCTTCACATCCTGTGCAGTCAAGGGCAGGGCAGACAGGCAACAACCGGCGAGCAGCAACGATGCGCATTTCAACTTAGTCACGATATCTCCTCCTCAGCCACGGGCACAGGTCTGCGACTGATGTCGGCGTTCTATTTATCGATCCGGTCCGATTAGAATGAACCAATTTTTCCCACCCTAGCCGCAAAAGACGCGGCGAGGATGGGGCACCTGAATGGAATGCATTCGTGCCGGGCCAATATTACCTTGCTCCCGTGCCGGCGTTTGGCGCGAGCTTCGCTCCTAACGTCACTGTGTTTGTGTTCCAGCCGCTGACGATGACCGAGGCTTGATTTGCCGCCGTCTCTTTGGGAAGCTCGGCAGTTAGATCGCGATGTTCGCCCGGCATCAACTCAACGAAGTCATCGCTCCACAGTAGAGGAAGAATGGGTTTGCCATCGGCGGTGAAACCTTGCACCTCGACTTGAAACGCCAGCGCGCGCGATGGATTTTCAAGATGGACATGCAGGGCGTGGCCGGCTGTTACGAGAGTGGCGCGGACCTGGCTTTTCGGCAGCGCGCGCAGCGCCTGCATGTTGGCATAGCTGATCGCGGGAGTATAGGTATATTGGGTCTTTGGCCAGTCGAACACCGCAAGCTTTGACGGTATCCAATAGAAATTCCGGCTGACGATTTTGCCCGAGGCGTTCTTCATTTCCAGGCGGACAAAATGAGTCGATTGCTCCGGCTGGAAGATATTGGCGGGTATATCGAGAACGCGCTGCGACCCGTCAGCGGCAAGGTCCAAGGTCTTTGTTTGATGGAAGACTGGCTTCAGGTCCAGGTCATAGACATCCGCCTGCACCTGTAACGACGGCGTGGCGACGGGCAGACTGCTGACCGCATAAATGCTGTGATCGTCGTAGGAGTACTGGACGTGCAGGGGCTCGCAGGCCTTTTTCGTGCCAAAATATCCGCCTCCGGTTTGCAGATAGTAGTCGTATAGATGCCAGATGACGGAGGGCCAAGCATTGTTCAGCATCCATTGGATGACGCCGGTGGATGTGTACTTGTTGCGCGTGTAGGCCTCAAACATGGCCCGTTCTCCGTCATAGGTCATGGTCTGCGCAACCCGCGAATATGCATCCATGGAATTGGGCCAGCCATAGGTCGCGCGCATGGCATCGTTGAACACATCTACATTCATGAAGTCGCCGCCACCGGCGTGATAGTCCCAAACCGCGCCAATGGGCCAACGGTCTTGCGGAGGGAGAAATTTCACCAGGCTATCGGGCTGGGGAATGGCTGGGCCGGGACTGGTTTCCGTGTTGAAGGCAAAGGCCCCGCCATGCTTGGTATCGACATACCAATAGGAGGGAGCGACGTAGTTGTACGGGCCGGACATCTTGACGCCGCTGGGGCCGGTGACTGTTGTCGGCTTGGCGGTAGCCGAGGAGATGGTTGGATTCGGCCATTGCGTATCTTTCTCAACATTCAAATACGACTGCTCGACATCCGCGGGCGGCGGATTGTCGCTGCCATTCAACCAGACCAGCAGAGACGCATGATGGCGAAGGCGCAACATCTGCGAGCGCAGGGAGGCGTTTGCCACCTGATGATTTTCCGGCGTCCAATTCTTCCAGTGCTCCCACTGGTCGCAGCAACACCAACCGGCCATGACCAGGATGCCGTTCTCATCCGTCAGCCGGTAGAACTCATCGCCCTCAAGTTTGGCTTCCTGACGGATGGTGTTCAGATGCAGGTCCTTCACCATGCGGATTTGCTGGGGAAGATTTTCGTGGTCTTCGCGCATCATTAGGTCCTGCGACCAGCCGCCTCCGCGAATCAGAATCGGCTTGCCGTTGACGCGGAACAGCCGCGCGCCTTTCGCGGTCAGATCCGATGATGCCTCGCGAATGCCGACACGGGCCGAGGCAGTGTCGGAGACTTGGCCGTTGCCGACAAAGTGGACTGTCAGTGTTTCGAGCGGATGCGCGCCCATTTCCGCAGGCCACCAGATGGCGGGATGCTTGAGTTTCAACTGCGGAAACTGATCGGGGGAAAAGCTGACACTCTTCGATTCGCCCGCAGCCAATTGAACGGACTGCTGAAATCTCTGGCCCGCGAAGGCGCCAGCCAGCGTTCCCTGCACCGGATGGTCCGTCGCATTTTGCAATTCGGCAGTGACCGTAACGTCCGCAATGTTCAGGCTTGCATCTTCAAAATGCGTGGCGATGAAGGGAGAACGAACAGCGACGGGGCCGGTCGTTTCCAGATCGACAGGGCCCCATAGTCCCATGTCCTTGTCCGGCGGAGACGGGTTCCAGTCGACCCAGTTGATGCCGAGATCGAGCGGCCCTGGCGCAAATGTTTCGACCGCAATGACAGCAGACTTTCCGGGAGCGACTGCTTTTGTGATGTCGAGGTTGTAGACGCGATAGGCCCCGGCAATTTGCTGAGAGTTGGCGACCAACTGGCCGTTGACCCAGATGTTGGCCCGGTAGTTGATCCCGCCAAAATGGAGCCATGTCGTTTTGCCGCGAGAGCCGGCCGGGATTTGGACTTGTTTGCGATACCACCAGGCGCACCGATATGGGCTTCCCGCAGGCATCTCCATGTTGGAGAAGACCTTTCCGATGGGATAATCGCCGCCGGGAATCTTACGCAGATTCATTCCGTAATACGGATCCGGATAGATGCCCGCAGCCACCTGGGCTGCAAGCACAGTGGTTGGAACTGTGGCCTTGATCCAACCATGCGGATGATATTCCGCGGAAGAAAGTTGAGCGCCATCCGCCTGGATATTGCAACCCGACTGTATCTCCCATCCCTGGCGAAGCGGGACGATTTTGATTTCCGTGGACTTGCCGGCGCTTTGCGCAAAACAAGGCAAAGGCGCGCCAACACCCAGGAGCGCCAGCAGAAACAGGGACTGTATTTCCAGACGAAATTTCATTGCTAGGTGTCCTCCGGGGTAAATCTTACGACGACCTGGGTCGATCTTTGAGTTGCAGGAGCGTTCGATGCACGGGAACATAGAATCGTTTGAATAATAGCGTTTTAAGCAATTCCGATGTCGCTGTCAAGGAATTTAAATTTTCCCAATTTTTCGGGCCAAAATCTTGCTTGTTGGATGGATGGCACCCGTCGATTCACGCTGGACCAGTTCCGGCGGCAGCAGGTCGACGCGGCCCTTTCCCGGCGCGACTTCCCCACCCTGCTGAATTTCGTTGAGAATCCGTCCCACGGCAATGGAACCCATTCGCTCCATCGGCTGGCGCACGGTTGAAAGGCTGGGGTTGAAGAGCGCGGCATGCGGGACGTCGTCAAAGCCCAAAACAGAACAGTCTTCCGGAACACTTCGGCCAAAGTCGCGCAATGCTCGGACGGCGCCGAATGCGGTGAGATCGTCGAAGGCCAGCAGCGCAGTAAAGCCTGCATCGTTCTGCAACATGGTGGAGGTCAAAGATCTGCCCTCGTCAAAACTCGAGTTGGACTCTGAAGAGCCGGTCAATTCCACCACCCATTTTTTCGGCATCTTGAGCCCGACTTCGGCGGCAAAGCGGAGCACACCGTCCCAGCGACGGCTGCTGTCCCACAACTGGCGAGGTCCGCGGATGAAAGCAATTTTTCTGTGTCCCAGCGAATGCAGGTGTTGCAGCGCGAGATAACCGCCTTGCTCGTTATTCACCAGGACGGAACCGAGAGGACCGCTGCGCATCTCCGACCCAACCAGGACCGTCGGCACCCGATGCCGCTCCAGCTCCGACAGCGTCTCAATGTCGATAAACAGCCAATTCGCCACGACGATCAGGCCTTCCACCCGGTATTCCAGCAGCATGGCCAGGTAGCGCTCGAATTGCTCCCGCTGGTTATGGGCATCGACGATAAAAGGCAGAAATTCGGTGGAATGGAGGCTCTTTTCAATGCCCTGCAGAATGAGCGTGCAGAAGGGGTCGGAGATATCGAAGATCATCACACCGATGGTGTGACTGCGCCGTTTTCGCAGGGACCGTCCGAAGGCATCGGGCCGGTAGTCCAGGCGCTTGGCAACCTCACGGATATGTTCCTTGGTCTTTGCCGCGACGTACCTGGAAATGGGGGCTTCATTCAAAACGATAGAAATCGTTGAGGGGGAGAACCCACTTTCGCGTGCGACATCCGCCAGAGTGGTGCGCGAGAAACTATTTTGTCCGTCTTTTCGTATCGCCATACATTAAGTGCATACCCAGCGCGAGACCGTTTGCGCGCCGATCATCACATCGATCGCGTGCTTTTCCACCGCGCGCGTCGCAGCCAACATCCATCCGATGACAGAGTTGCGCATCCAACCATTCGCTCCTCTGCTTCGTTCCGCCTGCCCGATGCGGTAGGTTTGAAATAGGTATCTATAAAATACATGATCTTTCAAACGATTCAATAAGAAAGATTGGAGGCGAGACGAGATATCGCTGCCCGTCGACTTGGACACCGGAGAGAACCGTCGCAAGGACGTTTGCTCTGAGACCCATGGTCCCGCAGGAATAAAATGCCGGTAGACACGGCTGCCTCGATCACTCAATTCGATGGAAAGTTCTTCTCCAGCGAGTCCGATCGAAGAAATGGGCCAACTCATGCATTGTCGATCCCGCTCGCTCGGAGAGCGGCGCTTCGTCTACGCCCGATTCGGGCATGACAATGGACCAGTACACGAATAGTGGACGCCCGATAATGTTCTCGCGTGGGACGAAGCCCCAGTAACGGCTATCCAGACTATTGTCACGGTTGTCGCCCATCGCAAAATATTTCCCTGGCGGAACGACAAGGTCTCCGTCGTGAATATATGTGGGCAGCATGACCGACCACTCGGCCGTCACTCCTGGTTCCCTCCATGGGCCCACCGAAGGAAAATCGTTCACATAGGCATCGTAAGGCGAGGAAGTCGGCGTTGTTACTTCAGGCTCATTCTGGGCGACCCCGTTGAGGTAAACGATTCCGTTTCGAAGGTGAATCCTGTCCCCAGGAATTCCAATCACGCGCTTGACCATAAATATGTGTTCCCCGCTGGGCTGCCCTGTTGGTTTGTAGAAGACGATGATATCGCCACGATGCACGTCCCGATAGTGCAAGAACGGGGCCCACTTCGCGGCTGGAGCTAGAGCCTGGCGTTCAACCATCACGTGATCGCCAACAAGCAAAGTGCTCGCCATCGACGAGGACGGGATGACGAAGTTCTGAAACAAAAATGTGACGATAAAGAGCCCAATGGCCAAGACACCGCAGGTGGAGGCAAAACCCTGAACGATCGTCTCGCGAGGTTGGGTGCGATCTTCGACTCGCTTGCTTGGCATGGATTGCGTACCCCGTTGCGTCGGTAGATTTGGGTTCCGGCTCCTGCATTCACTCTATGCGATCGGACCACATTCCGAACAGCCCCGTTTGACCTCCATGAAAGAATGCAGATATAAGCGCAGTATAAGTTTGCTCATCGAAGGTCAAACCGTGCTGGAAACTCGAATCAAGGCCCTCTGCCTGCTAGTTTTCCTCTGCCTGCCGCTGCGCTCCGCGCTTGCGCAAGGCACCATTCCCACTTTCAATCGAGCGATCGGCGGTAACTCCTACACGCTGGCGGGCCGCGACCCCGCCCAGAGCGGAACGACCGTCATCCCCACCGTGCTGGTTTCTGTCACCCTCACCTTCGATGGCGCGAAGCCCGTTCGGATGGACGCGGGTCCGGATGTATCGCGCATTCTAAAGTCGCCGATCTACTCCAGGTTCGCGTTTGCCTCTGGCGACAAGACGCAATACGCCGATGGATTGCTCCGCTCGACCTTTCCGTCGGGCACGAGCGGACGCACGCTGCTTGGCAAGCCGGACATCAAGCCCATTTCCATCACGATTCCACCCGGCTACGGCTACATTCTGCGATCAAAGAAGAGCGGCAGCTCGTTCGCGGTCGTCGACATTGAGTTTCTCGAGAAGCAACTCTTCCAGCAAATTCCACGCCAGGACGGCAAACTCGTCATCGCCGTGACTCATAACACCACCTACTACACCGATGGCGATGCGACCGTTTGCTGCTCCTGGGGAACGCACGGCGTCGACGCGGCCACCGGAAATTCCTTCGTGCTCGGCTCCTACCTGCACGCCGCGCCGGCCATCGTCGAAGACCGCGACATCCAGCCGCTCACCCAGCAACTGGCAGAGTTCATCAACGATCCGCTGCACGATCCTCACGCCTATTTCCGCACGCCTGCGGCTGCCGGAAACTTTTTCCCGGCGTGGTTGCGTCCTGGAGGAGGCCGTGGCTGCGCCGGAGCCGGTGTCGGTTCCAATTACTTCCTTCTCGAACCCACCAATACGAATTCTAAAAACAGCTTTCCCGTTTCGACGCCGTTTGTTGCGCGTACCGCAGGATTCGCCTATCACCTGTCGAACGTGGCGACGCTGCACTGGTATCTCGGAACCGCAACGAGCCCAGGAGTCCCCTACAGCTTTCCCGATGCTAGAGCGCTGTCAGAACCAGCCCGGCCATGCGGGAACAGAAAACTTCGCGCGGCCAGTGACGCTGGACCCTCCGCAGCCCCGGTCCCTTGGAGCAGCTCCCCGAACGGTCATCGATTGATTGGCTACTGGACCGGCTCCAGCTTCGGCGGCGCAGCGTTCCCGCTGCGTGACGTCTCACCGCAGTGGGACGTCGTTATCGTCGCCTTCGCTCCACCCGATCCTAACGCGCCCGAAGGCACACTCGCGTTTCATCCGCCTATCGGCATCACGTCGGACCAATTAAAGACTGACATCGCCTACCTGAAAAGTCAGGGGAAAAAAGTGGTGCTCTCGCTGGGTGGCGGAGGGAAATATTTCAAGCTGGACGACCCACACGACATTCCGAATTTTGTCTCCTCCGTCACCGGCATCGTCTCTGAGTACGGCTTCGACGGAATTGACATCGACTTTGAAACGCCATCGCTCGCGCTGGCGCCGGGGGACACGGATTTTAAACATCCCACCACGCCATCCGTCGTAAATCTGATCGCTGGCCTGCGCCAACTGCACGATCACTTCGGGCCCACCTTTATGCTCAGCCTGGTGCCGGAAGGAACACAAATTCCCGGCGGATATCCCAGCTACGGCGGCCAGTTCGGGTCGTATCTTCCGCTCATCGAGGGGCTGCGAGACATCCTCTCGTTCGTCGACGTGCAGGACTACAACACGCCGCCGCTGCAAGGGCTGGATGGCGAAATCTATCAGTCCCACTCGGTCGACTATCACGCCGCCATGACCGAGCTGCTGTTGCGCGGCTTCAATGTAGGAGGCAATCCGCGACAATTTTTTCCAGGACTGCCGGCCAGCAAGGTCGCGGTCGGCTTCCTCACCGGCTACTCCGCGCCGGAGATTGTTAGCCAGGCGATGGACTACATCATTACTGGCAAGGCTCCGGCTGGGACGGCATATAAACTGCGCAAGGGTTCGGGTTATCCAGCGATGATCGGAGCGATGTTCTGGACCATCGATTCCGATCGCTATGACAATTTCAAATATTCGAACCTGATTGGGCCGCAACTCCACAGCTATTCGATGAGCAGATAGGGGCTGTGCGGAGAGTTGGCGTTGTCGATGACGATGGAGAAATAACGAACCCGTGCGCTGCGCCAGACTGGCTATCCACATGGCACAAACGTCGTTCAACCCGCAGAACGGAGGGAATCATCAGATGTCGAGCCTATTCAATTTTTCGCTTGGGAGATGGTCCTGTTCGATCGTGGTTCTGTTTGCTGGATGCGGAGGAGGAAATTCGCTTTCAACCTCAGCTACCCAGGCGGCCTCGCCCACCATCGCGACGACTGCGGCACAGAACGGGGCCGTGGTCGTGAGCCTGGTATCCGCTACCTCCGGTGCAACCGTGTACTACACGCTGGACGGTTCGATGCCGACCACTTCCTCGCAAATGTATCAAGCCCCGTTCCTGGTGGCCGCGAACCTCACGGTCAATGCGATTGCCACGGCTTCCGGCGATACCACGAGCAGCGTTGCCAGCCGGAGTTTTACTCCCAACATTCCATCGGGGACCCTGGTGTGGTCGGACGAGTTCACGAATTCAACGGGCGCCAATACGCAACCGAATCCATTGGTTTGGACTTACGACACAGGCAACAGCGGCTTCGGCAACCATGAGTTGGAGAACTACTGCGCATGGGGGTCAACTGCCTCTCCCTGTAGCACTGCCAATCCGAATGCTTATGTCGGAACAGATGGGTACCTGCACATTGTGGCGCAGCAGCTTTCGACGGGCGTCTATACTTCGGCGCGGCTGAAGACACAGGGCCTGTTCAGTTTTCAATACGGCCGCTTTGAAGTACGAGCGCGGGTCCCAGAGGCGCAGGGCTTCTGGCCCGCAGCCTGGTTGATGGGCAACAACATCCTCACCGATCCATGGCCGGCTTGCGGCGAGCAGGATGTGCTGGAACGCATCAACGCGGCAACCACGCCCGATTGGAACCGGGGATCGATTCACGGACCTGGTTTCATCGGTACCCCATTGGGCACAAACTACAACTTCCCCAGCGGACAGACTGCGGCCGGGTGGCACACCTACGGCATGATCTGGACCAAAGGCAGCGTGAGCTATTATGTGGACGATCCGAGCCAGCCTTACGTCACCTACACCACGTCAAGCATTTCCGGATTGGCGGGCGCGGCGTGGCCATTCGACGGCGGGCAAAGCAACTTCATCCTGTTGAACCTGGCCATTGGCGGGGATTATCCAGGCGCCCCGAACGCTGGCACTCCCTTCCCCTCGCAGATGCTAGTGGACTACGCGCGCGTTTACAAAAATTGAGCGAGAACGCAGAACAACGGCAGAGTCCAGCCTCAGTCGCTGCCGCCATGACTGTTTTCAACATCTGCGTGGCTGCGTGGCGCGGCGTTCTGTTAGTCCCTAAGAACAACCGCTGGTGCTGCCGCATTCCACGCATTTGTAACAGCTACCGTTACGAATCATGATGGCGCCGCAGGTGTGGCAGGTGGGCGCATCGCCCATATCGACGAAACCGCGCATGGCGTCGGCGGCGTGGACCAAGCCGCGATCATCCATGCGCAGACTGGTTTGGGCTTGACCGTGGCTAGCGTGGATGTCCGGCAGAATTCCGCCTTGCGGGGCCGTGGTGGCCCCCATTCCACGGGCAGGTTGATGCTGCTCCGGCGCGAAGGTCTTTTGGATTTCCGCCGCAGCCGCCTGCGCGGCCAGACCGGCAAACAGCGGCAACTGCGTTCCGGAAAGGAAACGCAACTGTAGCCAGCGGAAAATGTAATCCATGATGGACTTGGCGAAGCCAATTTCTTCATTGCCGGTCCAGCCGGAAGGCTCAAAGCGCAGGTGGGAGAACTTTTCGCAGA
This sequence comes from Acidobacteriota bacterium, assembly GCA_021792795.1. GTDB lineage: Bacteria > Acidobacteriota > Terriglobia > Terriglobales > Acidobacteriaceae > JAKAAZ01. Next base: position 57,637 of record JAJYUB010000003.1, on the reverse strand, counting down.
GCACCTTCAGCGGCACGCCATGCTGCAATGACAACGAAATCGCGGTGGCGAAGGCATCCATCAAACCGCTGACGGTTGAGCCTTCTTTCGCCATCTTGATGAAGATCTCGCCGGGCTGGCCGTTGGGATACAGGCCCACCGTAATATAGCCTTCGTGTCCGGCAATGGAGAATTTATGCGTCAGCGAAGGCCGCTCTTCCGGCAGGCGATGGCGCACGGTGCGCGGAGGCGCATTCGGGTCCTGCTGGGTCAACACAACCCCAAGGGCGTTCTGCATGGTAGCGCGCGCCAGCGTTTCCAGACTGGCTGCTGGAAGCTGCACCCTCTCGGTTGGGTTGGCCGCGAGTTGCACCACCAGCGCTTCGACGGCAGCGGTATCCATCGGCAGCGACGTGATGGACTGCAACAATTTCTCGGCAACGGCGTCGAGCGCAGAGTTTCCGCCGCTGGAGAGAGAATCCGTTACATTCAGCGGCTGCGTGCCTTTGGAGCCATCGCGGTAGACAGCGACAGCCTTCAAACCTTGACGCCACGACTCGATGTAAGCTTCCGCAATGTCGTCGACACTGGCATTGCTGGGCAAGTTGACCGTTTTCGAGATGGCGCCGGAAATAAATGGCTGGGTGGCGGCCATCATGCGGACATGGCCCATGTAGTGAATGCTGCGCGTGCCCTTTGACGCCTTGAAACTGCAATCGAAGACCGGCAGGTGCTCCGGCTTCAGGCCCGGCGCGCCTTCAATGGTGCCGGTCGCGTCAATGTAGCTGACAATGGCGTCGACATCTTCATTGTTGTAACCCAGCTTGAACAGCGCCGCGGGAACGGTGTTATTCACAATTTTGATCATGCCGCCGCCGACCAGCTTCTTATATTTGACTAGCGCCAGATCGGGTTCAACGCCAGTGGTGTCGCAGTCCATCATGAAGCCGATGGTCCCAGTGGGCGCCAGGACGGTGACCTGCGAATTGCGATAGCCAAATTTTTCGCCATGGACGAGCGCCTTGTCCCAGCAATCGCGGCTGGCGTCGATCAGCTCGTCCAACTGCGGAACGCTGAAGGACTCCGAACCCTTGTGCGACCGGCCGATCTTGTTCACTTCCGCGCGATGCATGCGGATGACATCGAGAAACGGCTCACGGTTCACGTAGAAACCAGGGCATGCGCCCCCCTGACGTTCAATCGACTGTGTCAGCGGGGTTGCGGCTGGGAGGGATGCGCACTGCTCGGCAACACGAGAAGACTGCAGATACGCCTGGCCGCACATAATCGCCGTGAGGCAGGCGGCAAAGTCGCGGCCGGCATCGGAATCGTAGGGCAGACCGAAGGCCATCAACAGCGCACCCAGGTTGGCGTACCCCAGCCCCAGCGGGCGATAGTCGTGGGAGTTGCGGCCAATCGCCTCGGTGGGATAGCCGGAGTTGTCCACAAGGATATCCATGGCCGTGATCAGGATATCGACGGCATGGCGGTAGGCTGCAATATCAAATGTGCCTGAAGGAGTTACAAATTTCATCAAATTGAAACTGGCAAGGTTACATGCCGAATCATCAAGGAACATGTATTCCGAGCATGGATTCGACGCATTGATGCGGGCAGTGTTCTTGGATGTATGCCATTTGTTGATGGTGGTGTCGTACTGCATGCCGGGATCGCCGCAGTGCCAGGTATTCTCCGCGATCTTGTGCATCAAATCGCGCGCTTTGTATTTCTTAAATGGAGCGCCGTCCTTGACCGAACGAGTGGAAAAATCATCGTCGTCGATTACGGCGCGCATAAACTCGTCGTTGACGCGCACGGAATTGTTGGCGTTCTGAAAGAAGATGGAGGTGAAGGCCTCTGAATCCGGGCCCGATCCATCGTAGCCGGCGCGCATCAGCGTCCAGGCCTTGGCCTCCTCTTTCGACTTACACTCGATAAAATCCACGATATCCGGGTGATCGATGTTCAGGATGACCATCTTTGCGGCGCGGCGCGTCTTGCCGCCGGACTTGATGACGCCGGCGAAGGCATCGAACCCACGCATAAAGCTCAACGGGCCGCTGGCCACGCCGCCGCCGGAGAGGTTCTCCGTAGAGCCGCGAATGGTGGACAGGTTGGTGCCCGTTCCGGATCCCCACTTGAACAACATGCCTTCGGTCTTGGCCAGGGTCAGGATGGAGTCCAGCGAGTCCTTGACGGAATTGATGAAACAGGCCGAACACTGCGGGTTGCGATAACCGGTTGCAGCAAACTCAACCGCGCAGGCATGAGGATTCCAGTGCCAGTTCTGGGCCTCGGAATCCGGCTCCAGCCGATCGCAGCCCACGTTGAACCATACCGGCGAGTTAAAGGCGACCTTTTGATTCAACAGCATGTGGGCCAGTTCATCATGGAAGACGATGGCGTCTTCGGGGGTGCGGAAATAGCCGCCGGCGATGCCCCAGTCCCGAATCGTCTCGGCGACGCGGGAAATCAACTGACGCACGCCGGTTTCGCGCTGCGGTGTATCGATCTGGCCGTGGAGGTACTTGCTGGCGACGATGTTGGTCGCCGTCATCGACCAGTCGGCGGGAACTTCCACGTCCTTCTGCTCGAAAATACTGTTCCCTTTTGAGTCGACGATAGATGCGGCGCGGAATTCCCACTGAATTTCGTCGTAAGGCGAAACATCCGGACGGCTGAAGAAACGCTTGCATTGCAGGCCAGTCCCGGTTGCTGCCGAACCGGAACCACTTCTGGAAATAGGGGAGGACTCAACAGCCTTGGCGGCTGCATCGGGCGTTTGCGTCTTGGTTGTTTCGGCCATGTTGGCATCTCCTGGTACTGAATTCTGAGCTGATTTCGGCCCCTCCGGAATAGGATGCCGAACCCGCATTTTTTCTGTCTCAAACCTGTTTCTGGCTCCGCGGCTCAAGTGTTACGGGATGAAATCCTGACTTTTGCGGCATGCATTCCGGAAAGACAAATTTTTGCATACTGAACCGATTTAAAGTTCCCCGACCGGTCCGTTTTCGGATTCGGTAGCCGCATTCGGCCATTCATTCCTCCAAAGGCCCGTAGAGGGAAAGTACCGCTGTCGGTAGCGTCTGTCAAGCCAATACCGCTACTAATTGTGTTACCTTTGCAATTCGTTGCAAGATCGAGACTTGGAAGCCGCGTACATTCCAGCCCGAGAGGAAATATCCCACAAAAGGCCCGCGCCGCAAAAGGCGAAGATTCTCCAGAGGGTCCAGTGTAGGATTCTGACCGGCGCGGAGCAAGGCGCATGAATGGTGCAGATTCTTGAATTCCGTGTGGAAGGGTGGATAAGCGGGGACGAATTGTGGGCAGTTTGGGCGGCGAGTCGCCCGAAATTGGACCCTAGCGAGCGCGGCCGACTGGCTTTTTCTGCCTGGATTTTACGCTTTTTTCGGTTGCGAGATCCAAGCCGGGAGAACTTTGCAGCTCCATCCAGCTATCCAGCAATGAGCGCTTGAAGCGCCAGCGATTGCCCAATTTAAACGAGGGAATCACGCTTTCCGCTGCGTACTTGTACAGGCTGTCGGAGCTGATGCCCAAGTACTCGGCGGCCTGGCGAATGTCCATGACCTCACGCACTTCCCAGGCGCCGCGACTTTCGGGCGCCACAGGCTTGGGGGCCGGGAAGGTGAGTGCGGCCCGACGCTGGTTGGCGCGGGTTGCATTTGCCGCCACTGTCGAAGGGCCGGAAGGAGTGATCTTTCTGCGGACTGAGCCTGCCATATGCTCTCCGAAATCCCCTGAGTCGCCAGCCGCAAAGCCAGCGTGGGACTTTGGTTATAGACCGTTTTTCCGCGGAATTCAACCCCATTCTTTGGTGCTTTGTCGGCAGTACGGTCGTGACCATCGGGGATTAGCGCACATAACTGCGAGAAAACCCTACCGGATGGGAGATCTCCTCACTCCACCGCTGCCAATTGGGTTGTGGCGGCGCTGGTTCCCTTCCCAACGAAACCCTCGGCGCAGAGGTGGGATAGTTTTGCGTCAAAGAAAACACGGAGCAACGCACAACGGCCAACCCAAGGAAGGCTGGCCGTCATGGGAACAGTAAAGCACCGAACGAAAGCTACTTCTTGATGACAGCCTGAAGACCGCTGGCCAGCTCAAGGAGTTCATCTCCAACGATTCGGTTTTTCGCGATCGCGTCGGCCAGCGGAATGTCCGTAATTTCCCTGCCCCGAAGGACGACGATGCGGCCAAATTTTCCCTTGTGCGCCAGATCGATGGCGGCCGATCCGTAGCGGGTCGCCAGCATCCGGTCAAACGCCGTGGGCGTTCCGCCTCGCTGGGTGTGGCCCAGGTTGACGGCGCGGGTCTCAAAGCCAGTGCGCTTCTCAATCTCATCGGCGACGTATTGACCGATTCCGAGCAGGCGAGCATGGCCGAATTCATCGGTCACCTTGCCGTGGGTTGCGACTTCGCCGGTGGCTGGCATCTTGGCGCCTTCGGCAACCACAACGATACTGAAATATTTTCCTCGCGCCCGGCGCTCCTTGATTCGGGAGATCACCATATCCAGATCGATCGGCTTTTCCGGGACCAGGATGGCATCCGCCCCGCCGGCAACACCGCTGTAGAGGGCGATCCAACCGGCATCGCGACCCATGACTTCGCAAACGATGACGCGGCTGTGTGCCTCAGCGGTAGAGTGCAGCCGGTCGACGGCCTCTGTGGCAATGCTAACTGCGGTATCGAAACCGAAGCAGATATCCGTGCCGCTCAGGTCGTTGTCGATGGTCTTGGGTACGCCGATGCACGGCACGCCTTTCTCAACCAGCGCATTGGCCACGCCCTGGGTATCGTCCCCACCGATGGTGATCAGGGCGTCCAATTTGTAGCGCTGGATGGTGGCGATACATTGTTCGATGCCACCCGGCTTTTTCCGGACGTTGGTGCGGGAGGTGCGCAGAATGGTCCCACCCAGTTGCAGGATTCCGGACACGCTCTCAATGGTCAGTGGCATGATCTTGTCGTCCAGAACACCCCGCCAGCCTTCCATGAAGCCGATAAACTCATCGCCGTAATGAAAAATGCCTTTGCGCACGGCTGCGCGAATGACCGCATTCAGGCCGGGACAGTCCCCGCCACCCGTCAGAATTCCAACCCGCATGATGCTTTCTCCTTGAACAATCGATATCAATGGTCCATCAGTTTGTACTTCGATTGTACGTCTGACAGGCTGACGCGGAATGGGCGGCAGAGTAGCCAGGGTGCGGGAAGAATTTCGGCTACCGATGCGTAGCCCCATCTTCCAGGTAGAAGCGGGCAATCTCCGCAGCATAGCGCTGCACCACGACCGGGCGCTTCAGCTTCATGCTGGGCGTCATCTCGCCGGAGTCGAGCGACCATTCCTCGGCAACGATGAGCAGGCGCTTGAGCGTTTCAAAACTGGCCAGGGTGGAGTTGACGCGATCGACAATCTGTTGGTACAGGGCCAGCACTTCCGGATGCGCCACCAATTGCTGGCGATTGTCGAAGGCGATTCCCTTCCCCCTGGCCCAGGCTTCCAGTGCCGGGAAGTTTGGAGAGATCAGCACGGACGCGAATTTTTTCTTATCGCCGACCACCGCGGCATTGCCGACCAACCCGTCGGCCTTCAACTGATTTTCAATCGGCTGGGGAGCAATCAGCTTGCCGCCGGAGGTCTTCAGCAGGTCCTTCTTGCGGTCGGTAATGTAGAGAAAACCGTCTTCATCGAAGCGGGCCACATCTCCTGTCAGAAACCATCCCTCCGCATCGAAGCTTTCAGCGGTGGCCTCCGGTTTGTTCCAATAGCCTTGAAAGACGGAAGGCCCCCGCACCAGCAATTCTCCGTCCGCTGCCAGTTTGGTTTGGACGTTAGGAAGCGGCTTGCCAACGCTGCCCATGCGGCAGGGTAAATGAGTGTTCAGCGCAACCACGGGGGAAGTTTCGGTGAGACCGTAGCCCTCCTGGATGCGAATGCCCGCGTCCAGAAACCAGCCGGCGGTGTCGAGGCCGAGCGGCGCGCCTCCAGAGACAAACGTGCCCACGCGACCTCCAAAACCCTGCTGAATTTTGCGGAACACGAGGCGATTTGCCAGCTTCCAGGATGTTTTTCGCGGCGTCGCCCCGGCGAGCAGCGTAGCGCGATTCTTGCCTCCGCGCCGCAGGGACCAATTCAAGATGGCCGAGGTCGCACGCGAACCCTGGGCGCGGCGCAACACCTCCTGCCGGACTTTTTCGTAGACGCGCGGCACTCCGATAAACACCGTCGGACGTACTTCGCCCATGGCCTGCTTCAGCAAATCGAACGGGGAGCAATAGGCGATGGTTGCGCCATGGCAGAGAAGGGCATAATCGACATGCCGCGCGGTAATGTGCGACAGCGGCAGGTATGAAATGCAGATGTCCTGGCGGCCCCAGTGGAATGCGGCGGTGGAAAAGTTCAGGTTTGAAGCGATGTTGCCATGGGTAAGCATAACTCCCTTCGCCTCGCCGGTGGTGCCGGAGGTATACATGATGGTGGCCAGGTCTTCCGGCTGGACATCGTAGGCGCGGCGGTCGAAATTGCTGTCACGCTCGAAACTTCCCGCGATCGCCTTTGGATCGGGCATGAAATCGCCAAACCAAACGGCCTGGGTCACGGCCGGGGCGTGGTCCATCAGGACGATGCGTTCGATCTGGGTCTGGTTCCGCAGCGCGACGACTTTCTCATATTGCTGCGGAGTGGAGACGACTACGATGCGCGCGCCGGAATCGGCCAGCATCGCGGCCGCCTGCTGTGCGGTCGAACTGGGGTACAGCGGGACATCGACCGCGCCCAGCGCCATTACGGCAAAATCGGTGACAGCCCACTCCCAGCGATTCTCCGACAACAGCGCGACCCGGTCGCCCTTCGCAATACCCCAGCCGGAGAGCGCGGCGGCAAATGCGCAAACCCGCTGGTAGAGTTGGCCCCCGGTGATGGGCTGCCACTTTCCGGCAGCATCCCGCCACTGCATCACCCGCTGGTCGCCGGCGCTGCAGGCGCGAAAAAAAACATCATTCAGCGTTTTCAGATCGAAAGTCATTGCAATGCCCTTATATCAGACAATACATGTCTCGAGCTTCCCCCACTCAAGCCAAAACGAGGCTTGAATGGGGCACCCGGCCGGAAAAAATGGGGAAACTCCTGCATCAGGAACTATTGCATATTTATGCATAGGTTTGTATTGTTATACACTGAAAGAAGCCGCGCCCCGCGCGGGAACTGCCATGAAGAACGAACGCCACAATGCGATCCGTCAACTGTTGGGTGAGGGCCCTGTCGTCAGCCAGGACCAGTTGCGCCGCAAGCTGGTGCGACGGGGGTTCGACGTGACACAGGCCACGCTATCGCGGGACATTCACGACTTGCGGCTGTACAAGGGACCGAATGGCTATGCCGTGCCCAACGGCTCCCCCGGAAACGACGATCTTCCTTCGCTGGACGATGTGTTTGCAAATTTCGGGCTCGCCGTGCAGCAGGCAACGAATCAACTGGTACTGCGCACGACGACGGGCAGCGCTCAACCGGTCGCCGCTGCGCTCGATCATGAGCGCATTCCGGAGGTATTGGGCACCATTGCCGGAGACGACACGGTCCTGATTATTTGCCAGGACCAGAAACACGCCAGCAGCCTGCGCCATCGCCTGGAGAATTTACTCGAAGCATGACTTCCCCTCCACACCAAACCGCAGTCTTCGGCGTCAGCGGCTACGCAGGCGCGGAGCTGGCACGCCTGCTGTTGCACCATCCGCGGCTACGCGGACGCGCGCCGCTGTTTTTCGGGCGGCCTGAAGAAGAGAAAGGCACACGGGTCGCGTTGACAGATTTGCATCCGCAACTTGCCGGCAACAACGGCGCGGGCAGTGTCACCGTGGAACCGTTCCGCTGGGACGCGCTGGGCAAGCAGAAGGTTGACGTGGTGTTTCTGGCCACTCCGCATGAGCAGTCTCGCGCCTGGGTGCCGAAGCTGTTGCAGCATGGTGTCCGCGTCATCGATTTGAGCGGCGCGTGGCGACTCGATGAGGAGACAAATCGAGCAATCTACAAACTTGAGGACCACGATCCCGCCGCGGCCGAGTCTATCCAGCAAGGGGCCGTGTATGGATTGCCGGAACTGCATCGCGAACAGATTGCGAAGGCCAAGCTGGTTGCCAACCCTGGATGCTATGCGACCTCCGTCATCCTCGCGCTGGCCCCGTTGATTCGCGAAAAGCGGATCGATCTGGGGCATGGAATTGTGTGCGACGCGAAGTCGGGAGTGTCCGGGGCGGGAAAAACGCCGACCGCAAAAACGCATTTTATGCATGCGGCCGACAATCTATCGGCATACTCCGTCTTTAACCACCGGCATACCGGGGAATTGCTGGAGCAGCTTGGACTGCAAGCCAAAGACATTATTTTTACGCCGCACCTGTTGCCGATTCCGCGGGGAATTTTTTCGACGGTCTATATAAAGTTGCAGCAACGGACGACGCCGGAAGAAATCGACGCGTGTTTTCGGAACTTCTATGCGGACTCTCCGATGGTGCGGTGGTACGGAACGCGCTTGCCGGAGATTCAATTTTCAGTGCGGACCAGCTATTGCGATCTTGGTTTTGCTCTGGCGAGTGACGGGCAGCGGCTAATCGTGGTGGCATGTTTGGACAATCTGCTGAAAGGCGCCGCCAGCCAGGCGGTGCAGAACATGAATCTACTGTTCGGATGGCCGGAGCAGGAGGGGCTCGCGTGAAATTCGTCATCAAGCTCGGCGGAGCATCGCTGGAAAACCCGGTCACGCTGCGCGGCAGCACCCAGGCGATCGTCGACCTGGCGCGCGACGGCCATCAGGTCGCCGTGGTCCACGGCGGCGGGGCCGCTCTGACGCGGACGCTGGCGCAACTGGGCAAGCAAAGCGAGTTTATCGCGGGCCTGCGGATCACCGACGCCGAAACCCGCGATGCGGCCTTGATGGTGCTTGCCGGACGCGTCAACAAGCAATTGGTGGCGGCCATTGGCAAGCATGGCCAAGCTGCCGTCGGGCTTTCAGGCGGCGACGGGCTGGTATTTCGCGCCCGCAAGAAACGCACCGCGCCCGATCTTGGATTTGTGGGAGAGATCGCGTCTTCGGATCCGCGCTGGTTGCTGGCGATCTGGCAGATGGGCGCGGTCCCCGTCCTCTCCAGTGTGGCGCTGGGCTTCGACGGCGAATACTACAACGTCAACGCGGACGAGATGGCCGCCGCCTGCGCGATGACCTGCCACGCGGACGTGCTGGTGTTTTTGACCGATGTCCCCGGCGTGCGCGGAGCGGACGGCGAAGTGATGCGCTGGCTGACGTTGAAACAAATCCCGGAGCTGACGCGCGCGGCCGTCGTCAGCGGAGGCATGCTGCCGAAGTTGAGCGCCTGTCGCGAGGCGTTGCTGGGCGGCGTGCAGCGCGTGCGTATTTTTCCCGCCGACGCAGCGGCATTATTGCCCGGTATTTGCTCGGCACGGACCCCACAAGGCACGGAGGTGATGGTGGCATGAAACTGAACGACATTCGCACGGCGGAAGCGAAATTGCTGGTCAGGACCTACGATCGCACTCCAATCAGTTTTGTTGGCGGCGAAGGGGTACATCTGTTCGATGAAAACGGGGCAGCATATCTTGACCTGTTGAGCGGCATCGGCGTGTGCGCGCTGGGCCACGGTCATCCGGCCATTCAGGCCGCGATTGACGAGCAAAGCCGAAAGCTGATGCACACTTCCAATCTTTTTTACCATCCCGGCCAGGCAGAGCTTGCCTTGCGCCTGACGGAAATGACAGGGCTGGACCGAGTATTTTTCTGCAACAGCGGCACGGAGGCATGGGAAGCCGGGTTGAAGCTGGCGCGCGCCTACGCCACATTGCGGCGGTCGGAAGGAACTCGGCTGGGCACGAAAATTCTGGCGCTGGAGCACAGCTTCCATGGGCGCACCATGGGCGCGGTTTCGACGACGCACAAACTGGCCTATCGCGGACCTTTTGAGCCTTTGCTGACTGGAGTGGAGTTTGTCCGGTTCGACGACGTTGCCGACCTGGAGGCGAAATTCTCCGCCGAAGTTTGCGCCGTTTGTTTGGAGCCGGTGCAGGGTGAAGGCGGCATCCATCCTGTGTCGAAGGAGTTCTTCGCGGCGGCGCGGCGGCTGACCCACCAGACTGGCGCGCTGCTATTGGCAGACGAAATCCAAAGCGGGCTAGGCCGCACGGGCGAGTGGTGCGCGTATCAGCAGTACGGCATTTTGCCCGACGTGACGACGTTGGCCAAGCCGCTCGGCGGCGGAATTCCCATTGGGGCCATGCTGTGCACGGAAGAGGCCGCGCGCGCGCTTTCCCCAGGCATGCATGGCACGACATTTGGCGGCGGTCCATTGGCATGCGCGGTGGCAATCGCGGTCATCGACACCATGCGTCGCGACAATCTGCTGGACCATATTCGTCAGACGGGGAAATATTTTTTCGAGCAATTGCAGTCGCTGGCCGCGAATCATTCCGCAGCAGTCGAGGTGCGCGGCAAGGGACTGATGCTGGGGATGGAACTGTCGAATGCCGAATTGGCGAAACATGTGGTCGCGCGGATGCTGGAGCGCCGCATTGTGATCAATCGGACCAGCGAGACCGTCCTTCGTTTTTTGCCGCCGTACATTCTTCAGCGCCAACATATCGACCAGGCAGTACAAACGCTGGATGAGATTTTGTCCAGCGCAGCCACGGCTGCGAACCTTCCGGCAGCAGTGCAAGGGGCCCACGCATGACGACAAAATCTTACGCAATGAAATCATCCGCAATCGCGCAGGACGCGCCCATTTCCGTTGCCGCCGCAAAACGACAGAATACGCTGGCGGGACGCGACCTTTGTTCGATCCGCGATTTGAGCGCGGCGGATGTGCGGCTGATTCTGGACACAGCGCATGCCGTAAAGGCGCACCCGGAACTTTACTGGCACGCGCTCAGCGCCAAACAACTGGCCATGTTCTTTGAGAAGGATTCGCTACGCACCCGGATGACGTTTGAGACGGGCATCAACACGCTGGGCGGCTCTGCCATCTTTATCGACCAGAAGGGTTCGCGGTTGGGCGAACGGGAAACCCTGGCCGACGTTGCCCACAACCTGGAGCGCTGGATTGATGTGATTGTGCTGCGCACCTTTAGCCACGAAACCATCACGGAGATGGCGCGGTATGCGCGCGTCCCGGTGGTGAATGCGCTGAGCGACATCGAGCATCCATGCCAGGCGCTGGCGGACATCTTTACGCTGGAGGAGCGCTTCGGCGATTTGCGCGGCCTGCGGCTGGCCTATGTCGGCGATGGCAACAACGTCGCCCACTCGCTGTTGCTGACAGCGGCGCTGACAGGCGCCAGCATCACGTTGGCCTCGCCGAAGGACTATGGGCCAAAGCCGGAGTTTCTTGCCGCCGCCGAAGCCCTGGCCGCAGGCGCGGAGGAGGTTCCGGCGGGCACCGTGACTTGCGTCACGGACCCCAGCGAAGCTGTTGCTGGAGCAGACGCCATCTACACCGACCAGTGGACCAGCATGGGGCAGGAGAACGAAGCCGACCTGCGGCAGCAAATTTTTGCGTCCTACCAGGTAAACAGCCAGATGATGTCGTTGGCTGCGCCGCATGCTGCGTTTATGCATTGCCTGCCTGCACGGCGGGGCAATGAAGTGACAGATGAAGTGATGGACAGCGCGCAGTCCGTTGTCTTCGATCAGGCAGAAAATCGGATGCATGCGCAGAAAGCCATCCTTCTTCTGTTGCTGGACGCCGCGCCGCTGACGGACATATCCGGTTCGCGGCTCGAAGGCGTGCGGCCTTTCAATCGCGTCCCGCGGAAGCGCTCGACACATTCGTCCTTCTAACAAGGTTTGAAAAGGAGTTTCACATGGCAAAGAAAGTTGTGTTGGCATATTCCGGCGGCCTCGATACTTCCATCATCATTCCTTGGCTGAATGAGAATTACGGCATGGATGTGATCGCGATGATCGCCGATGTCGGCCAGGGCGAAGACCTGGACGCAGTGGTCGCGAAGGCATACGCCACGGGCGCGAAAAAAGCCGTCGTGCTGGATTTGCGCGAGGAATTTTTGACGGACTATGTGTTTCCGACCGTGCGCGCGGGCGCTGTGTATGAGGACAAATACCTGCTGGGGACATCGATGGCGCGGCCTGTCATCGCCAAGCACCAAGTCGAGGTGGCGCTCGCCGAGGGCGCAGATGCGCTTTCTCACGGATCAACGGGAAAAGGCAACGATCAGGTTCGTTTTGAGCACGCCTACCAGGCGCTTGCGCCGGAGTTGACGATCATCGCGCCCTGGCGCGAATGGGACTTGAAGTCGCGTGAAGATTGCCTGGATTACGCGGAAGCGCATGGAATCCAAGTGGCGCAGAGCCGCGAGAAGATCCATTCGCGCGATCGCAATTTGTGGCACATCAGCCATGAAGGCGGCGAGTTGGAAGATGCCGGCAACGCTCCGCTGGAAAGCACCTGGGTGTGGACGCGTTCGCCGCAGGATGCGCCGGATCGCACCGAGATAGTCGAGATTGGATTTGAGCAGGGGACTCCAATCTCTGTAAACGGCATGCGCCTAGATCCGGTACAACTGCTGGAACTGCTGAATGAAATTGCGGCGCGCAATGCTGTGGGGCGCATCGACCTGGTGGAGAACCGCTTCGTCGGCATCAAGAGCCGCGGCATCTACGAGACGCCCGGCGGCACGTTGATTACGGCTGCGCATCGCGAACTGGAGGCGATGACGCTGGAACGCGAAGTGAAGCACTACAAGCAGCAGATCGCGCTGAAATATGCCGAGTTGGTCTATTTCGGCCTGTGGTTCACCCCGCTGCGCGAGGCGCTGGATGGGTTTGTCGCGACGACACAAAAAAGCGTGACGGGAACGGTGAAACTGGCACTATATAAGGGCAACGTGAGCATCGCCGGGCGCGCCAGCGAGTACGCTCTTTACTCGCCGGAATTGTCGTCGTTCACGATGGGCGCAAGCTACGACCAGAAAGATGCGGCCGGGTTCATTCGCATTCTTGGCTTGCCGGCGCGCACCCTGACCCACTTGAAGAAGCACCTGGAGACCGTGCGGTGAAAATGTGGTCGGGCAGATTTCGTGAGCCACTGGACGCTACGTTCGATGGCTGGCAACGCTCGTTTCGCTTCGACTGGCGGCTGATTCCCTACGAGGTGGCTGCCAGCAAGGCGCACGCGCGCGCGTTGGCGGAACTGTGTGTGTTGTCTGACGACGAGTTGCACTCGATTCGCGAGGGCCTGGACGGCATCCTGTCAGACTTCGAGACTGGAGGCGCAGTCGGGGAGAAACATCAGGATGCAGAGGACGTGCATCATTTTGTCGAGCTGGAATTGAAATTGCGCATCGGGAATACCGCGCTGAAACTGCACACAGGCCGCAGCCGGAATGAGCAGATTGCCACCGATCTGCGACTGTACGTTCGCGACTCGATCACGACGCTACAGGCCGATCTTCATTTGTGGGTGCAGGCATTCCTGGCGCAGGCGAAATCCGCGGGCGAGGCGGCGATGCCCGCCTACACGCACATGCAGCGGGCCGAACCCGTGCTGGTCGCGCATTGGTTGCTGGCCTACGTTTCCATGCTGCAACGGGACAGTACGCGGCTGGAAGATTGCGCGAAGCGCTTGAATGTTTGCCCGCTCGGCTCGGGCGCAGTCGCGGGCGCGACGTTGCCGCTGGACCGCGCGATGATCGCGCAGGAACTTGGTTTCGATGCGCCGACGGCGAACAGCATGGACGCCACCAGCGATCGCGATTTTGTGCTGGAGTATTTGCAGACGCTGGCGCAAGTTGCGCTGCATGTCAGCCGCTTCGCGGAAGAGATCACTCTCTACGCGACAGCGGAGTTTGGATTTGTCGATTTGCCGGAGGCGTTTTCGACCGGTTCGAGCGCCATGCCGCAAAAGAAAAACCCCGACCTGACGGAGCTTGCACGGGCCAAGTCCGGTCGCATCGTTGCGGCCTCGCATACGGTGGAGCTGCAACTGAAGGGGCTGCCTTTGGCCTACAACAAGGACATGCAGGAAACGCAGGAAGCGATCTTTGCGGCGACCGAAGAAATGCATGCATTGCTCTTGCTGCTGGGCAGGTTTACGCACGCGCTTCATTTCCGTGCAGACAAAATGCTGACAGCATGCACATCCGGATTCCTGAACGCGATGGCGGCGGCCACCTATCTAGTACACAAGGGCGTGGCGTTTCGCGCGGCCCATGAAATCATCGGCAACGCAGTGCGCCATTGTCTCGGCAAAGGTTGCGAGCTGGACGGACTGACGCTGGAAGAATTGCGCGAGTTCAGTCCGGCGTTTGAGCAGGACTTTTTTGCAGCCATCACGCTGGAAGCGACGCTCGATTGTCACGACGCGATTGGGGGGACGGCCCGGTCTCGCGTGCGCAAAGATCTGGCGACGGCAGAGCTGCGCGCGTCGCAGTGGATGGAATCACAAGCGCATTCACCTGCGTCCAATCATTATGCAGATCGTTTTGGCAGCGACGCTGCCATCGCACCGCGGGGAGGAAAACATGCGGGCCCGTAAGGCGCGTTTGCCGGATGCAAACGCGATCCACGGCCTGATTCGAAGCCTGTCCTACGATGGCACGCTGCTTCCGCGCACGTTTGCAGAGATCTACGAGAATGTCCGCGATTTCACCGTGGTCGAGACCGACGACGGAGAGTTCCTGGGCTGCGGAGCGCTGCATCTGTACGGCCCGCATCTCGCGGAGATCCGTTCGATCGCCGTCAGCGAAAAAGCCAAGAAGCAGGGCGCGGGCGGGCACCTGGTGGAAGCGTTGCTGGAAGAAGCGGAGAGCCACTGCGTTCCGTGTGTCTGCCTGTTTACTCGTATCCCCGGATTTTTTCAGCGCTTCGGATTTGCGCAGGTCGACCGGACTGCATTGCCGGACAAAATCTACAAAGATTGCGCGAATTGCCCGCGGCTGAATGCGTGCGATGAGTTTGCCATGGCCCGCGGCACGTTGCCGGACACAGCCGTGTTGGGTCCGGTGCGGGTAAAAGAGCACCTGGTCCCATTACAAATATAGAGTGGCCGTCCGAGGCAAATCACCAAGCATGATAAAAACCATTTCGCTCGGCAAGTTCCACCTCCACCCCAAACAGTTGTTGCAACCGGTCCGCGGCCAGCATCTCGGCCTTCGAACCATCGCCGACAATGCGACCCGCCTGCATCATGACGACGCGTTCGATTTCCGGCAGAATGTCGGAAAGATGATGGGTGATCAAAAGAACCCCGGTTCCCTGCTGCGCCAACCGGCGCATGGTGTGCCGCAGCTCCCACTGCGCGGCGAGGTCCAACCCGTTACTGGGCTCGTCCAGCAAAAGAATTTTTGGCCGATGCACGATGGCCCGCCCAATCAGGATGCGTTTCGTTTCTCCCGCCGACATTTGGCCGACCGGCTTGTTGCGGAGGTGTTCGACTTCCAGCAAGTGAAGAATTTCGTCCGCCCGCTGCCACATTGGCGCAGTCACGTGGAAGTGCGGCCACAAGGTCGAGCTCGAAAAGAATCCCGACACCACTGCATCGCGACCCGTTGTTTGCGGCGTGCGTTCGCCTGGCAACTCCGCAGCAACAGCGCCCAGGTGCCGGCGCAGCTCGGTCAGGTCCCATCGTTCGCGGCCGAAGATCCGCAGGTACGAGTCTTCCCGCACCAGCGGATAGAGCCGGCAGGTAAGGGTTTGGATCAGGGTGGATTTTCCGGAGCCGTTGGGACCCAGAATGGCAATGTGTTCGCGCTGGCCGACGCGCAGCGAAAGCTCGTGGAGCACGATGGCATCGCCGCGCGCCACAGAAATATTTTTCATTTCAATAAATAACGATGGACCCAATTCTGCTTCCATTCATACAAGGATAATGGCAATGTCGCACGAAGCTTTCTCGCCTCCCTCTTTCTCTTTCTCGCACAGGCCAGCGGGTTTTCGCTTTGGCGCGGCGCGGGCGGGCATCAAGCCAAGCGGCAAGCCAGACTTTGCCTGCGCTGACGCGGTGGAAGGAACAACCGCAGCCGCCGTCTTCACCAGCAATCGCATGATGGCCGCGCCTGTTCTTGTCGGCCGCGACCACCTGCGACAATCTGGCGGCCGGGTACGATTCGTCGCGGTGAATGCCGGCAATGCCAACTGCGCCACCGGCGAACAAGGCGTTGCAGCCTGCCTGACGGTGTGCAAGGCTGCCGCCAAGAAATTTGCCTGCTCCACAGAAGAGGTTTTTCCTTCTTCCACGGGCATTATCGGAGTACCTCTTCCTGCCGAAAAGCTGGTCGAAGCGCTGCCACAGATTGCGACGCGGTTAGGAGAGAGCGCTGCCCACGTACAGCAATTCGCGGAAGCAATCCTGACCACCGATACGCGCGCGAAAATCGCCAGTGCTGCGATCAACATGGGCGACAGGCAGGTCCATTTGTTTGGAGTGGCCAAGGGAGCGGGCATGATTGCGCCACAATTGGTCCCACACGCAACCATGCTGGTCTACATTTTTACGGATGCGAAGGTGGAAGCGCCCGATCTGCAGAAATACTTGAACGATGCCATCGAACCCACGTTCAATTGCATCTCGATCGACGGCGACACTTCAACCAACGACACCGTGCTGTTGCTGGCCAGCGGAGCCAGCGGCGTATCCATCACGCATTCCACCGACGGGCCGGCCTCGCATGCTTTCTCCGGCGCGCTGCTGGAAGTCTGCGGGTCGCTGGCAAGGCAAGTGATGGAGGACGGCGAAGGCGCAGGCCACGTGATTGAACTGGCGATCGACGGCGCATCCTCCAGGGACGACGCGAAGCGGATCGCCCGCAGCATTGCGAATTCTCCCTTGGTGAAGACTGCATTTGCCGGCTGCGATCCAAACTGGGGCCGAATTCTGGCTGCCGCGGGGTATTCTGGCGCGCCTATCGACCCGGTACGAACATCGATTTGGATAGCGGGTCTGCCGGTTTGCCGCAACGGCCGGGCGGCAAACGATTTCGACAAAGACAAGGTCCACGAAGCGATGCTGCAACGGACCGTGAATGTTCGGTTGGACCTTGGAATGGGACACGCTGGCTGCGATTTTCTGACCTGCGACCTGACCGCGGAGTACGTGCGGATCAACGCGGAGTATTCGACTTGATGAGGTTGTGCGCCGAACTGTTTTCGCGCAAACGCGCGCACAAACGGCGAAGCCCCAGGGTCAGAAGAATTTCGATCCGCGTCTTGAAAACCAATGGCCACGAGATTGGTGCAAACAGGTCGAAGAGCAGAAAAATAGAGGGTCTTTGCGCATGCGGGACCTTGATATTCACAGGCCCTTGCACACCGTCGTGGAAATCGACGCACGACGGATTTGAAGTACGGCGCAGAACCGTCCGCGAGCAATCTGCCGAAAGAGACTGGCCCCTTGTTGAGCTACACTAACTCTATCGAGGACCACCTGAAGAATGGCGACAAAAGTAAAGGACCTGGTCGCAGATGGGATGCCAAACTCAAACCACACCAACCCATTGATTAGTAACGACAAGCTGAAGCAACTGTACAGCACTATGCTGAAGTGCCGCCTTCTGGAAGAGCGGGCACTGACCATAACAAAGCAGGCGAGATTCAAGGGCAACTACCACGCAACCGTCGGCCAGGAGGCCGCAGCGGTAGGCGCGGCCATCGATTTGCGCCCCGAGGACACGGTGGCGCCGTCGCATCGCGATTTTATCTTGAATTTCATCAAGGGCGTGCCTCTAGCTGCCA
Source organism: Acidobacteriota bacterium (assembly GCA_021792795.1). Lineage (GTDB taxonomy): Bacteria > Acidobacteriota > Terriglobia > Terriglobales > Acidobacteriaceae > JAKAAZ01. Next base: position 39,884 of record JAJYUB010000003.1, on the reverse strand, counting down.
TATTCCGCCAACTTTACGGGCCCAGCACCAGCCCAGATAAAGGTCGTTCGGCACCCGCGCGCCGCAGACATGCGCCACGGAACATCCTCACCCCGGCCTCTACGATTGCCGCCCAGTTGAATTTCGGGACCGGCATCGCAGCGGCCAACCAGATGAAGAAAAATGACAACGTCGTCGTCGCTTTCTCCGACGAAGGCCCAACCTCGCTAGGCTTCTGGGATGAAGCGCTGAATTTTGCCGGCGTTCGCAATTTGCCCATCGTCTATGTTTGCCGGAACAATTTGTGGGGGGAATCTGTCTCAGTGAAATTGCAGACCGAGGCGGACGACATCGGCCGGAAGGCAATGGAGTACGGTTTTCCGACTATCACAGTGGATGGCAACGATGCGGTCGCCATGTATCGGGTCGCGCAGGAAGCCATTGAGCGAGCTCGATCCGGCGGAGGCCCGACGCTGATTGAAGCCCAAACCTCTCGCGGGCATGGCCACGCTGAGATTGATCCGGCAAAATATCGCGCGGAGGAGGAAGTGGAGGAGTGGAAGTCGAAAGATCCCATCGCTGCCATGGAACGCTACCTGACCGGCAAGGGGCTTTTTTCGGGCGCCTGGAAGAAGAAAATTTCAGATGCGTTCCAGAAGGAGCTTGACGACGCCATTGTAGTGGCCGAGAAAGCTCCGCCACTGGAGCCAATCGAGTGCCTGGATTCTCTGTCCTCGTTTGACATTCGCGATCTGGAACTTCACCGCAAGGATTTACCGCGAGCGATGCCCAAGGAATGTTGAAAGCCAGCATTCGTCGAAACGGTCCGGTCATTTATTTCGAGCATAAGAAGCGCTGAGGCGTTTCGATATGCCGAACGCAGGCGAAATTGTCGATTCTTTGCGCCAGGTCTTGCAAGATCAGCGTGCTGTCATCGCCGCGAGCTTGATAAATATTTCACACCCAAGGCTCCTTTTGGTGGCAAGTTGGTGTCTAACACGGTAGGATGGATCGCTGTGCGCAGGGAAAATGTGTTGGCGACCCAATCCCTTTATTCTACTAAGTAAGGATTGCTGCCCGATTGAACGACAAGCAAGTTACACGCCGCGATTTGATACGCCGAGTCGGGGCATCTGCCGCTGCCGGACTGGCGATGGGACTGCCGGGAATGGCGCAAGCATCAGCACCCGCGCAGCCACAGACCACTGCCCCGGCGGAAGAAAAGGCGCCGCAGCGAGAAAGTGAAGTCGCAAAAAAGTATCCCCACCCGCCGGGACAATTCATCAATCGCCCGCTCACCCAGATTTCCACTGTGGTCGATGCAATGCTGGACGACATGGAAGGCCGCGGTGTGGCCTATTTCTACGACCAGGCGCATCCGACAACGGGCCTGATACGGGACCACGCTCCCGCGGTCGGCCGCTCCGACAGCCGCGTTGCCAGCATCGCGGCCACTGGGTTTGGCCTGAGTGCCCTGTGTATTGCGGCCCATCGCAAGTACTTGCCGCCCTCCGTTTGCGAACAGCGGGTCGAGACCACGCTGGCGTTTCTGCTGGAGCAGTGTCCGCATGTGCATGGATTTTTGTATCACTTTCTGGACATTGAAAGTGGCGAGCGACTTTTCGGCTCAGAGCTTTCCTCCATCGACACGTCCCTGCTGCTCTCCGGCATTCTGCTATGCCGCCAGTATTTCAGCGGCAATCTTCGCATCCATGCGCTGGCAACCACTCTGTACAATCGTGTGGATTGGCAATGGATGCTGAACGGCAGCGACACGCTGTCAATGGGCTGGCTGCCTGAGTCGGGGTTCATTAAATATCGTTGGGACGTCTATGCCGAGATGCTGACGATGCTGCTGATGGCGATCGGCGCACCTCGCAATGCCATTCCGCCGAGCGCCTGGAACGCTGTGACTCGTCCAATTATTGAGTTTGGCGGCATCGAATTCATCAGCGGCATAGCGCCGCTGTTTATTCATCAGTATGCGCACGCCTGGTGCGATTTTCGGCATCTGCGCGATGAACACGCCAACTATTTCGTGAATTCGATTGCGGCCACGCGGGCACATCAGCTCTTTTGCCTGACACTGGGCCGCCAGTTTCACTGGATGGACCAGAACCTGTGGGGGATCACGGCTTCAGAGTCGCCTACAGGCTATCGCGTGTGGGGTGGGCCGCCGCAGTTTGGCGGCATCGACGGGACCATTGTGCCGTGCGCGACGGCCGGTTCGTTGGTTTTTTTGCCCGCCGAGTGTTCCCATGTTTTGCTGTCGATTCGGGAAAAATATGGCGAGAAAGCCTGGACCCGCTATGGATTTATCGACGCATTTCAACCGCAGTCCAACTGGTATGCAGAAGATCAACTCGGCATAGATTTAGGAATCAGCGTGATGATGGCGGAGAACCTTCGCACCGGCTTCTGCTGGAATTACTTTATGCGCAACAATGAAATTACGAATGCCATGCAGATGGTCGGATTCGAGCCCGACTCGGGAAACTCCGAAGCCTTCTAGCGGAACCAAGATGGATCGGGCAGCGTTCACGGACAGCCCTTGACGCGCTTTTCGCGACTGCCGAGCAGCCATACAGCAGGCAGCGCACCCAAGACTTCTCCCGCGCGCAGCCGCATCATGCCATTTACATTCTCGGCATGGACAGCCGCTCCGGTCAGAACATTGGTAAAGTTCATTGGCGTCGATCGATTCGACGATTCAACCGCGGGAATCTCGATGAAGGCCTGCTGAAGATTCTTCTCCAGGTCCTGCAGTGCCGCCGGTTTCGACAATAAAGATGCGAACCAACGCGCCGCGATGGTCAGCAAAATTTTTCCGTCGTATTCCCGAGCGAAGGCAACCAGATGCTCGGCATTCTCTCCTTCCGCACTCAGAGGATAATAGCTGCCGCGTAGGAGCAAGTCGGGCTCCTTCTCTCGCAGCCGCAGTCCCTGTGCAACGTAGAACAGCTTTACGTCACCGGTCCACCAGGATTCGCAAATCTCCGCGACTGCGCGAGACCGTTTCTCAGGCGAGAGATGCGGACCGACAATGTGCTTCGTCAGTGCATCCAGCCGCTGCCGGCGTGTGTCGTAATCGACCGAGCGACGATTGTCAGGGTCCACCAGGCTGAGGTCCCACAACTCACCGCCCTGGTAGGTATCGACAACGCCGGGACTCATCAGCTTCAGGGCAATTTGAGAAATCGATCCCCACGCCGCCAGGACCGCGATTCGCTCTGCAAAGGGAACGAAGGATGCGAGGAATGCCGACGAAGATGCGCCGCGCAAGGTCTGTTCTGCAAATTTTTCCACGGCGCCGTCGTATTCATTGGATGGATTGACCCAGCTGGTGTGGACTTTTGCCTCTTTCAGGGCCTTGTTCATAAAGGCCTTCATCCGGGCGACAGTATCGTCCTCGGGTACCTTCTGCCGCGGAGGCCACATCCCGAGCAGCGTCTGGTAATACAGATACTCGTCGCCACGATCCGGCGCAGGGTGGCCATTCACCAGGGTCTTGGCTCTTTCGTTCACGTGAGACCATTGCAGCAAATTGGATCTCCACTCTTCCGGCAGTTCAGTCAAAACATGGATGCGCATGCGTGCATCCTCACCGCGCTTTGTATCGTGTGTGGAAGTTGTCAGCATCGCATTTGGCCAGCGTTCCATGCGATGGATGTTAGCGTCGTGGAATTCCTGCGGAGTGGTCGCTCTGCGACCGGTCCCAGTGCCCACTTCATTCAGCGAAGCCAGCGGACTGTAGCGATAGAACACCGTGTCTTCCATGCCCTTGGCTTGCACCGGGCTGGTGTATTGCTGAAACTTCATGGCAAAGCGGAGGCGTTCCGCAAAGTTTTCTTCTGGTTCCTCCGGCTGCCGCACAGGACAGATGTGGCCCCGGATGAATTCGAAGATGGAATAATCGATACTTGGATTCCTGCGCCTCGCCTGGCCGATTGCCTCGTCAATGGCCATTTCGTCGGTGGCGCTGAAGCCGCGCGCGGAAATATAGGTGCGATAGACGGGAAAGCAAGCAACCACCTCCCGCAGCGCCTCTTGCAGTCCGTCGAGAGTGAAGTCGCGACTGCGGCGATTTTCTTCGGAAAGAAGATTCAGCTCGTGCGCCAGGACATTCAACTCGCTCGCCATGGAGGAAGCTGTGATCAACTTCTTGGCATGATAAACGGCATCCCGGTCCGGCTTTCTTCGTTCACGAAAGTGCAGATAGATTTGGTCTATCTCTGGAAGATTTCGTTCCTCGACCCATAACCCGTTCAACAGGGCCAGATATTCATAGCCTGTAGCGCCATCGACGGGCCAATTTGGGCTCAACCATTCCTGCCGCGCCAGTATTTTCTCGACAATCAAATACAATGGCCTCGCCGATTTTACGGTAACGGCGCGCAAATGTAACAGATACTGTTGCGGATCGAGCAATCCATCGATGTGGTCGAGCCTCACGCCGTCGATGGCGCCCTTCTCTGCCAACTCAATTAGCTTGACGTGGGCCGTGCGAAACAACGGTTCGTACTCCATACGCAGGCCGATGAGGTCGTTAATGTCGAAGAAGCGCCGATAGTTGATTTCCTGCATTGCCGTGCGCCAGTACGAGAGCCGATACGGCTGTTGCTCCAGAAGCTCATGCAGCAGATCGAACGATTCTGGCCGACCGGGGATACCGTTGTATTCCTCTATCACACGTCCCAAGTGGTCGCGCAGCGCCGGGCTTGCCTGCATCACCTGAATCAACCGGCGCGTAACAATGGCCGTCTCGCGCTCGCGATCGGCGCGCGCCATCAAGCCTGCCTCTTGATAGCTGGGAATGTGGTCCAGATGGAACAGAATGCTTTCAAACTCCTGGCGTGTTGCATGGTCGATATCGACTGACTCTACCGCTTCGTGCCACCGATGACGAAGCAGGACCTTCATCTGACGCGGATTGAGCGGCAAATTGCAGTCGCCGTACAGCAGGCAAAACTCTCCATCGCGATATGCAATGCGCATTTCTCCCGACTCGAGCACGTCGCCGTATTGCCGTTCAAGAATCGCGAGCAGGACCTTGCCGTGCAGGTTGGAGTTGACAGGGTTCCAATCGACATCGAAATATTCCGACACGGAAGAAGACGGGCCGTTGGCCAAGACGCTTCGCCACCACCGGTTCCACTGGGGATGGGCGCTCATGTGATTGGGGACGAAATCGAGGACCAGCCCCATTCCCTTGCGGTGCAGCGCGTTCACGAGCGAGTGGAAGGCTTCTTCCCCGCCAAGTTCCGGACTGATCCGGGAAAAATCGCAGGTATCGTAGCCACTGAGGCTCCCAGGCCGCGCTTCAAACACTGGTGAAGCGTAGATATGGCTAATGCCGAGATTGTGGAGATAGGGAGTTATCGCTTCGGCGTCGGCAAACCCAAACTTGTTTGTAAATTGCAGGCGATAGGTCGCGCTGACACTTCTTCGGTCCGTCATTGTGGCCGTTCTTCCACGATACGAGCGAGATCGCCGCTAGCGAGCAGCGCCCCCCCCGCTCGCTCAAAGGACAGCGTGCCCACGCCAGGCTGCCAGTCGACACGGCAAGCATTCACCATAAAACGGGCATCCTCGCTGACCAGTACCATCGCCATGTCGCGCCATGATTGTTCGCTGACGGCAGCCGGGCCCTCAAGGGCCACAATGGCGGAGAAATTTCCGTCAACTGATTTCCATCGCAATTCGATCGTTTTTTCATTCAACGCCCGACATGCCTGAAAATTTGCACGGTGCAATAGCTGTCTCCTAATCTGTAACAGTGTCCGATACCATTGCAAACACCGTGCATGTTCAGGGCCTTGTCGGACGTCCCAATCCAGCTTGCTGCGGCGAAATGTCTCAATCTTTTGGGGGTCAGGAATGGCGTCATGATTCGCAGTATCTGCAAACGCGGAAAAACGCGCGAATTCCTTACGCCTGCCTTCGGTGACAAGGCGGCCGAGTTCATCGTGATGGTTTGTGAAAAAAAGAAACGGCCCTGGCGCCGCCCATTCCTGACCCATAAATAGCAGCGGGACCTCCGGAGACAACAGCAACAGTGCGCTGGCCGCGCAGTAGGCTGCGCAGGAAATCTGAGAGGACAATCGTTCGCCGAAGGCACGATTGCCGATTTGGTCATGGTTTTGAATACAGAAGACGCGCGACGCAAGGCTCAACCCTGTCGGGCTTGTTCCGCGAGCATGTCCGTGAAAGCCGGCGAATTGGCCGGTGAAAAACCAGCCATCCTCAATGGTCTTGGCGATGCTCTCTGTCGTCCCATCGAAGTCGTGGTAATAGCCGTCACTGTCCCCAGCAAGACGATGTCGCATATGGTGATGGAAGTCATCGGACCACACGGCGTCAAATCCATGGCCGCCCTGGTCGACCGGAAGGATGACTTTGCGCTCGTTCCGCGCGTCCTCCGCTATCAAAAGCACTTCCCTTCCGAGCGAGTGCGCAGCCTGATGCGCTTGCTCCGTTAGCTCCGTTAAAAAATGCAGCTTGCTGTTATCGCAAATGGTATCCGTGGCATCGGCGCGCAATCCATCCACGCGATAATCGTAGATCCACGCCAGAGCGCTCTCTATGAAGTATGCACGGACCATGTCTTGGCCCTCGCTGTCGAAATTCAACCCGTCGCCCCAGAGTGTTTTATGTTTGCGTGTGTAAAATTGCGGAGCGAAGACCGATTGATAGGCTCCATCCGGGCCGAGATGGTTATAGACGACATCGAGATAGACGGCAATTCCTGTGGAATGGGCTTCGTCCACCAGTCTGCGAAAGTCATCCGGAGTGCCGTAACTATGGGAAGGCGCGTAGGGCGAGACGCCATCGTAGCCCCAGTTATATTCGCCGGCGAAATCTGCGATCGGCATCAGTTCGATTGCGTTGATGCCCAATTGTTGCAGGTCGTTGAGCTTGTCGATCAGCGCAAGAAATGTTCCACCGGGCGTGAACGTACCGATGTGAACTTCGTACATGACCAGCTCTCGCAGCGATGGCGCGCAGAAGTCGCTGGCCTTCCACAGAAATCTGGCTGGCGCAACGACCTGCGAGGGACCATGTACGCCCGTTGGCTGAAAGCGTGATGCCGGATCGGGAAACGGCCCCGCTCCATCGACCTTGAACCAGTACCGCGTGCCGGGACCCGCGCCAGCGACGTGGACGCGATAGATTCCGTTCTCGTCCGGAGACATGGCAATTGGTGGCCGCGCCGGCTCGCTGTCGAGAATCAATTCAATCTTCGCTCCAGGGCGCGCCCATAGCCGAAACAAACATCCATCTCGTTGAACGTCCGGCCCAAAAGTCGGCGTCCATAACTTCTTGCGAACACCAGGGATCATCGATTCGTTTGCTTGGGAAATGACATCTACCTCCGGAATTTTTCATCTAAATGCAAAGCAGCGCTTATAAGCCCCAGATGCGTAAATGCTTGCGGAAAGTTGCCAAGGGCACTGCCGGTTGCGCCGATCTCCTCAGAATAAAGTCCAAGGTGGTTGGCGTAGCTCAACATTTTTTCGAAGATAAATCTCGCTTCATCAAGGCGTTCCGCGCGCGCCAGCGCATCGACCAGCCAGAAGGTACACATGCTGAATGTGCCCTCATGCCCGCTCAGCCCATCCTTGGTTGCGAGTTCGCCATCCAGTTCATATCGATAGACCAGGCTATCGGAGACAAGCTTCTCCATGGTGCGATCGATGGTGCTGAGCATGCGCGGGTCCCGCGGCGCGATGAATTTAACGATAGGCATCATCAAGCTGCTCGCGTCCAGCGATTTCGATTCGTAGGATTGCGCGAAACTTTGCTGCTCTTCGTCCCAGCCATTTTCCATAATCGAGGCGAAGATGCGATCTCGCTGTGTCTCCAACTTGACACGGTCAAGCGGAAGACTGCGCTGGCTGGCGAGGCGAATGCCGCGGTCCAGAGCGACCCAGCATTGCAACTTGGAATACACAAACTGCCGGCGTTCACTTCGCACTTCCCACAGGCCATCGTCGGGCTGGCCCCAATTTTCCGCCACCCAAACCAGCACCGTATGGACGCGCATCCACAGATCATAGGAGATTGGAGAGACGTGTTTGTCGTAGAGATAAATCGCGTCCATCATCTCGCCATAGATATCCAATTGCAATTGGTTGGAAGCGGCATTGCCGATACGGACGGGCCGCGAATTTCGATAGCCTTCCAGGTTGTCAAGAGTAAACTCAGGCAGATCGCTGACGCCGTCGATGCTATACATCGTATTCAAGGGGCCTTGAGCGCCCGTCGCTTCATGGATCCGCTTGGCCAGCCATTCAATGAACGCGGTCGCCTCATCTGGGAAGCCAAGACCTACAAGCGAGTAGACGGTGAAAGCGGCGTCGCGCACCCAGGTATATCGATAGTCCCAGTTGCGCACCCCGCCAATTTCCTCGGGCAGGCTGCACGTGGGCGCGGCGACGATCGCGCCGGTAGGATGATGGGTCAGCAATTTGAGCGTCAGCGCGGAGCGAAGAACGGTCTCTCGCCAACGGCCTTCATATTTGCACTGGGAAAGCCACTCGCGCCAGAATGCGAGGGTTTCGTTCATCAAACGATTTCCATCGATGGGCGCCTTGATGCCGTCGGCATTTTCTTGGGTGATGTAGCGCAACGCAAACTCGGCGGTTTCGCCAGGCTGTAACGTAAAGTCTAGAGTCGCGACGCCACCCTCAATTTGCCATTCGCCGGGGCCAAGCAGCACCATGCGATCTTCTTCCGTTTCGAATAAAACTCCTCCTTCGATTGAGGTAGCCCGATGAGGCGTGCGGGCATAATTGAAGGCTGGAGCGCATTCGAGGCGGAAACGGACCGCTCCGCGGACAGCCCTCGCGATCCGCACAATTTCGTGCATGACCGATTCGCTCTGCTGCCTTTTGTCCTCGCGTACCGGCATAAAGTCGATGACTTCGCCGACGCCCTCCGGGCGCAGAAAGCGGGTGAGCAACACATTGGTTTCCGGCATATACATCTGGCGGTTGGTCCCGGCTTGTTCCGGCGCCAGTTTGAAATGGCCGCCCTTATTTTCATCCAGCAAGGCAGCAAACACGCTGGGCGAGTCAAACTGGGGCATGCAGCACCAGTCAATCGTGCCGTCCGTCGCTACCAGAGCCACGGTGTGCAAATCGCCAATCACGCCACAGGATTCAATCGGTCGTTGCGCCATATTGAGTGATTCCATAAGAATGCCTTCAATTGGAAGAAGGCAAACAAAAAATCGGCATCTTCATCTAAGCTGGTGGTAACAGGACCCACAGCATCCCATCGTCAATTGCACCACGGAATTGCTTGACTTTGTTCTTGCGTGGTTGAAAATATCCCTGACTCTTCTATGTAGATGCGTTGTCGGCCAGCGGTGACAGAAACTACAACCAACAAATCGTACGGGGACACGTGGCGGTCACGGTTGAGCGCGATGCGCAACATCCCTCCCGTGATGCGCATGGTGTGGGAATGCGGGCCGAAGACGGTCATCTGGTCGATGGCCTTGCGAGTGGCGCTGGCGTTGATGCCAGTGGCGATCCTGGAGGTTTCCCGCTGGCTGATTAACGCCATTGTCATGGTTCGGCACCAGCACACGGCTTTGCCGCAATTTTTCTGGTGGATTGTCGTTCTGGAATTCGCGCTTGCCTCGCTTGCCGCCTTGTTGAGCCGAGGCGTGGGGTTCTGCGACAGCCTGCTCGGCGATCTTTATCTGCAACACATCAGCGTTCGCGTCATCGAACATGCCTCGAAACTCGACATCACTGCGTTCGAGAACCCCGATTTCTACGATCGTCTGGAGCGGGCGAAGGCACAGGCGACGGACCGGATCGCCATGATCCAGATGGTTGGCACTCTGATCCAACTGGTGTTGACGACCATTTCTTTGTCGTTGTTAATCGCCAAATATTCTCCTTGGCTGCTGTTGCTGTTGATCGTTGGTACCATTCCAGCTTTGCTGGGAGAAAGCCACTTTGCATTCCTCGGGTACGCCAAGAATTTCATGCAGACCCCGCTGCGGCGCAAGATGGATTATTTGCGGGACCTTGGCGGCAGCAAAGAAGCGGCGAAAGAGCTGAAGCTTTTCGGGCTGCGCGATTTCTTGATCGAGAGCTTCAGCGGCATGGCGAACACCATTTTCGATCAGAATGTCGATCTCTCCAAACGCAAGCTCGCTGCTGGAACGTTTTTGTCTTTGCTTGCCACTGCGGGATATTACAGCGCCTACGCTCTGGTGCTCTGGGACACGATTCGCGGACGTTTTGAGATCGCTGTCCTGGTAATATTGACGACAGCCATTCTGCAAGTCAGCGCCAATCTGCAGCAGATTTTCGTGAATGCTTCCGGCGTTGCCGACCAGGCCTTGTTCCTGACCGATCTTCTTGGTTTTTTTGCCATGGAACCTGCTGTCAGGTCGAAGCCGAACGCCATAAAAATTCCGCGCCCGATACGACAGGGGGTCGAGTTCCGGAATGTCTCGTTCGCCTACCCCGGGACCACGCGGCTTGTCCTGAAGGACTTCAACTTCCGCCTTCGCCCCGGAGAACGGGTGGCGCTGATTGGGGAAAATGGCCAGGGAAAAACTACGATCGTAAAGCTCATCACACGTTTATATGACCCGACGGACGGGCAAATCCTGATCGACGGCGTGGATCTGCGCGACTATGACATGGAGGATCTTTGTCACGAGATTGGAGTGATCTTCCAGGATTTTATGCGCTATGAGATGACGGCACGCGACAACATCGCAGTGGGCCGCATTGAAGAGCGCGATCGGCTGGACCGGATCGAAGCAGCAGCGCAAATGAGCCTCGCGGACGAGGTGATTGGGCGACTCTCAGGAGGGATCGAGCAGCAACTGGGACGACGCTTTGAGGGTGGGGTCGATCTTTCCGGCGGGGAGTGGCAGCGGATGGCATTGGCGCGCGCCTATCTGCGGGATGCGCAACTGTTGATTTTGGATGAGCCGACGGCGGCGTTGGACGCGCGCAGCGAACAGGAAGTCTTTCAGCGTTTTGCGGAACTGACAAAAGGAAAAATGGCGCTGTTGATTTCCCATCGTTTTTCGACCGTCAAGATGACCGACCGCATCGTTGTCCTCTCCCACGGCGTTTTGACTGAAGAAGGGACCCACGAAGAACTGATTCGACACGGGGGCCTGTACGCGGAAATGTTTGAAATGCAGGCAGCGAGCTACCGATGAACTCTCCCGTCACGATTGGCCATGATCTGAGCGCGCAAGGGCGCGCATTCGCAAGCCGCCAGGCGATGCTGGCTCAACACTCCAGCACGAAGCAATTCAAAGAGCAAACTCTTTTGGCGGTGGCTTCGGCCTTTGCGCTAGCGCGTTATACAGAGGAGCAAATCCGGGCGCGGCAACCGGCAGAGCGAGAAGAGAAATCGCCCGGCATCCAGCGGCTGGAAGGCAGCACGCGGCTGTTGCGGTCTTCCGCGATCGAGATCCAGAGTGCGTTGCGCATCCTGGTCAGGTTGCCGTTTGCGCGCAGCGTCACAGGGACCGAAGCGCCGAGAATTCTTGGCGTCGCACAGGCCCTGTTGCAAGCGGCGAAATATCAGTGGGGCTTACCGGGTCTCTCCAGCTTCCTGAAGGGATTTCAAGCCGAAGAACCGCTCAGTCTTCGAGAACTGTGGACTTTCCCGGTCATTCTGAAACTGGCGCTGCTGGAAGAAATTCTAGCGCAGGCCTCAGGAGCATTCAGCAACTTGCCGGCCAGCGATGCCGCCCTGAATGCAGCGCTACTCTGCCTGCATGAGGTCAGCCTGCCGGTGTGGTCGAACATTCTGGAACCCCTGGTCCCGTTCGAGGACATTCTTCGCCAGGATCCAACGGGCACGTATGCGCGCATGGATTTCGAGAGCCGCGACATGTACCGGATTGCAGTCGCCAAGGTGGCGGCGCGATCTCCATTGAATGAAGTCGAGGTTGCGAACATGGCGCTGACGATGGCGCGCAATTCGTCGCAGCAACCTAACGTCAACGAGCGCATCACGACACGTTGTTCTCATATCGGCCACTACCTGATCGGAGATGGCCTGAACGAGCTGCGAAAGCGCTGCGATTTCCATCCTCGCTTGCTGGACCGCGCGCGCACCGTTCTGCGCGCCTACCCGGACGATTTCTATATCGGCGGGATCCAAACCATCGCGCTGGTGGCCATGGCTGCGATCATCCTTCCGCTGGTACCCCTGTACAATCCGCTGGGAAGTTTGGCCTTCGCGTTTTTGCTTCTACTTTTGCCGGTATCTCAAGGCGCGGTGGAATTGATGAACCACACCATCAGCGCAATTCTGAAGCCGCAGCCGCTGCCGAAACTCGATTTCTCTGAAGGCATTCCAGACGATTGCAAAACTCTGGTGGCCGTCCCAACGTTGTTGTTGAACGAGCAGCAGGTGCGCGACCTGGTCGATGCATTGGAAGTCCGCAGCCTAGCAAATCAAGATCCGAACGTCCACTATGCGCTGCTGACCGATCTGCCGGATTCCGTCGAAAAACCGCTGGAGCGCGATACTCATCCCCTGGTGCTGCTGGCTGGTCAACTGATCGACGATCTAAACCGACGTTATGCAGGCGCGCACAGCGGCGCCTTCCTGATGCTGCATCGCCATCGCGTGTTCAATCCGCGGCAGGGAGTGTGGATGGGTTGGGAGCGCAAGCGAGGAAAATTGCTGGACCTGAATCGTTTGGCAATGGGCGGCATGGATTGTTTTCCATTCAAAGCCGGCGATCCCGCCATCCTGAAGGGAATGCGGTACGTCTTGACGCTGGATTCGGACACGAAATTGCCGCGCGATTCTGTGCACCGCATGGTCGGAGCGATGGCGCATCCGTTGAACCGCGCCATCCTCGATCCGCAAAGAAGGATCGTGACCCAGGGATATGGGTTGATGCAGCCTCGGGTTGGCGTCGCCGTGCATTCCGTGGCGCGCTCACGACTTGCCGCGATTTACTCCGGCCAGACAGGCTTCGATATTTATACGCGGGCCATCTCCGACGTGTATCAGGACCTGTACGGCGAGGGCATCTTCACCGGCAAAGGTCTCTATGAGATTCAAATACTGCACACCGTGCTGGACCGTCGCTTCCCGCAGAATTCCCTGTTGAGCCACGATTTAATCGAGGGAGCCTACGCCCGCGTGGGATTGCTGACCGATGTCGAAGTGATGGACGATTATCCGTCGCATTACAGTGCGCAAAATCGCCGGAAACACCGCTGGGTACGCGGGGATTGGCAGATCCTGCGATGGCTGCTTGGACGGGTCCCCAATGATTCCGGCCAGTTGGTACAAAATCCTACTTCCAATATTTCCAGGTGGAAGATCTTCGACAATTTGAGGCGCAGTCTGGTTGAGCCCGCAACGTTCCTGCTGCTGGTTGCCGGATGGCTTTGGCTACCCGGCAGCGCCCGCTACTGGACGCTGGCAACGCTGCTGATCCTGATTATTCCGGTGGCTGTTCAGTTTCTATTCTCCCTGGTACGGGCCAGCGTGGCGGAGCAGAGTGGATATGTCCGCCAGGCGCTCCGCGATTCGCTGGTATTGCTGTTTTCGACCGCCCTGAATTTCGCTTTGCTGGCCCATCAAACCCTTCTGATGTTCGACGCCATCGTGCGGTCCCTGGTCCGAAGTTTTGTCACGGGCAAGCGACTCCTGGAATGGGAAACCGCGGCGGAGGCGGAAGCGGGAGCGAGCAAACGGACGCCGGTCGAGATCACTATGGGACTGGTCCCGCTGCTCTCGGCTGTGCTGCTGATTCTTGTCGTGTCGGTGCGTCCTACCGCGTTGCCGTGGGCCTTGCCCGTCCTGGTCCTTTGGTCACTGGCCAAGCCCATCACGTGGTGGTTGAATCGGTCTTCACATGTGGAAGTGGACCTTTCCGATGCCGATGCGCGGTTCCTTCGAAAAATTGCATGGCGTACCTGGCGGTATTTTGCGCAGTATTCCGCCGAAGGCAACCATGGATTGGTGCCGGACAATGTGCAGGAAGAGGGGCACCGCGAAGCCTTGCGCGTCTCGCCGACGAACGCGGGGCTGCAGTTGAATGCGCGCCAGGCTGCCGTGATTCTTGGGTACCTGACACTGCCGGAATACGTGGACCAGACGCTTGCGAACCTGCGCACGCTCGACCAAATTCCCAAGTGGAAGGGACATTTGCTGAACTGGCACTCGACGACGACCCTTGAACCCATCCGCCCTTACATCGCCTCGACGGTCGACAGCGGCAATTTTCTGGCCTCGCTCTGCAGCTTGCGCATGGGAACACTGGAGTTGCTGGAGACATCGATGCTACCCCCGCTGCGGCAAGGCTTGCTCGACATTGCGATGGAGGCGAAGACGCCGTCCTCTACCGAGGCGAAAATAAAATCGGCATTGCACGCGGACCTGAAAGCGCTGTCCGAAGCATGGTTGGCGCAGCTTCTTACGCTGGAGTTGGCTTCTGACTCCGTGAAGACGATCGCAGCCGCAACGCGCGCTCAGGCCATTGTGAGTTTCGTCGCAAATTATCTACCGTGGTTGCTGCCAAAATTTTCGACGCTCATCGAATCGGAGGGGGCCATCGGAAATCGTCCACTCGATTTCTATACGCCAGAAAACTCGTTGAACATATGCCGGGAATTGCGATCCGCCTGCGCGCAAAAAGCGAACGATGGCGCGCCGGAAAATGGTGGACTCGCGAACGAGTTGATTTCTGCTCTGCTTGAAAGCGAAAAGCGGCTGGCCGCGCTGATCGAGAACCTCAAGTCCATCGCGGCAATCGGCGAACGCATGTTCCAAGCAACGGACTATCGGGGCCTGGTCGATCCCTATCGTCGCCTGCTCACAATCGGCTACGACACGGAAAAGGACCGACAGTTGGATTCCTGCTATGACCTGCTTGCTTCCGAGGCGCGCACCGCCATTTTCCTCGCCATTGCGAAGGGCGACGCGTTGCAGGACAGTTGGTTCAGAGTGGGGCGCAAGACCACGATGATCGACGGCAATCCTGTGTTGTTGTCATGGTCCGGCACCATGTTTGAGTACATGATGCCGACACTCTGGATGCAGACGTCGCCGGACACATTGCTGGCGCAGTCGTTGCCGGGAGCGGTGCGCGCCCAGCGAGAATATGTGGCCCGCGCGCGCATGCCTTGGGGAATTTCCGAGGCCAGCCATAGCCAGCGCGACGCGGAAGGAAACTATCAGTATCATGCGTTCGGCGTGCCGACGCTGGCGATCAATCCGCCGCCGGAAGGTTCCCTCGTCATCGCGCCGTACGCTGCCGTACTGGCCCTGGAAGCCGACCCCGTTCATGCGCTGGCCAATCTGCGCAGAATGGAAAAGCTGGGCTGGCTGGGAGAATTTGGCTTCTACGAATCGGCGGATTATTCCGACAGCACGCAACATGAAAAGGGAGCGCGATATACCTTAGTGCGGTCGTGGATGGCGCATCACCAGGGCATGTCGTTATTGGCAATTGCAAACCTGCTGGCGGACAAGGCCTTTCAACGATGGTTCCACAGCGATCCTCGCGTGCGAGCGACGGAGTTGCTGCTGCACGAGAAACCCGTACAAGTCATCGCGGCGCAAGAAGTGCCTCGCGCGGGAAACGTCAATTTTCAGCCAAAGCTGGTCGATAGCGGTACGCGCGCATAGCCGAACGGTTGCGTCATCGGCTCAACAGCAGCCTATGCCGACCCGGCTGGACTTTGTCCCTTGCCGGACTGCAAGGCACGCTTCAACACGACTTCAAGCGCTGCCTTCTGCCGGTCAAATTCTTCCGGAGAGATACGGCCCTCCAGTCGCTCCGTTTCCAGCGCAAACAGTTCTTCCTTCAATGCCTCCATCAGCTTGGACCGAGGGGATTCCACCCCGGTCGCGCGCAGTCCGGGAGCGGCAAGCGGAGGCTTGTAGCCTACGGCGGGTCGCGTTGCAGGTGGGGTGCTTGCCAGTGGAACAGCGGGACCCGCGGCTGTTGCCGCGACCGGCTGGTTCTGCTTCATCAGAAAACCCGCGCCTGCCGCCAGCAGGACCGCCACCAGCGACAGAATCCACCATTTATATTTGTGCAGCGGATCGGGTGTATCGATGGGAACGCCGAGCCCGATCCCAGGACGCGTGTTGTTCTCCTCCGCCGATTGCCCTGCTGCCTCGGGGCCCATCGCTCCTTGGTCCGCGCCGGCACTCTGGCCGCCATTGCCGTTATCCGGTCCAGCGGCATTCTCCTGGGGAAGCAATCCGGTACCGGAAACCGTAAACGCCAGCTTCGTTGCCGCGGTCACATTCCTGGCAAGAAAGGTCTGGACCTTTACATCTTCATCGATGGGTTGAAATGCGCTTGCAGGCGTGCCGGTAAACTGAACGCTCTTCGGCAGGATGATGGCAAGATTATCCACCGGCGCCGCCACCCTGGGATGGAACTGAAAGCTGCCGGAATAGGGTAGCTGATAGCTGACCTGAAAACGCGTCTCTCCCGGACGCAGCGGATAGACAAAGCTGTAGTCGCCCGCCGCTCCCAGCGGCGTGGGCGGTGTTTGCACCGGCATGCTTCCGGGTCCCTGTGCGGCGGCGGCAACGACCTGCGCTTCTTTCGGTAAATAAATTTCGTACGCGCGCGGGCCGAACTGGGTACGCGGCGGAGAAGAAGCATTCTTCACAAAAAAATTCTCAATCACACTCAGACCGTTGGGACTGGCTTCAATGCGCGCCACATCGGCCTCCGTCGAAACTCCCGCCACCTTTTCCGCGACATCGTACACATCCACATTCACCGTAGCCGTGCCCGCCGGCACGGGATGAAAGTATGTCGCTTTGTCGTGAGTCACGCGCAACAGATGCATGGGTTCGCTGTCCGTGGCATCCAGCGTGAAGTGACCACGAGCGTCAGTGGTGGTCTTGGCCGCAACCTCCATCCCCAGGCGCATCAATTCGACGCTGTCTCCAACCGCGGGTTTTTTCGTCGTCTGGTCCGTGACCGTGCCTGAAATGGGAGTTGCCAGGGCCGCTGTCGTGCCAGCCATCAGAACGAATACCAGGCTCAAGAGCGGCAAACGCGCAACTTTGGCGCGAAAACCTGAAAGCAAGAAGGAATGCTGAAGTTTCATGGAGTCTCTTTCTAAAGTCATTCAACAGGAGTGACGAGTTCAGGCCGCATGCGTGCCGGCTTCCAGGAACTCAATTTCAGCGAGGATTTGAGCGGCCTCATTTTCCATACCCGCCCGCTGCGCCAGGTAATCTTCTTCCGGATATTTGCCCGCCCGATATTCAAAGTTCAGATCGCGGAGATTTTCGTAGATCGCGTCTTTCCGCTCACGTAAAAATTCGAGCCGCGTCTTCTGCGTCTGTTCTTCCGTTTTCGACTGAGGATAGAAAACGTAGAGGAAGATGCCAATCAGCAACGCCGCACAGGCCAGAATTGTCATAGCTCCGTCTCTTTCCGGATCTTCGCCAGGACCGCGTCGGTGTGTGGGTCCGCTGCCATCTCCGGAGGCATGGCGACCGGGTGCAGCTTCCATTTGCGGATCAACAATGCCGTGCCCAGCATGGCCAGCAAAAAGACCAGACCCGGCGCAATCCACGCAACTAAATTGAAGCCGCTCTGCGGGGGCGCGGCGAGCACGGTCGGTCCATACTTCTGCACAAAACCCTGCAGAACCAATTGATCGCTGTCACCACGGGCCAGCGCATTGCGCAGCTCGGCTTCTTCCTGCGTGGAGACGGTGCAGCCCACATGATTGCATTCCAGCAGTACCTGGCCGCAGCCACAGGTACACATCAGTTGATGGCCAAGCAGCTTGTAGCGCGCCGCCGTGTCTCCCGCCCCCGCCATAAAGATCAGGAGCAGACATGCCGCCGAAAGTTGAAACCAGGTCCGCAGCAAGGAGCGGTCGAAGATGCGCGAGACATGCGTTTGACATGCGCGCATGGCTTAGTCTCCCACCCCGGCAGGCAGAGGAACTTCTTCTTCCGCCGGTTTGCGCGGCCTCGCCGCCTGCTCCGCGCTCATGTTTGGGACCAGAGCCAGCAGCGTTCCGAACGCCATCACCGCGACTCCAATCCAGATCCAGGCCACCAATGGATTGAGGATGACTTTGATGATGGGCTGGTTGGTGTCCTGATTTCTGCCTTCATAGACGACATACAAATCGCGTTCCAACGTGGAATGATTGGCCACCATGGTCTCGGTCTGCTGGCTGGCATGATAGAAGCGCCGCTCGGGCGCCATCTGCGCCAGGAATTTGCCGTTTTTGTACACATTCAGCAATTCATATTCGCTGTCGTAATTTGCATTGGAGTCCTGGGTGTAACTCTGGCATACCAGGCGATACTGCCCAATCGTCATCGAGTCGTGAAAGCCCATTTCCTGCTCGTTCGACTGGTTGAAGGCAGAGCCGGCAAGCCCGACAAAAACGATCACGACGCCAATATGGACCAAGTGGCCGCCGTAGCGGCGCGTGTTGCGCCGCGTCAATTGCACCAGCGAAAACAGCATGTTCTTGCCGGTGTGGCGTTGAATGACGCGCGCCCCGCGCCAGAACTCGCTGCCCACCGCGGTGACCACCAGCGCGGCCAGCGAGAAGGTCATCAGCGAGTAGAGCGTTCCCATGTCCTGCCAGGGACGCATCCCGGCAGCCATCAGGACCAGTGCTGCGACCACTCCAGCGATGCACGGCCAGAGGAAGTTACGCTGCACGCTTTTGAACGATGTGCTGCGCCAGGCCAGGATGGGGCCGATCCCGGTGAGAAACAAGAGAAAGATTCCAATTGGGACGGCCACGCGGTTGTAGAACGGAGGGCCGACCGTGACTTTTGAACCTTCGACATACTCCGAAATGATGGGAAACAGTGTTCCCCAAAGAACAGTGAAGCAGGCCGCCAGAAGGACAAGATTGTTGAACAGAAAACTCGATTCGCGCGATATCAGCGATTCCAGCTTATGCTCCGACTGCAAGTGGTCCCGCTGCAAAATGTAGGTAAACAGGCACACGCTGAGCACGATGAGCAGAAAGACCCAGAACCAGGTACCGATCGACGACTCGGCAAACGCGTGGACGGAGCTGACCAGGCCGCTGCGCGTCAACAGCGTGCCAAGAATCGACAGCATGAACGTGGTGAAGATCAGCCACACGTTCCAGGACTTCATCATGCCGCGCTTTTCCTGCATCATCACAGAGTGCAAAAATGCCGTGCCCGTCAGCCATGGCATCAAGGAAGCATTCTCGACCGGGTCCCAGCCCCAGTAGCCGCCCCAGCCCAGCACGGCGTAGGCCCAATGCATGCCGAGAAAAATGCCGCACGTCAGAAATAGCCATGTCACCATGGTCCAGCGGCGGGTGATGTGTATCCACTTTTCGCCGGGGTAGCGCATCATCAGAGCGCCCAGCGCAAAGGCAAACGGCACGCTGAACCCAACATAGCCCAGGTACAACATCGGAGGATGGATGACCATCTCGGGATATTGCAGCAACGGATTCAGCCCGAAGCCATCCGCCGGCACAGCCCCCTGCGTCAGCGCAAACGGCGGCGCCGGAAACACGATCAGCAGGGTGAAAAAGACCTGGACAGCGGCCAGAATGGTGGAGGCATAGGCGGTCAGCTTGACGTCCACTTTGTGCCGCACGCGCAGCACAAATCCGTAGGCCGCCAACAGCCAGGCCCACAGCAGCAGGGAACCTTCCTGCCCGGACCACAACGCCGCAAATTTATACGGCCATGGCAGCGCCCGATTGGAATGATGAAGGATGTAGGAGACGGAAAAGTCGTTGGTAAACGCGCAGTAGATCAGCGCGAAGGCCGCCGCGCTCAGGGCAATAAAGCTTCCAATTCCGGCACGCCGCGCAGACTCCGCCAGCCGTTCCGGTCCGAAGCTCGCTTGCGGATGGACTGCGATCTGACGCAGGGCAATCGCGCCCACCAGGAAGTTGTAGGCGCATAACACCAGTCCGAGAAGGATTGCGAAACTACCGAATGCCGCCATAGCGCCTGTTCTACCCTGTCGATTGTCGCCGAGCCACCGGGCCATTTGGGTCGGCCCTGAACCTATGCTGCTCCGCTCACCGGAAAAGCCTTGTTCTCTTGGATCCCCTACAGTTTGAAGCTTAGGGGATTTGGCGTCGCCGGCACTGTGACCACCATCACAATCATACAGATTTCTCTGGGTGCCTCCTATTGCCGACGCTCACGAGAGCAGACCCGCGGAGGCCATCGAATGTTCCCTGCGGCAAAGCGAACATCTACCGGAGCAGGGAAGGAAGGATGCCGCCGCGAACCACGCTTTATATCAGATGGCCGCGAACGCCAAGCACTGGACACTCGGCGCCGCGAATGATCTGGGAAAGGGTCGACCAGGGAGAATGGTCGGCCAGCGGCGACTTTTCCCGGACGCCGACGACGATCAAGTTCGCGGATTCAGATCGGGCCACAAGGAGGACCTCTTCGCTGGCGTTCCCTGCTTCGACACGTATTTTCGGCTGGCACCATAACTCGGCATCCGGGGGCAGAAGTTGTCGCAGTGTGCGGGCCAGGCGGCCTTCGACGCCCTCATGCGAAATCTCGGCATCGTTTGGTACAGGCTTTCTGACGTGGAGCAAGATCAGGCGGGCGTTCATTTCTTCCGCGATGGAAGAGGCATACTGGGCCGGACGAAAAGCGCCGATCTCGAGGTCTGTCGCAAAGACGATGGATGCAATGGATTCCAGATTCTCGCGGCAATGCGGGCCGATCACCAGCACCGGACAAGGCACTCTGCGCAAGACACTTTCCGCTACCGACCCAAACGCCAACTTTTCCAGCCCATGCGCGCCGTGGGAGCCAACTACAACCAAATCCGCAGCCTGGGCCCGCGCAATTCCATCGATCAGGTCCGTCGGCTCGGCAAATTCAACGATGGCCTTGTGGCGAATCGACCCAATGCCCGCCTTGGCAACGACCTCTTTCATCTGCGCCCGGACCGTGTCCAAATCTACATCGAGCAGCTCAGGAGTTGCGCCAGGGCCATAGAGGACCGGCGGTACGGCATGCACCAGGAAAAGAGTGCTTTCATATTTTCCTGCAAGCGATACGGCGGCGTTCAAGGCGGTGACCGCAGGCCCGGAAAAATCGATGCCAATGACGATTTTTCTGAACTTCGCTTTGCACGTTCCAAGCCGCAGCTCATGGCCGATCGGGGAAGCGGTCGTCTCGCGAAGCTGTTCCATAACCCCTCCGCTGAAACGCGTGTCTCTCCGGTTGGAAATAAGTCGAAGAGACAGCTTTTCAATTCCGTCTGAAGGGTAGCGAAAAGACGGGGCCAGTTCAGTGATTCGAATCACAGCTTCGCCCGCGACAGGTCACGTCCACCCGTCCGCTTTCCTGCCTGGCCGGTCCACGGATCGAGGCCTTGCGCCGTGAGACGGGACCGAACCGAACCAGCCGTTGACAGCGCTCCCTCCCGCGATTCGCAACAAGAACGCTTCACCCATGTGTTCTTATAAAAAAGACGAAATGTGTGCCGTTTGTCACATCTCAAGGATTTGGGTCGATGCTAGGCTCAGCACGTGGCACTGGGGTAGCGATTCAGCAGGTCCGAACCAATTCACGAGAAGAAGAAATTCCGGGATGACAGGGAAGGCAAGCGAATGAGAAAGTTGTTCGACATAGAAGAAGTTCTTCCTGTACCCGTTATGATTGGGGTTTGGCTTCTTTTGTGAAAAACGTCCCTGTATCCAACTTTTCCCGACTCCCAAAGCGCTGGCAACTCTTCCTGGCTGTGATGGGTCCCGGCCTTGTGGTGATGCTTGCCGATACCGATGTCGGCAGCATCATCACAGCTGCGCAAAGCGGCGCACAGTGGGGATACCACCTGCTGCTGCTGCAGTTTCTCTTGATGCCAGTCCTTTTTGTGGTGCAAGACCTGACCGTCAGACTAGGGATCTTCACTGGCAAGGGCCACGGCGAACTGATCCGCGAGACATTTGGCGCGGGCTGGGCCTGGATCTCTGTGATCGGTCTGGCGGTGGCGACCATCGGGGCGTTGCTGACGGAATTTTCCGGAGTGGCGGCTGTGGGACAACTTTTCGGGGTGCCGCGTGGCATCAGTTTGAGCCTGGCAGCCGCCTTTCTGTTGTTTGTGGTGTGGACTGGGTCATACCGCCGCGTGGAGCGAGTGGCCATTGCCCTGGGGCTTTTTGAGTTCGCCTTTTTCTGGGTCGCAGTTGCCGCCCACCCGCGCGTCCATGACCTGGCGGCAGGCGTGCTGCATGCTCCCTTGTCTTCACCGGCCTATCTCTATCTGGTCTCAGCCAACATTGGGGCGGTGATTATGCCGTGGATGATCTTCTACCAGCAGTCCGCGGTCGCCGACAAAGGGCTGCGCCCCGAACACTATCGCGATGCGCGCTGGGACACGGGCGTGGGCGCCGTGGTTACGCAACTGGTGATGGCTGCCGTCCTGGTCTCGACCGCGGCGACCATAGGAAAAGTAAATCCGAGCGCGAGCCTGAACACCATTGGCGACATTACCCATGCGCTAACTCCATTTATGGGAGTGGCCATGGGGCGATTGCTCTTCAGCCTTGGCGTCGTTGGAGCGGCGATGATTGCCTCTGTGGTGGTCTCGCTGGCCGCTGCGTGGGGTTTTGGCGAGGTAACCGGTTACAAACACTCGCTCGAACACAATCCATTGGAGGCCCCGTGGTTTTATGTCGTCTTTACCATCGGCGTGCTGGCGGGCGCTGTCATGGTAGCCGCCGTCCCCGACCTGGTGGCGCTAACCATATGGGTTGAGGTCATGAATGCGTTCCTACTGCCCATGGTGCTCGGTTTTCTGGTGATCCTGGCCATTCGAGCCTTGCCCCCGGGCCATCGACTGTCCGGCATCTATCGATGGATCGTGGCCGGTGTCACAGTTTTGACTTCCGGGCTGGCGATCTATGCCGGTTTGCGAGGAATGTAACCCCTGGATTCCCAGAAAATATTTGCCCTCTGACGGCTGGCGGGGCTCTATGATAGAGCACAAACTCTTTTCTATAGCCCATGGCCTACCTATGCTGCGTTATTCTTCGATCCCGCACCTGATTGCATTTGCCGCGCTGGAGTTTGTCTTCTGGTCGATGCTGCGGAACCATGCCCGAAAGCAGGTGAATTATTGGCTGATTGCCTGGACATTTGTCCTGTTGCACTTCACTGCGCATCTGGTTATTCTGAGCAGCGGCTTCTGGGGAACAGTGCTTGCAACAATTTCCCTGCTGGCGCTGGACATGGCCGGAATCGCATTCATCCACGCCGCTTCCCGCCTGGATCTATTTGCGGAACAGCCGGTTTTGATGACGGTATGGACAACCGCGCTGATGACGTACAGCGCGCTGGCAGTTTGGAATGTTGAAAGGGCGTTCCCCTACTACGCCGCAGTGGCGGTAATGGCGGCCAGCATTTCTCTGTTGCATTTCCTGGTGCGGGCAAAGCGTTCTGCACGCGACAATGTTTTCAGCTTTTCGTCCGCCCTATTTCTTGCGCTTTTACTTGCCGCTTTTGCCTATCGAAATCAGATGGGATACGGGATTGATGCAACGCTTTCGTGGCTTTATCTGGTTGCGGGCATCCGATACTGGCAGAATTTCGAGCGAAAGACGACCGGAGTGGCGACCGCAGTGTTTGGATTTGTTGCCGGGTCGGCCGTTTTCCCAGTCGGGCTGCTGATTCGAATTATGTATGTTCCACATTTGACAATTGGCGCAACCGTCCGGGACCTTCCGAAATTCATTATTGCCATTGGCATTTTGCTGACTTTTCTGGAAGAAGAGATCGGGCGCACCGAGCATCTTGCCTTACACGACGCGCTGACAGGCCTGCCAAACCGGCGACTGCTGGAGGACCGCCTGAACAACATGTTGGAACGCGCGGAACGGAACCGCACACGGGCAGCGGTCATGGTGGTAGACCTGGACGGATTCAAACAGATTAACGACTTGCACGGACATGCCGTTGGGGATGGGGTTTTGCGGGAAACTGCATTGCGCCTGGGCAAAGTGGTCCGAAGAGCGGACACGCTTGCGCGCTCTGGCGGAGATGAATTTACAGTTCTCGTCTCGGACATCCTGCAGCCGGACGGCGCAAGAATTCTGGCGGAAAAACTTCAACTGGAACTGGATCGGCCGATTGCCGTTCGGCATTTGCAGTTGCGCATGTCAGCCAGCATCGGGGTGGCCGTGTATCCGGACGATGGCGAGACAGCCGACTCGTTGTGCGCGCGGGCCGACGCCGATATGTATCGAGCGAAACGACAGGCGAAGTCCCAGATCGAGACAGCGTCTGCCGCGTCTCCGTCTGCCCTGCTTTCCTCCCAGTAAAACCCCGCAGACCGCCATTGTGCCAAGCCATACAGGTCCCTCCCGCTGCATTTTGAGGCTGTTGCGCTCCGAGGCGGCCGGTTCGATCGCGGCCACTTTCGCAGATGGGAGGTGTTCGCCGGTCCGCGCATCGTTGCGGCCCTTCGGCCTCGGACAGCCAAGCAGTTCAATTCTGCGGCTCTGCCGTTGCAGCTTCTTGTTCGGCCCCTAGCATCTCGTGTTCGCTCAACTGGTTCACTTTGCGCAATGAAGGAAAGAGCAGCGTCCAGGCGCCGGCGACAGCCATTGCACCCACGCCTCCAATGACCACCGCCCGCACCGCGCCCCACCACTGCGCAGTCACGCCGCTTTCAAAACTGCCAAACTCATTGCTTGCTCCGATGAACAACGCGTTCACGGCACTCACCCGCCCGCGCATCGCCTGCGGAGTGGCCAACTGCAGCATGGACGCCCGGACGATGATGCTGACCATGTCCGCCGCCCCGACAAGAAACAAGGCTGCCAGCGAAAGCGCCATATTGCGCGACAGGCCAAACACCACCGTGGCCGCGCCAAAGATCACCACAGAAAACAACATGCGGACCCCGGCGTGGCGACTCATCGGCCGCCAGGTCATCAGGATCGAGATCGACAGGGCCCCCAGCGCAGGAGCGGCACGCAAGATTCCCAGACCGCTTGGGCCGGAATGCAGAATGCTTTCGGCAAAAATCGGCAACAGGGCGACAGCTCCGCCCAATAGCACCGCAAACAGGTCCAGCGTGGTGACGCCAAGCAGCAGTTTTTTATGCCACATGTAGCGGAATCCCGCCAAAAGAGTTTCAGCGGATATGGCCCGCTGTTCCTGGCGTCCCGGACGAACTGAAAGCGAAGCGAGCAGGAACAGAAAGACAAACAAAGTGCTCAAAGTGATCATGTACACGATTGCGCCGCCAGCCAGATGCTTGCCCAGCGGGCCCGGCAGCCAACGCTCAAGCGGCAAAGTGAATAACACGCCTCCCAGCGCCGGACCGACAAAATTGGCCAACTGAAAGATCGACGCGCCCCAGGAAACGGCGTTGACGAAGTGCCCTTTGGGCACCAAATGCGGCAGCAGCGCCGAACTCGCCGGGCCACTGAACGACCGGCCCGTACCGACAAGGAACAACACGGCGAACAACGCCGCGACATGTTGGGTGCCGATCCATGACAGATAAAAGAGCGTCCCGGTGCAGAAACACTGCAGGCCATAACAAGCCAGGATGACGTGTCTTCTGTCGTAACGGTCTGCGGTATGCCCGCTGACGAGCAAAAACAAAATGCCGGGCAGAAAAAGGGCCAGGCCAGCGTAGCCAAGGTCAATGGCCCGATGGGTGATGGCGTAGATTTGCCACGCCACTGCGACCGCCTGCGCCTCGGCGCCGATGATGACCAGCAGCCGCGCCAGTTGATATCGGCGAAAGTCGCGGGAGGCAAACGCGGCAGCGGCTCGGGGCGGGTCGTACGGAATCGACATCCCTTCTATCCTGTCATAGTTTCGTTGCGCCATGCTTCCGGCGCAATCCGCATCCAGCGGAAACCCCCGTGCTGCTTAGACACGATGCCAGGGCGTTGGCGAGGCTGGGATGAGGTGAACGAGCGATCGCCGGTCGAGCCGAAGCTCACGGAAATTAAACTGTTTCCGAATGTAGAGAGAGTCTCGATGCAGCGAGAGTCTCGACTTCACCGTAGCGCCGTACTAACCCACCTGCTGGAGGCTGGCTCTCATTCCCCGATTCAAGATTGATTCCACATGGCCGCCGACAGCCGCCGACAAGCCTGGCAACTGCCGCAGGTCCTTGCCCCACCAGTCTCTCCGTTGCAACACTGCATCGGTCAGCCTGTGGGGCCCGGCCGTTGACCCGTCAAAACCAGACCAAAGACCCGCAAAAGTCTCCAGGACCGGAACGTCGTCCTGAATGCGATATTCCTTGCCGTCGCGTTGTCCGATCAGCGCGCCGTTTTGGATGACAGTGCCGCGATAGAAAACGATCAGCGCGGCGAGCCCGAACGCCAGGCGAGCGGGCACCAGCCCATTGACCGAAATATACTGCTCGACCGACGGCAAAACCCGCGCCTTGTACTTGGAAACGGAATTCAAGGAGATGCTGAGCAGCGCATGTCTGATAAACGGATTGCTGAAGCGCTCAAAAACGGCGGCGGCATAGGTGTCCAACTCGTCTTTCGGCAATGCCAGCGTGGGGATGACCTCATCGTAAATGGCGCGCTCCATAAAGCCACCGATCAACGGGTCCTTCATGCAATCGCCTACCAGGTCCTCACCTGCCAGATATGCAGCCAGCACGGTGGTCGTATGAGCACCATTCAGAATTCGTACCTTCCGGTCGCGATACGGCGTCATGTCGTCGGCAAAGATTACGTTGAAGCCGGCTTCCACAAGAGGCAGTTCCCTGGCCAGCGCAGCCGGCCCTTCAATCACCCACAGATGGAATGCTTCAGAGGTGTTGAACAAGTCGTCGATGTATCCGGACGCCTGCCATAAGGCCTGGGCTTCGTCGCGCGGGAAACCGGTAACGATGCGGTCCACTAATGTGTTTGTAAAGACATTGGCCTTCTCGATCCAGTCCACAATCTTCGATTCGAGATTCCAGTTTGCCGCCGTTTGCAGCACCGTCTTCTTCAGATTGTCGCCGTTACGCTCAATCAACTCGCAAGGCAAAAGAACAAATCCACTGGACGGATCGCCGGCGAACGCCTTGTAGCGCTCCATCATCAGCAGCGTCAGCTTCGCAGGAAATGAAACAGGAGGTTGGTCGCTCTGTTTGTCGTCGGAGTGATATGCAATGCCAGCCTCCGTTGTGTTGGACACGATGAAGCGAAGCTCAGGATTGTGGGCACACTGTAGGTATTCATGAAACTGGGTATACGGATCGATACCTCGACGGATCGCGGTGACAATGCGTTTTTCCTCGACGACCTGGCCATCCTGCAACCCTCGCGCAAGGTGGGTGTAGGCGCCATCCTGCCGATTGAGCGCCGTTACTTTCCCCGGAGTCATCGATGGCACCACAACCACGCTGCCATTGAATAGGCCTTGGCGGTTCATGCCGTCTACCATCCAGTCCACGAAACCCCGGAGAAAAACGCCCGCGCCAAACTGGAGGACTTTTTCCGGAAGCGGTTGGAGAATTGCGTTCGCCGCCCATTCGGGATGTCTCCGTAGAAGCCCAACATTCAAACGTGGCAGCGTTGCAGCGGTTGAGACTTCCATCTCCCTTGGTCCACCTTTTCTCCTTCCCCAATGTACCAGTGTCACGCGGTCGCTTCAGAACGGGTCCTTGCTGCGATGAGCAGGTCAGTCCTCGCCCATCTTCACACGACGGCGATCGCGAAGAAGTGGATGCAAGCCTCGATCCGGCAATCTTCACCGCGCAGCTGGCGAATTCGATCTGCGAGCACATGCAACGATACTAGGTCGACCCTGTTCAAAAAAAATCGGGGTTCTCGATTCAGGGCCATTTTTCTTCATGAGGCACGATCATAGATACTGTCTTCATGTCCGCGACCGCTGCAGTACTTGGGAAGATCGGCCTTCCAGCGCCATTGAAGGAAATCGCAGCGCGCTCCTGGGATGCGGTTGTTGTCGGCGCGGGGCACAATGGCCTGGCCTGTGCCACCTACCTGGCGCGGGCAGGAAAGCGCGTGCTGGTAATTGAGGGCCGCGAACGGGTGGGCGGCGCCTGCACCATCGAAGAGCCCTTCCCCGGAGTGCGTATGTCGCCCTGCGCGTATCTCGCTGGACTGCTGCATCCGCTGGTCGTCGAGGAACTCGGTTTGCCAAGCCGCGGGTTTGAGTGGACACCCGCGGTGAACGGACTCTTCGTACCTTTTCTGGATGGCAGCAGCATTCAGCTTTGGGATGACGACGACCGATGCGAAGAGGAAGTGCGCCAATTTTCGCCGAAGGACGTTGAGGGCTGGCGCGCGATGAACGATGTGGTCCGACGGTTGCGAAATTTGCTTCGGCCTGCGAGCGGCATGTTGGACGGCAACGCAACCAACAGTCGGCGGGACATGTGGATTGGCGATGCGCCGACCCCTGAGCAACTTGACGCTCTCCTCGCAGGCGATCCGGAAGCCCACAGCCTGCTCTTCGACTGGTCCATGGCTGAATTCGTCGAGCGATATCTGACCGATGAACGCTTGCAAATTGCCTATCTGGGCCAGGGTGTGATCGGCACGAATGCGAGTCCCTTCGACGCGGGTACGGCTTCCATCCGATTCCACCACTCCTCCGGCAGGCTGGGCGGAATGGCGGGCATGTGGGGATACGTAAAGGGCGGCATGGGCATGGTCTCGTTTTATTTTTGCGATGCCGCAAGGGAGGCGGGAGCGGTTGTGGCGGCAGGCCTTACCGTGGCGCGCATCCTGCCAGGGGAAGGCGTATTGCTTGAGGGCGGAGAACGGATCACGGCTCCGATTGTCATCTCGAATGCAGATCCAATTCGCACGCTCACCCTGCTGGACGGCTCTGCCGATGCCGTCTGGGCCGAAAAAGTCCGGTCCGTACCGATCGAGGGATGCACCGTCAAGTTGAATGTGTTGCTGCGTGAACTGCCAAACTTCATTGCGCGTCCGGGAACACTCCAGCCCCATCACTACGGTCAGATCAACGCTCCATTGACGAAGTCAGAGTGGAAAGCGGGATACGCCGCAGCCCGCGCTGGATGTCTTCCAGAGCAACTTTGGTGCGAGCTTTACTTTCAAAGCGTGCATGATGCGAGCGTGATTCCCGCAGGCATGCACGCCATGAGCGTCTTTGCGCAGTACGTGCCATATTCGTTCGTATCCGGCAGTTGGGAAGACCGGCGCAACGAGGCGCGAGCGTTGGCGCTCAACTCTGTCGGCCGTTTTTGCTGCAATCTTGAAGACGCAGTTGTGGATGCGCAAGTGCTTGGCCCCCCGGACATTGAGCAGAAAGTTGGCCTGACGGGTGGGCACATCTTTCAGGGCGAGTGCCTGCCTGCCTACATGTGGAGCAACCGCCTATCGACCAGGACGCCGATGAAGGGCGTCTATCTGTGCGGCGCGTGTACGCACCCCGGCGGCAGCGTCATCGGCATCAACGGCCGCAACGCCGCCATGGCTGTCTTCAGCGACCTGGACGCCCCCCTGTGACGAACTACAAGCAAGCAAAAGACATAGGAGCTTCTTTCTGAAACAAAAGCTGGCAACGGAGCAATCCATAAGAGTACAACTAAGCCAGCGTTTTTGATTTCTCTTGAGGGGATAAATCGTGGACGAAACTAGATTGCGCCCAACATCTCGCGCAGAAAAGAACAGTGGACGCACGATCGTTGGAGTTCTGCTGATCATCGCCGGCCTTCTGGCCATCCTTCTGCCATTCATCGCGGGGATTGCGGTAACTGCCGTCATCGGCTGGCTGTTGTTGGTTGCCGGCGTGGTCCACTTACTTTACTGCTGGCATTCTCGCAGCACCGGCGCGGTGATTTGGCAGTTGACCATTGCGGTCCTATACCTGTTTGTCGGTTTCTATATGATTTTCCATCCCGCACGCGGCCTGGTTACGTTGACGTTGCTGCTGGCCTCCTACTTTGCGATTGAGGGCGTCGTTGAACTTGTGCTGTACTTCCGTCTGCGCCGCTCCCACCGCGCCGGCTGGTTTCTATGGGATGGACTGATCACTCTACTGCTGGGCATTTTGATCTGGGCGCACTGGCCATTCAGTTCTGTGTGGGTGCTCGGCACCTTGATTGGCATCAGCCTTCTGATCAGCGGATTTGCTCGGCTGTTTTCGCGGCCAACGTTTGCCGCAGCGGGGCTGGTCTAAGGCATTCGTTACAATGCCATCGTGATGCAGATGCAAGCAGCGAGCTAATGGAAATCAGGGGGAACGCAGGCCCAGCCTGCCCAACTTGCGGTGACCCAGCACGGCGGTGATGTCGATATGGCCGGCCACATGTTTGAGCGCGGAAAGCAGGCCGAAGGTCGGGCCCAGGGTGGGCGGACCGGCCACGGCGTGCTGGTAGAAGCCGCCACGCAAGGCGCGCCGCGGAACGGCAATGAGGGCCGGGGGCCAGTGGAGCGGTTGGCCAAGGTGCGGTTTTCGAATTTGCCGTCCTGGCGGAAGGACTCGCGCAGCAGGATGGCGGGCGGCGAAACTTCGGAGATATAGAGTGGCGCGGTAAACGATGCGATTCCGATGGCAACGCCGACCACCACGCGGCCGATCGCGAGCCAGGTTGGCGTGGGAGCGAGAACGGTGCCGATGGCGCCGACGATGAACAGAATCGCGACCTGGATGAGCAATTTGCGGCGCCCGAAGCGGTCCGCCAACTTGCCGCCGAAGGAGGCGCCCGCCACCGCGCCCAAAAGAACGGCCGCGACGACGACTTCTTCCTGGACGGTCGAGAGCAGAAAATCTTTTCGGACGAAGAGAATCGCTCCCGAGATGACGCCTGTATCGTAGCCGAACAGCAGCCCGGCAAGCGCGGAGATGGCTGAGACCATCGTGACAAAGCGGCTGGTCGCCGGTTTGGTGCTGCGCGATTCTGGAGATGACAAAATTGGCCTCCGCGTGGGCCGGTCGATGAGTCAATGATTCTGAGAACGCCAGTTACTTGTGGGCTGGCGAGTCGGCCCATGAGCAGCATACCTGATCCTGGCAATCTCCTTGATCCACGCGGGAAGCGCGCTCTACTTCGCCATCTGTTGTTGCAGCAAGGCGACGGTCGCTTTCGGATCGATCAGATGCAGGCGACCGTCGGCGCTAGGCGTGGCGGCCTGTTTCATCAGGGCAATGGTCTGTTCCGGTGTCAACTTTGGATCGAGCGCAATCAATTTCGCTGCGAGGTTCACCACGTTCGGAGAGGCCATGGAGGTGCCAGACAATTTCAGCCGTGTGCCGCCGGGCACGTAGCTTTCCACACGATAGCCGTCGGCATCGAGAATCACAGTATTGCCGTAGCTGGTGAAGGAGGTTTCCTCGCCGGCCTGGTCCACAGCGCCGACGGTCACCAGATTCGGCAACTGCAGCGAGGCTGGCACGTCTCCCAGGAAGCTGGCATTGCTGTCGGAATTGCCGGCGGCGCAGACCCAAAGCGTGTTGGGAGCGGCCTGGATCGCGCCCGCGACCGCATCGCGCCACACGGCATAGATTTGCGCGGCGAGTTGCTTGCGCTTGTTGGGGTCCTTCTCCGTGCTGGTCTTGTTGAGCCATTGTTCAATTTCGCCCTGGCTGTCGGCCCAGCTCATATTCACCACGCGGACATTGTTCTTGCGGAGGTATTCGCCCACTTGATGGAAATCCGCTTTGAATTTTTTTGCCCACGCGACGGTGGGCGCAAAGGGTATGTCCGGCAGCGAGTCGTTGAACTGCACCACGACCAACCGCGCCGCCGGATTGCCGCGCACCGCGATGCCGGCCACATGGGTGCCGTGCATGTACTGACCGATGAAGCGAACCTGTTTCAGAAACTCCGCGAGCTGATCTGGAGGCATGGTGGAGAGCGTCTTTCGCGCCTCCGCCGCCGCCGGCGAATCAATGCCATTCTGCAGGTCGTCGAGGCCCTGAAATACGGTGAGCACCTTCGGGTACGCCGCCTTTTGGTCGGCGGTCATGGGTTGCAGATCGCCATTGTACATCTTGCCCTGCATATCGAAGGCGAGTCCATGCGGACTGTGCCCATCCGGGTGGGGGTCGACGAACAGCAACCCAGGATACAGCGAGGTGTCCGCGCCGGAATCGAAGATGGCGATCCGAACCGGAGTCAGCTTATCGACAGTCGTCAGAGTCACGTCGCGCGCTGCCCAGATGTCCGGCTTTTTCACGTCATGCGCGGCAATGTAGGGCGAAAGCACGGCCAGCGCGCTCTTCGCCAGCGGCAATTGAAGCTTTTCCGCGACACGCATCCCGAGCAGACTCTCCGCTCCGGGTAGATCGAGACTTCCCGTTTTTGCCACCTGCGGATCGAGATTTGCCTTGGCGCTGCCCACCAGGAGATCCGGCGAAAGCAGCTCGAAGCTGGTCCGCATCCCTTTGACAGTCTCTTGCGTGGAGGACCACGGCAGGGCGTTGATCTCCTCAGTAAAGCGCTTTTGAAATGCCTGGTCGTACGCAGGTCCCGTGATGGCGCCACTGTCCTGATACGCCTTCGCCATGGCGACGGTCATCAGGCCGGAGGTGAGTTTGGCCTCAGGTTTGTCCTGCA
Organism: Acidobacteriota bacterium; assembly: GCA_021792795.1. Taxonomy (GTDB): domain Bacteria; phylum Acidobacteriota; class Terriglobia; order Terriglobales; family Acidobacteriaceae; genus JAKAAZ01. Next base: position 7,381 of record JAJYUB010000003.1, on the reverse strand, counting down.
GATCGCGAATCTGATGTGAGGTCGCGAGCGCGCCCTGCATGTCGCCGTGCAGCAACTGCGTATCGAGTTTGGCACCCAGCAGCTCTCGCAAGGTCGCTTTATCGGAGATGGTATAGTCCGACAGCACCGCGTTCACATCCGCCTCGACCTTGCGCGCGAACGCGCTGAAGGTCGCGTCATCGGACGTGAGCAGCGCACTGGCGGGCTGGGTCAACGGATAGCTAAAACGGGGCAGGTCGGCCGCAGTGTTGACCGTCTTTTTTGTCTGCCCCAGACTGAAACCAGCACTGACAGCACAGAACAACACGAGGGTATACAGTGGCATACGTCGGATTTTGCTCATGGGTCTCCTGACAGGCTTCTAGAAGATCATAAAGGAATGCCGATGAGAGCGTTTTTATTCTAGGTGTAGGCTGAAACAACGATCACGGCGCAGCTTTTGCGTTAAGAAAAGCGGCACTGAACGGCCCTCAAAACATCCCCGTAAAAGTGAAGAGCAAAGAAGATGCAACTGTCCTGCTGCAGCAGGCGGGACCGGTGAAGACTGCCGTTGCGATGCACAAGTTCCATCTGGGCCGCGCCGTGGCGGAACAACGCATTTCCCAAGCCCATGGCCAATTGAGAAAGGCGCTGGAAGAGGCCTGACGGCGGTGGGTCGCCATCCCCCCTCGCCACTCGGGATTCTTCGCTGCACGCAGAATGACCCATCCTGTTTTTGAATGCAGGACCTGGAAATCCTCCGCTAGGCGGGCAGCAGGCCGAGGCCGGGACGGTCCGGCAGAATCAGCTTGCCCTCTTTTACCGTGACACCGCGATAAGGATCGTTCGCGACAAGAAGGTTGCCGTCCAGATCGGCGTAATCCACCAACGGAGAAAGATGGGCCGCCGCCGTGATGCTGCACGAACTGGAAACCATGCAACCCAGCATAGTTTTGAACCCCAATGCACGCGCCATTTGAATCATCATATAAGTCTGGGTCATGCCGCCGGTCTTGTCGAGCTTGAAGTTCAGGGCGTCGAACACGCCCACCAGCTTGGGAATGTCCGCCGGATGGCGGCAGGATTCGTCGCCCATCAGCGGCAGGCTGGAGCGCGCATGCAGCCAGCGCAGGTCATCGATGCGGTCGGCGGGCATGGGCTGCTCCACAAACTGCACCCCTTGCTTAGCGAGCCAGTCGATCTTGCGCGCCGCCACTTCCCGGTCGGTCCAGCCTTCGTTGGCGTCCACGCGCAGAGGCTTATCGGTGACGCTGCGCACCGCCGCGATGGTCTGCTCGTCCGTATCCAGACCTACCTTGATCTTCAGGACGGGAAATGCCGCCGCTTCCCTCACCTTCTCGCGCGTGATGGCGGGCGTGTCGATGCCGATGGAGAAGTCGGTGACGGGCGCGTCCCTGGGATCGAGTCCGTAGTACTCATAGAGCGGGACGCCGAGTTTTTTCCCCATCCAATCCATCATGGCGATGTCGATGGCGGCCTTGCCTGCCCACTCGCCGGGAACGCGGGCGAAGACTTCGGAGATGACTTTTTCAAATTGCGTCGGGTCGGAGGAATCCAACAGTGGGAGGACTGACTCAACGGCTGCCTGCGCACCTTTGGCGTCTTCCTTGTAGCGCACGATGGGCGCGCCTTCGCCCACGCCGTGGATGCCATCGTGATGGTAATGGACATAGAGGACGTCGCGATAGGTGCTGGACGACATAGTGGTCGTCCAGGTGTGGCGCAGCTTGAGGCGGTAGATTTCCGTCTTCACGGAGGCCGCATGGACGCCCGATTTTTTCTCTGCAGCGAAGGCGGTTATTTCCCCAGGCAGGCAGGCCAGCAGACCGGCTGCGCCCGCGTTCTTCAATAGATTGCGACGATTCATGGTTTTACTCTCCGCTCGACCACCAACAGCTTGCGCCAATATGCATCCAGTGGACCGATTTGGATCACTGGATGATCGTGCGTGGTTGCCTGGATGAATTTCCAGTCCCCGATGTACATTCCAGCATGCGTAATTTTGCCGTCGCCGCCAAAGGCGCCGGCAAGAACACGGGCAGGGCCAAGAAAAACCATTGAACGCGCGACGCATTGTTTTTCATCGATGCCATGGATTTCCGGACTGCTATCGCAATCCTTTCGGCGGCTGTGGATGGAGAAGACTATTTCTTTTGAAATTGTAGCAATTCATCAAGATAGAAAAAACAGAGTAGCACCAGAGCGGCACATACCACCAACACTTCGCCTGCGCGTTTGACGACCGAGTGGATGGGCCTACAGCGCTTGCTTCTCAGGCTCTGGCTGTGCCGCTTTTCCGGCAGTGCGCTAGAAAAAAATATAGGCGCCATCAGGCCGGACTATGAGGTCCCTTCGCGAGCCGAATGGAATCGCGAAAATTTCTCCGGCAACACAACGCTGAACAGATATCCCACGGCGAAAGTCGCAAAGGTCCCGATCACCACATACCAGGTCCACGCCACCTTGGGCCAGAGTACGTGAAAACCCGCTATCTGCAAGGCGATGGACGCTGGTTGACGCCACAGGAAAATATTCAGTGCAAGGCCGAAGATCATGCCGAGGATGGCCCCCGCTTCGTTCGCCCGGCGGGTGACGGTGCCCAGCAGAAACACGCCCAGCAGCGACCCGTAGGCGACCGAGGCGATGGAAAGCCCGACCTCAACAGCGTGCTTGCTGCCGCGCGACAAGAATGCGAGCGCGCACAAAACTACGGCCCAGAAGAAGGTGGAAATGTGCGCCACGCTGGAGCGTTCGCGCCCGGCAGCCTGGGGCCGAAGCTCCATATAGAAATCGACAACCGTGGTAGAAGAAAGTGCGTTCAGCGCCGCGCTTAGGTTCGACATGGCCGCGGCCAGGACTGCGGCGACGATCAATCCTGAAATCCCTGCCGGCATGTGATCGACGATGAACGATGGAAATATCCGGTCGGGACTGGAGAAGGCCGCCCCCGACGCCACGCGCGTGTAATAGACATACAGTCCCGCTCCTATGAAAAGAAAGAGCGTGAATTGCAGCGAAACGACGGCCCAACTGGACAAAAGGGCGAAGCGCGACTCGCGCAGATTTTTTGCGGCAAGCAGACGCTGGACCATCAACTGGTCGGTTCCGTGGCTTGCCATGATGAGAAAGCAGCCTCCAATCAGGCCCGTCCAGAATGTATACGCGGTTGTGAGATTCAGGGCAAAATGAAAGACGGAAAATTTCCCCGCTGCGCTGCCTGCCTGGTGGATCGTGTGCCAGCCGCCCGGGACCTGATGACCCAGCGCCCATAGCGCCGCAATGCTGCCGCCGACATAAATCAACATCTGGATCACGTCCGTCCAGATGACGGCGGTCATACCTCCTTTGATTGTGTACAGCAGCGTCAGGCCGGTAACGATCGCGATCGAAGCGATATCGCCGGTGCCGATTGCGATGCCGATCAAAATCGACACCGCGAACAAGCGCACCCCTTCCGCGGCGGCACGAGTGATGAGGAACACCAGGGCCGTCACTTTGTGCAGTCTGGGCCCGAAGCGCCGGTCGATCAGTTGGTAGGCGGTGAGCAGTTCGCCCTGGAAATACGCGGGCAGAAACAGAAAACAGAGCACCACGCGGGCAACGAGGTACCCCATCAGGAGCTGCAAAAAACCAAAATCACTGGAAAAAGCCAGCCCAGGAATGCTGATGATCGTCAGCGTACTGGTTTCAGCCGCGACGATGGAAAGCGAGATGGCCCACCACGGAATGGTTCGTCCAGCCAGGAAGTAACTGCGGAGGGAACCGCCCTTGCTGCGAAAATGCAGACCGTATAGGGTGATGCCCGCTAGGTAGAGGACAACAATCAGCAGATCGATGGCGCGGATAGGGCGCGGGGAGGCAATTGCAAGATAGGCGATACGGGGCATCTCTCAGCAAATCCTACGACAAGCGCACGGCAATGCCGCGATTAATTTGAGTGCGCACGGCTTATTTGGATGGCAGGCCCAGATCTTCCGGTTTGGGCAACGCGTGCGTCTTTCTGAATTGGGTCCTTGCGTCTCCGAAGCGCATCCCGCGCTGCATCCAGATCTGCATGTTCAGGTCATAATGGGCCAGGACGTTGTCGAGCCAGTAGGGTCGATTCTCTTTCAGCCATGTTTGGCGGAACAAATCGCGAGTCAACCCGTAGCCGTCGCGCAGGTCCTGGCACTGGCCGTCGATACCGTAGATGGCGCTCAGGAGTCGCGAGACATCTCTTCGTGCGGTGGGGTCGGCCTGCTCCCGGTACGCGCGGTTGTACTGCTCGACAATTTCCTGGGCCGCCTGGAATTTATAGCCCAGAAAATCCATGCGCCGGGCACCCAAATCCATGGCGTCCAGTGCGTCGGTTTCGCGTAGCGGGGAGGCGGCGCGGGCCTGGGCGATGAGAACGATCGCACGCTCTGCATGGAGCCGCATCTCATGCGCCACAGGAAGGAGCTTGACTGAGGAATCCTGGCCCTCCGCGCTCCATGGGTCCATCCAAAACAAATCCTCGCTGGCACCGGTAAAACCGGCCTGCTGCAGCAGCCGATGCGCGTCCATCAGCTCCAGTTGGGCTTGATTGATCTTTCCGGTCCGGTCGCCGTGAAATACCTGGCCGTAGCTATACTCAAATTGTGGAATGCTGCTGGCGCCCTGCTGCCACGCGGCGGCAGCGCCAAACAATGCGCCGTACCAGTCTTCGAGAAACAATCCTTCCCCATTGTTTGCGTCCCAGACCGTGTTCAACTCTCCCGTCGAGCCAAGCCTCTGGCCATCGCTGACAAATCGCTGGATATTGAGCAGCGCATCGCCATTGTCGGGATACACCAGCCGCATGTCGTTCACGCTGGGAGCCACCCAGGTTTCCATCCCCGCATCCACGTATGGCAGCAGCCACTTGTCGTACCCATTCGGTTCCGGACGGTACCACCATGCGACTGCGATCATGTCCCTGGGCAACGTTTTCACCAAAGCAGGATCGTTCATCGCAATGTCGCCCCAGAACAGCAACCGCTTGTGCAAAGGCGCAAGGGCAGTATAAATCTGCTGGACAAAATCGATATAAACCTTGGCGAGCCCCTCTTTCTCGACGAGTTCCTTGGTCTGACCTTGGCCGAGGTCGAATGTTTCATCGGCCCCGATATGGATGAAAGGTCCGGGGAACATCGTAGCGATTTCAGTGAACCATTGCTTGATGAGTTCAACGGATCCGGGCTGCACTGGAGCCAGCACGCTGCCATGGGGTGTCTCCGCCAAATCGGAATATGTCTCATACATCAGTAAATGATGCAGGTGGCCAAATGCCTCCTGCTCAGGAACGATGGCGATGTGATACTTCTCGGCATAGCGGACAAGTTGCTTGACATCCTCCCGGGTCATTGCGCCGCCGGGAGGGGCCGCGAGCGGGTTGCCGGTGTACGCCAGGGTATTTTCAAAGTATGGCGAGTATAGATTGATTTTGTATTCGGAAAGAACGCGGAGCTGATGTTCTTGAAAGGCCAGCGTCGGAACTGGACCGCGGGACAGATCGTCGTCGAGGCCCCGATACCTCATGGCTGGCCAGTCCCGCACAATGGCCGCCTGCAACTTGGCATTCGCGCCCTGGCCGGCAATCAATTGCTTGATCGTTTGAGCGCCGTAATAGATACCAGCGGCAGTGGCTGCAATATCGTAAGTAGTGTTTCCCGCGGTGACCAGCACGTAGCCCTCGTCGTGCATCACGGCATCGAAGTTGACATGGGCGCGTGCAAGGATGTCGGTTGCCTGCTTCGTCCTCTGCCGCATCAGCACAATTTTCACATTGGATTTTCCGCCTTCGCGCGCATCGACACCGCGCTCCCGCAGCGTGTCCACCAGATCCTTCACGGCAAATTTGTCTTCAGGAGCTTTTGCGGTTGTTGAAATGCCGATCCCGTGGTCCAGAGTCAGCAGTGTGCCTGGATGAATTTCGCGCGGCATCGGAATCAACGCTAGATTCCTGGTTGCCGGCCGCTGGGCAGAGGCCGAGAGGCTGCTCTGGCTGAACAACGTGGGCCGTAACGTCAAGACCAGCAGGCCTAAAACAAAAGACCGGAGACATTGGAGAGTCGCACGGGAACACAACCGTTCTCGCTTCACACGAAGATGGCCCACTTTCACCTCACAAAAATACGCCGGACGGTCCGAGGCGAGTTTGCGTCAGGAACAAAACTGTTCCACCGTACCCGCGCGAAACTGAGTCGCATAACAAATCCAGCCTTGAATCCAGCAACAGCGCTCCGCCCGACCCTGCTGCACCAGCAAAAATTTCTGGCTTTCGAGATGGGCCCGGCCCGTTCGGTCCACGCTCGAATGCTTTCAATTCATCGTAATGCGTTGCGATCGGTCGATGCATAAAACGCATTTGCGACGATCGGAGAAGATCAGGTCCCCTTGCCGCGCGAGAGTGGGCTGGGTTTCAGTCAGCCTGGCTTGAAAGAAAATGCTGCCGACTGAAATTCAGTCGGCAGCATTCGTGCTCGCCAGATATGCGACGCGGTTAGAAGTAGAACTTGCCGCCGAGCTGAATTTCGCGCGGATCGTGTGAGGCGAGGGCCTGGCCAAAGGCACCAAAGTCGGTGTTCGATTGGACATAATTGAAGCTATTGTGGTTGAACGCGTTAAAGAACTCGCCGCGGAACTGGAACCTCATGCCTCTCGCCAGGTTGAGATTCTTGATCGCGGAAAGGTCCCATAGTTCCAGCCCAGGACCGAGCACAATCCCTTGACTAGAGCTGCCGAAGTGACCAATTGCGTCTTTAAAGGAATTCGTGCTGAACCACTGCGTCTGTTTCTTCACCATATGAATGGGAGCGACTTTATCCGGACGGGGAGCAATGTCGCTGGGATCCATTTCGAGGCCGCCGGGATAGGTCCCGGCAATACAACCGCTGGTGGCGCCGACCGGAGTGATGCAATCGAAGTTATCGAGCGCCTGATCGATTGAGAAGGACTGCCCGGAGTCAAACTGGGTAATTCCAGATAGTTCCCAGCCGCCCAGGACGTGGCCAACCAGTCCATGCTGCTGCTGGTAGAACGGAAGCATATACACGTAGTTGGCTACGAAGGTCTGCGGTTGGTTGAGCGGCGCAGGGCCGTAATCGAAGTTGGGGTCATAGGTATTGTAGGTTTCCGCGCCGCGGTCATATCCCTGGTTGGTCAGGGTCCTGCTCCATGTGTACGCAATCCCGATGGTCAGACCGTGTTGCGTGCGATGGTTGACCGAAACCTGGAGCGAGTTGTAGTTGCTAATGTAGTGCGTCATGCAGATTGACCGTTATGCAGGGCCGCCCGAGCGCGCTTGACCTTCTCCAGGATGTCGGCGGCCTTGGCGGTCCAGATGAAGGGTTTGGGGCTTTCATTGTGATGGTCGATGTAA
>JAJYUB010000119.1 GCA_021792795.1 Acidobacteriota bacterium | reverse complement strand
TCGACCATCACAATGAAAGCCCCAAACCCTTCATCTGGACCGCCAAGGCCGCCGACATCCTGGAGAAGGTCAAGCGCGCTCGGGCGGCCCTGCATAACGGTCAATCTGCATGACGCACTACACTAGAAAGTCAACTACCGTTACCGAACGGCAACAAGCCAGCTTGGCTGTAAGGTATTTCAATTCGGGCGTGGTCGGGTTCCGACTCGTGAAGACCGCCGAGAAGCTGCTTGGCTGTGAGTCCGTGCAAGAACAACCCCGCAGGCGGCGGATACGCATGTCCACGTTACCGTAAACAGATCGAAGCGTGGAGTGATAGTAGCCCTTCGTGCGGAACGCTCTTCCGCACCCCGGGCACGATTGAATGCTGGCACAATGATGTTGAACCTGCGCTGTGACCATCTGTTTCTGCAGGCCAGCCAAAATTGCTTTGCCCTCGCTGATCGTCAATCCTACGGTAGCCGGCGAGAACTCCTCAATACGCTCAATCGTGGCAACCTCGTGTTCCATGGCTTTCCCCGGAACCACTTCAGCAACCAGCTTCAATGTCCATTTCATCCCCACAGGGGTGCGGCAGCAGGAAGGGTGCAAGGTCAGACGCTCATGCGCCACAGCACTTCTTGTATTTTTTGCCGCTACTGCAGGGACATGGTTCATTTCTGCCGATCTTGGGCCTCGTGCTCTTGATCGATGCCGCCGCCAGCTTCAGGTTGGTATACGCCGAGCCTGGGTCTGTTCCTTGCGCCGGAGCATCCTGAAATCATGCCCACCAGCCCATCTCCGCCACTGTGTCCTCCACCAGGCGCAGATGTGGATCGTCCGCGAGTCTGGCGAGGAGTCGGTCATTGCCCATCTCCAAGCGTTGCTTGACATGCTTAAAACCAATGTAGGTGGGATCGACCAGGTCTTCCTCGTAAGCCTGCTCGATATCGCCGAGCAGTTCCGCCGGGTAGAGGTCGGAGCTACAGGAGACGAGCTTGTCCCAGACGTGTGACCATGTTCGTTTCAACTTGCCCCGAAAAAGGACCGCGAAATAATTCACGATCTCCTCACGCCCCACTTGTCGAGCAGCGACCAGCGTCATCAGGCTGCCCAGTGCCGAGCTCATTCGTCGGCGTCCTCATTTTCGATTACGGACTGGATACCTTTCAGGTCGTCGCCACAAACCGATGCCAGGACTTGGCCAAGGTCTTCCGTGAGGAAATCGCCGCAGAGAGTATCCAGGAGGTCGCTTGGAAGCAAGGCAAAGCGGACCACAAGAGGATACGCGCGAGTCTCGCGAAACTGCGCCAGCAAAAACATGGCATACAGATGGCCCATGTAGTCGCCCTCGGCATCGAGTTGCGCTGCATGGTCCACCGTGTTTTCCAGAATGCGCAAAAGTTCTGGCGTGATTTCTTCCCGGCGCGCCACAGCCGCCTCGACAGCGGTCCGGGCGAACCTTCCGGTATTTTCTTCCAACAGGCGCAGTATCTGGGCTGTATCCATTGCTGTCCATCAGATCGCGGAGATTGCGTGCGACACTCTCGCGGGCACGCAGCCGTGATTCTCCATCTCTTCATTATCCAACAGGCATCGTATGCCAAAATGCCATTGCCTACGAAATACTTCGGGTGTTCAGGTCTCGACTTCAATCGCCGAGCGCAACGCCGTGGCGCAGAGGAGCGCGACTGCATAGACTTTGAAGCAGATGGAAGCCGTGGTTGTTCCAACCCGAATTTTGAAGGAAGAGCTTGCCGGACTGGTGGAGCGGGTCACGTTCTTCAACGATCAAAGTGGGTTTGCCGTGTTGCGCGTGAAAGTCCAGGGCCATCGGGAACCGGTAACCGTTCTGGGACCGCTGCCCGCAGTGAGTGCCGGAGAGTGGCTGACGGCGGAAGGTAACTGGATCCGGGACCAAGAACATGGACTGCAGTTCAAGGCCACTGTGATGCAGACTGTGCCCCCAACCACGGTGGAAGGCGTGGAGCGTTTTGGGTGGAGATTTCAAGTACGCAACAAGGTGATCCAGACCGAGAACAACGCCAGAAAGGATGTCTTCAATGGAGACATCGGTACCATCGAATGCATCGATCCGGTCGAACAGGAAGTTGCGATTTGCTTTTACGGCCGGTGGGTGAAATACGGGTTTGGGGAGCTGGATGAAATTGCTCTGGCGTATGCCGTGACCATCCACAAATCGCAGGGATCGGAGTTTCCCGCCATCGTGATGCCACTGTCGATGCAGCATTACTCCACGCTAACATGACGGTCTGATGGTGGATTTCCCTGCCGCCGTTCACGCGATCAGCGCCACCTATCCTACGTCTGGAGAAAGTACGTCAGCGCCATCTCAGACCGCGCTCGCGCTTCCACTAGGTGGCGGATGCGGTGTGCCGAGGACCGTCTCAGAAGGCAGATAGCGGCGCGAATCGCCGCAAAGCGGGCAGGTGACAAAAATGGACTGGAAGGAAAACTCCTTCAAGCCTGTGGACACAAAACTGTGGCATCGCTTGCAGGAGACCACGAACTGCTTCCGACCGGATCGCATTTGGAACATGCTGGAAGTATGGCGGATGAAAAAGTGAAAGTCATCCACATAAAAAAGCCGAGCCAGGAAGCCACTATCCTTCGCCCACCGAATGTGTCCCCGGTTGACCTTCCAAGGCGCTGCAGTTCACCTTCCATGCGACTCTGGAATGTTTTCCCAATCGTCATGAGTATTCCTTTTTTGCGGCTTCTCGGCTCCGGCTTTATCAGTGTTGGCGCGGGCGTAACTCACCGCCTTCCGAGGACTCCCTATCGGACGAGAATGGCGATTCTTCGCGGACCAGGACAAGGTTCTCTGCCAGCATTTTTATTGGCCAGAGGACGCGTTGAACATTGTACAAACCACCGGGACCGAACTGGCGTGTTCAATTGCACGAACTCGCGGCGCCTCTCGCGGTACTGCGCGGCCATCTTCACTGGCCGACTTTTCCTCTGAAACTCTGGCCTGCTTTTACTTTGTTATTGACACTTGCATTTCTATTGCAATGCAGGTGGATCGCCGGAACAACAAAAGGCCTTTCTGATGCGATTCCCTATGGAACCGCTGACTCGTGCCGCTAGAGGCGGCCGTAGACGATCTGGCCCATGAGCAAGAGAAAGTAGAAGCCCAAAGAGCCGGGGTTCTTGTCCTTGTTGGCGGCGGGGCCGAGATGGAATTGCGGCGCGATGCCAGTCGCCTTGCGGATGCGAAAGACCCCATCGCGCGCGCAGCGTATTCCGCCCTGGCGGGATATCTGGTGGAAGGCGTCGCGGTCTCTTCAACGTTCTGGATCCGGAGGCGGTCATCGTTTCCGGAGGACTTGTCGATGGGAAACCCTGGTTCATTGCAGAGGTTGAGCAGCGGGTGGCGCAGTTGCTGCACTTTGGAGCGCTTCCGCCGTGACGCTCGAACTGCAAGTTGTGTCCATGGAACTCCGTGCAAAACGTTTTAAGGTTAATAGATTACATGTCAATCTCGTGCGCGCTTCGATATCGCCCGAAATCTGTCGAGAGTCGCGCCTCCCATGTATCCCCAAACATTTGCAAATTGCGGAAGGATCGTGGAGACATGCGGGCTCGCTGTTTCCAAATCGGTTATAAGAATCTGATGGCGTCCACCAATCGGTTCTCCCGGATTGACCATCTTAATCTCCGGCTTCGAGAGATCCATCAGCACCATGCAGTTAGCGATCTGATGGTGAACATCAAAGGGGTCGTTCCAATTCAGAAATGCGAGATATCGCGATGGAGGCGTGGCGCTGCGCCGCGCCAACCAGGGAGCCGGCCGCCGCAGAGCGTCTAGGTAGTCCTGCGGGCCGGAGAACATCAGCACTCGATTGACTGCGAACAGTTTTCCGATATACGCAGCGTGACCGGCCCCCTGCGATATACCTGCCACAAGAATGTGTGTCCATGCAGGCTGGCCATGGTTCTCAAACTCCTGCCACCCGCCGGCGGGATCATGGTTGACCAGATAAACCAAGAGACTCTGGAGACGGTTCAGTATCGAGTCCGCATGATCAACACGGATCTTCTGACTCACAGCAGCGCCCATTACAATCGCCTCTCGATAACGATCGAAGCACTCGGGGTCTTTGCTGCGTGCGCAGGTCACGGCTACGACATTATCCTCATAATCGAGCGAGATGGCGTGGTAGCCCCAGCGCGCGAATGCGCTGGCTATTTGCAGGCCTCCCTCTGCCTTGCCGCCCGTACCGGGTAAGAAGACCAAAAGCCGATGCACTGGCGGAGCCTGCGGATCGTAGAGAACCACATGCGGCCCATGTACCGCAGCGATAGCGGGGTCGGTTTCACGCGGATCCACGCGCAGGACCTTGAGTTGGGCGAACAATGGAGTGCGGGCCACGCACGCGACCAATAGAAGGAAGCAGAGATTTTGCGCGCGCCGTCGCCGACCGGTCCCTGCAGGAGAAGGATTCATCATTAAATAGCCCTTGTTCGTCCACGAAGTGCGCCTAAGTGAATCGCGTTCATCGACTTCGGCGCTTGTCTAGACATTCTATCATACTCGATAGACTCGGAGTGGTATTGGCGGGACGTCATCTCTTCGAGACGAGCTTTTATCAGCAGGGAATGCGATGCTGCAGATGACCTTGGCGAGTCAGACAAGCTTTGAGAAGTATGCGCGGAAGAGCCGTTGGGAAGCGTTTCTGAACCTACTGGATGCGGTGGTTCCGTGGCGCGATCTGGAAGCACTGATCGAGCCGTACTACCCGAAGGCGGGCAACGGCCGTCAGCCTGTTGGTTTGTCGATCATGCTGCACGTCTACTTTTTGCAGCAGTGGTTGAATCTCTCCGATCCTGGTGCCGAGGATGCGCTCTACGAGTCTCCTGTGTTGCGCCGTTTTGCGGGTGTTGATCTGGGCCGTGGCAGCCCCTGACGAGAGCACGATTCTTCGTTTCCGCCGCCTGCTGGAGCAGCACGAACTATGCGGCCAGATTCTGGACACGGTGAACCATTATCTGGCGAGCCGTGGCCTGCGCATCGCGACCGGCACCATCGTCGATGCCCCGATCATCGCGGCTCCGTAGTCGACCAAGAACAGCAAGAAGGAGCGCGATCCGGAGATTCATCAGACGCGCAAGGGCCCGCCGCGGCGGATGGTTTTTCGGCGCCAAGGCGCATAGCCATGCATTGATTTGGTGGTCTATGCTGTAAGCATACCGTCAGGCAGCATCAAGCAATGCTGCTCTCACGCGCTGGTTCTTATATGCTGTGCGTTGAGTGACGAGTACGCCCTTTCTTTTTGCGGTGCCGAACGATTGGGGACCTGACTCGAACAATGAAAAGCTATGGCTCGTCACGTCGCGACCTTCTGTCCTTCCTGGGAATGACGGCTGTTTCCACGTTGCTGCCGCCAAAGGCGTACGGACAGGAGGCGGTTCCGCCAGAGGCCTATGCTAATTCTAGTTAGCTTTCAAGCTGAGACTAACTATCCAGGGCCATGCCGTCAGGCTTCGCAGCGCTTGGGTGTTTGCCGCCATCTGCGGCAGGCCAGCTTCCAGTTGACTCACAACCCCTTTCATTGACTCGAAAACCCGATTGGGAAA
>JAJYUB010000118.1 GCA_021792795.1 Acidobacteriota bacterium | reverse complement strand
AACGATCAGGCTGCCAAACAGCTTGGTGAACCTCTCCATCGGTCGCCTCCCTTTGCTCTCGTCGGGATAACAAGATCATCGGACAGGCGACCGCTGGTTTCAAAATTTCAAATATCTTTGGCTAGACCTCCGTACGAGTTTCGCACCGATTCTCCGGTGCTTCCGTTGCTCGCTGCACGGGCGCGGACGGCGGGTCCAGTTCCTGTCCGGAGTCCAGCGCGGCAGCGAAGGCGGCAAAGTTGGCGGAGGCGGCTTGCGCCAAACCTAAAATACGACTGAGCAGGTCCTCGGGAGAGGAAAAGAGGATGGTCATCTGGCCGGGCGCCAGGAGGCTGACGCCAGACGGCAGGGAACGGCGATGGGTAGGGCGGGGCAGAGGAGCGACTCGCCGCGGCCGGGGCCCCGTCCGAAGCGCCTCCAGTTCCTCGACCACCCGCGATTTCCTAGTTGCCTCCGCGGCATACCCACGCGGTCCGGCCAGGTTGTCCAATTGCAGCAAGAGATCTTCGCGGCTGATCAGGGCGGCAGGGCCAACCCGATAGCCGCCGAGCGAGCGCATCAGGTTGTTGGCCTGGCGCGCCTTGACCCCGAAAAGGCGCTCGATCGTTGGCCGGTCGAGGAAAGGGGTGGACAAACGGGAGACGGTCTGCCGAATTCTGGCGACGTTGGCGTGCCACCGGGGTTTCGCGGGCATGCAGGTCCTCCATTTCAGGGAAAATGGTCGCCACTCTCGGCGAATCTTTACGTGTATGATAAACCTCGTTGATGCGCGGGCACGCAAAATAGAGGGAATGAAGAGGAGTTCAGAACGCCTGAGAAGGAGACATTATCAGGCGTTGTATGCTAGAATCGCGGAAGTGACCGTTTTTTCCTAGTTAAAAGGGCAGCCCCAGCCCATGGGCCGAATTCCACGGAAACGGCTCTAAATCGGACGCAGGAGGTCGCATGGACCCTCATCCCGAAATCTTCCCTCCTGAGACGGACCTGGTGCCCGACCTCCCGCCGTCGCAGCCCTCGACCCACGCCCTGGCGTTGCGCTCCTTCCGCACCGATGACCCTTTATATGAGACCGCTCGCTCCGCCACCGAGTTTATCGGGGCGGCCAAGGCGGACGCCACCCATCGGGCCTACGAGTCCGACTGGCGGGACTTCGAGGCCTGGTGCCGCGAGAACCGCCTAGCCTTCCTTCCCGCGCAGCCGGAAACGGTGGCCCTCTACATCAGCGCCCTCGCCAAGCCATCGAACGGGGAAAGACCGCGCAAGCCGAGCACCATCACCCGGCGGCTGACCGCGATCACCCAGGTTCACCGGGCGCAAGGCTTCGATTCCCCCGCGGCCATGCGACACAAGCTGGTGGCGGACGCGCTGCATGGCATCCGCCGCAAGCTGGGCACCGCGCCTGTCATGAAAAAACCGCTGACCCGGGAGAAGATCATTCAACTCCTGGGGGTTCTCGAGGGCCCGATCGCCGCCGCGCGCGACAAGGCGCTTCTCTTATTGGGCTTTGCCGGCAGCCTGCGGCGCGCCGAGCTGGCGGCCCTGCGGGTCGAAGACATCCATCGCCACCGCAAGGGGATCACGATTACCATCCCGTACTCGAAGACCGACCAGGAAAAGAAGGGAAGGGAAGTGGAGGTCCTGTACGGGATCCACGACCGCACCTGCCCCATTCTGGCGCTCGACAACTGGTTGAAAATCGCGGGCATCAGGGAGGGGTATGTCCTGCGCCGGGTGGGGGCCCACGGCAACGTGGGCTCCGCCCTCGACAAGGACTCGATCGGGCGCATTGTGCAGCGGCTGGTTCGCCGCGCCGGGATCGCCGACCCGGAGACTTATGGCGGCCATTCGCTGCGCGCCGGCTTCGTCACCGAGGCCTCGGCCAACGGGGCCACGGACCGCGAGATCATGAAGCAGACCGGGCACAAGACCGTGGCCATGGTGCATCGCTACGCGAGAGAAGACCAGGCGGATCGGCAGAGCGCGGAAAGCAAACTGGGACTGTGAAACAGAAGGAGATGGCATGAATAGTACAGCGGGAATCTGAGGCGGTACGCTCCAGTTAGTAGCTGGAGCAGGCAGGGTGCAGGCTGCATATGCTTTTTGAGGTGCATGACCTCGTAAAGGAGATTAGTCAGACCTAATGGAATGGACCCATCCAGGACGAAGCAGGGTTGATACTGTCAGCCTGGAGGTGGTGGAGATGAAGGTTTCAGCGGTAGGTCTGGATATAGCCAAACAGGTGTTTCAGGTGCATGGTGTGGACAGCAAGGAGAAGACAGTGCTGCGCAAGAAACTGAGGCGAGGACAAGTGGCAGAGTTTATTGCGGGTCTGGAACCCTGCCTGATCGGACTGGAAGCCTGTGGAGGCGCACATTATTGGTTCCGTGTCTTGAGTCGTTCTGGACATGATGTACGTTTGATTGCTCCTCAATTTGTCAAGCCCTATGTCAAGGCGCAGAAGAACGATGCGAACGATGCAGAAGCCATCTGTGAAGCGGTAAGCAGGCCGAGCATGCGCTTCGTGCCGTCGAAATCGATTCCGCAGCAGGACATGCAGTGCCTGCATCGAGTGCGCTCCCGGCTTATCGGCTGCCGCACGCAGTTGGTAAATCAGATTCGCGGGCTGTTATCGGAATACGGAGTTATCTTGCCGCAACAAGTCGCCCGGCTCCGCCGGGCTCTCCCAGAAGTGCTGGAGGACGCGAACAACGAATTGACCATGTTTGCGCGCTCTCTTTTTAGATCGCTCTATGAAGAGCTTATCGAATTGGAAAAGAAGGTAGAAGCCACCGACATTCAAATCGATCGCATATTCCGGGATGATCCAGACTGCCAACGTGTAGCTGCCGTGGAAGGGATCGGACCGGTTACGGCAACTGCCGTGGTGGCTGCGATCGGCCAGGGCCGGTCGTTCCAAAACGGGCGGCAATTCGCGGCGTGGTTGGGGCTGGTGCCGCGGCAATATTCCAGCGGCGGGAAATCCAAATTAATGGGGATCAGCAAACGTGGCGATCCTTACTTGCGAACGCTCCTGGTTCACGGAGCACGGTCGATCGTGTATCACTCCAAAAGCAAGACGGACCAGCGAAGCCGCTGGATACAGGACAAGCAGCAACGACTGGGAACAACGCGGGCCTGCGTGGCGTTGGCCAACAAAAATGCTCGCATCCTTTGGTCGCTGATCGCTCATGAGGAGGTTTATCGGCCGGCAGCTTGACCTGATCGGCCCCAGATTGGATTCGGAGATCTTTTCTAGCGAGATGCTTGAGTTGAGCATGATGGCGAAAATGGCGAGACCTGCTTCTTCAAACCCTTTTCGGTTGTTGGGCCCTTATGAGGCCGGAGACCTGATTCAGGAGAGGAAGCGCAGATTCCATCAGGGCCCGGGAAGACAATGTCTTCTCATCGTTTGAGGCCGGATATATGCACGCGTCTTTCCTGCAATCGCTGTCACTCGGCACTTGCATAAACCTGGATGGGTCCATATATGCAACCGAAGCGTCACCGTAAGGGCCGCCGAAGACGGCACCTTGAATGGGAGAATGGTGATCGCCGCAGAGCGCGTCTGCTCCACAGCGCGAGGAGCGAAGCGATGAAGCGTTATCTGGGAGTGGACCTGCATCGGACGCAGTTCACCGTATGCACGAGACTGGGAAATGGCCGGACATATTTGCGGCAATGGCCGATCCAAGAGTTGAAGCTGTTTGCCGCGCAACTGCGGAAAGACGATGAGATCGCCGTGGAAGCCACCGGCAACACGCGGCTGTTCCACGCTGCCGTGGTGGAGCAAGTGGCGCGGGTGGCAGTGGTGAACCCAGCCCAGTTCAAGGCGATCGGCCAGTCGGTAAAGAAGACCGACAGAAACGACGCCGAACTGCTGGCCCTGTATCTGTCGAAGGATTTATTGCCGGAGGTGTGGATGAAAGAACGCAGCCAAAGAGAGATGAGTCGTCTGGCGCAGACGCGCGACCTGCTGGTCAAGCAGCGGTCGGCGCTGAAAGCCAAGATCGACAACCTGCTTTCGGCCGAGGGGATCAATCTGAAGCGGGAATCTCTGTCCAGCAACAAAGCCTTGGAGCGGGTATTGGCTATGCCGCTGCCGCCGATCCTGGCCGCCGAAGCACGCGTACTGGTCAGCCAGATCCGCTCGCTCACCGGCAACATCGCCGAACTGGAGGAGTTGATCGAGGAAGAAGGTCCCAAGCTGGCCGGCCATGAAAACCTGATGAGCATCAAGGGCATCGGCCCGGTCTCGGCCGCCGTGCTACTGAGCGCCATCGGCGATATCCGGGACTTCTCCGATCCCGGCAAGCTGGCCGCCTATCTGGGCCTGGTGCCGCGCGTGGCCAACTCCAATGAAACGGAGCGCTCCGGGCACATTACCAAGCAGGGCAACAAACTCGCGCGCACTTGCTTGGCGCAGTGCGCGCTCGTCGCCAAACGCTATAGCTCGTTCCTGCAGCAGTTCTATCAACGCATCCAGCGCCGCCGTGGCGGAGGCAAAGCCAACATCGCCCTGGCCCGCAAGTTCCTGGGAGTCGTCTATCGCACCCTGAAAAACAACTGGGTGTTCGAGGACTTCCCCAATTTCGTCCTGGCCTCCTGAAAACAGGCCACAACTACAGCATGAGTAGACAACTATTCATGGGAGATTTATGGAAATCTTTGAACTGAAGCCCTATCTCGAGGCCATGCTGATGGCCGCGGACCGCGCGGTGACGCTGCCAGCCCTGGCCCAGAGTCTGGATGTTTCCGAAGCGGAGGTCGAGGCGGCGCTCGAGGAGTTCGAGGCGGATCTGATGGCGGCCGATCGCGGCGTGCAGGTCCGCCACCGGGGCGGCGGGGTGCGCCTCGAGATGAAGCCGCAATTTTCCGATCGCATCGGCCGTCTGCTGCCGGATCGGAAGCAAAAGCCATTGAGCAGCCAGGCTCTGGAAACCCTCGCCATCGTCGCACTGAAGCAACCCGTGGCTCTGGGGGACATCGATGCGATTCGCGGCGTCGCCAGCGCCGCCACGCTCGAGACGCTGCGCCAGCGCCAGTTGATCGCGCGCCAGGCGCGTCTCGGCCCGCGGCGAGAGAAGCTCTGGCGCACGACGCCGCTGTTTCTCGACACCTTCGGCCTGGCCAGCCTGGAGGAGCTCTACCAGGCCGGCCGGATGGAAGTAGTCTTCACGCCCGTCTATGGTGTCGAGATGGGTGAAGAAGCGGCGGTGGAAAGTGAATTTGCTGAGGGAACCATGCCCGATGCTTTACGGGAACCGTCTTGATCCAATGCGCGGCAAACCTCGTCGTTCAGGGCGAGGTCAAGAGCGCCCCGGCGAAGCCGGGATCCCCAATCCGTCGGTAAGGTCGCGGACAGGCGAAGGCAATGGTCGTTTGGCCGCCGGAGGTGGCTTTCCACCGACGATCCGACTTCGCAGACCGTTTATAACTTGCGGCTCCCTCTACGCTACGGATGGCAAGCGGCCTTGCGGCACAACTTGCGACGCAGTTGTGCCTGGGTCGATCAAAACTGGCCCAGAAAAACCCGTCGATACGCGTGCCACAGCCTTCTCTCATGTAGCGACTGGCAGCAGTCGCAAGGCCTCCTTCCATAGGGCGATGCGCTCTTCCAA
>JAJYUB010000037.1 GCA_021792795.1 Acidobacteriota bacterium | reverse complement strand
GCCTATGCGCACCGCAAAGCCGACTCCCAGCCCGTCCGGATGGAACCTATCCGCTGATCGATGAATTTTGCACCGAAGGATTCTGCTGCTGAACGTGCTGAAAATGGCCGGTTACACCACGGGCTGTCAAGAGTGCTACCACCGGAGGCGCCGCACAAGATGGGCTTTGCATAACGCTCACACAACAAACACTCTGTCGTGGTGAAGTCAGTCACGCAATAGCCTCTCTTGCTGCTTCAAACCCAGTCGCAACAACATGTTTGCAGCACATGAGGCTTTCGCTTTTTCAACCTTCACGAATTATCCGGACTAGACCACGCTGGGCCATCCACATTTCGAGGTCACGCCACGATGAGCATCAGTCTGCTGTTGCGCAAGATGCTGGGAGCGGGGATGTCGCAGGAGTTGAAAAGCCGCGCGGCAAGCCAGGTTTTGCGCCTGATTGCGGGCCTCATGAACCTATACCTGCCCGCGAGCACGGCCCAATCCATCGTCCATACCATTCACGCATATCTGGGTCGAATTTGCTCCACAAACTTCAGCGCCAGCCAGGTTGGGCAATGGCCAGGTGCACCACAGGCTGCAAGGTCTAACTGGCATCTTGCGCAAACCGCGACACTGGCGTCGGCCAGCACGCCGACGAACAAAATAATCCGCCAAGGAAGGTCTGATTAAATCGACAGAAAATCACTCGGGGGCTAAAGCCCTACCGATTTTCAGCCATATACGGCACCCTTCGGCTGCGCTCAGGACAGGCTCTCAAAGCCGCGCCCTGATACAGGGCCATACTCAATCGGAGCTTCCCTAAAACAAAAATTTCAAGGCAACTTGCATGATGCGAGGATCGTTTGCCGCAGTTACTATTCCGAATGTTGCTGGATCGTTGATATTTCCACCTGGAGTTTGGAATTGTGCATGATTGAAAACGTTGAATGCTTCCAAACGGAACTGGAGCTGAGTCGCCTTAGGTAAGGACATGTTCCTAAGGAGCGCCATATCGGAATTGTCAATGCCAGGGCCGTGAAAAAATCTTCTTCTGGAAGTCCCAAACGTACCGAGGTTCTCGGGCGTGAAGAGGCCGATGTTGAAATAGGGATTGCCGGTTCGCGGATTCTGGCTACTGCCGCCGCCAAACAACGGGCCACCCTGCCGATCGTAGTTGGGAAGATCTATATCTTCTCCCGCACCGGTGAGAGAGCGATCGTCCGACTCGGAAAAAGTAACTGGTATACCGCTTGCGAATGTCGTAATATCCGAAATCGCCCAGCCTCTCGTGATCGCATTCGTCCATGCGGCGCCAAATAACTTCCTGGAGGGTAACTGGAGTGTGCCGCTCACCACCAAGTCCTGCTCAACGTCCGCGTGACATAACCCGCGGCTCAAAGCAGGGTTGGAAAAGTTGACCCCGCCAGTAAGTGCGGAGCCGTCATCCATGCATTTGGCAAAGGTGTAACCCAGCAAGTAATTCCAATATTTGGCCGTCTGCTGGACACTGACCTGCAATGAGTTATAGCTTGAGTTCCCTTTGGTGATCATATAGGGGTTTGCACCGAAGTCGTTCCCTAATGGGCCCCGCGTGCCGTTCACCACTTGTCCGGTGGCCAAGGTAAAGACGGTGTTCTCAAGAAATGGGCCGCATGGCTGCTGGCCTGGAGCAAGTATCGCCGGGTTGCTCAACTGCAAGCATAGAGCAGCATTTCCTGGATTTGCCTCTTCGGAAACGATCAGGTGATGGCCTTGGTTCCCTACGTAACCAGCACTGACTACCATATTCTGTCCTAACTGCCGTTGAACCGTAAACTGCCACTCCTCCGTATAAGGGACCACGTTTTTATAGTAATAAGAGAGTGAAAACGATATGGGTTCCACATTCGCCCAATTGAAGCTCGTATCGGGATGGGAAGCGGAGGTATTTTTAGGCGGGAATATGAACGGAAAGGCATTCGTTTCGTGAAATCCCGTCCCTCGATCGACATAGGGTGTATCGAAAAGTGGGGGCGCAGGACTTGAGTAAAACTGGCCGTACGGGGCATCGCCGACTTCTTCGAAGTTCGAGAGATCTTCAATCGCAGTATAGAAGATTCCGTATCCAGCCCGAATGCTGGTTTTTCCCGGACCGCCTGTTATTTTTGACCATAACCCGGTTTCGGCGCCTGGGGAATACGCCACTCCAAACCTTGGGGCAAAATCCTTATAGTCGGTCGGCGCTAGGGTTCTCGGAATACCTGGATCTCCTGGAAATACATATCCAGTCGGAGCGCCTGGGAAGACCACCGACTGCAGGCCTGGCACAATCGTCTCTAGCTTGTTCCCTGTGTCGTAAAACGGCGGCATAATTTCATACCGCAATCCATAATTCAGCGTTAGCGTCGGAGTCGCACGCCAACTATCCTGCGCATAGGTCCCAAAATAAGTGGTGCGCGAGTCCATGATTTGAATACTTGCCTGCTGAAAATTGGCCGGAGCACCTAGCAGGAAATCTGCGAAATCAAAGCCGGTTTCGGAACCATTGAAGTTAAACGATCCATTTGGGACATCGTAGTTGCGCTCCGCGATCTGATCGTAATGGAATTCCACGCCGAATTGAAACGTGTGGGTTCCGACAATCCTGGTATAGTTTTCGAGGCCCTGAAACGTATTGTCAAGGTTTCTCATCGTGTCTTGCGGAATCCCGATGGTATAGTTGTTGAAAAAAATTGGCATGACTCCTTGAAACGCGGGATTGTTCATGCCCAAACCGCCCGCAGACCCCCAAGGCGTGACAAAACCCTGGGACGACAATGAAGGACCAAGCCCCCCGCTGGGCTCGTCATTGTCCCAGATATTGCGCAGATACGATATCCGTATGTCATTCACAGCATTGGAGCCGTACGTAGTCGTGAGGCCGACGTTCGCCATTTGCGCCCGCGCTGTCGTGTCCGCAGGAAATCCAGGCACTGTTGCGTCGCCCGGGGCGAACGGATTGATTTGTGTGTACCAATCCTGGAAATAATACGCAAATACTTGGCCGAAGCGCGTGTTCATGTCCGCGCGAAGGCTTCCCTTCTCATCGTTCAAGGTTTCCGGGTATGCCGAGGTCTCATAATAATTCGACGGTTTGTTCGGTGTAGGAATATATTGCAGCAAATTGTTTGCAACGGGAGAGAATGCAGTGGTCGGAATTATGGCATTCGGAAATACGCACTGAGCAGTCGTTGTACACCCTTGCGTGTAGTATGGCTCACCAGAGGTCACGGCATAGCCCAACCGTTGTGAAAGAATGTTTGCCCAGTAGGGTCCCGCGACTCCTGTTCCGCCATTTGCAGGGTCTGACGCAAGCAACGCGGCCGTTTGATCGCTGAGGTCTCCCCCGCGATCTGCCAACGAAGGAACTGGATAGTTCTCCGTCGCCCCAATCGTATTTCGGGTCCCTTGATAGTCGCCGAAAAAGAACATCTTGTCCTTCTTAATGGGTCCACCGATTGTTCCGCCGAACTGGTTCTGCACGAAGGAGCCACGAGTTGTGGCATAGTAATTTTTCGCATCGAGGGCTGTATTGCGGACAAAGTCGAAGGCGTCTCCGTGATACCGGTTGGTTCCCGACTTGGTCACCACGTTGACTTGCCCCCCGCTAAAATTGCCGTATTCGGCATCGAAGTTGCTCGTAAGAATTCGGAATTCCTGTATCGAATCCAGGTTCGGCATTAGAGCGGTTCCGTTTGCAACGCCTTCGTTGGCTATTGCTCCGTTTACCATGAACCCGTTTGCGGTCTCTCTACCGCCATTAATCGATTGATTTCCAGAGTTGAGGTCGCCTGAGACCGGACGATTGACATACGTAGCTTCCACGTTCTGGTAGGGTGAAACGCCCGGCTGCAGAGCCAGCAGATCGGTGAACGCGCGGCCATTCAGCGGCACGGACGTCATTTTTGCGCCTTCGATCACGTCGCCAAGTTGGGTGCTCTGGGTCTCGACTCGCAAAGCATCTGCGGTCACGGTCGTGGTTTCCGTTAGTTGACCCAGCACAAATTTAACGTCTACTCGAACCGCCGAATTCGCATTGATGGGCACATCTTTTTCGATAAACTCCTTGTACCCAGGAGAACTGAGTTGAACCGTATATGTGCCTACTGCAAGGGCTGGAAAACTGTAGAAACCTCTTGAATCTGTCACAACTTTGCTCTCAACCCCTGTCAGTTGGTTCGTTGCAGTGACTGTGGTGTTTGCAACGGGCGCGCCGGCAGGATCGGTAACCAGCCCAGAGATCGAACCTGTGATTGCGGCCCAAACCGCGACCGCTCCCAATGAGAAAATTGCCCCCACCACGAGAGTTAACAGCAGCTTAATCGTTCGATTCATTCTGTTTTCCATCTTTCCATAGCGGATTTCAATGTGTGAAACGCTTGGCTCCAAACGCAACAATCGTCGGGAGATGGAATAGTAAGAGTTGCAATCATCGAATGTCAATCCTTTTTTGCGGGAAAGCAATAATACGAAAATGTCTTTGCTATGTTGTGCAACGAAATTTCGATCTAGCGAGTAAGGGAAGGTCTCTACGCCAAGAAATACTTTCTCTCCAACTAACGAGATAAGTTATTGAAAATAAAATACATAACATCCTGTGGATCATCATCGGTCAAGCATAACGCCTCTGAATATACCCCTGATGTAATGCATAATAAGCAGTCAGTAAGAGACTTAAGTGGCTTGTTTCTATATGTACTGTTATATATATTCGAGGAGCGTTGCACTGGAAGGAACAGGAACGCCTGTGTTTCACTTCACGGCTGCGCGAATCGGCGGTTTTGACACACATGTTTGGGAATCCATGTCTTTCCATTGAAAGCTTGCTTTCAATGGCCACTGAGAGGACCAGGATGGCCCCCGAAATCGCCTGAACAGCCGCCGATTTCACAAGTGTTCTTTGATATTGTTTTTCTCGCAATAGAGAGAGAAGGAGCGCAATGTTACCGGTGGATGAGATTCAACCTCATTTGAATGACCGAAGGTCGTTTATCAAACTGCTGGCAGCAGCCCCTCTGTTTGCCACGATTGGCACCCGTAGCCTGGCCGCTACTGTGGCCTCCCCTGGCAGGCGGACCTTCTCCAACAATATTTACACTCGCTTGGGCGTTCGCCCTTTAATTAACGCGCGTGGCACCTGGACCTATGTGTGCGGTTCACTGGAACTGCCAGAGACACGGCGAGCGACCGAGGAGGCGTCGCACTATTTTGTCGACATGTTTGAACTGCAAGCCGGAGTTGGCCGCTATCTCGCGAAGCTGTCTGGAGCTGAATCCGGAATGGTCACTTCCGGCTCGGCCGGCGCGATGGCTTCGGCAACAGCGGCCTGCATCGCCGGGTCGGACCCAAAAAACATCTGGCAATTGCCCGACACGACCGGCTTGAAAAGTGAAGTCGTGATGATGGAAGGCCGGAGTCCATTCGACAGCGCCATCCGCCTTGCCGGAGGCAAACTGGTGATCGCCGAAACAGTGGAAGACCTGCCGTCGGCCATCACTCCGCAAACCGCCATGGTCTACACCACCTGGCGTGACGACCGGCTTGAGCGCGTCCTCAAGGTCACCAAACCCGCCGGTGTTCCCCTCTTGGTCGACGACGCGGCCGGTATACCCCCATTTTCTTACTTCACGCGCTATGCCAAGCTTGGCGTCGACCTTTTTTGCTTCAGCGGCGGAAAGGGACTGTCTGGCCCGCAATGTTCCGGAGTGTTATTGGGCCGCAAGGACCTGATCGATGCGGCCCTGTACAACACCAATCCCTGGGAAGGCGCCGTATGCCGTCCCATGAAGGTCGGCAAGGAAGAGATCATGGGCATCCTGGCGGCGATCGAGTATTGGTCGCGTGCGGACCTCGGAGATTTAAACAGAGAGTGGCAGGGCCGAGTCGAACGCATCCAGAAGCTGGTGGACACTGTGCCCGGAGTGACGACGAACATCATGACCCCGCAAGACGGGAACAGTTATCCAACATTGTCGGTAATGTGGGACGAAGCGAAGTTTGGTTTGACGGTGGCCCAATGCGCCCAGCAGTTGCACGACGGCGACCCTCGCATTGAGGTGCTGACGGACAGCAATCCCAGCGGGGTCCTGGCACGCATCAAGCATGATTCAAACAAGCGGCGGAGGTCCCACCCGAATCCCTTGCAAATTATTTCCATGACTCTGCAACCCGGTGAGGACCTGATCGTTGGCAACCGCCTCCGCCAGGTCCTCAACAAGGCGCGCAAACAATCTGCGTGAGGCGGTTTCTTCGAACCGGAGAGAGACACCCGTGGGAAACTTATTTTGTCGCATCATGCCCGTCTGCAAGGCACCCTCCTGGGCGGGGTGCATTGGCGCGTACGAGAACACACAGGTATATCCGACAGAGAGAAAGACAGCTAAAAAGGACAAATCCTCGAGGGTCGAGAAAGCTTCTTCGATCACGTTGCAAGAGAGGTGGAATCTCATGCATCCCAGTCAACGGCACGCAGCCGCATTCATCGCTCTGCTGGCAGGTACCGCTTGTGCTCTTCCTCTGCATGCAGACCATCGCCGGATCGATCCCACCTACCTGTATCGCAACACCCTGACCGCTGCGGAGAGACCGTCGGACATCACCACGGCGACGTGTCGTTACAAACCTCTGTTCGGCCAGGGAGATCCGGATACGTCCGTGGTGGTTGGCGTAGCTCGATATGGGGAGGCAGTCATCGATCCCCATGGCGCTTGCGCCACGGTTCAATATCCCCAGGAAGACCAGGTGTACGTCGTTCTCGACGGCAGTGGCTCCGCGAAATACGGAAACGAGGACATACCCCTGAAGACCGAGGACTATCTCTATCTCCCGTCGACGGTTCCGCATGCTTTAACGAATACATCCGGAGCGCCGCTGACCGTGGTCGTCATGGGTTTTTACACCAAAGGATTTGACAAGTCTCAACCGCCATCGCACCCCTTGAAAGCCAACATTGAAGATGTGCCAACGACGCTGGTGAATGGCCACCCAAGTTCGACCCGCTTCCGTCTGCTCATGGGAGATGTCGACAGCAAGCGTGACCGCATTGCGGCAGGCCGCGTACTGACCAGCCTCTTCCTGATGGAGATAGCGCCCGGCGGCACGAACTTTCCTCACCATCACCAGCGTGAAGAGGAGATCTACCTGATATTGAGTGGCCACGGCGTCATCGTGGCTGGCGGAGGAATGGACGGAATCGCAGGGCGACACCCTGCCAAAGCCGGGGATGCTTATTTTTTCCGGCTCAATGCTACGGTGGGCTACTACAGCGCGCCCGACGTCACATCGCGGCTACTCTGCGTGCGCTCCTGGTATCCGGGCATGCAACAAAAAGGCGCACGCCACTAAGCTCCAGGGAAGATTTCATCGGCTCGATCGTGGACTGTTGTTCCGCTAGCGTTTTTGTGAATATGAACAAATGGAGTAGCTTTCCAGGGAGGACAAATGCGCGATCCGTTAAGACGCTGCCCTTATTTTGTCTTGTGTCTTCTGCTGGCTGCATGGTGCGCGCCACTGCTTGCGCAGGCCGGCGGCGCGATCAAGGTCGTTCAGGTAGCCGGCAATCGCCTTGGTTCGGCATCGAGTGCCGGTATTCTCGTCAATCGAACGCTCTACGTTGGCGGCCAGGATGGACGCAACAGTAGCGGCGAGGTCCCAAAGGATTTCCAACAGGAGGCGCGCCAGTCGTTGGGCAATGTGCAAGGCGTGCTGCGCGCGGCAGGAATGGATTTTGGCAATGTGGTGTGGATGAACATCTATCTGACCCATCTGTCGAATATGGAAGGGATGAACAAGGTCTACTGGAAGATGATCGGAGCGGACCCGCCTGCCCGCACCGTGCTCGGAGTAGCGAGTCTGCCGAACGGAGAGAATATCGAAATCAACTGCATCGCTGTGAGCAGTGCTGCCCGCCGACGCGTGATCCATCCGCAGGGGTGGCCGCAGGGACGACACATCGATCCGGCGGGAATCGAAGCCGACGATGTTCTCTACATATCGGCGCAGGGAGGCGTCGATCCGCTGACGGGAAAGCTGGCCGCCGATGATGCCGGAGAAGTCAAGCAGGCCCTCGATAACGTCGCTGCGGTTGCCAAGGCTGCCAACATGAGCATGGCGAATGTCATCTGGGTCAATCCCTATCTCAGCAGCCATGGCGGTCCACAACGTGTGATGAACAAGATCTACGCAACATATTTTGAGTTTGGGAACACCCCTGGGCGAGGGACAATTCAGGTGGTGGACCTTCCGAACCACGCCCATATCGTGTTCAGTTGCATTGCCGGCGCCGATCTGTCCAAACGCATGTCGATTCGCCCCAGAAATGAGGGGCCCAGTCCAACCGCAAGCCCCGGCATCCTCTACGGAGATACCCTGTATCTCTCGGCCAAGGACGCGTATGTCCCATCCCTGGGCCTGTTTTCGCCGGAGCTGGGCATTCAGGTGCGGATGTCGATGCGCAGCCTGCTGGATGGGTTGCAGAAGGCGGACATGGATTTCTCGAATGTCGTCTCTTCGACTGTGTATCTGCGTGACATGAAAGACGAGGACCCGGTCGTGTCTCTCTACGGCACGTTTTTTAAAGACAATTTTCCCGCGCGTACTACGTTGCAACAGAATTTCGATATGAAGTCGGAAGATGTCGAGCAAATTTCTTTTATCGCAGTGCGACAGACGCTTCGCTGAGGAGAGAGTGTGCAGTTCGCTTCTGTCAGAACCAAAGCACGGTTTCCAACGTTGTTTTCTGCGATTGCGCTGTCGGCCCTGCTGGGTTTGCCGTTGCAGTGCCAGACGACCTCCGCGCCCGGCTGCCAGGTGCAGGCAACAAACTACCTGGGATGGAAGGCCGAGGAGATGTCCAATCCATGGGTGACGCTGGAGATTGTTCCGCAGATCGGTGGGCGGCTGATTCAGGTCACCTTCGGCGGACATGACTTCCTGTACATCAATCCCTTGCTGCAAGGGCAGGTGGTTCCGCTGGAAAGCAAAGGGTACGGCGATCGCAACTACGGCGGCGATAAGATCTGGCCGCTGCCGGAGGGCAATCAGGATGAGCAGCATTGGTCTGGCGGCGGCAACCTGGATGACGCACCTTTTACGCTGCAGGTGCTTTCCAGCGGACCCACGTGCGCAGTGCGTTTGACCGGGCCGGTCGATCCGGAGATCGGTCAGCGATATATCCGCGACATCAGCATCGGCGCGGACACGCCTGTGATCTCGTTTCACGTGGTGATGCAGAACATGAGTGGCTACCCGCGGACCTGGTCGGAGCAGACGATCACCGAGTACCCTACGTCCCATCCCGCCGGTTCGGACCATTTCAACACCAAGTTCTGGGGAGTGACAGCACTGGCTCCTTCAAGCGCGTATTTGAAGGGCTATCATGTGCGCACTGGCCCGGCGGACAACCCGGCTTTTAGCGCGAAGGATGGCACGTTGCGCGTGCATTGGAACGACATCATGCAAGAAGTATGGATCGACTCTCAATCGGGATGGCTGGCGGCGGTGGATGGTTCGACCGGATACACCATGGTGGAGCGCCACCATGTCGATCCCACTGCGGTGTATCCCGGAAAGGCGTCGATCATCTTCTATTCGTCCGGTGAACCAACACCCTCCCCGGCGACCGGACAGAACGCGGGACCCCGCGAAGGGCCGTTCGTGGAGGCGGAGATGAACAGCCCGATGGTCGAGTTGGCGCCCGGCGAAACCTACGCGATGGACACGCAGTGGTATCCGACGCGCATGGGAGAGGACTTCAAAACGACGACCTACAGCGGTGTGATCGGGACCCCGCTGACCGCGACCGCGACCCCCGCCGGCCTGGTACTTTCCGGCAGCTTTGGTGTGTTTTATGCCGGCGATCTGGTTGTTCACTTGTACGGAAGAGGCGGTGGAAGCGCCGCGAAGCTGATGCCTGTCATTCCCACCGAGCCTGTACACTTGCAGACCACCATAAACGCGCCGCCAAACACCGCCCGGGTCTCAGTGCATCTGGTGGATTCTCATGGTCTCGATCGCGGGCCGCTGGGCGAAGTTCCCGTGAATCCACCTCCTCCACGCGATGGGGCGAATGCCAGGTAGCAGAGTTTGGTCACGGAGAAAATGTGCCGCATACAATCCTTGCCTTGGCTGATTTTCATCGAGAGATTTGAAACAATGACACGTACCCGGCTTACAGCGATGTTGGTTTACTCCTCCGTATTGTTGTTTGGAGGGATGTCCGTATTCGGACAGGACGCGCAGAGAAGCGGCCCCAATCCGGGACAGGGAGCGCAGATGTATGCATCGGACTGCGCGTACTGCCACGGTGCGGATGGCAGGGGCGGGCGGGGCCCGTCGATTGCGACGCTACCGAAAGCGATCGCGCTCTCGAACCGGGACCTGATGGGCATCGTGCAGAATGGCGAGGCAGACCAGGGTATGCCTGGGTTTCCCGATCTCGGCGATCGGGGAACACAGGCGGTGGTGCAGTATTTACGCACGCTACAGGGAGCGACCGAGGTTGCGCCTTCGGCAAAGCTGACGGGAGACCCAAATGCTGGTCGGCAACTTTTCTTCGGCAAGGGGCAGTGCTCCATCTGCCACATGGTCGGCGGCAAAGGCGGCTTTATGGCGGCGGAGCTGACCTCCTATGCAAGGAACCGGACGGCGGAGGAAGTTCTGCAGGCGATGGTGAACCCGGATGCGAATCTCGAACCGACATCGCGCGTGGCAGAGGTGCGGACCAGGGCTGGACAGAGCCTGACCGGCGTGGTGCGCGCGGAAGACAACCTCAACATCACGCTGCAGACGGAGGACGGGCGGTATCGCTTTCTGTCGAGGAGCAACCTGGTGAAGGTGACCTACACCCACCACTCTCTGATGCCGCGCGATTATGGGGCCCGGTTGACGTCCGGCGAACTGGACGACCTCGTGGCCTTCCTGATCGTCACCGGCAGGCATGCCCCAAGCGAGCCGACGCCCGCAAGGCCCAGACGGCGCCATCGGAATTAGCGCCAGGCGACATTCCGACACGACGGAAGGGACGTGACGATGACGAGATTCCGCAGGAGCATGGTTGGGCTTGCCGCGACAGGCGCGCTGGCGATCGCAACCGTCGCCGCGCAGGGGCGGTCGGCAGCCAAGCCGGCGACGAAGGCACTCGCCGCAGTGAAGGGCTCGGGACACGAGTCGAGACATGGAACCCAGTTGGGCCTGATCGATGTGCAGCCGAGCGATCTGTTGCAGAAGACCATCAAAAACAACTGGGTGTCGTACAACGGCGACTACACCGGACGGCGCTTCAGCAGCCTGGCCCAGGTTACGCCGGCAAACGTCCGCCACCTGGCGGCAAAGTGGGTCTTCCACACACAGAATGCGGGCGTGCTGCAGGTAACGCCGGTGGTGGTGGCCGGGGTAATGTTCATCACCGGCTCCAACGACGCCTATGCCCTGGATGCGAGGACGGGTACGCTGCTGTGGCGCCATGCGCGCGGCGTTTCGCCGGGATTGATTGACGATGCCTCCGGCCATATCAACCGCGGCGTTGCGGTGCTGGGGACGCGTGTCTATATGGAGACGGACAATGCCCACCTGCTGTGCCTGGATGCACGCTCGGGCAACCTGATCTGGGATGTGGCCTATGCGGACAATACCCAGAGCTACGGCGCGACGAGTGCCCCCCTGATTGTGAAAGACAAAGTACTGGTCGGCACCTCCGGCGGCGACGACGGCGTGCGCGGCTTTGTGGCCGCCTTCGATGCGCAGACAGGCAAAGAGGTGTGGCGCTTCTGGACGATTCCCGCTCCAGGAGAGAAAGGATCGGAAACCTGGCCCGTCGGCGAGGATTTTTTGCGCGGCGGCGGGACCGCGTGGATGCCGGGCACCTACGATCCTGAACTCAACACGATCTACTGGGGCACGGGCAATGCCGCGCCGGATTTCGACGGCAGCGTGCGGCCCGGCGACAACCTCTATACCAGCTCTCTGGTGGCGCTGGACCCGGACACTGGGAAGATGAAATGGTATTTCCAGTTCAATCCGCACGATCTCTACGACTATGACTCTGTGCAGACGCCGGTACTGGTGGATGCAAAGTTCAAGAACAAGCCGCGCAAACTCATCGTGACGGCAAACCGCAATGGCTTTCTCTACATCCTGGATCGCGCGACGGGAGAGTATCTCTACTCAAAACAGTTTATGAAACGGATGAACTGGGCCAAGGGCATCGACAAGAACGGGCGGCCCATCTCCAACAACCTCATTCCCAACGCAAAGGGCGTTCTGGTTTGCCCCGGCATCGAGGGTGCGACCAACTGGTATTCCCCCAGCTACGATCCGCTTGCAAACATGTTCTACTTCCGCTCATTGGAAGCGTGTGACGTAATTCAGGCGAAGAACGGACCGTTTCAGCAAGGGCGTCCGTATTATTCAACCGGCGCGCGAACACCGCCAGGCAATGTTCCAAGCGACGGATACATCAACGCCTTCGACCTGACCAAGCTTGACTTTGCCTGGCGCGACAAGCAGGTCGGCGAACGTCAGGCCTGGGCCGGTGTGATGACGACGGCGGGCGGTCTGGTGGCCTTCGGCAATGACGCCAACGAATTCGAAATGGATGATGCCCGTACCGGCAAGCCGCTCTGGGCATTCAAGCTCGGGCAGCCCATGCATGCCTCCCCCATGTCCTACGGCATTGAGGGCAAGCAGTACTTTGCCGTGGCGGCTGGAGACGACGTGTTTGCCTTCGCGTTGCCATAGACAATCTTTCAGCGGAAACCAAGCCATCGCGTCGCGCTATTTCTTTGGATGGCCCAGAATCCCGCGCGTCTTTGCCTGCAGGACATAAACAGTATCGCCGGCAGTGATGTATAGCTTGGAGTCATCCGGTCCGCCCCATGTCAGGTTGGCCATGCCCTGTGGCATCTGCACCGTGCCGATGTGTACCCCCTGGCTATTCCATACCCAGATGCCGTTCGGGCCCGAGACAAACAAGCGTCCCTTCTTGTCGACTTTCATTCCGTCCGGAACGCCGCGATGCACAGCGTCATGCATGTCGCCAAAATCCATCCCATCGGAGATCGTTCCATCCTTGTGGAACTTGTAGCGCCGGATGTTCCGCGCGTCGTCGTCGTCGATGTAGAGGTACTTTCCATTCGGCGAGAATGCCAGACCGTTCGGCGCCTTCAGGTCCGCGGTCAACAGTGAGATGCGATTGTCGGCCCCGATGCGGTAGACGGACGGAGGCAGTTCCTGTTGCTGATCGTGCGTCATGTCGATGGTCGGGTCGGTGAAATAGATCGCGCCATCCGGGCCGATGACGATGTCATTGGGCGTGTTCAGTTTTTTGCCCTGGTAGTGGTCGACGACCGTCTCAAAGCTCTTGCCGTCTGCTGAGAGCCGAATGATCGCGCGCAACCCGCTCGCGGTACTCAACAGGCGATGCTCCCGGTCATAGGTGCTGCCGTCGGGGTCCACCAGCGAAACCATGTTCTCGACACGGCCGTCCTCATAGAGCTTGTCGATCCAGTTCTTCGACTCGTCACTCACCCACAGGAATCCGGCAGGGTCCCACACCGGGCCCTCGGTAAAACCGAAGCCGGTCCCCATCGTCTCAAGCTTCGCGTTCTTGTCGAACACCTCCCAGAATTCTGGCGTCAGTGCATGGAGTTCGAAGGGCCTCTGGGCCTTCTGTTGACCCGCTGGTCCTTGGGACACTGCAACCGCGGGCGTGACTGGCTGCTGCGCGACCGCCGTACAAACGAAAAAAGCTAGAAACACCGCAAGCGTGAAAAGAAAGGAACGGGAAGTTTTCATCATTGTGCGCTGGGCACCATAATCATATCTGTATATTTGCGAATCAATCGCATATTTGCAAATGATTGAGTCCGTAAAGTCCTGTAGAAGTGGTTGAGCGGCGAGTTGCAGCGGACCCTCCGGTCGATCCCTTAGGATACGACATTCCAGAGGAGGAACGATACAGATGGCTCGCAAAGGACAAGGTACTGAGGTTGTAGCGGGATGGCAAGAGGGTTTCGGCGGAGAGGACTTGCTCCTCGAGTTGGTTTAGAGCACGGTGCAGCAGGTTTTGGAAGCCGGGATGAGCAGTTTTCCGGGCGCCGAGACCTGCCAGCGCAGTGACGGATTTCCCGGAGCCAAACTCGCCCGCCAGTGCCCGAGACTCGCCTGGGTCAATGGAAAACTCAAATCATCGACAGCCGTGTGTCTCCCCGCATCGGAGGAAAACGCGACTGACAGACGGTCGACGCGGAGAAGGGGATGCACGGGCTTATCTAAATGGCATGGCGCAGGCGTGAAGGAGCCAGTCCCGTGGCCGCGTCGCCGATATTGCGACTCCGGCCGGTAAGGAAATTTATAATCTCCACAACCGCTGTGAAGGAGTGCAATGCCGTTCTGCTTGCGTAGAGCAAACGCCGCCGATATTCCCGCGCTGAAGAAGTTGATCGACGCCTCGGTGCGCGGATTGCAGGCGGACGATTACACGCCGGCACAAATCGAAGCAGCGTTGCGGACATCGTTTACCGTGGACAGCCAACTCATCGAGGACAGGACATATTTTGTCGTCGAGCAAGCCGGCCAGATGCTGGGTTGCGGGGGCTGGGGCCGACGCAAAACGCTGTGCGGCGGCGACCATCATGCCGTGCGGGAAAATACGCTGATGGACCCCTTGCAGGACGCCGCCAAGATTCGCGCGATCTTTGTGCATCCCCTGTGGGCCCGCCGAGGCATTGGGAGCTTGCTTTTGAAAGCAGCCGAGGACGCTGCCATCGCGGCTGGATTTACTCGACTGGAAATGGGAGCGACGCTGACCGGCGTTCCAGTCTATTTGCGGCGGGGCTACCGCGCGGTGGAGGAGATGACGGTGCCGCTGGAAGCGGGTGTCACGCTGCCTGTGGTCCTTATGGAGAAGGTCGTCCGCACCGTTTCGGGCGCGATCGCTCCGGTTTAGCGAGCATGTCGATGCAGCAATAGGAATCCGATCGGCAGCAACAGGACTGCGAGACCCATCCAGGAAATGGGGTGCGCGAAGTTGAGCGTATGGCCAACTCCTAAACGCTTGGGCACAAAGATGGAAGGATCGGCGGGATTGTAATAGAACATGCCGGCATACCAGCAGTTGTCCGGGGTTCCGTCGTAGGGTTCGCCTGAATTTCGCAAACGGATTTGTTGGACGATGGCCCAGAAGACGATGCCTGCGCCGACCAATGAGACGCCAACGGCGGCAAAGGGCGCTGTAGGGCCATTCCGATGCAGCAAGGGAAGCAACGCGACCCAGGTGAACGTGAATGAGAGCAGCGCTGAAACGAGTATCAAGACGGTCCGCGTGAGTCTGCGAAGGCCCTCTCCGCCGCGAGCGTAGCGCACCGAAATGCCGATGACGAGTACGAATCCGATGACAGCCACGCCGATCCAGATCGGCATGTATACACCAGTGACCGTGCGTTGGGTCCAGCCGTTCGCCTGGCCATCCGCGCCCCAGTGGACCGGAAAGATTTCCGGTATGGATGCCCAGTGCAGATGCAGGTAGAGGGTGGCAGCCAAGAGTGGGAGCAGCGCGGCAACGCAGCCCAGAACCATTGGTTTGAGCGAATGGTCCCGATCGAGCGATGCGGTGCGAACCAACGGCGGTTGAATGGCAAACGGCCGGGTGCGACGAACTGCGATGGAATAGAGCGCGGCCCATAACAGGACCTGCGCTGGCAGCGCGAAAATCGCCAAGTCGGCGTGTCCCCTTTGTAGCGCGATCGCGTCCATCAACATGAAAACGGCCATCATCACGACTCCGCGCGCGCGATACTCGCGCAGGATGCGGCGCCCGGCGTGGCTTGAGGGGAACTCCACAGGTACGCTGGCGCCAAAGAGGATGCCGGCATGCAGGTTAGCGACTGCCAGGAAAACAATGCCCACGATGAAAACCGGAAGTAAGACGAGTAGATAGGTCATTCAGGACCACCCAATGCAGATTCAATTTCATGCCGGATCCATTCCGGCGAAAAGCCGTTTGCTCGCAACTCCGCGACCTGGTGCCGCAGGCGGGAACTGTGTTGCGCCGCCGCGGCGCGAGTAGGCTGCCGTGGTTCGCGGCGCTCCGACACAAACACGCTGCGGCCTTGCTTTACCTCTAGCCAGCCTTCCACTGCCAGGGTCCGGTACGCTTCCGCAATGGTGTTGAAATGCACGCCCAGGTTCGCCGCCAGTTGACGCACGGAGGGCATGGAATGACCCGCTTTCAGTCCGCCGTCGACACATAATGTTCGAATTTGGTCCACAACCTGCCGGTAGATCGGCGTAGGGCCGTCGAGAACAATGCGAATTTGCGGGGCCCCATTCACTGTATAGAGTAAGCATACAGTAGACGGTAAAGTCAAGCTTTTTGCCGTACACTGACCTTTCCTTCCCATGGCCGATGGTTTTGCCCAATCCGTCAAGCAGCAGGCCGATATCGTTCGCATCGTCGGCGAATACGTGCGCCTGACCAAGGGCGGCGCGCAGAGCTTCAAGGGGCTGTGCCCGTTCCATAAGGAAAAGACGCCATCGTTCAACGTGCAGGCGGTGCAGCAGTTCTACCATTGCTTCGGCTGCGGCCAGTCCGGCGACGTGTTTACCTTCGTGCAGAAGATGGAGAACATCAGCTTTCCGGAGGCGGTGCGCACCGTGGCGCAGAAATGCGGCATCCCGCTGCCGAAGCGAGAATTTTCCTCGCCGGAAGAAGCGCAGGCGTCGCGGCTGCGGTCGAAGCTGCTGGAAATCCACGAACAGGCCTGCCTCTACTTTGAGGAGCAACTACAGGGCCCGGAAGCGGCCCGCGCCCGCGAATATCTCACGGGCCGAGGCCTGACCGCGGAGGCAATCACCGCTTTTCGCATCGGCTATGCGCCGGATTCCTACTCCACCATGCGCGACCGTTTTCAATCTGGGTTCGAGGAAGAAGTTTTGCGAGGCAGCGGCCTTTTTTCCGCAAAAGAGCAGGCCGAGGGCGGCAGCGGAACGATGTATGCGCGCTTTCGCAAGCGGATCACATTTCCGATTCGCAATGAAGCGGGTCGGGTGATTGCTTTTACCGCGCGGGCGTTGGACAACGACGAGAAGGCGGGGCCGAAGTATCTCAACTCGCCGGAGACACCGCTGTATACCAAGGGCCACGTGCTCTTTAATCTGGATAAGGCCAAGCAGGCGATCCGGCAATTTGAATTCGCCCTGCTGGTGGAAGGGCAGATGGACTGCATCTCCGTGTATATGGCGGGGATCACGAATGTGCTGGCCACCAGCGGCACGGCGTTTACTGAGGCGCAGGTGCGGCTGCTGGCGCGTCATACGAGGCAGGTGGTGGTGAACTTCGATCCGGACACGGCGGGGGCAAACGCAGCGGAGAAATCCATTGCGCTGCTGATCGAGGAAGGCTTCAGCGTCAAGGTGGTGACGCTGGAAGGCGGCCTGGATCCGGACCGCTACGTGCGCGAGCGCGGAACGCCGGCCTATATTGCCGCCCTGCGCGGGGCGCGTCGGCATAGCGACTATCTGATTGAGCGGGCGCGCACGCTGTTTCCTCCGGTCACGCCGGATGCCAAGGTGAAGGCGCTGAATTTTCTGCTGCCGCACATGCAGCACATTCCCAGCCGTATCGCGCGTGATGAGTTTGCCGCCGATGCCGCGCAAAAGCTGTCCATCGATTCTGCCTTGCTGCGGCAGGAGTTGAAGCAGGCAGCCTTTGCCCGGCGCGCGGATGTTCGCCCGAAATCGTCGTCAGCGCTGGGATGGAGCGAAGCGGAAAAATTGCTGTTGCGCGCCTTGATGTTGCCTGCCGGTCAGCCCGCGCGGGAGCTGGCACGGCAGCGAATGACCGAGGAGCCTTCTCTCTATGAAGGACTGGCGGCCTCCGCGTTGCTGTCTGCGTTTTTGGAGGCGGAAACCATTTCCAATCCGTTCGACCTGGCGCCGGACGAGTCCAGCCGCCACTTGCTGGCAGCGGTGTTAATGAACGGCGGCCAGGAGATTCAGACGCAGCAGGTGGAGGATGCCTTCCATTCCTTGCGGCACAGCCGGTTGGAACGTCGTCAACGGGAACTGCGCCGCTCCTTGGCGGAAGCCGAACTTCGCAATGACAGCGCCACAGTGCAGGAGTTGATGACAGAAAAAATGGCGCTCGATCGCGTGCTGCGAGACGGATGAGAGTATCTCCCGCGAAAGCCTGGCGGTCGTTGGCGTGTTTGGCGTCCTGTCCAGCTCGGCTTGTGGTTTGACCGTGCCTCCGGCGGATGCATAGACTGAAGTTGGTCTTCGGATGGAAAGCATTCTAAAAAGTGGCCATGCAGTCTAGACACGCAGTACGTTTCAGCCCACGGATTTTGTTTCGCGCCCTGGGGCTTTCGCTGGCCCTGTCGGCCTTCTCGGTTATGGTGTGGGCCCAGGCGTCCTCGTTTCAGGATTCCTCTTCTCAGTCCTCCCCGTCGCGAGATTTGTCCACGCCTGCGCCGTCGAAACAATCTGGAGTGTCGTCGTCTTCCCGCACCGAATCGGGTGAACCAGTCCCGCTGCCGGAAACTCAGGTCGCGCCTCGGCCCAATGCGGCGCAACTCGCGGCCATCCCGGCCGCCATTGACCCGACCGGGCCAACCATTTCGCTGGAAACGTCCGAGGCAATGTTCGATGTGATGGCGGCCCTGAATACCTGCGGTTATAACGAGGGGTTGTCGATTTCCGACCCCGTGCGCCAGAAGGTGCGCGATGACATTGCAGAGGCCCTGCAACAATCCGCGGCCGCGCGCGACAGCCGGGACCGGTTGTGTGCTTTTATCCACAGCCATACCATGAACGGCGTCTCCGTCAATCTTGCCGCCTACGTCTCGCTGGCCTTGTTTCTGACTCCGCCGCCAGAGTTGACGACCAATGTCTCGGCCTCCGACTTGCCCCCGGATGCGGCAACGTTGGTCGGCCTGCCTTCTCCGCTGCGAAACTTTTCCCAGGCGGTGGATCTGCACGTGATCTGGGTACTGAACCATCCTGCCTACGAAGCGCTGGCCAACAAGGTCCGCACTGCGATGAATCAAATGCTGATACAGACCGACCTGTAT
Source organism: Acidobacteriota bacterium (assembly GCA_021792795.1). Classification (GTDB taxonomy): domain Bacteria; phylum Acidobacteriota; class Terriglobia; order Terriglobales; family Acidobacteriaceae; genus JAKAAZ01. The sequence goes on along the minus strand of JAJYUB010000037.1, from coordinate 13,489 downwards.
CTGAAACAACCTCCAGCGACGAATGGCAGTCGTCGCTTTCTGGTGATCGTGGACCCGCTGATTGCGCCCGGCGAGGAGAATGCACGCGTGTACGGCGGCGACTACATCGTGGTGTCGTCTCCGGCGAACGGCAAGATCGATATGAAGCCGGTGAAGCACACCTATCTTCGCTTTGTCCTGGAGCCTCTGATCTATGCCCGTTCTGAATCCATCGATCAACTGCGGCCAATTCTGGAGCTGGTGCAGCCTTCTCCACTGCCGTACATCTATAAAAGCGACGTTCTTACCTTAGTGACGGAGTGCATGATCCGGGCGATCGAGGCGCACTCGATGGACACTGGGGTCCCGGTCTATAAAATTCCCGCGCACATCGATCGCAACCAACTGGCTGCGGTCGACAAGGCCGAGAACGAGTATGAACATGCAGTTGCCGACGTGCGCCATCAGGCAGTCTATGACGATATGGTCCAGGGCTTCATTCTGACGCAATACTTTTACGATCAACTCAGAGGTTTCGACCAGAGTCCAAGATCGCTGCCGGAGATGGTTGGCATCATGATCTACGGAATGAACGTCGACATTGAAAAGCATCGCGTGCAGGACATTGTGTTTGCGTCGCAAACCGACCAGAACGTGGCCATGCCCGTGGCGCCGCAGTCGGCCGCGCTCGACGAGGCAGAAAATAAACTGATCGCCGGAGACACAGGCGCGGCGGCGCAACTGGCCCAGCAGGCGCTCGACCGGCACACCGGCAATCCCGGGCGGGCCCACTTTATTTTGGCGCGGGCAGACATTATGAGCGGGAAAATGGATGCCGCCGTGCAGGAATTCACCGAGGCAGCCAAGGTCTCCCATGACCTGCGCACCATTGCCTGGTCGCATATCTATCTAGGCCGTCTGGACGATGTGCAGGGAGAACGCAGTGCGGCCATCGCGGAATATCAGGCGGCAATGCAGTCGCGGGATGGACGGCCAGACACCAGCCAGGCCGCTGAAGCCGGCCTGAAGTCGCCCTTCGCTCCTCCGCAGGCGGCGCGGCAGGGGTCGAAGGGTCAAGATGACACGTCCGACGACGGAGCGGCCAGTTCGCACTAAATGCGAATTTCCTACACCTGTCGTTGAAACGGGTGATCTTCGCGCGGCTCATCGCGACGAGTTGGTCATGGCTGCATTCGGATGGGCACAGTAAGAGAAAGTCCTCCTAAACGTGGAGTGAACGCGCAGGAACGCACTACACTGGTTCCAGGAGACGAAACGGCCTTGACCAACCACCGATCCGGCTCTCCGAACAAGCGATCCGGGCCTTCCGTGCTGCCATCGGAGGCCGAAGACCAGGCAGATCTTCCGGCGGACCGCGCCGCATTGCTGGAGCGCCTGCAGCAGTCGCTTGGCTATCGGTTTCGCCATCCGGCAATGCTCGATCTGGCGCTCACGCACAGTTCCGTTGCCTATGAAGAGCCGACCGAACATGAGCCCAAGGATGACAACGAACAGTTGGAGTTTCTCGGCGATGCCGTGCTGGGCCTGGTGGTGACCGAGCATCTTTTTCGCGCCTATCCGGAATTCACTGAAGGGGCATGGACCCGATTGCGGGCGCAGTTTGTCAGCCGTCCGCATCTGGCGCGTGTTGCCCAGGCCATAGGATTGGGGGAATTTCTACGGCTCGGCAAAGGCGAGGAAAAAAGCGGTGGGCGAAAAAAGCCCGCGATTCTGGCCAATGCCGTCGAATCGGTGATTGCAGCGGTCTATTTGGATGGCGGTATGGAGACGACCGTCCGCCTGGTGCGTACATGGTTGTTGGATGAAACGTTGGAAGCGGTGGTGGCGGCGGCGCGTGCAGGAGAAGTGGGCGACTATAAGTCCATGCTGCAGGAATATTCTCAGGCGCATGGGCTGGGCCAGCCAACGTATGAACTCACATCGGAAACAGGGCCGGACCACAGGAAGAGCTTTGTGGTTGCGGTGAAACTCCTGGAACCGCCCGCGAAAGAAAAGACGCTGGCTTCCGCCACTGGCACGCGCAAGAAACACGCCGAACAGGAAGCCGCCCGGTTGGCGTTACTGTCGCTGCGGTCGTCCCAAGGGGCGGAGCAGTCGCCTCTGCCGGAAAAACTGGCATCCCTGGCCGTCGCTCCGGAAGGACCTACAGCAGGGAAGAGAAAATGACCGGCGAAGCTGATCTCTCCGTCGGCGCGCCTTCCTCTGCGGGACCGCGGGTCCCCGCCACTCCTGGGCCGGTGCGGACCGAGCATCGTCACGAGGTCCTGGTCTTGATCCAGACCACGCTGACATTTCTGGTGGGCGCGCTGTTCGTGCTGACGTTTATCGCTCAACCCTATCGCATTCCCTCCGGATCGATGGAAGACACGCTGTTAATCGGCGACTTTTTGCTGGTGAATAAAGTTGTCTTTGCCGCTCCGGGCCCGTGGAAGCGGCTGCTGGCGTATGAACCCGTCAAGCGCGACGACATTGTCGTGTTCCACTATCCGATGGATGCTTCCATGTACCTGGTCAAGCGAGTGATTGGAGTGCCGGGGGACGAACTCCATCTTCATCATGGGCTGCTGTATCTGGATGGACGGCTGCAGCGCGAACCGTTTGCGCTCTACATTCCCAGTTATGCGAACGCGTTTCGCGATGAATTTCCCACTCCCACCTACACCGACCCAGGAGTCAGCAGCCGATGGTGGATGCAGATGCAGCGGAACGTCCACCAGGGGCAACTGGAGATCCCGCCAGGACAATATTTTGTCCTGGGCGATAATAGAAATGACAGTCTGGACAGTCGGTACTGGGGGTTGGTCCCGCGCCAAAACATCGTTGGAGAACCGTTCCTGGTTTATTTCTCAGTCGTGACCGCAAGCAGGTCGGAAATCACGGGTCTTACCAGCGATGGATTGTCCCACGAGCACGGGTGGTGGAACGGCTTGGGTGGGACAGCTCGCTGGGGTCGTATGTTTCATGTAATTCGTTAGCCACTCGAAATCGGAGAAAACTTTGGCCGGCCAGCAACTCGCGCAAGAAGCTCCCAACGCACAGCACTCGGAAACCCCATTTGAATTCTTTGCCTCCATCTGCTCCGTTCTGGTGGTCGGACTGTTCATCATTACGTTCGTTTTCCAGAACTTCGAAATTCCATCCTCTTCGATGGAGAAGACGCTGCTGATCGGCGACCATGTGCTGGTCGACAGGATCACCTTCGCGCCGCCGACACGCTGGGCGCCGTTCGTCTATTACCGCAACATTCGTCGCGGCGACATCATCGTGTTCTTCAAGCCCGGCGAACCCAAGATGTTTCTGGTGAAACGGGTCGTTGCGATTCCTGGCGATCGACTCCACCTGGAGCACGGCATCGTGTATTTGAACGGCAAGCCGCAAAACATGCCCTTCGCAACCGTGCCGTCCGACGATGGCAATCCCAACGACGAGTATTATCCGTACCGGGACGATTTTCCCGCCGTCCCGCCGCCGCCGGACTCGGATGTAACGGCGACATGGTCGGTCGATCTGCCCAGTCACATTCAAGACGGCAATCTGGTGGTCCCTGCCGGCGATTACTTCGCTATGGGCGACAACCGCATGGTGTCGCTCGACAGCCGCTACTGGGGATTTGTGCCGAGGCAGAACATTATCGGCCGGCCGCTCTTTGTTTATTGGTCTTTCATCACGGCGGAAGACCAGGCAAACAGGACTTCAATCGCCGATAAGGTTGGCTTTATGGGACATGTCCTGGTCCACTTCTTCGACCAAACACGGTGGCGCCGGACCTTCCATCGAGTCAAGTGATTTGCCCGGACCGTTCATGGAAAACCCAGGCAAGCCAAAGGGGAACATGAGTCGCGCACGCATCCTTTTTCTCGCCGCAGTTGCGTTGCTGGTGGCGGCAATTGTCGTGCCCCCGTTTATCAACATCAATCGTTTCCGGCACAGCATTGTGCAGTCGATCGGTGCCGGCCTGGATCGACCGGTGTATGCCGACGCGGTGGAACTCAAGCTGTTTCCTCGCCCTGCGTTTGTGCTGCACCATCTTACGGTGGCGGAGTGGCCGGCCTATGGCGCGGAGCCGGTAATCATGGCGGAGACCGTCACTGCCAGCCTGCGGGCCAGCACGCTTTGGCATCGCCGGGTAGAAATCGCCAGCCTGCACTTCGATGCGCCCAGTGTGAACCTTGCCCGCGACAGCAACGGTCGGTGGAACTTTGAATCCCTGCTCGGCAACCTGCCAGTCCCGCGGCAGCAGGAGACATCTCCCTCCGGCCCGTTTCCCTCGGCAAACCCGCCGCCATTTCCTTACGTGCAGGCGACGGATGCGCGCATTAACTTCAAGCGAGGGGCGGAAAAGCTGCCGCTTTCGTTGGAAGGGGCGGACCTCGCATTCTGGAAGGGGTCGAGCAACGAATGGCATGTTCGCATCAAGGCGCGTCCGGTGCGTACCGACTTGCCGGGCGGAGATGCGGGCCAGGTCCTGGGGGAAGCTTCCGTCAAAACATCTGGAGTGCTGATGGACGCTCCCATCCAAGCCACTCTGGAATGGCGTCGCGGCCAACTGGGAGAAATCAGCCGCCTGCTGCACGGCGAAGACAGCGGCTGGCGAGGTACCGTCGACTGGACCGCGAATGTGCGGGGAACGATGGAGAAAGCTCTGGTGACGACTGACGTCCAAGTGGAGGAATTTCGTCGCGCCGAGTTCATTCCGCCAACAGAGATTGATTTATCCGCACATTGCACGGCGCAATACGTGCATGCGGATCGGCGCCTGGATTCAGTCGATTGCGATGCGCCGCTGGGTGGCGGGCATCTGCTGGTGAAGTCCGATCTTCGCCAATCCTCGCTCGCCGGGGACACGCGCGGCCCTGTTCAGACCGAACGCCCTACATCGGAAAGCCCTGCGTTCTTGCAGGTCACATTGCAACACGTTTCCGCCGGGTTCTTTTTGGAACTGCTGCGCCATGTCCATCCCGGTGTTGCCGCGGACGCCTCCGTCTCCGGTGAAGTCAACGGGAATGCCGACTGCGAGTGGCGAGGTCTCGACACGCTGAGTGCATGCTCAGGAGAATTGCGCTCCACTCCGCTGACGCTGCGTCTGCCGCGTGTTGAACATTCACTCCATTTGTCGCCGCTGCTGATGTCCTCGCTCCCGGCGACGGCAGGTTTGGGAGAAATTTCCCGCTCTCGGCGGCCAGCCAAGATGGCCAAGGGAAGCCATGGCCTGGACTCGGCGGTAGCTGCTGGTGGAGTTTGGAATCTGGCCCCATCGCGCGTCTCGCTGGCGGGCGCAACACCGGTCACCTTGGCCGGTACGGCCACTTCGTCGGGGCTCGCGCTCAGTATCGACGGGCCAGCAGATCTGACGCAGATGGACCAACTGGCCCGCGCTCTGAATTCGCCCGTCATCTCCAACGGAATTCGTTCCATTCGCGGCACTGCCCAGATGGCGCTGACCCTTCGGTCCAATTGGTTGCCGCAGCCGAATCCGGCTGCGCTGGTGGAAGCTGTCCCCGGCAATCCGACGAACCTGGCCATGCGGCCAGTCCCCTGGTTCGCGCCGTCGCAGTGGAGCGGCACGCTTCATATCCACAATGCGGCCGTGCGACTCGGATCGTTTCCCGGCACGTTTCAAATTGCAGCCGCTCAGCTAGATGTGACTCCGACGGGCGTGGAATGGACGGGTCTGACAGGGACCTACGCCCACATGCCGTTTGACGGAAGCATTGGCTGGGAAACATCCTGCCCGACCTCGCGTCCGCCCTGCGCCCGGACCTTCGCTTTGCATACTTCCGATTTGAATGTCGATCGCCTTCAGGCGGTTCTGCGTCACACCATCGCCGAATCAGGTCTGCTGGCGCAACTGAATCCGTGGGCGGCGGGCGTGCCGGAGTTGCCTGAGATTTCCGGTGCCTTCAACGCAGAAGTGCTGTCGATAGGCAAGCTTTCGCTGAAGAATGCTTCGTTACAACTCCATATTCAGGGCCATCGCGCGGACCTGGTCGCGATCTCCGGTGGTTTGTTCGGCGGAACCCTGTCTGGAATTCCTGACGATGTTCCGAATGCAGTGCCGAGTGGAAACACTGGGGTGCAACCGGCGCAGCCAGCCGGCAGCGGGGCCAACGCGGTTGAATCAAGTATTGGGTCGGCCCAGTGGGGCGATGGAACGCCCATCTACACGCTGCGGGCAAGGCTCGAAAAGATTCAGCCGGATCTGGTCGGCGCAATCTGGCATGAGAAATGGGGGCGCGGCACGACGACTGCGGAGGTTCGCCTGAAAACACGTGGATGGTCTGCCGCGGAGCTGGCGCGGAATGCATCGGGGAATTTTGTCATCGATTGGCGCGGGGGTACGCTTGCGGCTTCGTTGCCTGCGCTTACCTCTTCCGGGACGACCGTAGATCCTTTGGGAGCGATTGCCGGCGCGCGCGGCATCACGCGATTTCAAAGACTGCACGCGGAAGGAAGCATTCGCGACCGGAAACTGGTGCTCGATTCCGGCCAGTTGGCGCTTGCCACTCCGGCTTCGCGCCGCAGAACACTCTTGTCCGCGACACAATCTTTGTCCGGAACGGTGACATTTTCGCGATTGCTGGATTTACGCTTGCAACCGTCCGGCATATCGATTTCCGGGCCGCTCGACATGCCGGCCATGAAGGCCAGACCTGCCAAAGCGTCTGGCCGCGCGGCCGTCGCACGTTAATTCGCAGTGTTTTCTCTGCGGCGTTTGCGCCGTCGGCGGAAGATTTCATACAGCAGGAAGACTGTAACCAGGATGGCGATCAGAGTGAGCGCCATGAAGGAATGTCCTCCCATCCAGCTCATGATTTCCGGACCAAAGTATACGACCAGGATGGCCGTCACCAGATAATGCACGGCCCGCCCCAGGAAAACTGCGCCCAAATACGGCAGGACGCGCATCTCAAAAACACCCGCGCCAAAAGCAAACACCTTGAAGGGGAACGGCGGAGGCATGGCGGCAGGTACCAGGACGGCCAGCCAATGGTGACGGTCGAAACGCGCCCGCATCCGGTCGTATTTCGACTGCGGGATGCGCCTCAGCAACACCCATTCACCACCCGTCCGGCCAATATAGAACGGCACCAGCGCGCCAACCGCGGACCCGGCCGCGCCCATGATGGCGTAGACCCAGAAATACCCTCGATTGCTCCACACGTACCCGGCGATGATGAGATCCATGGGGATGGCGAGCGAGCTGGAATCGATGGCCGCAAGAACGCCGATGCCTAAAAAGCCGAGAGGCTTCAGGAACAGCAGCAGCGCCAGTTTCCAGTGGAGAAGATGGGAGGAGAGTTTCCGTATCATGGGCTATGTAAGAAATGTTTCCACAAGGGCGTCAATTTATCGTACAGGGCCTTGCGGCCACGCGCTCGATCCCCTTCGGGTCTTATTTCTTTCCCGATGCACGGCCCGGTTCGGAGTGTTCTGTGTCGCCGGACAATAAGGCCAGCGCATGTTGGATGAGGGGGAGGACAGCCTCCAGCGACGCGACTGCGGCCCGCGGACTGCCCGGAACATTCACAATTAAAGTAGTGCCGAAGGTTCCTGACACGGCGCGGCTCATGGGAGCGAAGGCGGTGTCCTTCAATCCCTCGCGACGCATGTGCTCGCCAAAGCCGTCGAGGATGCGATCGCAGACCTGCCGCGTAGCTTCGGGCGTAACATCGCGGAGGGCAATGCCGGTGCCGCCGGTCGTCACCACCAGCCGTGCCCGGCCAGCCTGTTCGCGAATTTCGGCGGCAATCCGCTCCCTATCATCGGGAACGATCAAGTTGCGGTCCACAGTAAAACCGGCTTGCCGCAGGCGGACTGCGACCTCGGGCCCGGAACGATCGACCCGATGACCTTGGAAACAGGAGTCGCTGACTGTAATGACGATCGCGTTCACACCTGCGATTTTACCTTCCCCGGAGAACGATCCAGGCGTGGGAGCAGCCCCCTGGCCAGGCCCCGGAACGCCAAAGAGTGAGACAATGAGAGCAGGACGCAAAGTCGGCACTGGTCTGGTGCGATGAAACTACGATAGGATCAGTGTCGTCCAATTTTGATGGCCGCAATCGAAACACCCCCGAGTCCGCCAGAGAAGCCAATCGAACCGAAGTTCGATCGTTTGCGGACACGTTACGATTCTCACGCGCCCCATGAGTTGCTCGATGTCATCGACGCGCTGGAGGGTGAGCGGCTGTCTGCCCGCGTGCGCGAAGCCATCTGGATATCCCTCATTTTCCATTTCTTTGTGTTTTGGTGGATTTTCTATGGTCCCAAGTTGAAGATGTTTCGGCCCGCCACCGTCGTGAACACCATGCCGGCGGTGCCCGAGAAGGCGCCGGAGAATGTCTATCTGGACATGCCTCCGGACCTGGTGAAGAAGCCGCCCAAGCCGACCAACATCATTTCAGACCAGAACCACACCGCGCAAACCAAGAACCCGACCCTCGACCAGAAAACGATTGAGGAGCTGCAGGCCATGCGTCGGGCCGGCAGGCCTTCTCCGCCACCGCAGCCGCAGCAAAAGGCGCAACAGGCAGAGCAGCCGCGCCAGCCAACCCCCCGGCCGCAGCAGCAGGCCCGCGCCACCCAGCCTTCTCCGCCAGTGCATCGTTCCACTCAGTCGCTTCCGTCCGCGCCCAGCGCAACCCAGTCCGCCATGCAGCGGGAGCAGGCTCCGCAGCGGCCATCGAAGGCACAACAAAACCAGGCCACCAGCCAGCCCAACATGTCTGTCGGCGACCTGATCCGTCAGGCGGAACGGAATGCCGCCCGCTCGAACGGCGAAGGCGGCGACAATGGCCAGAATGCTCCCATCGCGCATCCAGGAGTCGCCTCCGGCGTGGAAGTCCTGAGCGACACTATGGGCGTCGATTTCGGGCCCTATCTTCGCCAGGTGGTGCAGGCGACGCAATCCAGTTGGGACCTGCTGATTCCAGAGGCCGCCCGTCCGCCTCTCCTGAAGCAAGGCACGGTCGCCATTCAGTTCATGATTATGCCGGATGGCAGCATCAAGCAGATGCAGTTGGTGCGGCCCTCGGGAGATGTTTCGCTCGACCGCGCCGCATGGGGCGGCATCACCGGGGCCGGGCCGTTTCCGCCGTTGCCAAAACAGTTCCATGGACCCTATCTCGCGTTGCGCTTTTACTTCCTTTATAACGAGCAAACCGGACAATACACCCGGCAATGATCGCCCCCGAAGAAGCCGCGCTGCGACGCCGTCAGGCCTTGGGTCTGCTATGGATTGCCCTGGCAATTATGCTGTTCTGCGCGATTCGCGCCGGCTGGCGCGCCATCTTTCTAACCCACTGGTGGAATCTGTGGTAGCGATAGGGTCACTTCTGCCGAAGTCCTGAAAAGCGTGGGAAGTTCGACCGAGGAAAACTGCCTGGAACCATGGACGGCGCCAATCAACAAAGTGAATCGAGAATTCCCAGCTACCACCTGGTGGTGTTGCATGGAGCGACCGCAAGCGGGAAGACCTCGCTTGCGTTTCAACTAGCGCAGCGATTTTCAGGTGAGGTCGTCAGCTGCGATTCGGTAGCCGTCTATCGCGAATTAGAGATTGGCACCGCGAAGCCATCGCGGGAACAGCGCGCACTGGTTCCGCATCACATGCTCGATGTAGTTTCGCCGGACCAGCCGTACACTGCGGGGGACTATGCCCGCGACGCGCGCCAAAGTCTTGCTGACATTCAAGCCCGCAGCAAGCTGCCCATTGTTGCCGGTGGAACAGGTCTCTATCTACGGGCGTTGATCGAGGGACTGTTTCCGGGTCCAACGCGATTTGAGTCGCTGCGTGTCCGGTTGCGCGAAATGGAGCAGGAGCGCGGCAGTAGTTACCTGGCGCGAATTCTGCGGCGGCTGGACCCAGTCTCCGCTTCGCGCATCCATCCCAACGATGCACCCAAGCTGGTGCGTGCGATTGAAGTCACCTTGGCATCGCAGCAAAAAATGTCGACACTGTGGGAAGCTGGGCGCGATCCGTTGCAGGGCTTTCACATTCTGCGAATCGGGCTCGATCCACCGCGGGCCGCCCTCTATGCGCGTATCAATCAGCGCGCCGCGGCGATGTTTTCAGATGGGCTGGTCGAAGAAACCGAGCGCTTGCTGGCCCGTTATGGCGCGGATTGCCGTCCGTTGCTTTCGCTGGGATACAAGCAGGCCGGGATGCTGCTGCGCGGAGACCTTTCCATGGCGGGCGCGATTGCTTCGACGCAACAGGGCCATCGCAACTATGCCAAGCGACAGATGACATGGTTTCGCCGCGAGCCCCACGTGCATTGGCTCGGCGGATTCGGCGACGATCCGGCGACGGAAGCAAACGCATTCGATCTCGTGCGTATTGAATTATCGCGAACATCTGGGTCGCAACTAAAGAGCAATCAAAACACTTGAATCCCTGAAGAGCGTGTGAAAGATTGTACGCATGCAGTACTGGATTCTCAAAGGAAACCCAGCATCGGGTAGTGGGTCAGTTTGAAATTCTTTTCTTGTAAGGTCCGCGTTTTGCCGCTTTCGGCTCCGGCATCAGCATAGCCAATTCTTCCATGCTCCAAACATGATCGGTCAATCCAGCTTCCATTGCCGGTGTGACGCGAAGCGTTTGATGGACGCGACAGAAATTGTAATACGCGAAATAGAGTGCGATGGCGTGACCATGATTCTCGACTTTCTTGCTGAAAGCGTTGGTCAGTCTGGTAAACCGCCTCATTCTCATGTTCAAATTCTGGCGCTCCACAAAAGAGGTGCTGACGTGCTTGGGATCGGGTACGCCGCTGATGGTTTTCATGTCGCAGCCGATGCAGGTTCTGGGACTGTAGCGGGTTTCCGGTTCTCCGCTGTGACCGTAAATCTTGTGGAGCATCGCGTAATCGGCATCCCCGCCAAACGCCGCTTCCACTGCGCTGAGGTACGGCTTGTGCGCGTCCGTTGTGATCTGCGGCTTTCCGACAATGCGCTTTGCCGCATCGCGCATGAAATTCCATGCGGATAGTTTGCCCCGATCTCCCACGTAATAAGTGACGCAGAGCTTCGTATCCGCATCGATCGCCGTCCACGTCCAGACATCACCCCAGCCGTCCTGTTCTTTTTCTTTGGAGACGTTCTTTGCTTTGGCCCCGACAAAGCTCCAAATTTCGTCAGCCTGCAAGCGGCGAACGCGGAGATTGCGGACGTGGGCATCATGGAAATGCGTGCATAACCGGTACTTCCCGAAGCTGGATGAAGTCATCGAGAGCATCGAAGGGCAATTCAAACAGTGGCTTCGCGGCAACATTACCTTGCGCAGACTATGCGCACTTATTTAAGACGCTGAGTATGGATGGAAAATTGAGGAAACTTTCCGCTTCGTCAAACAGAGTTACAACCTGGAGGACATCCGCGTGCTGAAGTATCAGCGGTTGAAGAACTTATTGACTACTGCATAAATAATGCAATAATACTTGCAGAGGTTCGGAGTCACCATGCCCAGGCTGAAGGCAAGTGCCGAGCTTTTGGAAGACCGTCGCCGTCGCGCTTTGGCGTTGTTGGATGAAGGCTGCTCGCTCAACGAAGTCGGACGGCAGATCGGATGTAACGCGAGTTCAGTGATGCGCTGGCGCGATGCTCGACGGCAGGGCGGAGACGAGGCATTGCAGGTCCGTTTCTCTCCTGGACGCCCACTGAAGCTGGCCGCTACTCGGCGAAAGAAACTTGTTCGCCTGCTACTGAAGGGGCCGCTTGCGCAAGGTTATCGCACCAATCTGTGGACCACTGCACGCATCGCCGCGTTGATCGAGAGCGAGTTCGGCGTGAGCTATCACCCGGATCACATTGGCCGGTTGATGCACGATCTCGGTTGGACTCCGCAGAAGCCGGAACGACGCGCTCTGGAGCGCAACGAAGAAGAGATCGAGCGCTGGAAACAAAAAGCGTGGCCCCGTATAAAAAAAACGCCACAAGGTTGGGCGCCCGCATCGTCTTTGCCGATGAATCGGGCTTCCTGATGATTCCCAACGTGGTCAGAACCTGGGCACCACAAGGGGAAACTCCTATCCACCGCCATCGCCAAGGACAGCGCGACAAGATCTCCGTGATCTCCGGGATTTCCGTCAGCCCCGGGCGACATCGCCTCGGCCTCTACTATCTGCTCTTTTACGACAACATCGGGCAGGAGGAGGTCTGTATGTATTTGCGCGAACTGCTGCGCCTCCTGCGCGGGCCTGTCATTCTATTGCTGGACAACTCATCGACGCACAAGGGAAAGCCTATCGAACAATTCCTCGAAAAACATCCCCGTCTGCGTATCGAGCACTTTCCGTCCTATGCGCCGCAACTGAATCCAGATGAAGGCGTCTGGTCATTGGCCAAGCGCGAACTGGCCAACAGCTGCCCAAAGGATGTGGACGAATTGATGGATGACATCCTTGGCTCCATTGACGGAATTCGAAACTCGCAGATAAAACTGCGCGGGTGCATCGCCCAGTCCGAGTTGTCCATTTCTTTGCGCTGAGTCATTGCATTATTTATGCAGCTATCAATAGTTGTGCTGGTGACAGCGGCAGCTTACTTCGCCGCCACCTTCCTTGGACAACAGATGAAGCTGCGCATCCTCACCGAAAAACTGCTGGTCATCTCGCAGCGATTTTTCGGCATTCCGCCCTTCCGCTTCTATGCCCTGGCAGATGGAATTCGCCGTGTTCTCTCCGGCAGCACTTTCCAGCCGCCGCAAAAATCGCCTCCGGACACGCAGCTCGAACTCGCCTTCATCTGGTCAGCCTGAAATTCCGGGGAAAGTCCAACTCGTCCATCAGCTTGACAGCACGCACCGGCGCAACATCCTGTTGGTTGATCTTCACCGCATCGACAAATTCTCGGCCCGAGTGCGACTGGCCTTGAGCTCAACACGAAATCGCATGGACGGCTTCCTGAACCGGAATCCGCTCGCAAATTCTGCCGCGGAGGCGATTTTCCGTTTATGTCTTACGAGGTCTTCCTACAGACTCGCGCAAGATGAGTTCAGTCGCGATGCGAATCTCGATTCCAGGACGGCTTTGCTCAATCATCGCAGCGAGAGTTTCGACTGCGCATTGGCCGATTTCTCCTCTGGAAATATTTACGCTCGTCAGCGGTGGGTCGGTGTACTCGCAAAATGGGCTGTTATCGAAACCGATGATGGAGATGTCATCCGGTATTTTTTTCCCTGCTTTTTGAAGGCCGCGCAAGAGTCCGATCGCGTGCGGATCGGCGTTGGCGATGACGCCCGTGAATTCGAATTGGTCCAGCGCTTTTTGAGCGCATTCAATACCGGCTTGAAAAGCTGTTCTGCCGGTGCAGGACATTTTATGCGCTGTCAAACCTGGGAAGCGGTCTATCGCCGCCTGGAATCAGGGCAATCGCATGAAGGAGCGCCTCAAGTGAGGCCGAAAAGTTCGGCACGGTAGTTATCGCTTGTGGCGGCGATCAGCCGTCTGGCCTTGATGCCGCCCTTTCGTTTCACAGGATCCATGCGGAT
>JAJYUB010000036.1 GCA_021792795.1 Acidobacteriota bacterium | reverse complement strand
GCGTGACGCGCTTGTGCGAAAGCAAACAGTGAAGCCGCTTGCATCTCGACAGCCAATGCTCCATTGGCTGCATGCTCCGCCAGTTCCTCCGCTGTTTCGCGATACGGTGCGTCCGTTGTCCAAACAAGCCCTTGCGAAACTGGAAGTCCTAGCGCTTGCAGCCCTTTGTAGAGGCTGGCCGCCAGCTTTGCAGGTGCGGTGACAATATCCTCAGCGGGCACATAGTGGTACGAAGTTCCTTCATCCCGAATGGCGCTGGTTGCGACCACAAGACTGGGCATTGAAAGCGAAGGACTGACCCGTCCTGCGGAAGTGAGGCCGAGGAGTACACGAGCGCCGGAGACATGAAGTTGTTCGGCAACGAGCACCGCATATGGGCCGCCGATGGTCCGGGCAACAATGCCACATTCCGTTCCGTCGATCTCAAAGGAATACATGGTCGTGTGAAAGCACGCCCAGGCTGGATACGGGTGGGCGATGCCTGTCTTTACGAGCCAGTCGGTAAGATCGCCATCGAAGTCCAGTACGCAAATGGGCGGCACCTGCACAGATTCCATGGCGCGTTCCGCTCGCACAGCCTGCACCAGGGCTTCGGGCCTGAATGCACTGGGCGAAGAAAGACGGTGACGAAACAATGGTAAGCGATCATCCATAGACCTGTTTATAGCAGGCCGCTTGACAGATATTCAAGTATCTGATTGACTAGTTGATTATGAGGAACTTGAGTCTAATAAGCCGCGGGTGCAAGGTATCTGGAGTGGGAATCCTGTGCGGTTTGGCCGGTTTTGTGTTTATCCCTCTCTCGGTGGGACCAGCATACTCGCAAGCGACAACGGCGACACCGCCTGACGGGACTGCGATCCCTGTCTCCTTTGCCCATACGATCGATGCCAGAAAGGAAAAGCAGGGGAATCAAATTACTGCAAAAACAATGCAGGTTGTTCTTTATGGGCCTGCCGAAAGCATTGCCAAGGGATCACTGGTGCTAGGGCATGTCGTCGATGTTTCGTACACAGGGAAAGACGGGCCATCCACGATAACAATCAAGTTCGACCGGATTGTCGATAAACACCGGACTGTGCCGATATGCGCCTCCGTACGGGCCATGGCAAACTCCATCGAGGCATACGATGCCACTGCGGAATCGACTTCGCTCGACTCCGGTTCACCCATGGGCACCACCCTTGTCGGAGGCGACCATCTGTGGCTTGGCGGCAAAAAGGTTTACGCAGCAGATGAAGACATTGTTGGAATCCGGGATCGTTTCGGAATATTTTCTCGGCTAGAGCCAGCAGAATCAAACGATGGAACATCTGCTGCATGCGGTGGAATCCCTACCTTGCAGTCGGTCGCAATCTTCTCTTCCGGAGCATGTGGCCTCTATGGATTTTCCGAAACACGAATGATCTCCGCAGGCAATACAACCCCTCGCGGAGCGATAAAACTTGAGTCAAATCGATATCCGGTGGAGATTCCTTCTGGAAGTGCCGCACTTTTGCAGATCATCAGATGTGACGAATCGCGATAGTTCCATGCGAGATAGTCAGACTCGCATGGAGTTTCCTGTCTTCCTCCCACAGGAGCAGATGGACACTATTTACATCCTTTACATCGGAGCATGGAATGCAATTGTGGTTGTCTAAATTAAAATCTTGTGGCAGATTTCTGCTTGTTGTTTTTGCATTTTACGCAGCACGCTTTGCCTTGGCCTCGCCTGCTACGTTTATTACTGCGCTGCCAGTCGCTGAGAACCAAACACTGACTCGTTTAAATTGGGACCCTATCTTTAGCGGTCAGGATCTCACTAATTTTCAGTTCCCATTCGACGTTGCTTATGGCTTGAATGCGCGATGGACTCTTTTTGCCACGTTGAATCCCATGTATAACTCCATCCAGACACAAACACCCTCTGGCCCGCGTCATGTTAGCTCCGGCGGCCTGGGGGACACGCTAGCTTTCGCTCGATATACGTTATTCAGCCGCGATACGCCAAAATCGACATTGCGCCTCGCCCCGGTGGCGGGTCTGTATCTACCCAGCGGCAGCAATACACTGCGCGACTCCAATGGACTCTTGCCAGCGCCGATACAAACCGGCTCCGGCAGTGTTGCTCCTTATGGAGGCGTGGCATTTGGCTGGAACGGACCGGCGTACGGGCTGGCCGCAGACAGCACCTTTCGCCACAATCCAATTACAAGCACAGGGATCAGCCCCGGCGACCAATTCCGCGTGGACGGACAGGGGGAGCTACGGTTGTACCCTTTGACGCTACCCGATCTCGGTTTGCCGAAAGGGGAACTATGGCTATCGATCGAAGACAATTATCAACACGATTCGCTTTCCCACATCGACGGCCATGTTTCGCCCGGCTCTGGCGGTTTAAGTTTCTATCAGGATGCCGTCCTTGAATGGGCAACCTTGCATTACGAAATCGGCGCGGGCATACAACTCCCGGTTGTTCAAGATTTAAATAGTCCCAACGATGTTCGGGAAAAGCGCCAACTGTTATTTTTTACCGAATACTATCTCTCCGGTTTCAAAAGGCACAAACAATGACAGCCTGTACAGGGAGTTTATATCGCGTTTTGGCACTCTTGCTGCTCCTCAGCGTGTCGTGTGTCGCCGACTCTCAAACATCAAAATCTTCGCAGGATGCATCGTGGCAACGTGTCACAGCGCATCTGAATGGGGTATTTTCTCCTCGTGGGTTCTTCAATATTCTGGTGAGGCTCTACTCGCTGCCGACTTTGGAGAGCGCGCAGTTCAATCTGCGGCAGTCCTCCATAATTCTGGATTTTCCTCCGGGCACTCCGCCTGTGACAAGCGACCAAATTCAACGTATCGAGAAGGACGCTGGGTATCGCCCCGGTCAAGTCGAGATTCAGCAAATTCCGGTGCGCAGTTTTGCCGAAAGCGGTCCGGGATGGACGAAGATAAAACATCCACAATCGAAATACGCAGTCATCCGCTGGTTAAAACAAAACTTTTAGTGCGGGGAACAAACCAGTTCCGACAAACTTTTGAGTGATATTCAAGTATATGATTGAATATGTTGGCATGAAGAACTTAACCAAGCGAGTATTCAAGACTGAGCTGTTCGAGGAATTCGCGCGCATCGGTAAAGCGCTTTCGAGTGGCCGTCGGCTAGAGCTTATCGAGCTTCTCGCCCAGAGCGAGAGAACCGTCGAGGAGCTTGCTGCGGAAACTGGCATGTCGATCGCCAATGCTTCGCAGCATCTCCAGGTGCTTCGGAACGCGCGTCTTGTAGACGTGCGCCGCCAAGGAACCTATGCCTGGTATCGTTTGAGCGATGAGCAGGTGCTGCGATTGTGGCTGAACCTGCGCGAGGTTGGCGCGATGCAGCTTGCTGAAATCGAGCGTATTGTCGAGGACTTCTTCAAAGACCGCAAGGACCTGGAAGCAACCACCTGTGAGGATCTGCTGAGACAGATCCAAGCAGGAAGCGTAGTTGTACTCGATGTTCGCCCAGAGCAGGAATACAGCGCGGGGCACATCCGGAGCGCGCGGTCAATCCCGGTGAATGAACTGGAAACACGATTGAAGGAAATTCCTAAAAAGAAGACCATCGTGGCGTACTGCCGCGGCCCCTATTGCGTTCTTGCCGACGAGGCTGTCGCCATCCTGCGAGCCAAGGGTTTTAACGCGCTCCGTTTCGAAGGTGGTTTCCCGGACTGGAAAGCGCGAGGGCTGCCCGTGGAACGCGCGATCCATCCTTGAAGCATTGGAAAGATCCGAGTCAATGAGGTAAGGCGGGTGAGCATGGACAAAAAGAGAGTCGTGGTGGTTGGCGGGTCATTTGGTGGAATCAACGCAGCCTATGAGCTTCGTAGGAGGCTTCCGCGAGATGCCGAGATCACGGTGATCTCGCGGGATGCGGCATTTACGTTCATGCCTTCGCTGCTGTGGGTTATCATGGGTTGGCGCGATCCATCGCAGCTACAGGTCCCCCTGGATGGGCCGCTCCAACGTCGGCGGATACGTTTTGTGCAGGATGAAGTGAAGGAACTCGACCCTCAACGGGGAGAGGTCCGAACGTCTTCGGCGAAATTTCCATACGACGCCCTCATTCTCTGTCCAGGTGCGGAGCTGGATTATGCAGCAGTCCCCGGTCTTGATCCGAAGTATGGGCACATCCATTCCACCTTTACGATCGATGAAGCGGTTCAGTCACGGAATGCCCTGGCGAAAGTGCTGGCGTCGGATTCGGGACGCATCGTGATCGGCGCGGTGGCGGGAGCAAGTTGCATCGGCCCGGCATACGAGTTGGTGATGATGATCGATACGGTGCTGAAACGGGCAAGGAAGCGCCATCGCTTTTCGCTTGCCTTCGTGACGCCCGAGCCGTATCTAGGTCACTTCGGCGTTGGGGGCATTGGCGCATCTCCTCGAATGATTCAGGACGAGTTCGCGGAACGCCACATCGACAGTACGGTAAATGCCAAAATTGTCGAGGCACGACCGGGCAGCCTCACCTTGGCAGACAACACAGAACTGCCATTCGATTTCTCGCTGGTAATTCCGGCGTTTCTCGGCAGCCCATTCGTCCGCGCGGTCGAGGGCCTGGGCAATGCGAAGGGATTTATTCCCGTAACGCCGCACTTGTCCAGCGCAAAATTTGGAAACATCTACGCCGCCGGCGTAGCGGTTGCTATCGCTCCGCCCGGCGTGACCCCGGTGCCGGTCGCAGTTCCGAAAACGGGGCACCTGAGCGAATCGATGGCCCGGATTGCCGCGCGCAATGTTGCGGCGGAGTTCTCCGGCGGCAAAATGTTGGATGGTCTGACATTGCCAATGACCTGTATTGCGGATGCGGGCGACACTGCATTTTATATGTCGGCAGATCCGTTTCTACCTCCGCGCAACAAGATCGTTACAAAACGCGCAAAGTGGGCAAGGTACATGAAGATTGCTTTTGAGCGGTACTACCTGGCCAAGGTCCGGCATGATTTGCCGTCGGTTCATTTTGGCTGGTAATCCGGTTGCGAAATGCGAGAAACAGTATGCAAATCTACCTTGACTTCAATGCGAGCACGCCGGTAGCGCCCGAGGTTGCCGCTGCGATGCGAACGGTGCTGGATAGTCCGTTTGGGAATCCATCGAGCGATCACTGGGCAGGGAGACCCGCGCGAGAGGCTGTTGGGAAGGCGCGGGCACAAGTCGCCCACCTTTTGGGCTGCGACGCCAGAGAGATTGTCTTCACCAGCGGAGGTAGCGAAGCGAACAATCACGCATTGAAAGGAGTCTTCTTCGCCCGGCAAACTGCGCACCTCCACATCATCACAACGCAGATCGAGCACCCTGCGGTCATCAACCCCTGCCGCTTTCTGGAACGGCTCGGGGCGACGGTTACCTTCCTGCCAGTGGACACCTTCGGACGTGTTGACCCGGAAGATGTGCGGCGCGCGGTGACACCGACCACGGTCCTGATTTCCGTAATGCACGCCAATAACGAGGTGGGCACCATTCAACCCATTGCGGAGATCAGCCATATTGCTCGCGAGCACGGAATCGTGTTCCATACCGATGCCGCCCAGTCTGTCGGAAAGATCCCAATAAAGGTAGGATATCTGGGTGTCGATCTCTTGTCCGTAGCTGGACACAAACTCTACGGTCCGAAAGGCGTTGGCGCGCTGTATATTCGCGCTGGAATTCAACTCGAACCGCTGATCCATGGCGCTGGGCATGAAGCAGGCCGCCGTGCGGGTACGGAGAACGTTCTGCTTGACGTGGGCCTCGGCGCTGCTTGTGAACTGGCCGAATCCTGGATCGACAGGCAGTCAATCCAGGAACTGAGAGACATGTTTTGGCGCCGATTGACCGAGGAGTTCGACGACCGCGTAGTTCTCAACGGGCATCCGGCGGACCGTTTGCCGAACACTCTGAATGTCAGTTTTCCCGGCAAGGTTGGGACGGAGATTCTGCACGCCTTGGATGGGGTGGCTGCCTCAACGGGGTCGGCCTGTCACGCCGGTTCGATCGAGCTATCCCCCGTTCTGAAGGCAATGCGAGTTTCCGCGCAGACTGGCATGGGCGCGATTCGGTTCAGCCTGGGTCGCACGACGACCGAGGAGGAAATCGAAGTCGTTGTGCGGCAACTGAAAGAGATTCTCGGCTAACAACCTCAAGCATGCGAAAGGAAATCCATGAAGTATCTACTGATTCTGAACGATCCACCGTACGGTACCGAACGCAGTTACAACGGCCTTCGGCTGGCGAATGAACTGGCCAAAGACGAGAAAAATACCGTTAAGATATTTTTGATCGGAGATGCCGCGGCATGTGGAATTGCGGGGCAGACGACGCCGAACGGATATTACAACATTGAGAGAATGCTGAAAATCCTTGCGTTGAAGCACTGCGCGATTGGTGTGTGCGGGAGCTGCATGGATGCGCGGGGCATCAAACCCGAAGCGATCTTGGAAGGCGCTCACCGAAGCACCATGAGCGAGTTGACCGGCTGGACACAGGAAGCCGATCAAGTCATAGTCTTCTGAAGTTCTTGATGGCGGTGGACTGTGACTTCTGTCTTGCTCGGCATCGGCACACGACAAGGGGATTCTCTGCATTTCGATCCAGAAAATGAGGTGTTCGTCATGAAAAACTATTCTCTCCAGTCTGGCATAGTGATATGCGCGATAACACTGCTCGCCGCCCTTTGTGCGACCACACACGCCCAGACATCGGGATCAGCAGTACACGCTGCGCCGACGTCTTTAGCAGATACGGAGATCCCCGCAGCGGAGTTATTGCAGCCGAAGGAACTCGTGCAAATCCTGCGCTCTTCCAACGGAGAGAAACCCTTGATCCTGCAGGTTGGCTCGCACGTCCTGTACTCGGAGGCGCATATTCCCGGATCGGAGTACGCCGGAGCGGCGGGGCAAGAGGCAGGGCTGCAAGCGCTTCGAGATCGAGTGAAGGTATTGCAGCGGGATACGTTTCTTGTTATTTATTGCGGATGCTGTCCGTGGAATAAGTGCCCGAACATTCGGCCCGCCTACCAGCAGTTGCGTGCTCTCGGTTTCACCCATGTCAAGGCGCTCTACCTCGCGGATAACTTTGGCGTCGATTGGGTCAACAAGGGGTATCCGGTTGCCCAGGGACGATAAACGATGCTGCTGCTGAGTGGCAATCCTCTCTTGAATGCAAAACGTATCGTCCTCTGGATGATGGTGGCGCTGCTTCTGCTCGGTTTGAGGACTCGTCTTTACGCAGGAACGGGCACTCCATCCTCCCTTGTAAACCGTCGCGCGCCAGACTTCTCACTGACGGACCTCGATCATCGACAAATCCACCTGGCGAAGTATCACGGTAAAGTTGTCCTGCTCAACTTTTGGGCAACGTGGCGCGGTCCTTGTCTTGCCGAGATGCCGCGCTTTGTTGCGTGGCGGCGAGAGTACGGCGGGCAAGGGTTGCAAGTCATCGGAGTTTCCATGGACGATGATCCACAACCAGTACGCATCGCATACCGGAAATACGGATTGAATTATCCGGTGGTGATGGGAGACGAGAAACTCGGAGAATTGTATGGCGGCATTCTCGGCCTTCCCGTCACCTTTCTAATCGATGTGAAGGGAACAGTACGCTTTGAGCATCAGGGAGCCACCGACCTCAACACCATGCAGAACGAGGTGCGAAATCTTCTACAACCACACTGAAGGGGACTGCCTCTGTCGTGCGGGCGCACCCGTGTAGAACCTGTCCCATAGTGCCTCCTTCTGGCGTTCAGTAAAGCATGCACCATCTATCTCCGGGACCAAACATCTAGTTCAGCTAGAGCGTATTTAATTTAAGTACTGACATATCCAGAAGAAGCGAAGTAGTTGACGCACTCGCTTGGCGAGACCGTAAGGAGCAGTTGGCCGATCTCTTGCCAGAGTTCTTCGGTGGACCGCTTGGCCGCTTTTCGGAGCAGTGTCTTGAGTTTGGAAAAGAGTTTTTCGATGGGGTTCAGATCGGGCGAATAGGGCGGCAGATAGAGCACGGTGGCACCGGCCAGGGCGATGGCTTGCTGAACTCCATCCACTTTATGGCTGCTGAGATTGTCGAGGACAACGATGTCGCCTGTGTGCAGCGTGGGGCACAGGAACTGCTCCACCCAAGCCACGAACAACTCACCGTCCATGGGTCCGTCCACCACCATGGGAGCGGTCAGTTCCTGGCGGCGCAGGCCGGCGACAAAGGTCGTCGTTTGCCAGTTGCCGAGGGGCGCCGAACCGATGCAGCGAGTGCCTCTGGGGGCACGGCCATGGCTTCGCGTCATGTTGGTCGTGGCCCAGGTCTCGTCAATAAATACAAGCTTCTCGACGTCCATCGCCGGTTGCGCTTCACTCCATGCGCGCCGCGCCGCCTGCACGTCCTCGCGCTCTTGCTCGCTGGCGTGCAGCGTTTTTTTTGAAGGTCAGGTTCCACTTGTTCAACTGGTGCCAAAGAGCGCCAATTTTGGTCGCAATTCCCTGCAACGCCAAGCGCTCGCGCAACTCCTCCAGCGTCAGCCCCGGCTCGGCTGCGATCCAGCGGCGCAAAACCGTTTCCGCTTCCTCCAGCCGAGACCGGCGATGACCTCCGATCGGAAAACTGCTCCGCACGCCGGTCTCGCGCTCCCGGTCCCGCACTTGATAAACGTAGAAGCGGCTGACCTCAAAGCGCCGCGCCACCGCCGAGGGGCGATCCCCACGGGCCAGCGCTCGAAGCACACGATCACGCAAATCCTGCGAATACGATTGCATCCAGGCCCTCCCTTTGAAGGACAGGACGATTATCGCATAAAATGTAGATACTTAAATTAAAAATGCTCTAGATTAGCCATCCCGCTTCCGAATTCTCACGCTCAACCCAAGAATTGGCATTGTCAGGACTCATTCGTTCCAGGAAAGTTGGTCGGTATGTCTGCCCGCGGGTCCATCAGGCCAAAGCGAACGCAGAGGAACACAGCCCCCAACATGAGAACGACCGCTATTACAAATCCAGCAGGGAAACCCTCCATAGATTCTGAAGCGTAATGAAGTATCTACAATCGCGCCAATTATTATACGGGGCATCAAAGTGCCTCTCAGTATCAGAGTCGTAAGCCGAATACGAAGCGAGGATCGCTGGTGGTCTCTCCCGTCCGGCGCGCGTAGCTGGCCGTATCGCCATACTTCCCGCTGTAAGCAAAACCAATATATTGCGCGAGTTTACGACTGATTTCATAACGCAGGCGGATACCGGTATCCAGGTCCGAGAGGCCCGACTCTATTCTGCGCGATGGGTCATCCTTGTTGTGGAAGTTCAACTCGACTTCGGGCTGTACGATGTCCTTATTTTAGGGGCACGCCCTAATGAACTGCCCTCTGTGAAGCGCCCCAGTGATACACCATCTCCACGTAGCCAAACTGGGCATTGCGATCGACGGGATAGATGGACGCGATGACACTCTTACCCGAGGCATGCGCGTAGTAGAAATTCAGGGCCACGGTCTTCGTCGCCTGCCAATCGGCGCTGACATCATTGACGATTGCAAACGAGGAATGCCCATTGCTGGGCCGACCTACATAGCCGAAGACTTTGTCGTCAAAGGCCCCACCCCCTAAATACCAAAGGTCTTTGTTGGAAGCCAACTGCAGCCAGTGGAGGTCGCTGCGCAGTTCCAGACGCCTGGTTGGATTGTCGATGAGCTGTACGAACCGGTCCTTGTTGTCCATCAGGTCATAGAACGGGAACCGCGCATAGATTCGGGGCGTCGGCAGTACCTGGAAAAATGTATTGTGCCGGTTGTCCGTGGGATGGTTGTCACCGCTGCCCAGGAACCATCCTGCTCGCAGCCATGGAGCGGTCGCAACCTTGGTCAGCCGATAGCCTCCCTCGACTGCGGCAGCACCCGCGCCGTCGTTTTGCGTCCCCCAGTTGCCATTTTGCAGCACGCCCCAGAACAGAAGATCCATCTTCCCCGGACCGGCAGGAATGGCGGTAATGAAGTCGCCGCCATAGGCGCCAAGGCGAATGTTTTTGTGGTCTGCCTGTCGCACGGGCAGCGGGCGGTTGTCGATCTTCAAGATTCCCGTGCGTCCGTCATGATAGCCGAGACCGAAAATGCGCCACAAAAAATGCTGCTTGAATTCATACTTGCTGAAGGCAAGGTACTGGATATCGACATTCAGTTCAGGATTGCCGTTTACGTTGTAGACGCCTTGGTCCGCGCGGCCAGCCATGGCAGTTATGTCCCATGCGCCCGCGCCGTAATGACCATCGACGCCATCGAAGCTGCGTTGGGCATCGGAGAACCCGAAGTTGCCGATCAATCGGTGGGCGATGCGGTTGGTTTGCAGCCAACTGAGCGTCGGATTTACAGGTTGTGTCTCCAGGCCATCGATAAACTCGAATCGACCGAGCCGCAGATTTTTGTCTGTACCGTGGAAGTGATACCGCAAAAATCCTTGTTTCAGAAACGCAGCCGCAGGGTACGAATTGTTACCATTTGCGGCATAGTAGGTCCCACCCAGACCCAGTTGGCCTTGCGCCAGTAAGGGTGAGACGGCATCGTTCGGCAAGCCCAACAGCGCGGGCTGGGCAAGCTCCAACATCCAGTCCCAATGTCGCACGCGTTGCGCCACGCCGAGGCGCAGCAACGATTCGACGTAGCTGTATGTTTCCGATTCTGGCGGCGCGGCGAACCACTGCGACGTAACGACACGGGTACGATCATAGATGGAGGTACTGACTGGCAGACCACGAGAAGATGTCGATTGCGCGTGAGCAAGCCCCGTAGTGACGATCACGAGCATCACTGCAAAAGTGAGGAAGGTTTTATGTGCGTTTTGTCCTTCAAATAGTAAGTAATCCGGCATTCCTTAGGTCAACGTTTTCCGCGAATGTAGTATGGAGTGATGCGTTCCGTCGTAGCCGCGTGCGGTTTCAAAAAATTTTGAAAAGTAGGTGGGAGCAAGGATTAGCCCACATGCAATTTCCCAAAGGGATGTGGTGCATCGCAACAAGTTCATTTTATCCAGCGCTGGAAATCTTTGTACAGGGGAAAGCACATGACGCTCTTGTTGCTACAGATGGTCGTGGTGTTGCTGGTAACACTTTTTTGCGGCTGGCTTGCGCGCAAACTTGGACAGTCCCGAGTCATCGGAGAAATCATCGGCGGTATCGTGCTTGGGCCGTCTGTGTTTGGCCGTTTTACACCGCATTGGTCGGCCGCGCTCTTTCCACAGGCATCCTTCCATTCTTTTGAAATTCTGAGCACCATTGGCCTGATCTTGTTTCTGTTCCTGATAGGGATGGAACTGGATTACGAACATTTATATAAACAACGGGCAACGGCCGTGATGGCCAGTGGCATGAGTATATTGTTCCCATTTGCGATGGGAGCAATTCTGGCCCACTCTCTGCGAATACGGTTTGCCCCACATGGAATCGGCAGTATGCCGTTCGTTCTCTTTCTGGGAATTTCCATGAGCATCACCGCTTTCCCCGTGTTGGCGCGAATCATCGAGGAGCGGCACATGCAGGGCACGGCCCTGGGAACGACAGCGATCCTGTGCGCCGCTGTCGATGACGTTGTGGCATGGACTTTGCTGGCAGTGGCCTTGGCACTGATTGGACATGATGGCGGATCGAGCTCGCTGCCCCTGCGCTTATTGGGGCTGGTGGTCTATCTATTTTCGATGATCGTAGTTGTGCGTCCGCTCGCCGCGCGGGCGGTCAAATATCTGCAGGCGAATGATCTGCCGCTGGAAATGCTTGGCGTAGTGGTGGCACTGACGCTGGCATCGGCGGCGGCGACCGAGGAAATTGGCGTGCATCCGCTGTTTGGCGCGTTTATGGCTGGGGTGTGCTTTCCCAGAATCGAGCGCTGGCAAACGGCCATGCGCGCCAAGCTGGATATGCTGGTTTCCGTGCTGCTGCTGCCGCTTTTTTTCGCACTCACCGGAATGCGTACGAGGCTCGACCTGCTAAATGGAAGTACGGTATGGTTTTGGGCCGGGATCGTCCTGCTGGCGGCTGTCTTCGGAAAGATGGGTGGAGCGGCACTGGCAGCGCGATTGAGTGGGCAGTCATGGAAAGATGCTGTCGCCTTGGGAGCATTGTTAAACACACGCGGTCTGGTGGAGTTGATCGTGCTCAATATTGCTTACAATGTAGGCGCATTCTCGCCAACCCTTTTCACCATGCTGGTAGTGATGGCGCTTGTGACCACGATGATTACAACTCCCATTCTGGATATGTTGGGAGTGAAGAGCGCGGAGAGGACCACTCAGTCGGAAATCCGGTTGCCGGAATTTGCTGATCCAAACCGTCCATAATGTCACGCATGATAATGTCCTTATCATGCGTTAGAAGGAGATTTAGGTAACAGCAGGAACAAAGCTAAGGAAGTAATGTCAGAACCCTACGCCTATGCCATAGGCGATGGACTGTGCCTTGTTGACTTCGAGAGCCGATAACTTGCTGGTTTCTACGCCCAGCAGCGGGCTGAGTTTGGCAACATCGTCTGTGAACAGTGTCGCTTCATGGCTGGCACGGGAGATGGAAACATAACCGAAACGGGAGCTGAGCAGGTCGGGATGGACGCTCGTATCCGCATGAATGAGCACGCGCTCGGCGGTGAGCCCCTGGGAACTGTGGCTGGTGACGGCATAACCGTGGTCGAAGTGGCGATGCTCTCCGGCATGAAACTCGATTTGGCGATTGTTGTCGAGCCGCGCATCAACGCGGCCATCGGGATGAATTGCTTCGATGACTGCGAGGTCACGATTGGCGACGCCCAGTGATTTGTCAGGTGCTGTGAACTGAATGCGATCGCCAACAGAAAAGTCACGAGCCACTTCACGGTAGACGCTGACGCCTGTCAGTCGGCGCGGATCGTAGGTGGCAAGCTCGCCGGATTGCTTTTCGACCGTAAGCAAATTTGCGGATGGATTGACGGCCACGACAGTGCTGTAGGAACCGGCTTCAATACCCAAAGCTGCGCTGCCGCGTGCATAGCGGACGACATCGTTGATTTCATAGTGACTGGCCCAGGCACGTTCCGCGCCGGTCATGTCCTGGCGCTGGATAAGAACGCGAATGGAATGATCTTCCTGGGCGACGGCTCCGCTGGCCTTCAATTCCTGCCGAACGGCCAGATTCAACTCGCGGCGGGATGCATTATCCGGCGACACAATCAGGGTCTTCTCCGGCGATTCGACGTAACTTTTCGCAATGGCCCGGATGCGTTCCTCAAAGTTCGGAACTTCCCTGACACGGCCCTGCTGTTGCAGCGCGTCGAGCGCAGCGGAGACCTGACCCATCGCCAGCAGTTCGACCGTGGATTTCAGTGCCGGGTCTTTCTGACGAACGATCTCGTCAAGTTTGGTTGTCCGCATTCCAGCCTCCTGCAATTGCTCGAAGGGGCGGCCCGCTTCGACACCCTGATGCTGTCGGGTGTCGCCGATCAAGAGAACGCGATCGTTTGGCCCAAGCCGTACAAGGAAGTCGCGCATCTGGTTCGTGCTGGCAAGGCTCGATTCATCGACGAAATAGAAATGCTTCTGTTCTTGCATCTCCGGTTTCGTTGAACGGGCAAGAAATCCTTGCAGGGTTCCACCTTCGATGCCAGCTTCATTCAATTGCCGCGCCGCGCGAGAGGTCGGCGCGAAGCCTGCGACCTCGTAGCCGTGTGCTTCAGCGGCACTGCGGATTACGGCCAGCGTTGTTGTTTTGCCCGCACCTGCAACACCCTGAATGGCATGAATACGGTCGGGAGAACACAACACATCCTCGACCACGCTCTTCTGAGCGCGATTCAGGTGCGGATTCTGGTCGGCCACTTGGATGGCTGCGGAGCGGGTCATCATGGGATGGAGTTGGTTCTGTCCTTCCCGCATACGCCGAACAATTTCATGCTCGGCCTCAATGGTTTTCGCGGTAGTGAACTGGTGGCCTGGAACGCTCTGAGGTCGCTCAACAATCAGGAATTCCCCGGACGCGAGACGGGCATTCAGATTGGCGCGAACTTGCGGATAGGTCACATCGCCCATGCCGCGTCGCAGCGCATCGCGTACCAGCGCCCGCTCGTCTATGACTGCTTCGCGCTCAAAGTTCTTGTCGCGGGCAAAGGTCAGCGATTCACGGACCCGCTGTGCTGGAGGCACGGATTGCGTCTGCTGGTGCAACCGTTCTCTCGCAGCGCGGACAACAGCATCCGCCTGGTGGCCAAAGTCGGCGGCCAGCTTGCGATGGGCTGCCATGACCTCACCGGGCGAGTGAATCTCTTTTTTGTCGCGGGTGGAATGCGCGGCAATTTCGGCGGCCTCTTTGCCGGAGCGCCCCGTGCGTTCGAGATACTCCCGAATCTGCTGGCTACGCGGACTGGATGCGTCGAGATACTCCTGCGTGTAGCCCTTGATCTCCGGCGCGCCACTTCTGCCAGGAGTAATTTCGTATCCAAGCTGACGAAGCCGGTACATCAGCTCCGACTGGTAGACGGCGGTGGCAAACTGCTGTGACGCGAAGAGGCTTTGCGGCTGAATGGCGCGGGGCTGGCCTCCATTGCGTTCGGTCATATTGAAGATAACGGCATGGGTATGGAGTTGCGGCGCGACATAGCCATCGACCGGGCGGGCCGTATCATGCTCAAACTTTGCAGCGATGAATTTGCCCGTGGTCTCTGGCGGATGGATCCCGCCGATGCGTGCCTGCGTGTAGTGCTCCAGTTGTTCAAGGGCCACGCGAACGCTTTCACGATGGGCTTCGCGCACGCGGTCATCGCCACCGACCAACGCGGTGAGTGAGACAGATTTAGGCGCGGAGAATGTTGCGTCCCAGCCAGCGCGATGCTCCATCGTTTTTAGGGTTTTGCCATCGGCATCTTTATATTCGTAGGAGGCGCGCTGGCGAACGAGTTGCTCGCTCGTCAACGGATGCTGGCCCTGACTCAAGCGTGCGAAATCTTCCCCAGAAACTTTTTCCGAAAGACCGAATTGCGAAACAAGACGGCCTTGCCACTCCCCGGCAATCACCCCGCGTTGTGACCAGTAATTCTG
This sequence comes from Acidobacteriota bacterium, assembly GCA_021792795.1. Classification (GTDB taxonomy): domain Bacteria; phylum Acidobacteriota; class Terriglobia; order Terriglobales; family Acidobacteriaceae; genus JAKAAZ01. The sequence goes on along the minus strand of JAJYUB010000036.1, from coordinate 18,108 downwards.
CTCCTTTGCGGTGAACTCCTTCCGATGATAGTTCTGCGCCTGGCCAGCGGAGAGTGGTTTGGAGATGGTCAGCATGGCTCAAATCCTCGGACCAAACGTGAAGCTCTTCTGCTTCTCCGGTTCCGCCTCGGGTTTTTCCACGGCTTGCGGGCCTTTCCGTTCCTCGACACGCATCGCCTGCGCCACTCGGACGGCAGTGACCTGGTGGTCATCGATTTTTGCAACAGATGTCTGTTCCTTGCGCGGTTGTCGGATGATGTAGTCGTCTTCCAGGCGCTCAATGAATTTTGCCTTCGTTGGCGAAATTTCAAGCTTCGGAAAGGAAAACTGCACGACATAATTCCCATGCTTCAAATACGCATGCATCGGCTCCAGGCCGCTGATTTCAGAATCGAGAACGAGCGGCTCCGTCTGCCGGTCCAGCGCAAAGTTGCGTCCGCTGCGACTGCCGTCATAGTGCGTTTCCTTCATTCGTTCGATCTCCACTTTGCCGATGGCGCGACTGACCCATTCCGCTGCATCCGGCTCCCCGGTTTTGAGAAAAATCTTGGTGGCGGGCTGCGAGAGCATGACTTCCGCCAGATGCCCGTACATCACCTCCAGTTGGGCCTTGCCCTGGAAGCCAAGAACAATTGGATTGCGGGACTTGCGGTTTTCGGTGATGGCGGTATGGAGTTGCGGCAGCTTCTGCAAGCTGGCCAGCTCATCGAGCACAAACCAGACTGGATGCTGTTCTGGCTTCGGCGCACTGAGCAGCCGGAGAACCAGCATGTCGATCCAAAGACTATGCAGCGGGCGAAGTGCTTCGCGCTCGGCGGGCTGCGAAGTCAGGAATATCCATCCCTGGCGCTTCTCCGACCATTCCCGCGCCGTCCATTCAGTCTTGGCTTCGGCCTTCGTGGGCAACAGTCGGAAGCTATCGGCGACAAGGCTCAGAGAGCCGAGTACGCCGGAGCGCTGCTGCGGAGCGGACGGCTCGATCAACGATGCAAGCTCCGTTCCTTTGACGCGGCGGTCGATTTCTTCCGGGTGCGACATCCACTCGATCAACTGTTGCGGCGTCGGCAATTCCAACAGCAGATGCGCGAAGATTTTCTGTGGACTTTCAATGAAAAACTCGCCCTTTTTGTCGCTCGTCGGCTGAAAGAGCGATGCAGCGATCGTGCGCGATTCCGCACGCCGCAATAATTCTTCCGACGGTCCCCAATACGGACAGCGGCGGTCGAGCGGGTTGAGCACAATGTCGCCGCGGTTTTCGTCGTAGAACCGCTCGATGAACTCGCAGGCGGGGTCATAGAGAATGGCGGAGTGGCCACGCGCCTGAATCTGTCGCAACATCTGCATGATGATCGTGGTCTTCCCGCTGCCCGTGTCCCCGATGATCTCGAAGTGCTGGTCTTCTGCCCGGATTGGAATGCGGAGCATCTCCTTGCAGCCATCTGTCTTGATGCCGATGCCAGTTCCCTGAAACGCCTTGTTGAACTCCTTCGGCGTGACAAGAATTGGTCCCTTCAGGCGACGTCCATACTTCATCTCCTTGCGGCGGCTAATGTCTTTGAGAATGGAAAATGGAAGCTGGCCAAGGAGCGCCAGCAGCCCAAAAAGCAGAGGCATCTCGAAGATATCCACAAGGCCCGCGCCACCATAAATCTGCTGCTTCAGGTAGCTTCGCAGCGAGTTGTTTTGATAGGTGGTGGGAACACTGCGGTAGAGATAGACGATGCCATTTCTCTTCGCGGAGACTGACAATGCCAGCGGCAAACGCTTTCCGCTGGGCTGTGGTGTCGAACCGGAAACAACATCCTTTTCCGTGGCATACCAGGCGTGCCCTCTGCCGTCCGAAGTCAGCAGCATCTGGTACTTGGCGGAGGCACGAAAGCTCGGAACCATAGATGCTTTGAGATAGACCGGAAGGTAAAACTGTTCGAGTGGTGAGAGCGCAAATGCAAAGTGAACGTAGAGAAAAAGTCCAGTCGTAATCAACGCGAGGAAGACCGCGCCATAGGTATAGATGGGATTGTGCGGCGGCCAGACAACGCTCTCTTTTCTTCCCCAATGTGTTTCAGTCATGGACCTGCTCCCTCTTGTCGGCAACGTGCTGCGCGATCACCTCGCGGGCCGCCTGGGGCTTGTTGGCCTTCACCTGCCGCATCAGTTCCTGATATTGGTCGGGACTCATCTGTTCGCCACAAGCGATGGGCGAAAGGACATTCGTGAGGAAAAGTTGCAGGCCGATAATCTCCGTCATAAGTGAGTCGGCACTCACCGATTTATTGTGCAGTGTCGCCTCGCGTAGCAACACATCCCGCGCCCATTCCCGAAGGTTCTGTCCGCGCGCTTCCGCTGCCTTCAACAACGCCTCTTCCTCGGCTTCAGTGAAGCGTGTCGCAATGCTTTGCGTGCGACTCTCTCGACCCCTGATTTGTGGGAAACGGCTCTCGACTTTTAATGTGTCCGTAGACATTTGATTACCTCCAAACGAATTCGCCAGACATGGTTCCGAATGGAACCGCGAAAATAGCACTTCGTATGCAACCGCTGTTGTTTGTGCATGATCCCAAATGGAACCGGAACGGTTCCGAACGCAACCCTTTCAGGGGTGGAGTGTCGAAATAAACCCGGTGCGAAGCACCGTTTCCACCCCGCCAAGGATTTACATGGAGGTTATGCCTTCAATACCCGCACAGAATCACTGGACTCCACCCCGGTAGCAGGCTTCTTCGGAGTATGTTCAACCGCGTCGGAAATGGCGGCTCTACGGACACGAAGAGTCGGCGGGACATGAGCTGCCTGCGCAGTCTTCAGGAACTCCTGAAACTCACGGTCTTTGCTGAAGACATAGTTGAGAGCTTTATCCACCACATCGTCCGCCGATGCGTGGATGAAAGCGGCATACTGATCGATCTGGATTGCAGTGGCTTCCTCCAGGCGGATGGAGGCGCTGACGTGGCGGTTTGGGTTGACTTCAAGCAAGGGCACAGCGGGTTCCTTTCATGCGGGAATTGCGTTGCGATAAGGTTCGTAAATGGATTCGATAAGGAAGCGTTTGGCGTCGCGATCATAGCCACGAAGCGCCAGCACTTCGCTGATCATGCGACGGCCCGGTTGCCGCTCGACATGGACGACGAAATTGACTGCCTCTCCGATCTCCGCTTCAACATCGGAGAAAGTGGTTTGAGCGTGCGAACGCATGACGAGGTTAGCGAAACGGCTAAGGGCTTTCTCCGCTGAGTTTGCGTGGATCGTTGCCAGCGAACCGGCATGGCCGGTGTTGAAGGAATCGAGCAGCGTGCGGGCCTCGATTCCGCGCACTTCGCCGAGAATGATACGGTCCGGTCTCCAGCGCAGAGCAGACTTCAAAAGATCGTCGAAAGAGATGTTTGCCTTGAAGGTATCGGTCTGACATTCGACGGCGAGAATGTTTGGCTTCTGGATGTGCAACTCGGCAGTATCTTCGATGACAACGATACGCTCCTGTTCCGGTATTGCATTCGCCAGAATTCGCAAAAGCGTGGTCTTTCCCGTGCCCGTTCCGCCGCTGATAAGCAGCGTTTTCCCATTGCGAATCTGCTCCTCCAGGAAATCCGCAAGCGACCGCGTGAGCGTGCCGCGAGCGATGAGGTCATTGACCGTGTAATGGCGGCTGGTGAACTTCCGAATTGTGAGCGCGGGAGCGGGGCGCACGACTGGAGGAATGACCGCCGCCAGGCGGCTTCCGTCCGGTAGGTGCGCGTGCAGGACGGGGTTGTCCTCGTCGAGCCTTTTGCCGAGTTGGTTGGCTATGACTTCGAGGCCGGTGCGCAGCCTGCCGGCGTCGAAGGAGATGGACATTTCGCGACGCACGATTCCGTCGCGCTCATACCACCACGAAGCATCGGGATTGCCCATGATCTCGCTGATGCTGTCGTCGAGCAGCAGCGGCTCTATGGGGCGAAGGAATGGAAGGATCAACTCGAAGTTCATCGACAACCTTTCCAGCAAGGAAGCCCAGCGCTGAGCCGGGCTTCCGGGAGAGAGGAAGAAACGGCAGCTACGCCGCTTCTTCCTCGGGGTTGAAGTCATCGCCTGCCGTCTCTTCCGGGCCGGCCTTCTCGGCGCGGTCGAGCTTGAGGATCGAGTTCACCCGGATCTCCCAGATGCGCTGCTTGGCGTCCGCCTTCTTGCTGGTGTACTCCCGGCTGCGCAGCTCGCCTTCCACCTGGATATGCGCGCCCTTGGTGAGGGTCTTGGCGAACTCTGAGAGCTTGCCGAAGACGACGCAACGGTGCCATTCGGTGTGCGAGACATACTTGCCGCTCTTCTTGTCCTTGTAGCTGGACTTGGTGGCCACGGAAAGCGTGGTGAAGCTGTGGTTGTTGGCGGTGCGAACTTCTGCATCACTGCCGAGGAAGCCGATGAGGTTGACTTTGTTCTGATACATGGTCGTGTCTCCGTTTGTTGAATTTCCCGATCTGGATCGGGTCACACTGGGCGAAGCCTGGCGAGGGGCCATGCTCCCAAGCGCCGAAGGTCTGCTTTCTGGGAGGGACCCGGAAGAAGTTTGCGCGGTGTTCTTTCCGCGTTTGCAAACTTGTTCCGGGAGGAACCGTGACCCCGCAGGGGCGCTGCAAGCGAAGCAGAAGACCGAGTGCCGCAGGGCGCATGACAAGCCTCGAAGCCGTGACCGAGACAAAGGCGGGATACAAAACGGCAGACACACACCGGAGCAAAGTTTTCATCTGCACTCTGGTCGAAGAAGTTTGCCGACATTGCAGCTCGGTTCGCTCTGGCCATCCTGTCCGCCAAGCGCCGATAGAAGAGCGCAGTCCGCCACTTTCGTTGCGTGGGCAAAGGCTCTGGTTCGCCCACGTCATCATGTGCAGGATCGGGTCAGGTACAGCAGTCGGATTGGCAGAAAGATTGGACATCGCATCGCCTTGGGAAAGTCGGTTCGCTAGCTGAACGCCTGGTCGGCCCGGAAGCGAACGATGGTAAGCCCCAGAGGGTTCACGGCCAGCTCGTTGTTTTTCACGTTCTCGCGGAAGACATAGGTGACGCTGGCGGTCCATCGCTCCCGCTTGAGTTCGGTATGGTCCGCCGGGTTGGTGTACACCTTCTCAAACTCAATGCGTGCCGAATACGGAGACTGCCGCAGGTCGTCAAGAACGATGTTCTTGACCTCCACATCGACATACGGGAGCGTGCTGTCGTTCCTGTACATCTGGATGATCTTGTCCTTCTGTTCCTCGGCAATCACGGCCCGCTGCACATCGTCATTCAGGAAGTAGAGAGAATTTGTCTGGTCGCGCTCGATGGTGAAGCGGTTGCGCGAGAAATACAACTCTGCCCAGCAGGTCAGGTAATACTTGTTCTCCGCTTCCTGCGGGCGGTACTGGAAGTTGCGATAGTCGATCGCCTCCGCCCGGCCCACATCGTTGATGCGAATAATCAGGGGCCGCATCGAGGCAAGCGCTTTCTGGTCTTTGAAGACAAGCGCGGCAAGCGCGAGACAGACGGCCACCAACGCAAGGATTGTTACCTTCAGGTAGGTATTCATCACCAGCGGATCGCCGTACTGCTCCAGATACCGTTCAGCCGCGCGGGTAATTTCAGGAGTAGCTTTCGTTTCGACATTCATCGGTTTCTCCAACGAGTTCTTGTCCGCTCTAAATGCTTCGCAAGAGAGCAAACGTGAGCAGACCCATACCGCCGTCGTGACCACCATGGCCGCCCGAGAAGATGGTCGCGGTCATGACCGGAATTTTGAACAGGATGTAGATATTTACCCCTACCAGCAGAATCAGCAAGGGCAGCGTTTCGACCATCGTGCCGGGGTCGGAAAAGTTGACGATGGTGGTGTAATACTGCGCCAGCAGATGTCCCAGGATACTGAGCACTGCGGCGGCCAGGACCTTGTAGAAGCAGAAGCCGATGAAGGCGCGGAGCCATCCCCAGAAAAGAAAATCCAGCTTGTCGAATACCAAAAAGGGGATGAAGACGGGGCCAAGCAGACCGACCACGGCTACTCCAATCGCACCATAGGCGACAATGGCGGCGACTGCCGCGCTGAAAATCGCCAGCAGCATTTGAATGATGACATAGACGAGGGCGTAATAGGGACTCGCTAACGCTTTGACGATGCCAGGGCCGCCGGATTTCTGCGCTTTATCCAAGGTTTGCTGAATGGTGGTTACGCTGTTGTTGCCGATGATCGTGACCAGGTTCTGTGCGCCGCCGTTGATGAATCCTCGGAGCGAGTAGCCGATGCCGGGGATGCTGCTGTCGTAGAACTTCACCATCACATAAGCAAAGGTGATGAGCATGAAGAAACTCAGAAACTTCCCCATATTGAACCCCGGTCCTCCCTGCGCGGAAGCCAGCGCCTCCTGCACGCCGAACCAGACCAGCATGATAGTGGCGAGCGCGATGCAGATGTGGAGGCCAATTGCATCCACACCGGGCGATGCGGTGGCAGTCAAGGTGTCGCAGCCTTGTGTAATCCAGTTGAAAAAGCTGGTGCTCATGCGCTCCCTCGCTCCCGATTGATTGGTTAGTACATCAGAACTTGCGCTTCGCCGTTATAGGCCGGAGCGATGTTCGTCTCGTAATACTGGCTGTAACCGGCGGCATCCTGAAATCCCTGCTTCATCACGTCCTGCTGCTGCTTCAACGCAATCATCTGTTGCAGTGCGGCCGCTTGCTGAATTTGATTGGCTTCCTGCTGCTGTCGAAGTTGCAGCAGCAGGGCCTGGTTCATGCGTTGCATGGTGGCCATGTCGGTGTGCTGGGCGGGGTCCATCGAATGACTCGCGTTCTCAAGCGCGGAGATGTCATGCTCGCGCTGCATTTCATTCGCGCGCATTTTGCCAAGCGTCTGCAGATTGCTTTCGGCGACCGCATCACCCAGGTCGGTGGTAGCAGCTTGCGCCGCGATCTGCTGCTGGCCTTGCGTGCTGAGGGTGCTGTAATCGGGGACGATTCCGGCGCGGGGAACGCTCGAAAACTGGTAGGCGGCTTGCGCGTTAACTCCGGTGTTCGCGGCATTGATCACCGCCTGGGAATTGCCATAGGTGTTCGCAGTCTGATCCAGCGCCATCCAATAGGTGGAAGGGGAAAGATAGGGCTGGTAAAGGCTTGCCGGCGAACTGGCCATCTGTTTCGCAAAGTTGTAGGCGGCGATCACGTTCTGGGTCGTTTGCATGGTCGTGGTGTAGAGTTGGCTGGCCTGCATGATCTGCTGGACGGCATGAACGGATTGAGTGGGATCAAAGACGACTCCCCCGAACTGTGCCTGGGCTGCGGTGGCTCCGGCGAGAAGGATCGCCAGAGTTGCGATGCGATTGGGGATGCGTCTCATGTTCGTACTCCTCTACGGTTATTTGGTTTCGGCGGCCATTATCTGGTCCAAGAGTTTGCCTGCCTTCGCGCCTTCCACGGTGCATTTCTGCTGCTGTGCTTTCTGTTGTGCCGGGGTTGGAAGTGTGGGTTTTTTCCCTGATATGTAACCGCCGTCTCCAGCCGTGGCGGGAGCAATGCAGTCCGTGTAGTATTGCGCGTGGGCTTTGGCATAATCATTTTGCAGCCTGGTTAGTTTGTGCTGCTTGCTCTCGCATCCGGTGATGACCAGGCTCCCGAGTATCAGTTCGATTGCAACAAGCGCGTGAGTATATTTCATTTCAGCCTCCTAGAACGTCTGGTCAATCGTGTGGTGGGTGTAAGCGGGCAGCAACATGTCCTGCGTGAAGTAAACCTTCACGCGGTGTCCTTCCCGAATGGTAATCGTGGGCGGTATTTGAAGGAATTGGTCGAGAACCGTGGTTGCCGATTCGGACACACTGCCAGCGGCTCCGTTGGTGAACTCCTGCGAGCCGGAGCCAACGAAGCTGCTGCCACCCTGCGTGATCTCGGCGGCCCCGGCAATGACGCCGAGAGCAATCGACGTTCCGAAGATTTGCAGATAATGGTTGTTCACAATGTCCTTCAGACCCTCTTCGCCGATCTGGTCAAGGCCGTGAAATTGATCCAAGTCCACGGAATAGCCGTCTGGCATAATCATCCGATGAAAGACGACGGCCAGGCGACGCTGCTGCCCGAAACCGGCCGCCCCAATCTTTTTCGCTTCGCCCAACACAATGGTTCCATCGGGAATAAGGACATGCTGATGGTCATGCGAATACAAGGAGTTGGAGACAAGTACCTTGACCGGGCCAACGGCATCGCCGTCGAGCCGGTTCATCAGGACCGTGTCGAGCGTTGTGCCTTCATGGATCACATACGGCTGACCTACGGCAGAATCCAAATTCACCTCCGGCGCACGCTTTGGCTGCGCTGGCGGCTGGCCTGCCGCTCGGGGAGCAATCAAGCTGCTTCCTACCTGACCTGAAAGCGCGGCGTATCGGTTCTGCTGCGAAGCGTAGCCGGTTGGCGCGGTTCCCGCTTGCGTTGCCTGTTCCTGGTGCGGGGAAGGATCGTCAGGCTGGGTGTAAACAAGGTTCGATGCGAACCGGGAGTTGTACGTAAGCTCCCGCTCCTTGGCGGCGAGTTGCTGAGTTTGCTGTTGCTCTGGGGTGAGCTGTTGCTGACCACCGTTCGGTTGTCCGTATGCGGCTTGCGGGCAGCGTTGGCCTGGAACACAAGCGAGAGATTGGCCTGTAGGGCCATAGGTGGAGGCGGCAGCCTGCTGTGCGGGAGTTGCACGCGCAAGCGCTGGATCGCTAGCAGCAGCGATAGCGGCCTGCTGTTGTTCCTTCAACTGTTCGGCCTGAAGCTGGCTCTTCAAATCGGCAACATTATTATCGGTATTGTCCTGCACCGTCGGCTGCGGCGGCTGGTTCTTCCCGGCCTGGGTCGCAGGCTTCTTGCCTCCGGCGCTGAAGATCGCCGCGATGATCACCAGGACGCTGGCCCCAAGATAAAGAAATATCTTCAGATTTTTCTGGAGCACCCCCTTCGGCTCGACGAGCCTGCGATGCAGTTCGGGCAGATCGAAAATGTCAGGGTCTGCCGGTGGTTTTGCTTTTTGATCAGCCATCGCCGTCACCCCTTACGCGAGAATTCCATGCGCTTCTTTCCCAGCTCCACATAGCCCGAATCCATGACCTTCGGGATGATATAGGTCCCATCGCGGAGGTCGTAATTGATAAGGTTGGGTTTGCCGTCCTTCATTTCATATACGCTGAACTTTTCCGGCGCATTCGTCTTGATGTAGGTGAACTTGTCGTCGTGATAAATCGACTGGATATCGAACGGGGCCTCGTTCGCCTTGTAGGTATAGTCGAATTTCAATTGCAAGGGATAAGCACTTTTATAGGCATCGACAGCTTGCTCAACGTGAGACTGAAGCGCGGCAAGCTGCTGCTTCGATTGCTCCAACTGCACGGCGGGAACATATTGCGGAGGGCCAGACGATGCAACGATGGAGGAGCGGTCGGCGGGCACAATCAATACCTTCAGATCAGGCACTTCGGAGGTGCCGGACACATCCTGCAAGGTAAAACTGTAGATATTGCCCTTGTCGGTAATGAGATTCAGGTTGGAGGAAATGCCTGCTTTCGCAGGATGCACGAAGCAGAAGTTGCCGACAACATCCACCACCCAGAAATCCTTGTCGCCAGTCGCCGCTTCCATGATCTTCTCCGTCGGCGGCACTTCGATCAGCGTCGTGTACTTCAGCTTGGCGTGAATGGGCACGATGTCCTGCGAGTGATACTGCACGGTGCGGGCCGAAGCATCCTGCGCCACGGCCGCAGCAGAGGAGAGGGCCAGAGCAACCCCAGCGACGATAGTGAGTGTATGGTTCATACGAGCGCTCCTTTACGGTTGGTAGTAGCAGATCCGGCAAATGTCCGGGGCTGAAATGGAAACTCCTCGGCTAAACGGCGGAGACCCTCGGCAATACCGAACTGCGCGAAGTATTCGCGCTTCTTGAGGTTGTCGGGGGCGTTGTTGGTCGCCATCCAGTGCGAGACGGAATCGACGTTCAACCGGACCTTCTTCGAGGACTGCGCTTTGCGGATGAGCATCTGGCCGGGCGGAACCAGCCCGGCGATCAAGTTCAGTTCGGTATCGTTCAGATGAAATGCTTCGCGGTACACATCGCGGTCCATCTCCGGGTTCGCCAGAAAGATTTTGGTGGGACAGCTTTCGGAGACGATCTGCAACATGCCCGACTCCTGCAACTCTTTGATGGATTGCGTAGCCAGAATCATGCCGGCATTGTGCTTGCGCCACGTCTTCTGCGCCTGGACGATGTAATTGCGTATGGTCTCGTTTTTGATAAACAGCCATGCCTCGTCCATCAGGAACATCTTGAACGTGGCCAGCTTTTTCGGGTCGGCGATTTCATTGCTGGCCCGGTGCAGCACGTAAAATAACAGCGGCTCCAACACATCGGGGGCGTCATTCCAGCCGTGGAAGTTGAAGGTCTGGAAGCGCGAGAACGAGAGCGTGTCTACAGCGTTGTCAAATAGGAATCCATACTGGCCGGCAACCGTCCAGCGATGCAGGCGTTCCTTCAACTCGCCAATGATGTTGGCGAAGTTGGAGACTGTGCGTTGGTCCGGCTCCAGCGTATACGTCCGCTCGATGGCATCCCACAGCTTGCGTTCCTCCTTGAAATCGAGCCGGTAGCGCTGGGCGCTACCATGATGTTGGCCTTCAATCAACACGCGAAAGAAGCTGAAGAGAAATTGCTGGTTTTCTTTGGTCGGTGATAGCGAGAATGGGTTGATGGTGAAATCCCGCGCCTCCTGGCCTACATTCAAGTAGCTGCCGCGAAAGATGGTTGTGAGCGATTGGAAGCTGCCTCCGATATCGAAAATAAACGTGAGCGGGGCGTACTTCTGAGCATTCTGCAGCAAGAAACTGCACAGGTACGATTTCCCTGAGCCGGTCATTCCGAGGATAAGCGTGTGCGCCACCTCGCCGTTATGCAAATTCAGAAAGTACGGCGTGCTGTTGTCGGTTTCGAGTACCGCCAGGTACTCCGTACCCAGATGCGGGTTCGTTTTTTCCCCCGGCAGGATCGTAAACAGAAAGCTGAGGTCGGCATAGTTGGAATTCAGCAGATACAGCTTGCGGAGATTCAGCGCATAATTTCCGGGCACACAGGCGAAGTAGGCGTTGAGCTGGTTGTAGGTCTCGGCGAAGAGATCGCCGTCCGCGTTGGTGAAAACGCCGGTGAATTCGCCTACGATCTGGTCAAGCTCAGCCTTTAATTTGCCATACAACACAATTGTGAAGGAAAAATCGCCAAGCGATTGCCCGTCTCCCAGAGCGCGCAAGCAGTCGCCCAGATTTTCGATGTCCGCCTGCTTCGATTCATCGACCAGCACATCGCGGGGATTCGTCTTGGTGGTGTCATTGCCCATCTGCGAGATGAATCCGGTCTTCGACATATTGAAGTGGCGGCGTCGCTTGTTCACTTCCTTGCGGGCTTTATCAGTCGGAAGTGGTGTCCATTCGGTGACGACGTAGAAGCTTGCCGGGATCTTCAGCAGGGCGTCCAGCACCAATGGTCGCGTTTCCGTGATGGCCTCTTTCATGGTCAGAACGCGGACAATATGGTCGCCCACCCGCAGATGGTCGCGCTCTGCTTCAATGTTGGAATTGACAACCTGATAGTCAAGAAACTGGGTGGACTGCGGCTTACCCGCAATACGCCAGTCGTCATAGTTGAGCAGCCGCCTGAAGAAATGCAGTTGGCCTTGCTGGTTCTGCACTTCAATCTCCACAAAATCGGCAAGCTGGCGAGTGAAAGCCTGGACACGCTGTTCCAGCCGCGCCAGGTCATGTTCAATCTGCGAGCGCAGCAAAGTTTTCATGCTGCCGTTGGTAAATTGCGCCTTCAGTTCGTCAATGGCTCCAGCGGGATCGTGGAAGAGCCGGGTGAGCGCCGGAGCCACGCCGGTCTTCGACCGTGCGCCTTCGAGCACGATCGAGTAGAAGATTTCAACCTGATAAAGATGATCGCGCTTCGCCTCGAAAAACTGCCGCCGCTGGTCGATGGCGGCTTCCACAATCGGGTCGTCATATCTGCGGAACAGAATCTCCGGACGGTTCGACTTGAAGAGATATTGATAAACGTGGAAACCGGGGCCGAACGCTTTGAGCGCCGCTTCCAGCCGCCTCACGGCATATTCTTGTTCTCCTGAATCCAGACTTTCGTAGTCCACGCCCCGAACGCGCAACACCGTGCCGAGGTCGCCGGACTTCGTCAGAAAGGCAGTCTCGTTCCAGAAACCATAGAGGTTGATATGGTCGTTGAGCGATGCGGCCTCTTTCCAAGTCGTGATGGCTTTGTCGATGCGGAACATCAGACCACCTCCACGCGCGGTACGCTCTGTTTCGCCGCGTCATAGCGCGGCTTGTACTTTTCGGACTTGGCCAAGATTCGCAGAAACGCCGGATCGCTGTTCGTCACCCAATGGCCGAAAGCATAGCCTCCGATGAAGACAGCAATACCAGCAAGGATCGAATTGAATAGGTTGAACACGCCGACTGCCCCAACACAGACCAGATAAAACAGTCCGCGTTCAACGCCCAGATAGGTGAGGGGCTTATGCAGGCTTTTGAAGACCCGGTTTGTCCGTCTTGGGTGCGGCTTCACGTCTGTCATAAACCCCTCTTTGTGCTCGCTGCGATCGAAGGTTGAGAGTGGACGGGCGAGCTGTGTTTACACACCCCAAAGCCAACTCAGGACGTTCACAGCGAGGACGGCAATGCCAGTCCCGGCGGCGACACCGGCGAGGGCCTTCTTCGCGCCGGGTTCGCCATGTGCAAAGCCGTACCCGCCGATCACAATGGCAATCAGGCTGGCGACTCGGGCAACAGTTCCGGTGAACAGAGTTTCAAGTGCGGTGAAACCGGTATCGAAGGGCGAGCCGCCGACTTGAGCGTAAGCGGCAATGGGAAAGATCAATGGCAGAGTGGCCATTACGATGGTTGGCCACCAGTTAAAGTGGCGACGTTTGTTTGGGATTTTGAGGGAATGAGAAGACTGGAATGGAATCTGCATCGGAACCTCCACCGGCCCTTGACGGGTCGCGATATGCCGACAAAGTAGGCCCAACTCCGATTCCGTGTCCAATAACCTTTTGGATTTGGGTGATAACCTTTTGGATCGGGTAGAGGAGAAAGAATGAGGCAATGATGCACACTTAAGCTGATTGCCCTTACAAGTGATGGCCTGCGGCGATGTTTTTTGGAGTCAGGGCTTGGAGGTGACGCGCAACCCATTGAACTGTGGTATTGCCTGTGATATCGTTTTTGGGCACGGACGGTCCTGATACTTCGGTGCTTCCGGACAATAACAGTTCAAAACGATTTTCAAGTGCAGTCCCGGACGAGCTGGTGCGATGCGCCTTGGTTAATGCGTATCGCTGCTAGCGGATTTCCTCGTCACCTTGAATCGCTGCGATTTTGAACCTGCCGCATTACAACTGAGCATGGGCATTGAGTCACCGCAGGAAGCCTTGGGAGGAATCAGGAAGAGAAATAGAACGAGTAATTTTGCACTCCGGTTGCAACCTTCGTTGCTCGATGAAGCGCGCAGAACCGCCGAGGAGGAAGGTGTCGCATTGAATCAATTGATCAACGTGGCGGTGGCGGAAAAGCTTTCTGCGATACGCACGGAGACTTTCTTCCGGGAGCGTGCTCGCCGGGCGAATGTTCCTGAAGCAATCGGAATTCTGGACAGTCTGGGGAAAAGCCATCCACCCATGAACGGTGATGAACTGGCGGAAAGCGACCGCCCTTATCCTTCCAAGGCCGCTCGTAAAAATGACATCAGACCGTCCAGGAAAATGCCCTTGCGGACGCGCTCGTAGAAATCTTCTTGAGCGCGTTGTGATTGATGCTCGGCTATTCGGACTTCAGCTCGGCAATCGTCCGCATGGGTAAGATCAACCGCATGGATTCTGGCAGTTTTATAAATCCATGTGCCTGATAAAACCGCACCGCCCTATCGTCAATCGCATCGACGACAACCATTGAGGAACCGACCACCGAGGCATTCTCATGGGCTTTCCGAAGCGCTTGTGCTAGAAGCATAGAGCCGAGCCTCTGCCCCTGTAAGTGTTCGCTGACTGCAAGACGACCAATCAAGGTCGCACTGACCACTGGATAACGCGGGATGTGTTTTTGCGCCGTTTCCGGAATGGCTCCGGGAGCGAGGCCGTATGCGCAGAGCGTAAAGTAACCGGCAATCTTGCTTGGGGCATTCTCTGGAACCAGGACAAACACGGCATTTGCTTTCCGCCGCATGTCTTGGGTCGCCTGGGTCTTCAAATAAGAGTCCAGGCTCTCAACTCCGCAGGTGAACGCTACCCGGTCGTGATGCTTGCCGAGCAGGTCGAGCCGATACAGAGATCCTTCCGCCGACGCCATCAGGAGACGATTCGCTCTTGTGCAGATCGAAATGCTTGCCGGAGACGCGCATTCGACTTCGGAGAATGGACCAGAGTATCAAAAAAAACTTCGCGATCACGCTCAGAAAGCACGATGCTTTCGTGCCGGGTAATTGTGGCCTGCGTAGCCTGAGTCAGTACGGTCAAACAAAAATCTGTGAGGCTTCGGCGCTCCAGCGCAGCGGCCCTTTCTACCAGTTTCTTTGTCTGTGCATCCACACGAAAACCAAGGCGCGCACCGCGCATACGGCGTTTCTCTGGATTGTCTAAAGTTGAAGTTCGAGGCATGGTGTTTTCTCCGTCTTGGCGTACCACTACAAGTGTACGTCCAACGGGCTAACAATTCAACCAGGCCGTCTTCCTGCCGTCTTCCTGCCTTCATGTTGTTGGTCGCGAGCAACTGGCCGGGTGTGTGCCATCAATCCTCCCATGAGGGGACGACGAACTGGCGGAAAGCGGCAGCTCCAGGGCCAGGGCCAGCAATTGCTGGAGATGGAAAATGACATCCACGCGCCCAGGAAAGTCCAGAATTTCAGGCCAGAAATTGCGGCCATATTCGGTGTTATCGCCCGCGTACTGCTACGGCAGAAAAAGGGTTCGTTAAGGGTTCGATAAGCGTTCCCCACAGCTCCAAAACGTCCTTATAAGGCCAACCGTACTCATTGGTTTCAGTTAGTTACGAGTGCCGGGGTCCCTTTCACGGCGATAACACGGGTTCAAATCCCGTCGGGGACGCCAATCACTTCAACAACTTGCGCTGCTGAAGGATTTTTTCATACGTCCGTTTTGTTCCAATAGCAGGGGTGCTCGGTTTTTCATCGTGATTGTCGAGCAGCATGTCCACGATGCGACTCTGCGCCTTCCGCTTCAGGTCAGTCACAGCCTGAGCATAAAGGTTCATTGTCACAACGCTGTTGGCATGTCGCAGTAGCTCCTGCACCGTTTTGACATCCTCACCGTTCGCCTTGAGGAGCGTCGCATAGGTGCGCCGGAACGTATGCCAGCCGATATTGCCCTTGATTCCGGCTGCCTTCACCGCTGGCTGCAAATGCCAGCGGTTCAAAGTGCCCGGCCAATAGGGCTGCTTTCCGTTCGTGTGCGGACTGGCAAAAACCCAGTCCGGCAGTTGTGGGTAAGCGGACAAAGTACGCCAGCGCCACAAGGCTTCCGCGAGACGCGAATCCAGCGGAATCGGTTTGCGCGATGCCTCTGTCTTGCACTCGCCCACATGCTGCAGCGAAATCGAGCGGGTGACATGAATCTCGAAGTTCTCGAAATCAATGTCTTCCCACTTGAGAGCAAGCAATTCGCTGACTCGCAGGCCAGTGAGCGCCGCAATCAATACGGCTGTGTGTGTCGGCTCTTCGAGGTTCAACAGCAACTCTTCAATTTCATCAATCGTCAGCACGGCTGGAACCTGCATCCGCTTTGCGCTTTGACGCACATGCGTAATCGGATTCCGGTCGTACCACTCCCAACGGACAGCGTGATTGAAGACGGCGTGCATGATGTTTCGTATTTTTGCCTTGCTGCCGTTGGAAAGATCGAGCGATCGCAGCCACTCTTCCACGGCAACAGATTTCACGTCCTTCAGTCGGTAGTCGCCCCAACGGAGCAGAATCCACTTTCTGAAGTAGCCCTTGTACGTTTCGCAGGTAGCGAAGGTTTTGCCGGAAGCCTCATGCAGTTCTTTTTCCTGATAGTGTTCAATCAAAGTCCGAACACTCACAGGTTCGAGACCGAAGCGTGGGCTTTCGGCGTTGATGTTGACCAGCAGCGAAGCCACAGCCCGTTTTGCCGCTGCTTCGTTAGGGTATTGTTCCAGACTGCCAACCACCAGACTGCGGCGTCTGCGGCTGCCATCGGCCAAGGGTTCATACCAGCGGTATTCCCAGGCGCGCTGACCGCGCTTGCGCTCCGCAAGCTGGAGGCATCCATGTTGAAAACGTGTCCGTCTCATTTCCTCTCCATTTCAAGGGTGGTGAGGCGGCACGGATAGCTGGTTCGAGCTTACCGTGACCGGCAGGCAACGGTCGAGGTCGGATGCTCGAAAACGCCAGAGATTGCCGACGCGCAACCCAACGACGAGACCTTGACGGGCATATCGCTGTAAAGTCTTGGGATGGACTTTGACCAGCGCCGCAGCCTGTTCGCTGTTGAGCAGTGGCTCAAAAGAGTAAGAAGAATCGAACATCATTCGCACACTCCTACAACCACAATGAAGTGGGCTGTACAGGATGTCTACTACCGCATATTGGGACTTTTCGGCCCTATCCACATGGCAAACTGGAGTAGAAAGACGCCAAAGGAGCCGAAAGGAATGGAAGGTAGTAGAAGGTAGTTTTAGGAATAATAGGAGCAGGCGAATTTTTCATCCAATGAAAACAAATCAAGCCAGAAACTTGAAAATGACTGGACAAATCACTGTGACATTCCTCGGATAGTGAGAGCATAGCCGAGGCTCAGGCGGTGTCAAGGGCGGCGAAAGCCGCCGCATACTGCGGTCAGGACCCTTGACACCGCCTGCCGACCTCGGCACATCATTCCATTTATCCGGGGAATGTCACTTCCTACTGACATCAGCAAATTTAAGCTGCTATACCTGTAAGTCAAAATTATTGTCATGTCAAAGACCAGAATCATCTGTCTTACAAACTCGGTCCGAAGTCATAGCGGTGGCTGATTTCAGGGTTTGGCTCCGGCTGCTGCACCCTTTGCACGGGCATTTTCTCCAGGCCATGCTCGTGGGCGGCGGGTTCAGGTCTCAATTCTCTGGCCAGCTCCGTAGCTGACGGACGCGCGGTCGAGATGCCGAGGGATTCTCGCAGCCGTTCACGGTCGCTGGTGACTATGGCAATCTCTTCGCGTCCGCGCGATGCGGCCACATAGAAGAGTTCCTGTTTCATCGCATCGGCGGAAACGATGACCCTATCCACCGTCTTTCCTTGACTGCGATGGGCGGTGACAGCATAGCCATGCGCAAATTCACGATAGTTATCTGGAATGGTTCTGCCATCTTCCAGATGAATCTTCCGGCCTTCGACATCGCGCACCGTGACCAATTCGCCATTCGTGGCCTGAAATTCAGGACTGCGGCGATTGCCGGTCAGCAGAAGCCGGTCGCCCGCAGCAACTTCTATCGGCTGACGTTCGTGGACGGAGTAGGCCCATGCCTGTTTTGTTGTCAGCGAGACCTCCTGGCCGCGTTCGTTGCGAGCGATCAAACGATCGCCGTCCACGCGACGGACTTCGAACGAATCATGTCTATCGACGCCATGCGTCGCGCGATGGAAATGCAGTATTTGCGCTTCGCTATAATTCGCCGGATCGCGCTTCTGTGCCTCCGTCCATTGCAGAGGCACATGGCGTTCGAGGAGGTTCGCTGTTCCCAACTCACCATGTTCTTTGCGATCCTGGCGGATGGCCTCTGTCACCCGGCCAATTTCTTCATGCGTGGCAGCGACCACGAGAACGCGGCGGTCTGGATTGGCCGTCATTTCCCGATAGATGTCCGCGACCGTTTGCGCACGTTCGATGGCTGGCACCTCACGCACGGCCCCAAGCCGCTCCAGTTTCTCAAAACCCTGTTCCGGTAAGTCGCGCAGTGTTTGTATGGCATCCCGATATTTCGCATGTGTCTGCCGCTGGACTCCGGTCAAAGACACACTCTCCATCTTGGATTCGCGCTCCAGGATGCGCAGCGCGTCAGAGGCTTCCACGCTTT
>JAJYUB010000117.1 GCA_021792795.1 Acidobacteriota bacterium | reverse complement strand
TGGCCCGCCTGACCCAGGCGTTCAAGCGATTGCTGCCGGGCCTGCGGTATGAACCCGCGAACTCGCAGTGGGAGATGGCCGAGTTCGATCATCGCTCCCACGGTTGGCCGCACGCCCGTCAATTCGTAGTGGCGCGAAGATTCATTCCGGACGAAGAACCGCAAAGCACGCTGTTCACCTTGGGACGCTACGTGTATCGCGCCTGGGTGACCAACATGAATCTGACGCCAGCCGGTATCTGGCATTTCTATGACGGACGTGCCGCCATGGAGCCGAGGATCTGCGAATTGCGCGAAGACTATGCCCTGCGCAAGATTCCCACTGGGTCGTTTGCGGCCAACGCTCTGTATCTGGAAATCATTCGACTTGCCTACAATCTCGTCACCGCATTTCAGCGGAGTTGCCTGGAGAAATCCTGGCAGAGCTTGACGCTCCAAAAGCTCCGCTACAAACTGTTCCTGCTGCCTGGTGAACTGACTCGCCCGCAGAACCGCCCGGTTCTTCGCCTCCGAGAGTCGCCGCTGCTACAGGATCTGGCTAATGACATCCTGCGCAAGGTTCACCGACTGAAACCGATCCAGCCCTAAAATCGCAATCTTCACGCCGGATTCAGGTCTCACCAACCGTCGCAAATGGCTCATTGGGGCAGGCGCGGCATTTCTACTCACGGCAACGCCGAGCTTTGCCTTGTTCGGCCTCGGAGATATTGTCTTCGACCCCACCAGCTACGGCAGTCTGATACAGCAACTCACCACACTTCAGATGCAGTACAACATGGTCAAAAACAACCTCACCCATTTCTCGTTCAAGCAGCAGTGGCAGACGACGCTCTATGCCATGGAGAACGTCAATGTAGCTGACCTGTTCGGTGAGACGGCGGGCATGAGCACTGCGCTCAATACCAATTCGCCGTCCGCATCGAGCACTGCATGGAAAGCGGCCACGATCACGATGAACGGCAGTGCGCCGTCCTATCTCGCCAGCCAGTCGCTTGGCAGCGCCCGCACGTCGCAGCTTGCCTTGATTGAGACTTCCGATGCAGTTTCCCCCGACTGCCTGACCGCCGTGGGCCAGTACCGGGGTGATAGGGCTACGAACGCTACGGCCAACAGCTCGTTGCTGTCACAGCAGTTTGACGGCGGCGACGGCACCAACAGCGAACTTCAGCAGCTCAATCTTCTCAACGCATCGGATGCACAGAGGTTGAGCGAGATGCAGTCGCAGGGCACCTTGCAGGCTTGCCTTGCGTCGCAGATGACCGTTGCAAACATGGAGCGACGGAACGCTACCGTCGAAGACCTCAATACCGCCGTCTTCGTGCAGCAGCAACGTTCCGCGAACGACACGAGCGCGGCCAACGAAGGCAGCACCTGGGATACCTACCTGCCATAAGGGAGACTGCAATGCTGAAAGCGATCAACGCGAAACTTCTTCTCGCCATCCTCGCGGCTCTCGTCGCCATCGGAGGCGCGTTGACCTTCCAGCGGCATGAGGCGGCGAAAGCCGCCGCTGCCGCCGCCAAAGCTGCGGCCATGCTTCAGCAACAGCGGAAGGAGGCCGAGGAGCGAAAGGCCGAAGATGAGGTGTTCCGGCAGCGCGTGGAAGAGGACAAGAAGAAGCACAATTCCGCCGCTGCCAACGAAGGCAAGACCTGGCAGACGTACATCCCCTAACCGTGACCGAGGGAGAGGAACGATATGGTTTCCGTGACTCTATTAGCGCAGGCCCTTCCGAGCGCGAGTTCGGGCGTCGATTGGCTGTACCAGTTCACAAACAATCTGACCAACCTCACGACGCAGAACGGCGGGGCGCTTACACAGCTTGGACTGACGGAGCTGAGCTGCATCGCTCTCTTCACGCTTATCAGTATGGTCGTGAATTGGAACACCCAGAGCATGACCCTGCGCTTTCATGCCCAACCCGTCCATGCAGGCGATCTTGTCACCTTTCTCGTCCGGCTGATTATCTGCTGTCTGCTTGAGAACTATTGGGTGAATCCGTTCCCCGGCGCGAGCTTTGGGATCAATCACTTCTTCAGCTACATCGCACAAGCAATGGTGGCAGCCTTCGATCAGAACTCGCTCGATAATCTTCTCCAGCTTTTGAAGACCGCTGGCGACAATACCGCGATGCCATCGCTCTTGGCTCCAGTCCAGATCCTTGGCTACTTCGTCGTGCAGGTCTTGTTGGGTATTGCTTCGGCCATCCTCTTCGTCATCAACTGCAGCGCATTCATCCTCTATGGTGTGACCGCGCTGTTCGGCCCCGTCTTCATTCCTTTACTGATGACCAAGACCTTTCGTGCGAAGTTCTTTCACTTCCTTGACGTGCTGATTAGCTTTGCGATGATTCGCGCGGTTGCCGCCGCCTTCATCTTTGTTTGGGGAGGCTTTATGAATGCCTTCATCCAACAGACTTTCAATGGAAATTATTCGATAGAGATGTGGCTGACAAACTTGATTCCATGCATCATGGTCTTCGTCGCATTCATCGTGAACATGCTCTTTATTCCGAGCATGACGCAGGCGATCTTCGGAGGCGCTGCCGGGCTGGCATCCGCTGCTCCCAATACACTCGGCGGAACCGCCCTATTTCTCGCAAAAGGCGGAGGCACGTAGTGAGCAATATCTGGCTTCTTCTTCTCAGCCGAGTAAGACTGCGGCGTCCGAGATGGCTTATTCCATTCGTGACGGTATTCGCCATCGGGTTAATTATCACTGGCGTGATTTATGCCTGCGTCATCTTTCAAGCAGTTCGCACAAGGAGTCATTCTCCCCATGTCCACGCACACAGTAATCAATGAGAAGCAGATATTGACGCCGGAGCACGTATTGCTCACGGATCAGATCGGCAACGAGGTCTACGCCTCTCACTATGCCGAACGCAAAGCCTATCGCCTCATCCTCGCCTGTGGAACCGTGCTGCTTTGCGGGTCGATGTGGCTGAATTTCTCTCTTGTCCGCCGACCCCTTGTAAACCGCTACATCCGCATTGATGAGATGGGTCGTGCCCAGGCGATTCAATATAGCGATTTGAACTACAGCCCACGTGAGGGAGAGATTCGGACATACCTCACGGATTGGACGAACTACCGTTACACGATTAGCCGTGACACGATCGCGAAAAAGTATCCGCTCAACTTCTACTTTCTGTCCGGCAACCTCGCCTCGCAGTTGATGACGGAAGACAACCAGAATCATCTGGTATCCCAGGTGGTCGGCGGCCAAATCGAACAGAGCGATGTAGAGGTGAAGAACGTCACCATCACGTCCATGTCCCAGGAGACCGTGCAAGGCGCTGTCATGGCGCGTGGGACGGCGCTCTTGGCTCTGGACAGGCTCTACTCGCCCAGCCATTCACGGGAGCCGAGGACCGAGCATTGGATGCTCAGTCTGACCTACTATTTGAATCCCAAGCAAGTCAGCGATCAGGCCAAGATTTACCCGCAATATGAATTCATCAACCCGCTTGGATTGACCATTACCGAGTTCCACGAAAACCGTGTCTCGGTTGATCCGATTGCACCCGGTACTCCCGCAGCCACAACAGACGGAGCAGTCCGGTGAGGAGGCCGTCTTTCAGGTCGGCGCTATTCGGTAAGCGCGAGTTCAACTTTCTTATCCGGGAAGACGGCGCGAATTTCGATGTGCCCGCCCAGAGCGCTGACATAGTTCCGCAGCGTTCCGAGTTTGACTTCAGCGCGCTTTTCGAGACGGGAGACTTCGCTCTGCTGCATCTTCATAGCGACCGCAAGTTTTCCTTGGGTCATCTTGCGATCCTTACGAAGTTCATCGAGCGTCATGCGTTCGAGAATGGCGTTGGCGCGCTTCTTTGCGCGAGCGCGGCTGGCCTTGGTCATCAGCTCGTCAGCAATGCTGTCGTAA
This sequence comes from Acidobacteriota bacterium, assembly GCA_021792795.1. Taxonomy (GTDB): domain Bacteria; phylum Acidobacteriota; class Terriglobia; order Terriglobales; family Acidobacteriaceae; genus JAKAAZ01. The sequence goes on along the minus strand of JAJYUB010000117.1, from coordinate 2,049 downwards.
GAGAGGGTTTTGTGTGCCATAGTGTCCTTTCTCGCGCGAGGTCAGGTTGGCGCTCACTTCTTCAGCGAGCGCAGATGCTCACGGTACAGTTCATCGGCTTTACGAATCAGCTTCTCGTAAAAGCCACGCTTCCCATGTTTGTCGCCACCGATGAGCAGGATGGCGGCGCGTCTGGGATCGAAGGCAAAAAATGCGCGGAGCGCCAGATGTTTATCGTGCGCGGTGCGCAGCTCCTTCATATTGGGGAATGCCGATCCTTTGACGGTATCGACATAGGGCCTGGCCAGGACCGGACCCTTTTCCTTCAGAAGATTTACGGCTGTATCGAACGATTCGCGTTCTTCCCGAGAGAGGGTCAGCATCCATTCCCGAAACTCAGGCGTGGCGCGAATCTCATAAGCCATGAAAACATTATGAGGTGTAGCGCATATTTGGTCAAGCTCCCTGTTCCCCATTGCAGCCGTAAACAAAGGTCAGGGGGTGCCCAGTGAGCTTTGAGCTGATACTCCCGTTCTTCCCCGAGGAGCTGCGGGCGCTGCTTCTTGACCCGTCCATCTCTGACCTGATGATTAACGGGACCACGGGCGTGTATGCAGATCGTGGCGGCGTGGTCGAGCATATTGCGCTCTCCACGCCTTATACCAACGACCGCTTACAGGCTGCTATCGAGCGTGTCGCCCGCCTCCTGGGGCAAGACCTTACCAGCCAGAATCCCATCCTGAATACGCGCCTGCCGGACGGCTCCCGCGTCGCCGTCGTCGGCTCACCATCTTCCATCAACGGCCCGACATTCACCGTGAGGAAATTCAACCGCTGGTTTACCTCGCAGGAGCTAATTGCGTCGGGCAGTTTACCTGAGCAGATTCGAGATGCGGTCGTGGGCTTCATCGCAGAGCGAAAGAACGGCATTATCAGTGGCGGAACTGGCAGCGGAAAGACGACCCTGATGAAAGCCTTGCTGGACCATGTGCCGCTTCATGAACGCCTCATTCTGATCGAGCAGCCCGCCGAGCTAAAGATCGCCCATCCGAACGCCGTTCGGTGGGAGGCTGTCGATGCCATCCCCGGTCAGGTTGCCGTCACTCCAAGCCAGCTTGTAGCTGCCGCGCTCAGACACCGCCCCGACCGCATCATCATGGGCGAAATACGCGACGAGTGCGGCTACGACCTCTTGCAAGCCATGAATACCGGCCATGGTGGCACGCTCTCCACCATCCACGCCAAGAGCGCATGGGATGCCCTCAATCGGCTATCGGATCTTGCCTTGAGTGCTCGCCCAAATTTCAATCACTCTTTCATTCGTTCGGAGACGGCTGAGGCCATCGACTTTGTCTTGTATTGCGAGCGCGATCATGGGGGCCGACGCCGGGTACGCGAGCTTATTGCCGTGAAAGGCTACAGCCATGCGGATCAGTCCTTCGAGACAGAGGAAATCTATCGCGCTCCCTCTGCGGCAGCGGCGGCATGAGACACGGATGGAACCGGAATCGTTATGGTGCTTCTCACCCACAACACGGAGCAGAATCTTTCGACCGGAAGGTGTGCGCCTGAGCATCGTGCAGGCCGCACAAAGACATGCGGTTGCGGCGCTGACTTGCGGTTCTTTCCGCGACCCTTGGCGGGAGTGAGTGAACCAGATTTGCCGGTAAGGCGCATCGCGGAGAAGCGGACGAAGAGGATTGTTCAGGCGGGTGTCTCCCGTATGTATCCCGCTTTCTGCACGGTCACTGCTTCGGGGTCTATCCGACGCCCGGCGGCAGGCTCGTTCTTCTGCTTCGGCTTTCACCCCACCACGCAACAAGCGCGCGCCGTGGACCCCGGCATTGCGCCGCCCTACGGGTTACGGTTTCCATCTGCGCTGGACCCACCGTAAATGCAGAACTTCGGCCTTGGGAGTCGGACCCACTCGCTAGGCTCCGCCAGGCGGAGCGTGTCAACGAGTTTGAGACATGTGGCATGAGAGTTTAGTGTCGAATCTCTTCTGTCGCTGTTGTCGGAGTTGGTGGGTTGATCCAGGCCGCGGTGGGTTGGGGCGGATGCTTTGGTCGG